>NZ_JAIUHT010000028.1:0-34691 GCF_020165255.1 Mesorhizobium sp. CA12
CTCCCCCTACTCCCGAGCACCATGTCCTACCAATCCCCCATCTCCCCCGGTCGTTCCTGGTATGAGGACACGGTCGGATCCCGGCCTGAATATCCGGTTCTCGACGGCGACCGTATTTGCGACGTCGTCATCATCGGCGGCGGCTTCACTGGCTTGTCGGCAGCCGCGCATTTGGCGAAGGCCGGCGCGGATGTCGTGCTGATCGATTCCTATCGCTTCGGCGATGGCGCGTCGGGGCGCAATGGCGGGCAGCTCGGCACCGGCCAGCGCGCCTGGGCGGAGGAATTGGAAGCCGAATACGGCCTTTCCCGCGCCAAGGCGCTGTTCGACCTGGCCGAAGAAGCCAAGGCGCATCTGCTGGACTTCGCCGCCGCCAACGCGATCGACATCGACTATATGCCGGGTCAGCTTTCGGTGGCGCACAAGCGGCGTTATGTCGACGACTACAGGCGCCACGCCGAGATCATGGCGAGCCGCTTCGACTACCCGCATATAAGCTTCATGGACGCGGCGGAAACCGCGGAAAGGCTGGGCTCGACACGTTATTTCGGCGGCACGCGCGACACCGGCACGGGGCACATCCACCCGCTGAAACTAGTGATCGGCACGGCGAAAGTGGCGGCCGCCGCCGGCGCGCATCTGTTCGAGCAGACGCCGTCCACCGGCATCGTTTCCAATGGCGGCAAGGTGACGGTCACGACGCCCAGGGGCACGATCACAGCCGACAAATGCCTGGTCGGGGTCAATGCCTATGGCGGCAATCTGGAGCCGGTGAGTGCGGCGCACATCATGCCCATCGGCTCTTTCATCGGCGCGACGGTGCCGCTCGGCGCCACTTCCAAGGTGCTGCCGGGCGGCGAGTCGGTCGACGATTCCCGCTTCGTGGTGCGCTATTTCCGCAAGTCGAAGGACGGCCGACTGTTGTTCGGCGGCCGCGAGATCTATGCCGTCAACGATCCGAAGGACATCCATATTCACATCCGAAGGCAGATCGCCGAACTCTACCCCGACCTTAAGGATGTCGAGATCACGCATGGTTGGGGCGGCTATGTCGGCATCACGGTGCCGCGAAAGCCGTTCGTGCGCGAAGTGATGCCGAAAGTGATTTCGATGGGCGGTTATTCCGGCCACGGCGTCATGCTGTCGAACTTCTTCGGCAAGCTCTATGCCGAGACCGTTGCCGGCAATCGCGACCGCTTGAAACTGATCGAGGATCTGAAAATCCCCGCCTTCCCAGGCGGCCGGCGTTTGCGCGCGCCGCTCTTGTTCCTGGCGCTGAACTGGTTCGCGTTGCGTGACAGGATCTGAAGCTGGCTGCCCAGCCGAAGCCGCCGATTCGACGCCGGCGGCTTCCACGCGGCAGATTGTGAAAGCGTTAACAAGCGCGCGGAATTTCGCAATTTGGCTCACTCATGCCATAATCAGCAGTAAAAGGTGCGATCATGGGCGAAAATCCGGGGATTTCGCGGGCTTTGTCCGCAGTGATTTAGGGACCGATGCCGATCGAAGCCGATCCTTACGGCAATGATCGAAAGAACGTCGGCCCGCTTGTTGGAGGTGGTTTGAGTGAACGAGCCCTTCAGTTTCGGCGCGCCGGAACGGCAGCGCTTCACAATGCAGTTCGGCTATAACGTACGGCCATCCTTCTGGCAGAAGGTACAGTCGAACGCGCATCTGGTCATTGCAGCGGTCGGCACCGCCGCGCTGATCGGCGTGGCCGCGGTGGCGCTATGGCTATGCTTTCCGGGCAGCGACCGGCAAGTGGCCGCGGCGAGTGCCGAGCAGACCGTTCCGGCGATTCCGGTGAAGACCACGAAAGTCGCTCCGGCGGCAGCGGCGGTGACCGTGGCGACGGCGCCGCAGGCCGCGCGCAAGGGAGACGCGGTAACGCCCACGACGGCGGCCCGCGAAGCCAATATTCCGGCCCTGGCATCAAACAACCCCCGCTGGACGGCTCCCGACGCCAAGACGCCACCTGCCCCTGCCGAGAACCAGCCAGCTCCATCCAAGCAGGCCGCCGGCGCGGCCCCCGCGCAATCGACCGATACCGCCTTTGCCGAGGCCGATGCCGAGAACGACGCCGCGCACGCGCTGTCGCAGGTCACCGGTTCCGCCAGCGAGACAGCAGCGGCAGCGAAGAAGCCGGGCGACACGATGGATGGCGCCCAAACCGCCGCCATTCCCGAAGCCAAGCCGCAGGTTCCAGATACGCAGCCGGCAGCGACGGACAGCTCGGCGCAGCCTGAGCCGAAAGCTCAAAAAGCCAGCGCGGCCGCAAACGGGCGCGTTTTGAGGGCCGTGACCATGCGCTCCGGCCCGAAGAAAGGTGCCGCCGCAATCACCACGGTGCCGGCCAAGGCAGCGGTGCAGGTGATGAATTGTAAGAAATGGTGCGAGATCGTCTATAACGGCAAGCACGGCTGGGTCTACAAAAGCTACGTCAAGACCGGCGCGTGAGGCCAAGCAGCCATCCGAAACGGCGTCTTCTGCGTGCAAGCCGGCGATTTGCCAGGAAGGACTTGTGTTCCTCGAACGGCACTTCGTAGAGGCCGCATGTGGAACACCCTTCCTTCTTGCCGCACGCTGGTATCCAGCATCTGACATCGTGCGTCCAGGCAAGCGCGACCCTCTCCAGATGAAGATTGCCGGAGCTCTTCAGCAGGATCAGTTCTCCGGGGACAGCCGTCTGCTTGATATGATCGGAGACTTCCTTCGGGGTGCGAAGCTCGATGAAACGGCCACTGTCCCGATCCGCCTGGCTGGCGCGTGAGCGGTGGGCATTGTCGCCGGTATAGATGACCTCGTCGGCGACGTCGCGCGCGATACCGTAAGCAGCGCCATACTTTCTCGACGAACCGGTGTAGTCGGAAATCTGTCCGACGACGATCCGTTTGCGAACGGCCTTGGCTTTGGCCATCATCTCGAACGCAATATTCAGCGAATGCCAGGGCGCTTTGGCGGCATCGACTATGAATTGTGGACCCCGATCGGTCACCAGCACCGCGCAGCGGTTGGCCAGGGGTTCGAAGGATGCTGTCCTTGCGGCGATTTTCTCCGGTGGGACGCCAAGTTCCAGCGCCGTGACGGCGGCGGCCGCCGCCGGCAGCCAGAAGTGCTCGCCAGGAAATCGTGTCTGCATGCCTATGTCGCCGCCGTGCCAGCGAAGTGAAAATCTGAGCAGGTCCGGATAGGCGGCATGGATGTCTGTTACACGATAGTCCGCGGCTTCCGACTGACCGAAAGTCGCCACGCGGCACCTTGCGCCCGAAGCCATATCAAGCACATGCGGGTCGTCGGCGTTCAAGATCGCGAGTCCGCCCGGCGACAACGCCTCAACCAGCGCTCTCTTTTCCTGGGCGACAGCATCCAGGGTCCGGAATTGAGTGACGTGCTCCAGCCTGACCATCGTTACGACCGCTACGTCCGGTTTCAGCATCTCCGCCATCGACCGGATAGAGCCGGGCTCAAACGCGCCGGCTTCGAAGACGACATAGTCGACCTTGCCCGCACGTTTCATCCGCTTGTAGAGCGTGCGGACAAGTGCCTTGAGCGTGTTGGCTAGAACTTGGGTATGGACCGTGCCGTGACTGGCCAGGATATGACCAAGCAAGCTCGTTGCCGTTGATTTGCCGGAGCTGCCGGTTATGCCGATGAAGGTCGCCTTGCTTCGCGCACGCGCACGCTCTGCCCGATAGCGACGCAATCGCCAGCCGAGGTCGTTGCCAATTTCGCGCAGCCTGACCTTAACCACCCGCCAGTTCCCCTACCCCGATCCGTTATTCCTTCGGCGGAACATCAAGTCAAACCGGAGCTCGGCCGGCGCCAATCCATTCGTTCACCGCAACCAGGAGCGGAAACCCGCGATGTGCTTCCTGGAGCGGCTCAGATACAACGCCCGCCATCGACCTCCAGCGCCACGCCGGTGATGAAGGCGGCTTCATCCGAGGCCAGCCACAGCGCCGCGTTGGCGATGTCGAGCGGTGTCGAGAGCCGTCCGAGCGGGATCGAGGCGCGGAACTTTTCGCGGATCTCAGGCGTGTCGGCGCCCATGAACTTCTCCAGCATGCCGGTCTCGCCGGCGACCGGGCAGAGGCAGTTGACGCGGATGTTCTTCGGCGCCAGCTCGACGGCCATCGACTTGGTGGCGGTGATCGCCCAGCCCTTGGAGGCGTTGTACCAGGTCAGACCCGGCCGCGGCCGAAGCCCGGCCGTGGAGGCCGTGGTCAGGATGACGCCGCCGCCCTGGCGGTCCATGATCGGCACGACGGCAAGCGCCGCGTGGTAGATCGCCTTCATGTTGACGGCGGTGATCAGATCGAAGGTTTCCTCATCGACGCCGAGCATATCGCCGTTGCGATGGGTGAAGCCCGCATTGTTGACCATGATGTCGATGCGACCGAAGGCGCTCCGGGCGGCATAGACCATCTCGTCGAATTCGGAGCGCAGGGAAACGTCGGTCTGGGTCCAGATGGCGCTCTCGCCGATCTCTTCGGCCACCCGCTCGGCGCCCCTGGCGTTGAGGTCGGCGACGACCACGCGCGCGCCCTCTTCGGCAAAGCGCTTCGCCATGCCCTCCCCGAAGCCCGACGCAGCGCCCGTGATGATGGCTACCTTGTTTTCCAGACGCATGGTTTTCCCGCTCATTGGATTTCCGCAACTATCTCCCTTAGCTTTCGTCACATTCGCGTTCTATTGTGCGGCCGCGAACGTTGCCGGAAGCCATGGCTTTATCGACAGGCTTGTCGGCGGCGCAAGTGTCGGCAAACAGGTGGACGGATGCAACAGCAAGCGATTGGTCCTACCTGTGACACCATGGCACTGGAAAATTTAAATCGATTAGAATATAGCAACCATGCTGCCGGCATCGGCATCAAATCGGACTGACCATGACCAGCCAGATCATCCCTGTCGATCCTTTCGATTTCATCATCTTCGGCGGCACCGGCGACCTGTCGGAACGCAAACTCCTGCCGTCGCTCTACTATCGCCAGTGCGGCCACCAGTTCTCCGAGCCGACGCGCATCATCGGCACCTCGCGCGCCAAAATGACCGATGCCGAATTCCAGGGCTTCGCCAAGAAGGCGATATCAGATCATGTGAAGCCTGCCGATATCGATCCGAAGGAGTTGGAGATATTCCTGGCAAGGCTCTCCTACGTGTCGGCGGACGCAACCACTGGCGCCGGCTTCGACAAGCTGAAGAAAGCAATCGGCGACAGCGACCGCATCCGCGCCTTCTACCTTGCGGTGGCGCCGGCGCTGTTCGGCGACATTTCGCACCAGCTCAAGGAGCACAAGCTGATCACGCCGAACTCGCGCATCGTGCTGGAAAAGCCGATCGGCCGCGACCTCACCTCGGCGCGGGCGCTCAATGACGCTGTCGGTGACGATTTCCACGAAAGCCAGATCTTCCGCATCGACCACTATCTCGGCAAGGAAACGGTGCAAAACCTGATGGCGCTGCGCTTTGCCAATGCGCTCTACGAGCCGTTGTGGAACTCCGCCCAGATCGACCATGTTCAGATCACGGTCGCCGAGACCGTTGGTCTTGAGGATCGCGTCACCTACTACGACAAGGCGGGCGCGTTGCGCGACATGGTGCAGAACCACATCCTGCAGCTGCTCTGCCTGGTGGCCATGGAAACGCCGTCGTCGATGGACGCCGATGCGGTGCGCGACGAGAAACTGAAGGTGCTGAGGGCACTGAAGCGCATCAACGGCAACGAGGCGCCGAAGCACACGGTGCGCGGTCAGTATCGCGCCGGCGCTTCGGCCGGCGGGCCGGTCAAGGGCTATGTCGAGGAGCTCGGCAAGGACAGCAATACCGAGACCTTCGTTGCCGTGAAGGCCGAGATCGGCAACTGGCGCTGGGCCGGCGTTCCCTTCTATCTGAGGACCGGCAAACGGCTCGCCACCCGCGTCTCGGAAATCGTCATCGAGTTCAAGCCGATCCCCTATTCCATCTTCGGCGACAGCGCCGGGCCGATCTTCCCCAACCAGCTGGTCATCCGCCTGCAGCCGGATGAGGGGGTGAAGCAGTTCATCATGATCAAGGACCCGGGACCGGGCGGCATGCGGCTGCGGCAGATCTCGCTCGACATGAGCTTCGCGCAGTCGTTCCAAGGCCGTGCGCCGGACGCTTATGAGCGGCTGATCATGGATGTGGTGCGCGGCAACCAGACGCTGTTCATGCGCCGCGACGAAGTCGAGGCGGCATGGAAATGGATCGACCCGATCCAGAACGCCTGGGAAAGCGCCCGGCAGGAAGCTCAAGGCTATACCGCCGGAACCTGGGGGCCATCGGCCTCGATCGCGCTCATCGAACGTGACGGACGGACATGGCACGAGAGCAACTGAGCGAAGCCCGCTACGGCTGGAACGGCTTTGCCGACCGTCAGCACCTGGCGACGGCGCTTGCCGGTGAGATCTCAGACCGGTTGACCAGCGCCATCGCGGAACGCGGCACAGCGCTGCTCGCAGTGTCCGGCGGCACCACTCCGGCGAAATTGTTCGCCGTGCTGTCGACCGCGCCCATCACCTGGGACAAAGTCACCGTGACGCTGGTCGACGAGCGCTTCGTGCCGCCGTCCTCGCCGCGTTCGAATGCCGGGCTGGTGGCGGCGAACCTGCTCCAGAACAAGGCCGCCGCGGCGCGCTTCGTACCGCTCTACCACGAGGCGGCGAGCATCGAGGATGCAGCGGCGATGGACAGCGAAGCGCTGCGGGCGCTGCCCTGGCCGCTCGACGTGGTGGTCCTCGGCATGGGCGGCGACGGCCATACGGCGTCGTTCTTCCCGGATGCCGGCAATCTCGAGGAATTGCTCGACCCGGCCTCGCGGCGGATCGTGCTGCCGGTGCATGCGGCAAGCGGGGGCGAGCCGCGGCTCACGCTGTCGATGGCGCGCATCCTCGCCGCCGGCTTCGTCGCGCTCCACATCGAAGGCGAGGACAAGCGCGCCGCGTTCAACGGCGCGATGGGTCCTGGCGCGAAGAAGCCCATCCGCAGAGTGATCGAGGCGGCGCCTAGACCGATAGAGGTGTTCTGGGCAACCTGATTTCAGATGAGGACAGCCCGGCGGCAGAGGGAGGACGTTGCCGGGCTCGAAAGGACGGACCATGACAGCCAGACGCGACATCGAAACCATCACGGAACGCATCCGCCAACGTTCGAAGGCCGGCCGCGAAGCCTATCTCGGCCGTATCGCGGAGGCTTCCAGCCGCACCGCCAACCGCGCGGTGCTGGGCTGCGGCAATCTCGCCCACGGCTTTGCCGTGTGCAGCCCGTCCGAAAAGATCGCGCTCGGGGGCGACCGCGTGCCGAACCTCGGCATCATCACCTCCTACAATGACATGCTGTCGGCGCATCAGCCCTTCGAGACGTTCCCGGCACTGATCAAGGAAGCCGCGCGCGAGGCAGGCGGTATCGCCCAGGTCGCCGGCGGCGTGCCGGCGATGTGCGACGGCGTCACCCAAGGCCAACCCGGCATGGAGCTGTCGCTGTTCTCACGCGACGTGATCGCGATGGCGGCGGCGATCGGCCTGTCGCACAACATGTTCGACGCCGCCGTCTTCCTCGGCGTCTGCGACAAGATCGTGCCCGGGCTGGTGATCGCAGCGCTCACCTTCGGGCATCTGCCTGCCGTCTTCATCCCGGCCGGGCCGATGACGACCGGTCTCGCGAATGACGAGAAGGCCAGGATCCGCCAGCTTTATGCCGAAGGCAAGGTCGGCCGCGCCGAACTGCTTGAGGCGGAGTCCAAGTCCTATCACGGGCCGGGCACCTGCACCTTCTACGGCACCGCCAATTCGAACCAGATGCTGATGGAGATCATGGGCCTGCACACGCCCGGCGCCTCCTTCGTCAATCCGGGCACGCCGCTGCGCGACGCGCTGACCAGGGAAGCGGCAAAGCGCGCGCTGGCGATCACCGCGCTCGGCAATGCCTATACTCCGGTCGGGCGCATGATTGACGAGCGCTCGATCGTCAACGGCGTGGTCGGCCTGCATGCCACCGGCGGCTCGACCAACCATACGATCCACCTCATCGCGATGGCCGCCGCCGCCGGCATCGCGCTGACCTGGCAGGACATTTCCGACCTGTCGGAGGCCGTGCCGCTGCTCGCGCGCGTCTACCCGAACGGGCTTGCCGACGTGAACCACTTCCACGCGGCAGGCGGGCTCGGCTTCCTGATCCGCGAATTGCTCGACGAAGGCCTGTTGCACGAGGATGTGCAGACGGTGTGGGGCGAAGGCCTGCGGCCCTACGCGGTCGAGGCGAGGCTTGGCGATGACGGCAGCGTCGTGCGCGAAGCGGCGCCGCTCAACAGCGGCGACGAGAAGGTGCTGGCGCCGGTCAAGAAAGCGTTCCAGCCGACGGGTGGCTTGAAAGTGCTGGCCGGCAATCTCGGCCATGCCGTGATCAAGACCTCTGCGGTCAAGCCCGAACGTCGCGTCATCGAGGCGCCGGCCAAGGTGTTCGACAGCCAGCAGGGCCTCAACGACGCCTTCAAGGCCGGCCAGCTTACCGGCGACTTCGTCGCTGTGATCCGCTTCCAGGGGCCGAAGGCCAATGGCATGCCGGAACTGCACAAGCTGACCACCGTGCTCGGCATCCTGCAGGATCGCGGCCAGCGTGTCGCGCTGGTGACCGACGGGCGCATGTCGGGCGCCTCCGGCAAGGTGCCGGCAGCGATCCATGTGACGCCGGAAGCGGTCGAGGACGGACCGATCGCCAGGATCCATGACGGCGATGTCATCCGGCTAGACGCCGATGCCGGCACGCTGGAAGTGCTGGTGCCGGGGACGGAATTCGCGCTGCGCCGCACGGCCGACGCCGACCTCATCGGCAACGAGTTCGGCTTCGGCCGAGAGCTGTTCGCGGGCTTCCGGCAGTTGGTCGGGCGGGCCGATCATGGAGCCGCCGCGTTTGGCAACGCCTGACGTCTTCCCCAATGTGCCTTACGAAAAAGGGCGGCTCGGAGCCGCCCTTTTTCGTTCGTTCGCTAACCACGCCTACTGAACGGTGATCTCGGTCCGCTCGCCGGCCTTGATCGTCACCGGCATTTCCTTCTCCTGGCCTTCAGCGGACATGTGGCGCACGACGACATAGTCGCCGGCGGGAATCGTCTGTTGCCAGTTATCACCATAGGTCAGGCCGAGCGACTTGCGCTTGCCCTCGATATCCTTCTTTGACGAGAGCACCTCGATCGAATAGGCGCCGGGCGCCGACATCGCCAGCACGCCGGCGCCGAGAGCCACCTTCACGTCCTGATTGTCGCCGGCCTTGATGCTGAAGGGCTGTTCGACGACGGCAAGGTCGAGCGTGGTGAGCGCGACATAATCATCCGGCGGCAGCCAGAACTTGCTGTCAGGCCCGTAGGAGTGCTCCACGCTTTCACGCGAGCCGTCGATCTTCTTCTTCGCCTTGACGATCTCGAAGCCGATGCCGGAGTTGTCGGCCTTGTCGCCGCCGGCGGTGTAGTAGGCGTTGAGCACGGCATGACCGACGCCGACGACGATGTCCTTCTCGACGGTCTGCCCGGCTGCAAGCTGGACGGTCTCGGTCGCAGTGCCGGCGCCGATCTGCACCGTCACCTTCTGCTCGCCGGCGGGGACGGTCGCCTTGGCGTCGCCATAGTGCGTGGTGCTGCCGCCAGGATAGGCGAAGTCGACACGCGCCTCGCCGCTGATCTCCGAGCCTTGACTGGCATGCGGATGGATGACCAAAGTGCCGGCGTTCAGCGTGAACAACGGGCTGTAGGTCTTGCCAGCCTCTATCTTGATCTTCTGCTCGCTCCTTGCCTCGTCGTCGCGACCGACGACGAGGTAGTCGCCCGGCTCGAGATTGGTCTTGAGCACGCCATATTCGGTCATGACTTGGTCGCCGCGCGTGCCGTCGGACTTCGCCTTGTAGATCTCCCAGGCATTGCCGTCGGTAATCGGATCGCCGCCCTCGGCCATGACCACGCTCGGCGTGAAGTTGAATTCAGGCTTGGAGGGCTCGGGTGCCGGCGCCGGTTCGGGAGCTGGCGCAGGGGCCGGCGCGGAAGCCGCGACGGTCTCGACCAGGGCTTCCTGCAGCGCCTTCTCGTCGGAGGCCTGGATGTATTTGCCGCCGGTGTTTTCGGCGAGGCAGGCTATCTGCTTGCCTTCGTCGGCGGTCAGGCCGAAGCCGACGACATCGGCGGTGAAGTCGACGCCGCTTTCCTTCAGCTCCTTGCCGAGTGCGCAAGGATCGCCGCCGCAGGTCTCGAGCCCGTCGGTGATCAGCACGACGGTGGCCTTGTCCTCGGTGTATTTGAGCGCTTCCGCCGCCTGCTTGACGGCGGCGGTGAGCGGCGTCTTGCCGAGGAATTTCATGCTGTCGGCTGCTGACGAGATGGCGCTGGCTGAACCGGCCTGCGGCGGCACGATCAGCTCGATGTCGTCGCAACTACCTTTGGTGCGATGGCCATAGGCCATGAAGCCGATCTCGTCGTCGGCGGGAACCGACTGCAGCACCGTGCGCAGCGATTCACGCGCGATCTCCAGCTTCGGCTTGCCGCCGATCTGGGCCCACATCGAGCCTGATGCATCGAGGATGATGATGACCTTGTTGGCGGCAAAGCCGAAACTGGTCATCGACAAAAGCAGGAGCGCCGCAGCGACGCTCCGTATCAGTCCCGCCATGGAAATCTCCTGAGAGCAACCCTCGTCCGCGTTGCGAAAGCTATTTGAGGCGGCATTCGGAGACAAGTCCGAAGGCCGGCGAGTCACTCAATAAGTGGTGCGCCGCTCTTCCGATGGCGGACGGCCGAACTGCAGCCGGTAGCTCTGCGCGAAATAGGAATGCGAGGTGAAGCCGGTGGCGATCGCCACGTCGAGGATCGGCATGTTGGTCTGGCGCAGCAATTCGCGCGCGCGTTCGAGCCGCAGCCGCATATAGTAGCGGCCGGGGGTGACGCTCAAATGGCGCAGGAACAGGCGCTCGACCTGGCGCACCGACAGCCCCGCCGATTTGGCGAGCTGCACCGCCGACAGCGGTTCGTCGAGATGATCGGCCATCAACTCGACGATGCGCCTCAGCTTTTCCGACTTGCCGGTGAGGTCCCGCTCGGGGCCGACGCGCTGGCGGTCGCCGGCCGAGCGTATGCGCTCGTGCTGGAACTGGTTGGCGACGCCGTTGGCGAGGTTGGAGCCGAAATCACCGCGCACGATCTCCAGCATCAGGTCGATCGAGGTGGTGCCGCCGGCACAGGTGTAACGCTTGCGGTCGATCTCGAAGACGTTGCCGGTGCAGTTGATGTCGGGGAAACGCTCCATGAAGCCGGCGCGGTTCTCCCAATGGATGGTGCAGCGATAGCCGTCGAGCTGCCCGGCTTCGGCCAGGAGATAAGAGCCGACCGACAGGGCGCCGAGCGCATTGCCGCGCCGGCCCCAGCTGCGCAGCGCCGCCAGAACCTTGCTCTTGCCGGGAAATTCGATGGAGAGGCCGACCGAAACGAACAGGATGTCGACCGGCGGCATGTCGGCGACCGAATAGTCGATCTTCAACGGCAGGCCGTTCGAGGCCATGACCGCGTCGCCGTCGGCCGAGATCGTCGTCCAGCCATAGAAATCGCGGCCGAGCAGTCGGTTCGCCGAGCGGAAGCAGTCGATGGCGGCCGCCAGCGAGAACATCGAGAATTTGTCGACCAAGAGGAAGCCGAACTGGCGGCCGCCCTGAACGGGATCGCTCGTCATCGGCCGCTCGAGAACGGGATGCGACTGGTTCGAGTGGGGCATCCCGCTCTGTCCCTTTATTTCAGCCGCATTTGTGCAGCGCCAAGTGGTTCCACTTGGCTGCAAAATGCTGGGGAGCGGTCAGGTTCGGCAATGCCGAGGCTTTCTCAAATCAGAAGGACGGCCGCTTCAACCCGGCCGCGAGGTAGGCGGAAGCTACAGTGTTCGCCATCAGCATGGCAATGGTCATCGGTCCCACGCCGCCCGGCACCGGCGTGATGGCGCCCGCGAGCTTGGCCGCTTCGGGATAGGCGACGTCGCCAACCAGGCGGCTCTTGCCTTCGCCCTTTTCGGGCGCGGGGATGCGGTTGATGCCGACGTCGATGACGGTCGCGCCGGGCTTGACCCAATCGCCCTTGACCATCTCCGGACGGCCGACCGCGGCGACCAGGATATCAGCGGTGCGAGCCAGCGCCGGCAGGTCCCTGGTGCGGCTGTGGGCAATGGTGACCGTGCAGTTGGCGGCGAGCAGCAGGTTGGCCATCGGCTTGCCGACGATGTTGGAGCGGCCGACGACGACGGCGTTGAGGCCGGAGAGATCCTTGCCGCGCACCCGCTCGATCAACAGCATGGAGCCTGCCGGCGTGCAGGGCACGAAGGCCGTGTCGAGCTCGCCGGTGCCGAGCTTGCCGACATTGATGAAGTGGAAGCCGTCGACATCCTTTTCCGGCGCGATCGTCTGGATCACCTTGCCGGCGTCGATATGGCCGGGAAGCGGTAGTTGCACCAGGATACCGTGGATCGACTGATCGGCGTTGAGGTCGCCGATGATCGTCAGCAATTGTTCCTCGGTGGTATCGGCCGGCAGCGTATGCTGAAGCGAATGGAAGCCGCAATCCTTGGCGGTGCGCGATTTCGAAGCGACATAGACCTGGCTTGCCGGATCCTCGCCGACGATCACCACCGCAAGGCCGGGCTTGGTGGCTCCTTTGGCCGACAGCTCCGCGGTCAGAGCTTTGACCTTCGAAACCACGTCCTCGGCGACACGCTTTCCATCAATCACTTCGGCCATCACTAACCCTCAGCTTCGCTTCGAGGCCGCATCGATGCACGGCCCCATTTCCCCGATCGGCATTGTCGATCCGCCAAAGCGAGACGCTTGCGGCCGGAATGCAGCGCGGCATTTTCACGAAAATTCGACAAGGCAATCCCGTCAAAGCGTCGTCGGATGCCGTAAACCCGAAACCGGCCGCTTTTATCGAACCGCGAGCCATCCAGAAATACGGATATTTAGAAATAGCGGCGGCGCGTGCGGCTTTCGGTCAGCTCGCGCACTGCCTCGCGAAATTCGCGCAGGCTGGCGCGGATCTCGTCGATCTCGCCTTGCTGGCCGGCAGGGGGCTGGTCGGCGGGGGGCTGGTCGGCCTCGCCGGCGGCCGGCGACTGCGGATGATAGGATGCCGCCGATGCCGAATAATGATCGTCGTAGGGATCGGTCCGGCCGTGGTCCGGCCGGTACGAATAGGAATAGCCCTGCTCGTATGGCGGTCGGAAATTCTCCCGCGCCGATGGTTGAGCCCGGGGATAGCGTTCTTCCAGGGTGGGCGCCCGCCAGGCGCTTTCAGGCGGGACAGAGTCCATATCGACCGTTTCAGCCGGCTCGCGCCGCACGAAATAGCGAACCGCCGAGGCAAGCGAGCCGAAAAGCCCGGGACGGCCGGCATCGTTGGCCGGTTCCGGCGGCGGCGTGACGGATTTGACCGGAGCCGGTGCAGTCGTCGACACCGGTGGTGGAACCGGCGGTGAAGCAGGCGGCGGTGTGAAGGACGCTGCCGGAGACGGCGTGAAGGATGAAGCCGGAGGCGGCATGAAAGGCGGAGCCGGTGCTGGTGTAAAAGCCGGAGGTGGCGGCGGAGCGACAGGCGAAGCCGGCGGCGTGGCGAGTGGTGGCGGCGCCGGTGGGACGGCCCGATTGGAATTGCTCTCAAGCGCAGAAGGACGGTCTTCACTCCCGCGACGCGAGCGTGCATTGGCCGTCTCGCGCAGGCTGGCAAGGATGCCGCGCAGCGCGCCGAGGCCGATGCCGGCAAACAGGCCGGCGAACAGCCCCGCCAAGGCCATCAGGACACGCGACGGCCCCTTGGCTTCCAGCGGCGGTTGAGCCGGCGAAAGCACGTTGATGTTGGCCGAATTGACGTTCTTTTGCTCGCCGGTTTCCTTGGCGCGCAACAAATACTGCTCATAGACCGAGCGCTTGGCGGCGGCTTCGCGTTCCAGCTCGCGCAGCGAAACAAGATTGTTGTTCACATCGCCACTCTGCACCTTGGCCTGGGCCAGGCGCGAGGACAAGTCCTGCTCGAGCTGAACGGAGCGCTTCAGGTCGATCTGCAGCGAGGACGCGATGCGCTGCAGCTCCGCGGTGATGCGTTCGCGCGCGCCGGCAAGCTGGGCGTTTAGCGCCTGCAACTCAGGATGACGCGGTCCGAACTTGATCGCGGCGCGGTCGGCTTCCTGCTTCAGCGACGCATATTGCGAGCGCAGCTCGCTCATCATGTTGGAGTTGATCTCTTCCGGCAGCGTGCCGCTGAGGACCGAGTTGACGTTCAGCGAGCGTGCCGAGGCGGCGCGGGCGTTCAGCTCGAGCGTGCGGGCGCGGGCGACGGAAAGCTGCTCGTTGAGCTTCAACATCTGGTCGTCGCTGATCAGGTGGCCCTGCGCGTCGACAAGGTCGTGCGTCGCCCTGAAATCCTCGACGTTGCGTTCGGCCGTCTCGACGCCCTTGCGCAGCTCATCGAGCTTCGACGTCAGCGCGCTCGTCGCACGTCCGGCCATTTCTGACTGGTAGTTGCCGATCTCCCGCTGGAAGACGTCTCTCGTCGTGTTAGCTATCTCTGCCGATTTCTCGCCATTGCGCGTGGTGGCGCTGATGGAGATGACAAAAGTCTTGCCGGTGCGCTCGACCGACAGGCTGTCGGCCAGATTGCCGACGGCCAGCGCCTGGCGGCGAATCTCGTCGCTGCCGGCCGGCTGGTCATCCCGCGAAATCATCGAGCGCAGGAACGACGTGACGCCGAGGCCACCAGACCCCTGACCGTTGAATTCCGGGTCGTTGACGAGGTTGAGCTCCTTGACGACCTCGTCAAGAACCTTGCCTGATGTGACCATCTTGATGCGGGTTTCGACAACGGCCAATGCCGCGTCGGGCTCACCCACCGATTGGGTGAGATCGCGTTCGGCAAGTTTCAGGTCGCCCGGCTCGATGGTTAGCTCGGTCGTAGCTTCGTATTTCTTCGGCGTCGATAGCGCGAGGGCTATGCCAAGCGCGGCGCCCAGGATGGTGGAGGACAGGATCAGCGCTTTGGAGCGAGCGATGCCGCCAATCACCTGCACCGGGTCGATCAGCGGTTTCCATTCCTGGGATTCGTCGGCAGCGGGTGGTCGGCCTACATGACGAGGTTCGGGAGCGGCCTGCGGCTGGTGGCCTCCCGCAGTGCCCCCGTAGCCCTGCCCTAGTGACGCGGCCCGGTCGTCGCCTGTTTCGACGGGATCCGCCTGATCGTGGTCAAATCCGCCGATTTCGGCGGGGCGCGGATTCAACTTTTCTTCGCGCTCGGAACGCGCGGCGCGATGGCGCGCGGCGGCGTCCTCGCGCCAAGAGGAATTGGCCCGGTCGCCGATCGAAACCGTCTTGTCGTCGCCACGCATCGCTTGGCCGAGCGCGAGCAGAGAACGCTCGCGCCTCCAGTCATCACGGTTATCCCTGTCGACCATTGTCCTGGAACTTGCTCTCTGGCGGCTTGGGCGCGCGGATCGGCCAATCGTTAAGCCACGCTAAACAGGCATAGGAAACAAACGGTTAATTTTGCGCCTCGGCGGGCACAGTTTTCGCCCCTGTTCACCGCATTTCAGGCCGCCGGGACGGCCGCCAGAACGCCGCGTTAAACTTTGCAGCCTATCTATCGCCCGGGTATGACCCAGGCCAGCGACATGCCGCAAGTGCGGAGCTTCGCGCGGATCGGCCACTTCGTGGCCACCCGCCGGAAACTGGTATTCGATTATTTCTCTGCGATCAGCGGCGCCGGCGGTCGGCTGGTGTTTTCGCTCGCCTATTTCATCGCTTTGGCCAACACGCTTTCGATCGCGGAATTCGGCATGTTCGCAACCGCCTCGGCCGCCGGCATCATGCTGTCGCGCATCCTGGCCTTCGGCTTCATCTCGGCGCTCTACCGCACCGCCACCATCCGCCCCAACCTGATCGGCACGTTCACCGCCGGTTTCCTGCTTCTCGGCGTCCTGTCGCTGCCGTTCCTCGCCGCTGCGTCCTACGGCGTCTATCTGATCTTCTTCGCCGGCACTGTGCCGCTATCGGCCTTCGCCGCTGTCGTCTTCGCCGAGGCGCTTTTGTGGCGACCGGTCGAAGTGGCGCTGATCGTCAACAACGGGCTCGGCAAGTTCGGGCGGGCGGCCGTGCTCGCCATCCTGGCGACGGCGCTCAGGGCAGTCGGCGCGATCCTGTTCATGCTTGGCGCGCGGCACACGATCGGCGTCTGGTCGCTGTTCTATATCGGCGCCAATGCCGCCTCGCTCGTCGTCGCCTTCGTCTTCTTTTATCCGCGCCAGCGGCTGCGGCTGCGCACCGAGCTCTATTTCAGGCGGCTCGCCGATTCCATCTATGTCGCCGGCTCCGAAGTGCTGTTCTATCTGCAGATGGAGTTCGACAAGCTGCTGGTGCTGTCGATCGGCGGGCCGCATCTGGCCGGCATCTACGCCATCATCATGCGGCTGGTCGATCTCACCGCGATCCCGATCCGCACCTTCTCGATGATGCTGGTGCAGCGCATGATGCGGGCGCCGGAGCTGTTGTCGCGGCTGGCGGTCAAGAGCGGCATCGAAGGCGGCGTATTCCTGGTCTCGACACTCGCGCTCGTGTCGCTCGGCATCGTGCTCCACTTCTTCCCAAACGCGCTCGGCAGGAATGTCGCCGAGGCAGCGCCGCTGGTGGCTCTCGCGGTCTGCGTGCCGGGCTTGCGCAACCTCGTCGAATATCAGGCCGAGCTGCTCTTCGCGCGCGGCCAGACGGCGGTGCGGGCGATCAATCTCGGCCTGCTCGCCGGCTTGAAGGCGGTTCTGCTCACTTATGTGCTGACCACCATCCCCGACACGGCCAATCTGGTCCTGTCGCTCAACATCGTCTTCCTGCTGCTTTATCTCGCCTCGATGCTGCTTACCTATTCGGCCATGCGCCGCCCGGCGAAGGCGATCTGATTCAGGTAAGGCCGGCCTGCAAACAGCGGCTCCCTGCGCTTCCGGTGCTCACGTACTTTAGTACGCTCCGCTCCGGTTCTCGGAAGCCACTGTTTTCGACTCGGCCTGACCTGAATCCCGCGCAGGCTAATCAAGCCCTATCAGGCGGCGGATGCGGCCGGTATCGGTGCCGATGAAGGATTGCATGCCGATCGCCACCTGTTCCGGCGCCATGGTGTCGACGAAGCGGCGGAATTCCTCGTCCGACAGCGGCTCGCCGTTCCAGTGGACGCGGCAGAACTCCTCCGAGCCGTGGAAATGGCCTGCGCCTTGAAGCACGTCGTCGACATAGCGGCCATAGATCATGCATTCGGAGAATTTTCGCGCCGAGCCGACGACGCCGACCCAGTCGCGACCATGCACCTTCTCGATGCGCTCGCACATGGCGTTGACCGTCTCGCGGCGCCACGCGATCAGCGTCGAGATGTAGTCGTGGCTCGATGGATTGGCGGGATCGATGCCGAGCGCGGCGCCGGCATTGCGCGACCAGATGCGATGCTCGTCATGGCCATCGCTCGCCAGCACGCCGTCGCGCCGGAACAGCCGCACCTTGCCGTCGCGCCAGAAGGCGTTCGCGTCGAACGGCTTCAGGAAGGCGACGTCGGAATCGCAGAAGACGAGCACGTCTTCCTTTGCCTGCCCGGCAATGGCGATACGGCGCAGCTGCTGCACATGCCAGCCGCGCAGCGGCTGCGTTTTCAGGCTCAGCCAGACGCGGCGGCGGAAGCCGCTCAGCGGATCGTCGAACACGCGCAGCCAGCGCGGCAACAGGTCCCGCTCGTCGACAACGCTGCGGCGGCTGCCTTCCAGCTGGCGAAACAGCGCGACATCGCGATGTTCGGTGAGGATATAATGATGCGCCATGCCGGTGACGTGGCGATCGATGGTTTCGCATAAAAGCCGGCAGCGCTCGAAATCGGGAGCGTAGCTTGCGGTGACGATCGCAGCCAAGGGCATGCGCGGCAGCGCTTCGACCGCAGTGGAGGCGTCCGGAACGAAGCGGCTGTTCACCGGCGCGCCTCTAGCGGCAGCGGCATGCGCAACAGCTTCTGCTTGACGACGCGCCACAGGAAGAGCGGATTGCCGACAATATAGCGGCGCCACAGGCGGCCGGGTTCGATCCACAGGCGGAACAGCCATTCGAGCCGCAGCCGGCGCAGCCATAGCGGCGCGCGCGGCACCGAGCCGCTCATGAAATCGAGCAGGGCGCCGACTGCGACCGGCAGCGTGCAATGGCGGCTGTCGATGTGGCGCTCGATCCACAATTCCTGGCGCGGCACACCCATGGCGACGAGCAGCACATCCGGCCGCAGCCTGGCGATGCGCTCGAGGATCGCTGGCTCCTCAGCGGCCGAGAAGAAACCGTCATGGATGACGACGAATTCGTGCTGCATGGCGAGCGTCGAAAGCTTCGCGGACGCGGCTTCGGCATTGGCGCGCGTCGTGCCGAGCAGCGCCACCGTCAGCGGGTGCGACGAGGCCTGCAGGAAGGCCGGAATGAAGTCCGTGCCGTTGAGATTGCTCGGGAAAGGCGCGCCGTAAAGCAGCTTTGCCGCCATGTCGACGCCGACGCCGTCGGGCAGGATGAGGAAGTTTTCCAGCGCCTCGGCAAAGACCGGGTCGGTGCAGGCAAGGTTGGCGTTGTGGGCGTTGAGAAAGCTCACCTTGGTGAAGCGACGCTCGTCGATCAGCCTGGTGAGCAAGGCGATGGCCTCGTCCCAGCGTATGGCCAGCACCGGAATGCCCAAAATGGTCTTCAGCGTATCAAAGCCGAAAGCGGCGCGCGCGGTGTGCATGTTCACGCGGCCGCCTCCTGCCTGACGGCGCCGAGCTTCTCCAGGCCAAGCCCGATCGCGACGTCGAGCGCCTTGAGCTGGCGGCGATGAAAGGCGCTGCCATCCACGTCGCGGACATGGGCCGCAGCCGCCTGCAGCGCCGCCGCGAAAGCAATCGGATCGTCGGTCACTACGCAATTATCGGGGCGATAGCCGATGCCGCGCAGCGAGCGACTGGTGGCGACGGACGGCAGGCCAAGCTCGAAGGTCTCGATGGTCTTCAACTGCACGCCGCTGCCGGCGGTGCTGATCAAGGGAATGACGGCGGCGCCGCGCACGAAGGCCTGCGCATCCGGAACCCTGCCGACGAAGGAAACGCCGGGATGCGGCGAGCTGATGCCGGAAGGCACAATGCCCGCGATCCTGATGCGGAAATCCGGCTTCAGATGCGGCACGACCTTGGTCAGGAACCAGTCGAGGCCGATGCGGTTCGGCTGCCAGGTCCAGGTGCCGATCAGCGCGGCGTCGCAATCGATATGCCGCTTCGCCCTGCTTGTCGGCGCCTGCGTACGGGTGACCAGCGGCAGCACCGCGGAGCGCCGGTCGGAGGCGACGCCAAGTGCCGCGCGGTCTTCCTCGGCCAGCGTGAAGACAAAGCGCGCCGCGCCGCAGAGCCGCTCTTCCATGACCTTGAGGAGCCTGGCCTCGCGGCGGAACATCCAGCGCTGAAGCGCGCTGCCGGCCGCGGCCGCATTTTCCTCGGCCGAGCGGTGCTCGACATTGTGCGCGACGAAGACGAATGGACGGTCGGCGAGAACCTTCTCAAAGGCGCCGGCGAACTGCACCGAGTTTAGGACATAGCCGTCGAAGGGACCGGCGCGTTCGATGGCGTCGCGGACTTGCGCATCGGCAACGACACGCAGCTTGACGGAGGAAAAAGTAAGACCGGAGAGAACCGCCTTGCCCAGCCAGGCAAGCTTTTGCAGCGGCGACGCGCATTCGGTGCGGACCTCGACGGCGTCGAGCACGATGGTGTTTTGCGGATCGGACGGGGCCTTGCCCGGCCAGATGAAGCCGATCACCGTCACGCGCACGCCGGCGCGCCGCAGCGCGTCGATGATCGCGGCGTTGGCAATCTCGTAGCCCGAGGCGAGAGCGCCATCAGGCACGATCGATGTGGCGAACAGCAGATGCATCTCACCTATCCTTGGCTGCAGCCGGTAGCAAAACGCGGTGAAGCCTTGATTAAATGGCACTGTCAAAGGCCGAAGACCCGGCTTTTCCGAAGGACGGGCGAGAAGGTGATTAACGAAACGTTATCACCGCGATGCTATCGAGGGCTCAAACCCTCGCTGCTGGAAACGGATGATCCCTTTGCCGTCCGACGCTTCTGTATCGATCGCGGGACGGTCGCCGGGGCTTGCCGCCGAGACCGTCGAGGCGGTCGTGACGCTGCCGACCTTCAAACGGCCAAAGCAGGTGCTGGAAACGCTGGCTTCGCTCAAGGCGCAACGGACCGGCAGGCGCTTTGCCGTCATCGTCATGGAAAATGAGGCCGAGGCGCGCGAGGGCGCCAAGGCGGTGCTGCCCCTGTTCGAAAGCGGCGAGATGCCCGGCATGGTCATCATCGCGCATGAGCGCGGCAATTGCAGCGCCTACAATGCCGGTTGGCAGACGGCGATCCTGCAGTTTCCCAATTTTCGCCACCTGCTGGTCATCGATGACGACGAGATCGCCGAGCCAGACTGGCTGGAGCGCATGTGCGGCGCCGCGGAGACGCTTGAAGCCGACATTGTCGGCGGCCCGCAAGTGCCGGTCTTCGCCGATCCAAGCCACGGCAGATGGGCAGAACATCCGGTGTTCGCGCCGCCCTATCGGGAGACGGGCCGCGTGCCGGCGCTTTATTCATCCGGCAACCTGCTGCTCGGTCGCAACGTGCTCTCGGCCATGGGACCGCCCTTCCTCGACCTCAGGTTCAATTTCATGGGCGGCGGCGATTCCGACTTTCTCAGCCGGTCCGCGCAGAAAGGCTTCGTTCTCGGCTGGTGCGCCGAGGCAAAAGTCAACGAGACCGTGCCGGCCCGGCGCGTCGAGGCCGACTGGATCCGCGCCCGCAGCCTGCGCAATGGCGTGATCTCGACGCTGGTCGAAAAGAAGAAGCGCGCCGGCACGCCGCTTGCCGGCCTCAAGGTTTTCCTGAAGAGCCTGGCGCTGCTCGCCGCCTCGCCGCTGCGCGGCGCCATCCGGCTGGCGCGCACCGGCTCGCTGACGACGAGCCTCTATCCAGTCTATGTCGCGCTCGGCCGGGTGCTCGCCGAATTCGGATATGCCAATGAGCAGTACCGGCAGCCTGAGAAGAATTGAGCGCGCGCCGCTCGGCGCCGCCTTCACTAGGGAAGGTGTGGCGACGGCTATCGCCGCGCTCCTGTTCACCGTCATCATCGTCTCGTTCCGGCCCTTCCAGCCGGCAGGCGCGGAACTGACCGGCGACGGCGGCGACATCGTCAACCAACTCGGCTTCGGATCGCTCGGCGCGGTCTCCATCTTCTCGCTGCTGGCCTTCGCCGACCCGCGCGTGGTGCGCTCGCTGGTCAGCCCTTCCTGGGCGCTGATGCTGGGCTTCTTCTTCCTGTCGGTGGTGCTTGCCACCGATCCGCCCGCGGCGATGCGCGCCGCCTCCTTCACTATGATCGGCATCATCACCATGGCGACGATCCTGGTGCTGCCGCGCGATGCCGATTCCTTCGCCAGGGTGGTCATCTTCACCGCCGTGGTGGTGATCGGCCTTTCCTATATCGGCCTGATCGTCTTCCCGCATGAAGCGCTTCACACCGCCGACTCGCAGGAGCCCGAGCATGCCGGCCTGTGGCGCGGCGTCTTCACGCACAAGAACATCGCCGGTCCGGTGATGGCCTGTTTCAGCTTCACCGGACTGTACCTCTTCCGGCGCGGCCAGCGCTGGTGGGGCGCCGGCATCTTCTGCGCGGCGATGATCTTCATGCTGCACACCGGCTCCAAGACGACCGCCGGGCTGATCCCGTTCTCGATCATGATCGTCGTGCTGCCCAGCCTCATCGGCATGCGGCTCGGCACGCCGATCCTATTTGCGCTGGCCATCATCGCGACCGCCGTCGGCACGCTCGGCATCGTCTTCATCGCGCCGGTGAAGCATTTGGCGGCAATCTATTTCCCCGATCTCACCTATACCGGACGCACGACGCTTTGGGAGTTCGCCGGCGAGATGCTGGCGAAGAAGCCCTGGACCGGCTACGGCTATGAAAGCTTCTGGGGGACGCCACTGCTGCTCAACCAGGACCAGCCCTTCGACCGGCCCTGGGATATCCGCACCATCGTTCACGGTCACGACGGCTATCTCGACATCGCCGTACTGATGGGCATCCCGGCGCTCTGCGTCGCCGTCTACACCTTCCTGATCGCCCCTTTGCGCGACTATATGCGCATCCCGGCGCGCAAGGAAAACATCTTCCTCGGCGACTTTTTCATGATGGTGGTGCTGTTTACGGCGCTGAACGGTTTCCTGGAAAGCTTCTTCTTCCATCGCGGCGATCCCGTCTGGCTGTTCTTCGTGCTCGGCGTACTCGGCTTGAGACAAGTCTCGCTGCGGCCGATCCCGGTTCGCCTTTCAAACTAATCCTGGCCGATCGATCTCCCGCCGACTGCTCTTTTCCACTGCGGCGCAACCGTCTAAGGAGAGCCTTCTCGGAGGTTTTCATGACGATCAGGCTCATTCTCGCCGGTTGCGGCAATATGGGTTACGCCATGCTCTCGGGCTGGCTGAAATCCGCCAAGCTCGAGCCGCAAGCGGTGTTCGTGGTCGAGCCCAACGCGGAACTGCGCCGGCGCGCCGAACATCTGGGCTGCCGTGCTGCCGCCGACGCCGCCGGCATTCCGGCCGATGCCGTGCCCGATCTCGTCGTCATCGCGGTAAAGCCGCAGGTGATCCGCGAGGTGACGGCGCAGTACAAGCGCTTCGGCGACGGCAGGACCAGCTTTCTCTCCATCGCCGCCGGCACGCCGGTCGCCACGTTCGAGGAAATCCTGGGCGAGCTCGCGCCGGTCATCCGCTGCATGCCGAACACGCCGGCGGCGATCGGCAAAGGCATGATGGTCGTTTTCTCCAACCCGCTGGTCTCCGACGACGTCCGCCGCTTCGTCCTGGAGCTGCTTTCGGCGAGCGGCGTCGTGACGACGATCGACGACGAGGGCCTCATGGACGCCGTGACGGCCGTGTCCGGCTCCGGCCCGGCCTATATCTTCCATTTCATCGAGGCGCTGACGGTCGCGGCCGAGAAGGCCGGCCTTCCCGCCGAAACCGCCAAGCTGCTTGCCATGCAGACCGTCTTCGGCGCCGCCTCGCTCGCCGCCGAAAGCGAAGACGAGCCGGGCGTGCTGCGCCAGCAGGTGACCAGCCCCAACGGCACCACCGCTGCGGCGCTTGCAGTGCTGATGGGCGGCGACCGCCTGACGAAGCTCGTCACCGAAGCCGTGGAAGCCGCGCGGCTCAGGTCGATAGAGCTGGGGAAGTAACCTTCGTTCCGTAGAGCATGTCATCCTGCAGCCGGCGCAGGGCATAAAGTCTCGTCGTCCGGTCCGGCACGGCATTGTCCTCGGTCAACAACTCGCCCTTCTTCACCGGCTTCAGCACCTTGCCGCCTTCGAGCAAGCCGACCGGAACAGCGCGGACGGCGCGGGCGTCGCCGACGGTCATGGTCCAGGAGCGGTAGCTGGTCTCGCCGATCGCATCGAAGGTCTCCCCGGCGGCAAGGTCGCGCTTGGCGACCGCGCAGACTTCCGCCACCGGCCTCGGCAGAGGCACCATATCGGGCTTGCCGTAGAGCATGATACGGGCGGCGGTGAGCGGCACCTCCAGCGAAGTCAGGTGATAGGGCCGGAACAGCCCGTAATAAGGGCCCGTGCCGACATGGAGATCGTCCATGCGTTCGACGACGCGCGGGTGCATCGCCTCGACGATGACGAAAACGCCGGGCGCCACGCCCTTGCCGATCGTGTAATCGACGACGCCTTTCCTCGACAGGAGCCCGCCACGCTCTTTCGGGATCAGCACCTTGGCCAGCTGATCGCGATCGGCCCTGGGGCCGTGCATGCCTGGAACATCCGGGACCAGCGCGGTGGCGTTGGCAATGGCGCACATCTCGACCATGGTCTTCGAGCCGTCGACAAACTCGACCAGCATGCGCGGGTTCATGTTGCGGCGCGCCGCCTCTTCCCGGTAGTCGTCGGGAACCGCGTCGTGGTTGAGCGGATTGTTCTTGCCCTTGCCGGCCGCGACGATGCCTAGCCCAAGCGCCGAGGCGAATTCGATCAGCTCCATGCAGCTTGACGGCTCGTCGCCCGCGCCGACCGAATAGACGACACCCAGCCGGTCTGCCTGCTGCTTCAGGTAGCAGCCGATGGTCACGTCGGCCTCGACGTTCATCATCACCAGATGCTTGCCATGTTCCATCGCCATCAGGTCGAAATCGGCGGCGACGCCAGGTTTTCCGGTGGCGTCGATGACGACATCGATCAGCGGGTTGGTGACCAGCATCTCGTTCGAGGTGATGGCGATCCTGCCGCTCTCGATCGCCCGGGTAACCATGGAAGCGGTTTCGGCCTCTACCGCCATCGCCTCGTCGCCAAAGGCGATGCGGATCGCCTCACGGGCGGTGTGCGGACGGCGCGTGGAGATGGCCGCGATCGAGATGCCCGGCATCAGCATGCCCTGCGTCACCAGATCGGTCCCCATCTCGCCGGAGCCGATGACGCCGATGCGCACCGGCCTGCCCTCGGCGGCGCGTCGGGCAAGATCGCGGGCAAGCCCGGTCAGGGTGATATTGGTCATGCAACAAAATCCACGGCTTTTTGCTCGGCCGGCAATACAGGGAACGATCCGCGTTTGCCAATCAAACCAGGCTGAAATGGCGTTTTCTTGCGCATGCTTTGCAAGGCCGCAGCAGATTTCGCGGGAGCTTGTGCATGGCCGCCGTACGATTCGCCGTTTCTTTCAGACCATAACCATCGCTGCGCGATTTGAACTGGGAGAGTCCCGACGAGCGCGCCCGGTTTCTGTGCTATTTTTGCTACAGGCTTTAACCCTAATGCCGGAAATCGCAATTTTAGCGGGTGTCTAATCCATTATATGCTCACGTCCCCAAAAAATCTGATAGATACTGGCTGAAAGGTCCGGTGGCAGGCTTGGGCAAATAAGCGCCAATAAAAAAATAATGGCGCGGGGATAGTCACGGGGTAGAAATGACCAGGACGGGTAAAATTACCGTCGGCTGGCGCGTTGCGCTTGCTGTCACGGTGTCAATGTTGGCTTGTGGTAGCGCCAGCGCACTCACACTCAAAGAAGCTGTCGCCGTCGCCGTGGAGTCCAATCCGGAGATTGGACAGGCGATCGAAAACCGCGAAGCGATCGAATTCGAGCTGCGACAGGCCAAAGGCCTTTACCTTCCCAGCGTCGACCTGGAAGCATCGACCGGCGTTCGCCGCCTGGACAACGACACGCGGCGCGCTCTCGACGAGGATCACAAAGCTCTCTATCCGAACGAGGCAGACCTCACCGTCTCGCAGACGCTTTATGACAGCGGCGCAAGGCGGGCGGAGCTGAACCGCCAGGCCTCGCGGGTCGATGGAGCGTCCTTCAGGGTTCTGGAACGGTCCGAGTTCATCGGGCTCGCCGTCGTCCAGGATTATCTGGAATACATGCTGCAGGCTTCGATCGTGGTCGAAGCCAAGAAGAACCTCGGCTTCCATCAGTCCATCCTCGGCGATATCAGGCAAGGCATCGCAGGCGGCGCGCTCAACGATGCCGACCGGCAGCAGGCCGAGGAACGCCTTTATGCCGCCAAGGCGCGGATGCAGGAAGCGACCGAAGAACTCGAGGCGGCCAAGATCCGCTTCTTCAAGAATGTCGGCAAGCCGCTGACCAACGCGTCGCGGCCCGCCGATGTCGCAGCCGCCCTGCCGCGGTCGCTGGACGATGCGATCGGGCTCGCCAGGCAGAACAATCCGCGCGTCCATATGGCCAACAGCGACATCGACGCCGCCGCTTCGCTGGTCGACGCGGCGCGGGCGAAATACGGCCCGACGGTTACCGCCGAGGGCGTTGCCCGGGGCGGATATGACATCGACGGCGACAATGGCGACGCGAGCGATCTGCAGGCTCGGGTGGTGCTGCGCTGGAACCTCTATCGCGGCGGCATCGACAAGGCCAACGAACAGGAACAGATTCGCCGCACCAGCGAGCAGCGCCTTGCGCTGCACCAGGTGCTGCGCGAGATCGAGGAAGCCGTCCGGACCTCATGGGACCGCCGCTTCCGCCAGGCGGAGCTGGCAAAGACACTGCGCCAGCAGGCAGCCACCAATGAAAAGCTGGTCGCCTCCTATCGCGAGCAGTTCAAGGTCGGGCAGCGCTCGCTGCTCGACGTGCTCGATGCCCAGAACACGCGCTTCAACACCGCGACGCTGGCCGACACGTCGTCCTACGCGTCGCTGTTCGCGGAATACCGGCTGCTGGCCGCAACCGGCGAATTGCTGAAGACGCTCAACATCCAGCCGGCCAAGCAGGCCGCGGCCTACGCGCGTGAGGAATTCGGTGTGCCGGCCACGGCCGATACCGAGACCTATGCGCGCACGCCGTCGGAGCAGAAGAACGATCTGCCGTTCGACATCCTCGCGCCGGTCAGGAAAAAGTAGCCGATGTAGTATCGATCTTCGGTCCTTCGGGGCGGATCGTGAACCAGCAACCTAATATCCTATCGCCCAAGGAGGCTTTCAAAGCCTGCTTCTGCGCTGTGGCGGCCTATCTCGGCAGGCCGAGCGCCGAAACGGTGCTGTTTGCCGGCGTGCCGATTTCGGAGACACGCATCGAGCCGGACGAGATCCGCCATCTGGCCGAGCGCATCGGCCTGGAGGTGCAGAATTTCAGCCATCGCGATTTCCTGCGCGGCCGCTTCGATCTTCCGGCCATCGTCTTTCGCGTCAGCCAATTGCCGATCGCCCTCCTGGCGGAGATCGAGGGCGGGCAATATCTGACGGCGCCGCAGGAAAACGGCCGCACCACGATCGACAGGTCGGAACTCGCCGAAAGCTATATCAGCGGCGGCACGTCCTTCTCGATCACCTATGCCAATCAGGCCGAGGAGATGACGGTCGGCACCGCCGCGCGGATCGAAAGGCGCCACTGGCTGACCGGCACCATGGGGGCGTTCTGGCGCACCTATTCGAAAGTGGTGCTGTCGGCGGTGTTCATCAATCTGCTGGCGATCGCCTCGCCGATCTTCACCATGAATGTCTACGACCGCATCCTGCCCAACAAGGCGATCTCGACGCTGTGGGTGCTGGCGCTCGGCATCGGCGCGGCGATCCTGTTCGACCTGCTGCTGAAGACGGCCAGGGCATCGCTGATCGACTATGCCGGTCGCAAGGCGGATCTGCGGATTTCCTACCTGCTGTTTGAGAAAGTGCTGAATTCCTCGCTTTCGGCGCGGCCCGGGTCGACGGGCGAATATGCAAACCGCGTCACGCAATACGAGTTCGTGCGCGAGTTCTTCACCTCGAACACCATCAGCGTCTTCATCGACACTATCTTCGTCTTCGTCTTCCTGGCGGTCATCTACGCCATCGGCGGCTGGCTGGTGGTGATACCGGCGCTGGCCTTCGTCATCTCCGTCATTGTCGGGCTGATCACGCAGCGGCGGATCGGCAAGCGGGTCGCGGCCTCGATGAACGAGGCGTCGCAACGCCAGGCCCTGCTGGTCGAGTCCATCTCGACGCTGGAGACGATCAAGTCGCTGCGCGCCGAAGCCTACCTGCTGCGCAAATGGGGCGAGCACTCGAAGAACGCGGCCAACACGTCGGAAAAAATCAAGGAGCTCTCGGCGGCGGCGGGCAACATCACCGGCGCCATCCAGCAATTCGTGACGGTAGCCCTGGTCGTGGCTGGCGCCTATGCGTTCTCGGAAGGCCAGGTGTCGACCGGCGCCATCATCGGCACCGTGATGCTCGCCGGCCGCGCCGTGGCGCCGCTCGGCCAGATCGCCATCACGCTTGCCCGGTTCCGGCAGGCGATGCTGTCGCTCAAGATCATCAACACGATCATGTCGCAACCGGAGGACCGCCCCGACACCGTCGGCTTCGTCAACCGGCCGATCCGCAGCGGCGCGCTGGTCTTCAGGAATGTCGGCTTCGCCTATCCGGGCACGGAAAACGAGGTTCTGAGCGGGCTCAACATCGCGGTCAAGCCCGGCGAGCGGGTCGGCATCATCGGCCGCATCGGCTCCGGCAAGACCACGATGGGACGGCTGATCGGCCGGCTGTTCCTGCCGACGTCGGGGGAGCTGCTGCTCGACGGCATCGACATCCGCCAATACCACCCCTCGGAGGTCCGTGCCGCGGTCGGCATCGTCGCGCAGGCCGGGGACCTGTTTTCGGGAACCATCAAGGAGAACCTCCTGATGGCGGCGCCGGGAGCGACGGACGAGGAGATCATCGATGCGGCGAAAGCCGCCGGCGTCGACGACTTCGTGTCGCGGCATCCGCGTGGCTACGACATGAATGTCGGCGAGCGCGGCACCAATCTCTCGGGCGGCCAAAGGCAGGCCGTGGCGATCGCGCGGCTGCTTTTGACCAAACCGAAGATCGTCTTCCTGGACGAACCGTCGGGTTCGATGGATCTCGCTTCCGAGCGGCAGTTGATCAAACAGCTCAAGGTGGCGTTCGACCGCAGCACGACGCTGATCGTGTCGACCCATCGCTACAGCATGCTGGAACTTGCCGACCGCCTCATCGTCATCGACCAGGGCCGCGTCGTCGCCGACGGGCCGAAGGAACAAGTCATCCAGGCGCTGCAAAAGGCAAATGCCTGACCGGAACGTATGGACATGCTAGCAAGGGAAGACCGGCCACCACTTTTCGCCTCGGCGTCCGTCTACATCGTCGGGGCGCTGTTCGTGTGCTTCACGGCCTGGGCCTCGTTCGCCGAGGTCGACGAGATCGCGCGCGGCGACGGCAAGGTGATACCCGCTTCGAAGACGCAGATCATCCAGGCCAGCGAACCGGGCGTGGTGCAGGAGATCGCCGTCCAGATCGGCCAGACGGTCAAGAGGAACGACCTCATCATCCGCCTCGACAATTCGGGCAACACTTCGAGCCTTGGCGAAGAGAAGGCCAAGGCGCGAGCTTTGCAGGCGCGCATCGCCAGGCTGCAGTTCGAGCAGAGCGGCAGTGTCGAAGGGTCGTTCCCCTGCCCGGCGGAAATCCAGAAGGTCGCGCCGGAGATCTGCGATAACGAGCAAAGGCTGCTTGTCGCGCGCCGCGACAATTTCGAGGTCAAGCTGTCGGTTCTCAAATCGCGCCTCGACCAGCGCGAGAAGGAACTCGACGAGGCCACCGCCAACGCCGACCGCCTGTCGAAGAGCCTTGCCGTCACCGACCAGGAAGCGGCGCTGGTCGAACCCATGGTCAAGAAAGGCCTGATGGCCAGGACCGAACAGATCCGCGTCGAGCGCGAACAGACCGATCTTCGCGGACAACTGACCCTTGCCGGCGAGACCATCAAGAAGAGCCAGGGAGCAATCACCGAGGCGCAGCTTCAGGTGAATGAATTGGGGCTGCAATTGCAGCAGGAGGCGTTGAGCGACCTGACGCAGGCGCTCGCCGATCTGTCCGTGGTCGACGAAACCATTCGCGGCGCCACCGACAAGGTGGCGCGCACCGACATCCGCTCACCGGTCGACGGCATCGTCAACACGCTCGACGTCAACACGCTCGGCGCCTTCGTGCAGCCCGGCGCGGTGGTGGCCGGCATTGTGCCGACCTCCGAGACACTGCTGGTCGAGGCCCGGGTTTCGCCGCGCGACGTCGCCTTCATCCAGCCGAACCAGGAGGCGCTGATCAAGGTCACCGCCTATGATTTCTCGATCTTCGGCGGCATCGAGGGCAAGGTCTCCAACATCACCGCCGACAGCCTCGTCGACCAGAAGACGGGCGAGCCCTATTACCAGGTGCGGGTCGCCACCGACAAATCGACGCTTACCAGGAACGGCAAGACCTATTCGATCATCCCCGGCATGATCTGCTCGGTCGACATCAAGACCGGACGCAAGACGATCCTCAACTATCTTTTGAAGCCCATCAACAAGGCGCGTCAGGAGGCAATGAGTGAGCGATAGCGCCATCCATCCGGGCACCTCGCGCGAGAGGCTGCTGCCATCGCTCGCGGCCGAGGATTTCGGCCCCGAATTCCGCGTCGTGGCGCGCGGCGGCGTGCGTCGCGGCATTCGGCTGGAGCGCGCCTTCTGGGTTTCGCTGAAGCAGATGGCCGAAAACCGCAAATGCACGATCGGCATGCTGGTCGAGGAGATCGCCGAACACCATCCCGACCAGGGCAACCTCACCTCGGCGATCCGCGTCGCCTGCATGCGCGGCCTCGCCGAGGAAAGCATGGAATTGCGCAAGCTCGCTTCGATCCGCACGATCAACGCGATCCTGGTCGCCTGCCCCTCGCCCGCCTTCGCACTGTCTTCTTCGAAGAAGATCCTGGCTTTCAACACGCCGTTCCAGCAACTGGTCCGGCGCCAATTGCCGAGCGCGCCCGGGGAGGATGGGCGCCAGGACTTGAAGCTGGCGCTCGACCTCAACGTTCCCGACATCTTCGCCCGGCTCGACGCCAATGGCGAAACGCCGGTCACCAGCGGTTTCGTCATCGGCGCCGGCGAGCGCCGCTATCGCGGCCAGCTCAGCGCCGTGCGTGCGCCCGTCACCGAGCCGGAACTGCTGATGGCTTTCGTCTACAACGGCTAGAGCTACGCATTCCTCCGGAACTGTCCGGGCCGCGCGAAGACAACAGAGCGACCGTGTATTTTCGTATTTTCCGCGAGGCGCTGAACCGCTCGAAACTACTGCCTCAGGCTCGAAGCCACTGATGGTTCCGGCGATCCTTCCCCCGGAGCGACCGTGGCGAAGCCGCCGGCGATGTCGGCGACCTGCGCGCCGGACTTCGACCCGTGGATCCAGGCGCGATCGGTGCTGAAGGAATAGAGCGGAACATAGTCGGGCAGATCGCTGTCGCGCAGGACGGCGTTGCCGAGGCTGTCGAGGATGAAGGCGCCGCTTCCCGTGCTCACCGACAGGACGGCATGGAAGAACTTGCGGCGGCGATCCTGGAGCACCACCAGCGACATGCTCTGCGCCGGGATGCCGGCCCTGAGCAGCGCCGCCATCTTCAATATGGCGAAATCCTCGCAATCGCCGGCGCGATGCTCGAGGATTTCCGAAGGCTTCGCCCAATAGTCGAGCTTGCCATAGACGACGCTGTCCTTGCGATAGGCGATCAGGCGGTTGATGCTGCTGTTGACGAAGGACAGCTTGTCGCGAAAGCCCTTGTCGTCGGCAATCTTGACGATCTCGGCGAAAGCCGGGTTCTCGCGGTCGCAGACGCTGCCGGCGGTGCAATCGACGATGGCCCTGTAGACCGGAGCCCAGCGCGCCGCGACCGGGAAGTTGCGCATCGACAAAGCGACCGAGCCGAAGACGCCGGGGATGATCGCGGCGGTCTGGATCGGGTCGATGCCGGGATCGGCCTTGGGGTGCGCTTCAGCCTCGTAAGGCGCTGCCGGCGCGTAGCCCACAGAAACATCCGCGATCCGGTACGCGGAGGCCGGCTGCCAGGGCAGCGGCCGGGCCAGCGAAACGCCGCCGAGGCTCGCGGGCGCAAGCACCTCTTGCAGGACAGGAGCCGCGCCCGAATTCGCGCTTGCCGACGATGGACCTGCCTGAGCGACAAGGCCGATCGCCAGCAAGAGTACCTTGATCCCCGTCGGGTCTGCTTTTTGTATTTTCATAACGCCCACCTTTGACTGTGGACGCTACCAATCTTGTCTCAAATTATCGGAAAGGAAGGTGGGTAAATTTCCGCGAATCACGCTATTCTATTTTGCGTCAAATTTTATTCAAAATTATACTTACATTTACCAAGGCGGAAGGCGTGCTGCGCGGTCATTCCCACCCTCGTTAAGGTCATGCATATCCAGATATATCATCGCAATTTACCAAGTGTAAAAAATGCGATTCTCTACATATTCGAATATATGAAATAGATTGAACGTCTGTTGCAAAGCCCGGGCCTGACATGTCTCTTTCCGGGAAATGCCGGAGGGGCTTTAGCTATGACGACCAATATCGAATTCGACGCCGTTTCAAATTCCTGGGACGAGCACACCAGCGCTGGTGAAAATCATATCTCGACGGGTGTGCAGGTTGCGCAGGCGACCGCCGCCCAGGCGGCGAGCGAACCGGTGCCGGTCGATGTCGGCAGCGGCACGCCGGCCCAAGGCGCGGCCAATGCGCCGGCCGCAAACCAGCCGGCCGATGCCAAGGCTGCTGCGCCCGCGAACGCACCGGCGGCAAATGCAGCGGCAGGCAATACGCCGCATGAATATCATGTCGAGGCCGGCAATGTCGTGAAGCTTCCGGCCAGCGTGTCAATCGACAACATCAAGGTCGACGGACATGATCTCGTCCTCACGCAGCCCGACGGATCCCAGATCGTCATCAAGGACGCCGCGCTGAATGTCCCGACCTTCATTCTCGGCGACGTCGAGGTGCCGCGCGTGGCCCTGATCGCCGCGCTCGAGGCCAGCCATGTTGATATCGCCTTCGGCGCCGACGGCTCGATCTCGGCCGGCGGCAACGGCTCGCCGGGCAGCGCAGGGGGCAATTTCGAACATCCCGCAGGCGGCATCGGCGACGGCTTCGGCCTGACGTCGCTGCTGCCGCCGACGGACCTTGCCTTCGGCCAGCCGGACCATCGGGAGCTGTTCCCGGGATTGCTACCCGATTCGACGCCGACGATCCTCGACCTGACGCCCTCGACCAGCGGCGGCGACACCAGCGTCGATGAAAAAGGCCTCGAGACCGCCGGCGCGACGGGGTCCGGCGAAGCGGGCACCGACCCCGCAATGGACAACGACCCGTCCGAGCACAACACCGGTACCTTCACCATCACCTCGCCCGACGGCATCGGCTCGGTGGACATTAATGGCCATGTGATCACCGCCGCTGAGCTTGCCAACAGCGCGTCGACACCGATCAACATTGCGACGCCCTTCGGCAACACGCTGACCATCAACGGCTACGACGCCGCCACCGGCCAGGTGAGCTACACCTATACGCTGGTGCACAGCGAGCAGCATTCCGGTGCGGGCACCGATTCCATCTTCGACAACATGACGGTGACGGTCACCGACAGCGATGGCGACGTTTCGCTTCCGGGAACGCTGTCCGTCGAAATTATTGACGACGTGCCGACGGCGCATGACGACGCTGCCGCGCAGGCAACCGAGAACGCGCCGGTGACGGTGAACGTGATTGCCAACGACGTGCCCGGCGCGGACGGCGTCAACATCACCGACCCGGCGAAGGTCAGCTATGTGGCGAACTCGCTGACTGGCGGCGCCGGCACGGTCACCTACAACAATGACGGCACCTTCACTTACAAGCCGACTGCTGGCGAAGAAGGAACCGTGACCTTCCAGTACCGGATCGTCGATGGCGACGGCGACGCCTCGGTGGCGACGGTGACGATCAACCTGAAGCCGGATTCGACGCCCACCATCGATGTGACGCCGCAGAATCCTGATGCGAACGGCCATAGCGCAGCGAGCGAGGCCGGCCTTCCGCCGCATGATGGCCTGCCGGCCGGCTCGGGTGAAATCGCCGACAACGACGCGAACAACAACAGCGACACCAGCGAGACGACGACCGGCGCGCTGGCGATCACCACTGGTGGCGACACGATCGGCCACCTTTATGTGACCGACAAGGACAATACCCAGATTGAGGTGACGAACGCGGCCGGCGGCATTCTGGTGCACGGCCAGTATGGCGACCTGACGATCACCGGCACGCCGGGGACCGGCTACACCTATTCCTACACGCTGCTCGACAGCACCACCGGTAACGGCACGCATGACGATTTCGCTGTCCAAGTGGTCGATTCCGACGGCGACCCCGCTTCCACGACGCTCACCATCGACATCGTCAACGACGTGCCGACGGCACGTAACGACACGGACGCGGCGCAGTCGGGCGAGACCGTGACCGGCAATGTCGAGACCGGGACAAGCACCCATGGTCTCGGCGCGGCGGACACGGCTGGAGCGGACGGGATCGCCTCGATCGCTTGGACCAACGCGGTGACCAATGCCGGCGTGACGACGGTGACCGGCGCGCATGGCGTGCTGACCGTCTTCGCCAATGGCGACTACAGCTATCAGGCCACCCCGAATACGCCGACCGGCACTGACGTCTTCAACTACACGATCACCGACGGCGACGGCGATACGTCGCCGGCGACGCTGACGATCGAGGTGACCGGCAGCCAGCCGCGTGTGGTGGCGGAGGTTGCGGCGGTGAACGAGGCGGGCATCGACACAACACCACCGGTCGGTGACCTCGGCCCCGGGACGGTGGACGGCTCGCATGCGGGCGACGGCTCGGAGACGACGACGGGCAAGTTGACCTTCTCGGATCCTGACGGGGCGACCGTGACCGGTGTTCAGGCCGGTAATATCGGCAGCGACGTGAACGGCAATGTCGGCACGAACATCAATGGCACATACGGCATCCTACACGTCAACGCGGACGGCACCTACACCTATACGTTGACGTCGCCGGAAGCGAATGTTCCGGCGGGCAATGACGGCGCCAATGTGCAGCCCGGGCAGGATGTGTTCACCTTCACGGTAACCGACAGCTTCGGCAACACATCCACTTCGACCATCTCGATCAATATCACGGACGATGTACCTACGATCTCGAATGCGGTGGTCGGCAGCTCGGTGACGCTCGACGAGACCAATAACGGTCCGACGACGGACGGCGTGCT
>NZ_JAIUHT010000029.1:0-26892 GCF_020165255.1 Mesorhizobium sp. CA12
GGGTCTGCGCGCGTCGCTACGCTCCTTGCTCCGCCCTAGAATGACGAGGTTCAGGAGCCTTCAGCTCATCGCCAGCGTTTGCGTTGATAGCCTTGCCCGACAAGCCTTCAATCTTTCAAAATCACCGTGTTGAGGAACTAGTTGCCGCACTGCCGCATCTGCGCGGCGTAATCGCGCGCCATCTGGTCGGTGGCGCGCGCGTAGTTTTGAACGCCGCCATCGCCGCGGTTGCCGCGGCCATAGGCGGTCCAGCCGAGATAATAGGCCAGATAGAGATTGTAGGTGTCGTTGCGGGCGACGCCGAACGTGTCGGCCGTCTTTGAGTGGTACCAGCCGACGAAATCGATGGCGTCGGCAAAGCGCGTACGGCGCGCCGCCCAGTTGCCGGTCTCGCTTTGATATTGCGACCATGTGCCGTCGAGCGCCTGCGAGTAGCCGGTGGCGCTCGAGACATGCGTCCACGGGATGAAGCCGAGCAGCTTGGTGCGCGGCGGGCGGGCATTGCTCTTGAAGCCGGATTCCTTGCGCACCGTCGCCATCAGCACGGGGACGGGAACGCCGTATTTCCGCTCGGTCCGTTCGGCGGCGGACTGCCAGTTGTCGAACCAGCCGTCATTCTGGTCGAAGACCGCGCAGACATTGTTGATGTGACTGGGCGCTGTCGCGCAGGCCGAAAGCGCCAGCAGCACGGAGACAGCGACAATTTTACTAAAACTCGACCTACGCATTGGAAGACGAATAGGCCGAAATCATAAAAGGAGTGTTGCGCGCTTCCTTAACGCGGGCGCGGGAAGCGCGAAAAGCCGAATATCGATATTGCGACCGCTTGTGTCGCTATTCTTTTCCCCGATTTTGAAAAATGCCGCCTTGGCTAAAATCGCGCCGGCAAATGACGAATTTCTGACAGCTCGCATGCGATGCCGGCGCTCTGATGCGCGCATGAGCGAACCAAGACGCAAGCGCGGCGCCGAGCGCACCAGCAACCGGGGACCAGCCGCCATCCCGCAACTGCCGGCGCGGCGGGTGGAGAATCCCTATCCGCCCATGGCGCTGCTGTCGGCCGACCAGATCGAGGCCATCCACCAGGCATCGATGCACATACTGGAGAATTTCGGCATCGAGGTGATGAGCGCACGCGCCCTGTCGCTGTTCGAGCGCGCCGGCGCCAAGGTCGACCACGGCTCGATGAATGTGCGCGTCGATCGCGGCATGGTCGAGGAGGCGCTGAAGTCGACGCGCTCGGCCTATACGCTGACGCCCCGAAACCCGGACCACGCCATCCATCTTGGCGGCAGCACCATCAACTTCACGCTCGTCGCTGGGCCGCCCAATGTGCATGACATGGAACGCGGCCGCCGCGCCGGCAACCTTGCCGACTACTCGGACCTCGTCCGGCTGGCGCAGCATTTCAACTGCATCCACATGCTTGGCAACCAGGTCTGCGCCCCGGTCGAGCTGCCGGCGAACACCAGGCATATGGATACCTATTTCGCCAATCTGACGCTGACCGACAAATGCTTCCACGTCTCGGCGATCGGGCGGGGCAGGGCGCTAGACGGCATCGAGATGATGGCGATCGCGCGCGGGCTGACGCTTGAGCAGATGGGAGAGGACCCCGGCGTCACCACCATCATTTCGGTCAACTCGCCGCGCCGCTTCGACGAGATGATGGCCGAAGGGCTGATGACCATGGCCGAATACGGCCAGTCGGTGGCGGTGACGCCGTTCACGCTGATGGGGGCGATGAGCCCGGTAACGCTGGCCGGCGCGCTGGCGCAGCAGAACGCCGAGGCGCTGTTCGGCATCGCGCTGACGCAGCTCGTGCGTCCGGGCGCGCCGGTGATGTATGGCGCCTTCACCTCCAATGTCGACATGAAATCGGGCGCGCCCGCCTTCGGCACGCCGGAGAACACCAAGGCCAACATCGCTTCCGGGCAGTTGGCGCGGCGTTACAAATTGCCTTACCGCACGACGCCTGGCTCGGCCTCCAATGCCGCCGATGCGCAGGGCGCCTACGAGACGATGATGGCGCTATGGGGCGCGGTGCTCGGCCACGGCAATCTCGTCTACCACGCCGCCGGCTGGCAGGAAGGCGGGCTGACGGCGTCGTTCGAAAAGCTCATCATCGACGTCGAGATGATCCAGCACATGATGGAGTTCCTGCGGCCGATCGTCGTCGACGAGGCGGAACTTGCGGTCGAGGCGCTCGGCGCGGTGCCGACCGGCGGCCACTTCTTCGGCGAGCCGCACACGCTGGAGCGCTACGCCACCGCCTTCTACCAGCCGATGCTTTCCAACTGGCAGAATTACGAGGCCTGGCAGGAGGCGGGTGCGCTCGACACGACGGCGCGCGCGACGCGGCTGTGGAAGAAGGCGCTGGAGGAATATGTCCAGCCGGCCATGGATCCCGCGGTGCGCGAGGCGCTCGAAGCCTATATGGCGCGCCGCAAGGAAGCGATCGGGCAGGGTGAGCCGTGAGGGAACAGCTTGCCATCCTGATTCATTTCAATCTCTCAACTCACTGAACCAACGAGAAAAGTCCATGAAGTCGCATGCAAAGGTCGTGGTCATCGGTGGCGGTGTCGTCGGATGCTCCGTGCTGTTCCATCTTGCCCGCCATGGCTGGACCGACGTCGTGCTTCTGGAGCGCGACGAACTGACGTCGGGGTCGACCTGGCATGCGGCCGGCGGCATGCACACCATCAACGGCGACCCCAACGTCGCCAAGCTGCAGAAATACACGATCTCGCTCTACAAGGAGATCGAGGAACTGTCGGGGCAGGCCACCGGCGTGCACCTCACGGGCGGCGTGCTACTAGCGGCGACCGAAGCGCGGCTCGACTGGCTGCGCGGCGTGGTGTCCAAGGGCCGCTATCTCGGCATCGACCTCGAAGTGATCTCGGCCAAGGAAGCGGCGGAACTGATGCCGCTCATCGATCCCAGCCAGTTTGTCGGCGCCGTCCGCAACAAGGAGGACGGCCATCTCGACCCGTCAGGCGTGACGCATGCCTATGCCAAGGCGGCGCGGAAACTGGGGGCCGAGGTCGAGCGCTTCACCAAGGTCGAGGACATCGTGCGCCGTCCCGACGGGCTGTGGCGGATCATCACCAACAAGGGCGATATCATTGCCGAGCACGTCGTCAATGCCGGCGGGCTGTGGGCGCGGGAGGTCGGCCGCATGGTCGGGCTCGAGCTGCCGGTGCTGGCCATGGAGCACATGTACCTGATCACCGAGGACATGCCGGAGGTCGCCGACTGGAACAAGAAGACCGGCACCGAGATCATCCACGCGGTCGACTTCGACGGCGAGCTCTATCTGCGCCAGGAGCGCGGCGGCATGCTGATGGGCACTTACGAGAAGGCCAACAAGGTCTGGTCCGAGTTCCAGACACCCTGGAATTTCGGCCATGAGCTCCTGGAGCCGGACATCGACCGCATCGCGCCGTCGCTCGAAGTCGGCTTCCGCCATTTCCCCGCTTTCCAGAAAACCGGCATCAAGCAGATCATCAACGGCCCCTTCACCTTTGCGCCGGACGGCAATCCGCTGGTCGGCCCGGTGCGCGGCCTGCCGGGCTTCTGGGTCGCCTGCGGCGTCATGGCCGGATTCAGCCAGGGCGGCGGCGTGGGGCTCGCGCTCTCCAACTGGATGATCGAGGGTGATCCGGGCGCCGACATCTGGGCGATGGACGTGGCGCGCTACGGCGACTGGGCGACCATGGCCTACACCAACGCCAAGGTGCGCGAGAATTATTCGCGTCGTTTCTCAATCCGCTTCCCGAATGAGGAACTGCCGGCCGGGCGCCCGCTGAAGACGACGCCTCTCTATGACACGCTGTCGGCCAAGGGCGCGCAATGGGGCGTGTCCTATGGGCTTGAAGTGCCGCTCTGGTATGCGCCGGACGGCGTCAAGGACGAGTTCTCGTGGCGGCGCTCGACCGACTTCGACCATGTCGCCAAGGAAGTCGCAGCGGTGCGCGACGGCGTCGGCCTGTCGGAGATCTCGAACTTCGCCAAATACAAGGTGACCGGCGAGGGCGCGGCCGCCTGGCTCGACCGCATGCTTGCCTGCAGGCTGCCAAAGCGCGGCCGCATGACCCTGGCGCCGATGCTGAAGGACGACGGCAGACTCATCGGCGATTTCACTTTGGCCAATATCGACGACGCAGAGTGGTTCATCGCCGGCTCCGGCATCGCCGAGCAATACCACATGCGCTGGTTCGAGGCGCAGCTGCCGAAGGACGGCTCGGTGCAAATCGAGGCGCTGGGACAGAAGCTCACCGGCCTTGCGATCGCCGGACCGAAGGCCAGGGAAGTGCTCGCCAAGGTCACCCGCGCCGATGTCTCCAACGCGGCGTTCCCTTTCATGGCGGTTGCGCGGATGGATATCGGCATGGCACCGTGCCTGGTAGGTCGCGTCAGCTACACCGGCGATCTCGGCTACGAGATTTGGGTGGCGCCCGAATATCAGCGCGCCGCATACCAGGCGCTGCTGGCCGCGGGCGAAGCGTCAGGCATCGGCCTGTTCGGCTCGCGCGCGCTCAATGCGCTGAGACTCGAGAAGAACTATGGCTCATGGGCGCGCGAGTACCGGCCGATCTATAGGCCGCTTGAGGCCGGGCTCGACCGCTTCGTCGCCTATGGTAAGGACGCTGATTTCATCGGCAAGGAAGCAGCACTTACCGAGCGCAAAGACGGCGGCAAGCTCAGGCTGCGCAGCTTCATCGTCGACGCCACCGATGCCGATGTGATCGGCGACGAGGCGATCTGGCATGACGGCGTTGTGCGCGGCTGGGTCACCTCGGGCGGCTATGCGCATCACTCGAAGAAGTCGGTCGCGATGGGTTATGTGCCCAAGGAGATCGCCGACAGACCGGACGGTTTCGAGATCGAGATCCTCGGCAAGCGCCATGCGGCGCGCATCCAGGCGGCGCCGCTGTTCGACGCCAATTTCGAGCGGATGCGCGGCTAGAGCAATTCCAGGAAAAGTGCGAAGCGGTTTTCCGTCCGGAATTGCGTCAAAACGAAAAGCCTCCAGGCGCCATCCTTCGATGCTTCAGGCGCTGCGGCGGTTGTCCAGCGCAAACGCGCCGGAGCCGGCGAAGATCAGGTAGAGGAAGATGAAACAGAAGGAGATCGCCGCATCGCCGCCGTTGTTGACGGGGAAGAAGTCGCGCGGCATGTGCGCCATGAAATAGGCGATGGCCATTTCGCCGGCCAGCAGGAAGGCGACCGGGCGGGTGAAGAGGCCGAGCGCCAGCAGGATGCCGCCGGCGAATTCGAGAATGCCGGCAGCCGTCGTCAACCCGGTGAGGGCATGTGGCTCGGCAGCGGCCGGGAAGTTGAACAGCTTCTGCGAGCCATGTTCGATGAATTGCAAGGCGGTCATGATCCGCAGCGCGCCCAGCGCTTGCGGCCGGTACTGAGCAAGGCTTTCGAAAAGCTTCATCTAAAACTCCATTGTACGCCGCTCGGGCCTTAAATTATCGCCCGGCGACGGACCACTCACATCCCATGGCCTGCCATCAACAATCGGTGAGTGGAAATGGCTTCAATCTCCATATTTCTTCTCTCTATGGTTGCATACATATCCTTATGGTTGTATTACTAGGGGTGACGCATCAAACCAGGCAGGTCCCTTAACCATGAGAAAAGTCGTCATCACCCTATTCGCAATCCTTGCGGGCACCAGCTTCGCGGCAGCCGCAGACACCGGATGCGACGCCTTCAAATGGCCGGTTGCGCGCGAGCAGACCCTGTTTGCGGCCGCGCCCGCCGCCCAATCCGGCGCCACCCTGACGGTCGGCGAAGCGGTGGATTTCTCGCTCGCGGCTGTCGACACGGTCAGCTTTGAAGTGCCGCCTGACCGTGCACCGAAAGCCGGCACCTTCGGCGCGACGGCAAATGTGACCGTGCCGCCTGAAGGCGAGCTGCAGTTCAGCCTGTCCGACGAGGCCTGGATCGATGTCGTGCAGGATGGCAAGATCGTGAAATCGGCGGCTTTCAGCGGCGTGAAGACCTGCCCGGGCATTCGCAAAAGCGTGCGTTTCAAGCTCCAGGGCGGAGCGGCTGTCGTCCAGCTCAGCGGCGCCAAGAAAGCCGATCTGAAGCTGGCGGTACTGACGCCGGAATGATCCAGCGCCAGACCGCCGAGTGGTGCTATTATCGAACCGGCGCCAGCAGCGCGAAATGCGCGCCTTGCGGGTCCTGGCACTGGATGATCCACTGGCCGCTCGGCACGTCCATCGGACCCATGATGACTTTGCCGCCATTGTCGGTGACGCGCTTGGCGGCGGCGTCGATGGCGTCGACGTTGAAATAGAACTGCCAGACGGGGACCGGGATCTGCGGCGGCTTGTTCATGATGCCGCCGCCGGATTCGGGGCCGGCTCCGAAGGTTTTGTAGATACCCATCTCGCCCATGTCGAACTCGCCGGCGCTCTCCCAGCCGAACTGGCTGGAATAGAAATCGAAGGCGGCTTTCCAGTCCGATGTGTAGAGCTCATGCCAACCGACATGGCCGGGCGTGGTCGCCGGCACCGGCGGCTGCTCGGCCTGATTAGGCTGCAGGAACATGAAGGAAGCCCTTTGCGGGTCCGCAACGACCGCGAAGCGGCCGACGCCCGGAATGTCGTCCGGTGCGCGGTGGACGGCGCCGCCGGCGTCCTTGAGCGCTTGCGTCGAGGCGTCGACATCCTTGGTGTAGATGTAGCCCATCCAGGCTGGCGGCATGCCCATTTTGGCGGGTTCTTCCGGCATCGTCATCAGCCCGCCGACGCCGCGCATGGCGGAATTCACGACGATGTAGCGGGGCATGCCGGGCGCCTTGTTGAAGGGCTCGGCCCGCCAGCCGACAACGGCGGTGTAGAAAGCCTCGGCGGCGTCGAGGTCGGTGGTCATCAACTCGTACCAGAAGAAAGGTTGCGGGGATTTCGGCATGGTCGGTCTCCTCACCGGTTCGGGCAGCGATCGTTGTTCGATCCATCCTAAGGTATGTTGATGTCCAGGTGATGCCGGCCTGCAAACGGCGGTTTCCTGCGCTTCCGGTGCTCACGTACTTGAGTACGCTCCGCTCCGGTTCTCGAAAACCCCCGTTTCGGCGCGGCCTGACCTGAATCTCAACACACCCTAGGACGATCCTGACGACAGGAATCCGACATCTGGGCCAGAATTTGCGGACGGCAAGCGGCTTAAATCGCGTTGCGCTGAAACGGATTCAGGCGGCGCGCTTTAAGTCCTTGTCTTGATGCATGTCGTTGTCACCCAGAACCGCTGCACACTTCTCGCTGACATGCATTAGGCCCACGATCTTGCGTATCCGGCGCTTTTCGACTTTGCTGGCCTCAAAGAGGGGCTGTCTTCATGCGTCGAATGTCACTCACGCCTGAGCTCGTGGCCTTGTGCCATCGCGACGAGGTCGACCCTGGTCCCGATGGCAGCTGGACACAGCTAAGCGATGATGATTTCCGGACGCTTGCCATGCGCCTGTCCGGCGAAGCCGACGACGGTCCGCTGTGGGTGTTCGCCTATGGCTCGCTGATCTGGAAGCCGGCCTTCGAATCGGTCGAGCAAAGGCGCGCGGCCGCGCATGGCTGGCACCGCTCGTTCTGCCTCGACATAAAGCGCTGGCGCGGCAGCCGCGAGCAGCCTGGATTGATGATGGCGCTGGAACGGGGCGGGCGCTGCGACGGGGTCATCTATCGTTTGCCGGAGGGCGAGAAACCAGCCCAGATCGAGCGATTGCTGCGGCGTGAAATCGACGACCACGAAAGCGTCAGCTCGGTCCGCTGGGTTCCGGTAAGAACGGCGCAAGGGTCTTTGCGGGCGCTCGGCTTCTGGGTCGGCGTGACCGGCAAGGGCACTTCGCTCGGGCAGCCGCTGGAAAGCGTGGCGAAGATACTGGCACGCGCCTGCGGCCATGTCGGCTCTGGCGCCGAATATCTCTACAACACCGTCAGCCACCTCGAGACCTTTGGCATCCATGACCGCAATCTGTGGCGGCTGCAGGAACTGGTGGCGGACGAGATCCGGTCCATCCATGGCCACAGCGTCACAAGCCATGACACAGCAAAGGTTGCCGAGCCGGCTATAACATGACTACATTCATCATGTTTTTGCGCAAACAATACAGTGGCTTGGCCGAAAATTGACCAATTGATAAAAAAATAAAACGTGCTAGCCTTCCCCAAAACGACAACAAGGGGAACTGGAATGGCGACTGGTCATTTCATCGAAGGCATTGCCGGCGGCCGGCTGTCTTCCGAGCAATATGCCGACAATTTTTCCGACCTGCATCCGCCGCTCGATCATCACGAGGCGCTGGTCGAGTCCGATCGCTGCTATTTCTGCTACGACGCGCCGTGCATGAACGCGTGCCCGACGTCGATCGACATCCCGCTATTCATTCGGCAGATCGCGACGGGCAATCCGCTGGGTTCGGCCAAAACGATCTTCGACCAGAATATTCTCGGCGGCATGTGCGCCCGCGTCTGCCCGACCGAGACGCTGTGCGAAGAGGCCTGCGTGCGCGAGGTCGCCGAAGGCAAGCCGGTGCAGATCGGCCGGCTGCAGCGCTATGCCACCGATGTCGCCATGGGCGAGGGTAAGCAGTTCTACAAGCGCGCCGAGCCGACCGGGAAGAGCATCGCCGTGGTCGGCGCCGGCCCGGCGGGGCTGGCGGCGGCGCATCGGCTTGCCCGCCACGGCCATGACGTAACCATCCTCGAGGCGCGGCCGAAGGCCGGCGGGCTCAACGAATACGGCATCGCCGCCTATAAGAGCGTCGACGATTTCGCCCAGGCGGAAGTGGACTATATCACCGCGATCGGCGGCATCGACATCCAGAACGGCAAGGCGCTCGGCCGCGACTTCCAGCTTGCCGACCTGATCCGCAACTATGATGCGGTTTTCCTCGGCATGGGGCTTGGCGGCGTCAACGCGCTGCGCGCCGATGGCGAGGACGCCGACGGCGTCGCCAACGCGGTGGAATTCATCTCCGAACTGCGCCAGGCGAGCGATCTTTCCAGCCTGCCGGTCGGCCGGCGTGTCGTCGTCATCGGCGGCGGCATGACGGCAATCGACGCCGCGGTGCAGTCGAAGCTGCTTGGCGCGGAAGAGGTGACGATCTGCTACCGGCGCGGCCAGGAGCATATGAATGCTTCGGAGTTCGAGCAGGATCTGGCCGCCGCCAACGGCGTCACCATCCGCCACTGGCTGCAGCCGAAGCGCGTCATTGCCGAGAACGGCAAGGTGTCGGCCATCGAGCTCGAATACACCGCCATGAGCGGCGACAAGCTTATCGGCACTGGCGAAACGCTGCGGCTCAATGCCGACCAGGTGTTCAAGGCGATCGGCCAGAGCTTCGTGCCGGCGCATCTAAACGGCAGCGCGGAACAGATCGAGCTCGAAGGCGGCCGCATCAAGGTCGATGCCGAAGGCCGCACCTCGCTGGCAAAAGTCTGGGCCGGCGGCGACTGCATTTTCGGCGGCGACGATTTGACTGTCTCGGCGGTGGCGCACGGGCGCGACGCGGCCGAGAGCATCCACCGGGCACTGACCTCTAACGGGAGGGCATGAACATGGCAGACATCCGCAACAATTTCGTCGGCATCAAATCGCCCAACCCGTTCTGGCTGGCGTCGGCGCCGCCGACCGACAAGGCCTACAATGTCGAGCGCGCCTTCAAGGCCGGCTGGGGCGGCGTGGTGTGGAAGACGCTGGGCGAGGAAGGCCCGCCGGTCGTCAACGTCAACGGCCCGCGTTATGGCGCGATCTGGGGCGCCGATCGCCGGCTGCTCGGCTTGAACAATATCGAGTTGATCACCGACCGCGACCTGCAGACCAATCTGCGCGAGATGAAGCAGGTGAAGATGAACTGGCCGGACCGGGCGCTGATCGCCTCGATCATGGTGCCTTGCGTGGAGGAGAGCTGGAAGGCGATCCTGCCGCTGGTCGAGGAGACCGGCGCCGACGGCATCGAGCTCAATTTCGGCTGCCCGCACGGCATGAGCGAGCGCGGCATGGGTTCGGCGGTCGGCCAGGTGCCGGAATATATCGAGATGGTCGTGCGCTGGTGCAAGCAGTTCACGCGCATGCCGGTCATCACCAAGCTGACGCCCAACATCACCGACATTCGCAAGCCGGCGCGCGCAGCGCATGCCGGCGGCACCGATGCGGTGTCGCTGATCAACACCATCAACTCGATCACCGGCGTCGATCTCGACAATTTCGCGCCGCAGCCGACCATCGATGGCAAGGGCTCGCATGGCGGCTATTGCGGCCCGGCGGTGAAGCCGATCGCCATGAACATGGTGGCCGAGATCGCCCGCGATCCAGAAACGCATGGCCTGCCGATCTCAGGCATCGGCGGCATCACCACCTGGCGCGACGCCGCCGAATTCATGGCGCTCGGCGCCGGCAACGTGCAGGTCTGCACGGCGGCGATGACCTATGGCTTCAAGATCGTGCAGGAAATGATCGCGGGGCTGGAGAACTGGATGGACGAGAAGGGTCACGCCTCGCTCTCCGACATCATCGGCCGTGCCACGCCCAATGTCACCGACTGGCAGTATCTCAATCTCAACTATGTCGCCAAGGCGCATATCGACCAGGATGCCTGCATCAAATGCGGCCGCTGCCACATCGCCTGCGAGGACACCTCGCATCAGGCGATCACCAGCATGGTCGACGGTGTCAGGCATTTCGAGGTGATCGAAGCCGAATGCGTCGGCTGCAATCTCTGCGTCAATGTCTGTCCGGTGGAGGGCTGCATCACCATGCAGCCGCTGGCCGCCGGCGTGCTGGACCAGCGCACCGGCTTGCCGGTGTCGCCGGTCTACGCCAACTGGACGACGCACCCCAACAATCCGATGGCCAAGGTGGCCGCGGAATAAAGCTTGGGTTCCTCGCCCCACGAAGTGGGGAGAGGTGGCCCGGCGAAGCCGGGACGGAGAGGGGCTTTCGCGGCGGTTGCACACCGCTGAGGCCCGTGATTGTCTTTTATCTTTCTTGCGCCTAGTCCCTGACCGGTTTTAGCTTCACAGAACGCGTCCCCCTCTCCGTCCCGGCTTCGCCGGGCCACCTCTCCCCGCTTGCGGGGTGCGAGGAACCCAAGTCCCGCGAAGCGCCAATTCTCCCTCACTCTGTCATTGCGAATCGGCGGGCAATCTTCAATTTCTATTGCAGATAAAAATTATCCACGATAAAAGATATCCATGATTAGGAGATCGGCACGATGAAACTGGGAGATGGCGTCGAAGCGGCCATCCATTGCGCGGCGACGCTGGCCAGCGTCGATGGCAACAGCACCATGCCGGGCGCGGCGCTTGCGGAGGCGTTTGGTCTGTCGCCGAGTTACCTGCTCAAGCATCTCAACCAGCTTACGGCGGCGCGCATCCTGGAATCGGTGCCGGGGCCGGCGGGCGGCTACAGGCTGGCGCGTGCGGCCGAGCGCATCACGCTGCTCGACATTGTGCTTGCGGTGGAGGGCAGGGAGCCCGCCTTCCGCTGCGGCGAGATCCGCCAGCGCGGCCCGGTCAAGCTCGACGCCTCGGCCTATGTGAAGCCCTGCGGCATCAATGCCGCGATGCTCAAGGCCGAGCGCGCCTATCGGGCGGCGCTCGCCGAAGTGAAGCTGTCCGACATCGTGGCGGAGTACGCGGCCGAAGGCGATCAGCGATCCTATGCCGCGAGTTGCGCCTTCGTCGAGCGCCACCAGCGGCCCCAGAAATCCGCTTCACCGAAGCAGATTTGAACCTCTAACCCACCAAAAACCCGGAAGGAAAAGACAATGAAACAGAGACTGCAGTTCTTTGCCAAGGCGCCGGAAATCATGAAGGCGGTGTCGGCGCTCAACAAGGCCGTCGACGAATGCGGGTTGGAAGTGAGCCTGCTGCACCTGATCAAGCTCAGGGCCTCGCAGATCAATGGCTGCTCATATTGTGTCGAAATGCACAGTCGCGAGGCGCGACGCGACGGCGAGACCGAAACGCGGCTTTATCTCGTCGCCGCCTGGAAGGAATCGCCGCTGTTTTCCGAGCGCGAGCGCGCCGCCCTTGCATGGACCGAGGCCGTGACGCTGATCGCCGACAATGGCGTGTCGGACGAGCTCTACGCCCGCACGCTCGAGCATTTCTCGGAAGAGGAACTGGTCAAGCTCTCGGTCGCGCTCGGCATGATCAATACCTGGAACCGGCTGTGCATTCCCTTCCACGCGATCCATCCGATGCCGGCAGCCAAGGCCGCCTGATCGGACGGCCTGGCGCGCGGATGAGAGATCCGCGCGCCTCATTGTTCACGCAGCAAAGCGCAGACCGCCGTCGCAGGTCAGCACCTGACCGGTCATGAAGCTGTTCGAGACCAGGAAGGCGATTGCTTCGGCGACGTCCTCGGCGCGGCCGATGCGGCCGACTGGCGTCTTGCCGGCATATTCGGCAAACACCGCCTGCCGCTGGTCGTCCGGCAAAAAGTCCCACCAGGGCGTGTCGATAACGCCGGGCGCCACGACATTGACGCGCAAAGGCTTCAGTTCGACGGCGAGGATCGGCGCGACGGTCAAAAGCATGCCGTTGATGGCGCCGATGCCGGCGACGCCGGGCGCGGCGATCTGCGCCGACACAGCCGAGATGAAAGTCACCGATCCGGCTTTGTTCAAGGTCGGCAGGGCCGCCTGCAGGCAGGAGAGTTGCGGCCGGATCTTTTCATCGACGCCGCTGCCGATATCGGCGAGGTCGAGTGTCGCGAACGGTCCCAGTCCCTTGCCGCCGCTGGCGGCGAGAACAAGGTGATCGAACGGCCCGAGGCGCTCGAAGAAATTTCGGACCTCGTCCGGCTTGGTGGCGTCGAATGCGGCCTTGCCGACGGTGCCGTCGAGGCTTTTCCAGGCGCTTTTCAGCTTCTCCTCGTTGCGACCGGTGATCGTCACTTTCATCGTGGGGCTGACCAGCCTTTTGGCCGTGGCAAGGCCGATGCCGGACGAGCCGCCGATGATGACGCAATGTTCGATAGTCTCGCTCATGAATGCTTTTCCCTGGATGTTGCGGAAGATTGCCCGATCAGCTCGAGGCTAAGCGCGCGCAGCCGGCGGCGGGCTTTCTCGTCATAGGCCTGGGCGTCGGCGCGCGACTCCCGCTGGCCGTCGAAGTAACGGCCGCTGCGGCCTTCGAGCGCCGGCGATGTTGCCAGGTTGAGAATGGCGTCGGCGCCGGTCTCGACCGAGCTCCACGGCGTGACCCCGGCCTGCCGCACCATCGTTGTGTCCATGTAGCTTGCCGGGTGCAAAGCATTGACCGTGATGCCGGTGCCGTCGAGCTGCTCCGCCAGATCGACGGTGAACAGGATCTGCGCCAGCTTGCTCTGGCAGTATGCGCGCACGCCGCTATAGCCATGCGTCAGCATCACGTCGTCGAAGTCGATCGCCTGCTGGCCGGCCGAGGCGACATTGACGATGCGCGCCGGCGCGCTTGCTTTGAGCAAAGGCAAGAGCTCCGACGTCAGCAGGAAGCCGGCGAGATAGTTGACGGCGAAGCGCAACTCGTAGCCGTCGGCGCTGACCTGCCGGCTCGCGGCCTGGCCGCCGGTGCCGACGCCGGCATTGTTGATCAGGGCGTCGAGCCGATCGGTCCTGGCGCGCACCGCTTCGGCGAGGCGGCGCACTTCGGCAAGCGAAGCGAGGTCGGCGGGAAGAAATTCCGCCTTGCCGCCTTTTGCCTCTATGGCGGCCACAGTCGCCTTGCCGCGGCTTTCGTCACGGCCATGCACCAGCACGCGGGCGCCGCCGGCGCCGAGCCGCTCGGCGACCACGCGGCCGACGCCGTCGGTCGAGCCGGTGACGAGAATTGTTTTATCGTTGAGTTCCATGTCCGGAGCCTCCTTGCGCTGCTCTGAACGCAAAGATGGGACATCGCGCGGGCCGCAAACAGTTCAAACTTTATCCTGGTATCGGTACTGCTATAATAGGCGCATGGATGCCGTTACCCATTCCCCCGAAGATCATCGCCGGCGCGAGCTCGGCGCCTTCCTGCGTTCCCGCCGCGAAAGGCTTTCGCCGGATGCCGCCGGTATCGCCTGTGGCGCGCGGCGGCGCACGCCGGGCCTGCGGCGTGAGGAAGTGGCGATGATCGCTGGCGTCGGCACGACCTGGTACACATGGCTGGAGCAGGGCAGGGACGTGCGGCCTTCGGTCGAGGTGCTCTCAGCGCTCTGCGAAGCGTTGCGGCTCGACGCCGCCGAGCAGCGGCATCTGTTCACGCTCGCCGGCCGCCAGCAGCCGGAGCGGCGCCGCATCGTGCAGGGCAAGGTCGAGGGGCCGCTGCTGCACATGCTGCAGAGCCTGGTCCTGCAGCCCGCCTATGTCGTCGGCCCGCGCTGGGACGTGCTGGCATGGAACGATGCGGCCGTCGCCATTTTCGGCGATTACGGCCTGCTGGAGGGCGACGCCCGCAATATCATCCACGGCGTCTTCACCGATCCGCACCGGCGGCATCTGCTGGTGGATTGGGAACAGCTGGCGCGCGCGACCCTTGCCGCTTTCCGCGCCGAAAGCGCGAAATACACCGGCGATCCGGATTTCGAGCGGCTGATCGAGTTGATGATGCGCTCAAGCCCCGAGTTCCGCGAATGGTGGCCGCAGCGCGATGTGGTGCATCGGCTCTCCGGCCTGAAGCATCTGCGGCATCCGATCGCCGGCGCGATGACGTTCGAGCATATGAGCCTGTCGATCGACGACGGCTCGGACATGCGGCTGATCGTCTACACGCCGCTGGCGGAGCAGAACTCGGTGGTGAAGCTCAAGAAGCTGCTTGACGACCTGCCATCCGAGCGTCGTAGCGCGTGAGGTTAGTAGGTCGCAGGCCCCTCAACTTCGTCATCCACGGGCGGAGCGGGAGCGAAGCGGACGCGGAGACCCGAGGATCCATTCCGTTACCTTTGCCGTGTGTGCCAGCGGTGCAGAATTCTGGATCGTCGCGTCGCTCCGAGGTCACGGAATGGATCCTCGGGTCTGCGCCGCGTCGCTTCGCTCCTTGCTCCGCCCGTGGATGACGAAGCTGAGAGGCTTCGGCTAATCTCGAAGGACAGCAACAGCCAAACGGCTGGCAAAACGGCCCCGTCCCGGCGATACGCTAGCCCTTCGGTTTCAGTCCATCCAGGAACAGCTGCTCCAGAAACCGCGCTGCGTCCTCGAAGCGGCCGTCGCCGCCGCGGTCGGCGCCGAGCACGGCGCGGACCTGAACGTCGAAATCGGCATAATGCTGCGTCGTCGCCCAGATCGAGAAGATCAGGTGCCAGGGATCGGTGCGGGCGATCTTGCCGGCGCGCATCCAGCCCTTGATGACGGCGGCCTTCTCGTCGACCAGCGTCTTCAGCTCGCCCTCCAGCATCGGCTTGATGCGCGGCGCGCCCTGCAGGATCTCGTTGGCGAACAGCCGGCTTTCGCGCGGAAAATCGCGCGCCATCTCCAGCTTCCTGCGGATATAGCTTCTGAGCTCCGTCAGCGGATCGCCGATGTCGTCAAGCTCGCGCAATGGCGCCAGCCAGGTGTCGAGCAGGCGCTGCATCAACGTCTCGTGAATGTCTTCCTTGCGGCGGAAGTAATAGAGAAGGTTGGGCTTCGACATGCCGGCGGCTTCGGCGATCTGGTCGATGGTCGAGCCGCGAAAACCGTTGGCGGAGAAGACTTCGAGCGCGGCCTCGAGGATCAGCTCGCGCTTTTCCTGCTGGATGCGGGTGCGGCGGGGAGCGGAGCCTTCCATCGCCGCCGTCATCCTGGCCGGCCGTCTTCGCGCCGGCTCTCTGGACCAATTGTCTGGACCAGTTTTTCCTTGGGCTGTGGAGCGCGCTTTTTATGCCGCATTTCCGCTAGTAATCCCCTGACCGCCGACAGGCGGTGCTAACGTTTGTCCAACCGGTCAAAAATTTGCGTAGCACGAAAACGCAGCAAAGACCAAGCGTTGGCCGCACCGAAACACGCTTACAAGGGGAAGTCCTGGTCATGTCCAACCGGCTGAAAGTCACGCCGAACGATCTCAGCGCATTTTGGATGCCGTTCACGGCAAACCGGCAGTTCAAGCAGGCGCCGCGCATGTTCGTGTCCGCCAAGGACATGCACTACACCACCAGCGACGGCCGCAAGGTGCTCGACGGCACCGCGGGCCTGTGGTGCGTGAACGCCGGCCACTGCCGGCCGAAGATCACCGAGGCGATCCAGAACCAGGCTGCCGAGCTCGACTACGCGCCGGCTTTCCAGATGGGCCATCCGATCGTGTTCGAGCTGGCGAACCGGCTGGTCGATATCGCGCCCAAGGGCATGGACCATGTCTTCTTCACCAATTCCGGATCGGAATCGGTGGACACCGCACTCAAGATGGCGATCGCCTATCACCGCGTTCGCGGCGAGGGCTCGCGCACCCGCCTGATCGGCCGCGAGCGCGGCTATCACGGCGTGAATTTCGGCGGCATCTCGGTCGGCGGCATCGTCTCCAACCGCAAGATGTTCGGCACGCTGCTCGGCGGCGTCGACCATCTGCCGCATACGCATCTGCCGGACAAGAACGCCTTCTCGAAGGGCGTGCCGGAGCATGGCGCCGAGCTCGCGAACGATCTCGAGCGGCTCATCGCGCTGCATGACGCCTCGACCATCGCTGCCGTCATCGTCGAGCCGGTCGCCGGCTCCACCGGCGTCATCCTGCCGCCGAAGGGCTACCTGCAGAAGCTTCGGGAAATCTGCACGAAGCACGGCATATTGTTGATTTTCGATGAAGTGATCACCGGCTTCGGCCGCCTCGGCGCGCCGTTCGCGGCGGACTATTTCGGGGTCACGCCGGACATCATGACCACCGCCAAGGGCGTCTCCAACGGCGTCATCCCGATGGGCGCGGTGTTCGTCAAGAAGGAGATCCACGACGCCTTCATGACCGGCCCGGAGCACATGATCGAGTTCTTCCACGGCTACACCTATTCGGGCAATCCGATCGCCTGCGCCGCGGCGCTCGGCACGCTCGACACCTACAAGGAAGAGGGCCTTTTGACCCGCGGCGAGGAACTCGCGCCTTACTGGGAAGACGCGCTGCATTCGCTGAAGGGCGAACCGCATGTCATCGACATCCGCAACATCGGCCTGATCGGCGCGATCGAGCTGGCGCCGATCGCCGGCAGCCCGACCAAGCGGGCCTTCTCGGCCTTCGTCAAGGCGTTCGAACGCGGCGCGCTGATCCGCACCACCGGTGACATCATCGCGCTGTCGCCGCCGCTGATCATCACCAAGGGCCAGATCAACGAGCTGATCGACCATGTGCGTGAGGTGCTGAGGTCGATCGACTGACAAGCCGGAGCGGACACTCTGCCGTGAAGGGAGGGTGTCCGCGAAGCCGCCGGCTGAGGTCGACGCCGCAGCGCCGACCTTCGGTGCGATTCAGGCGGGCTGCGCGCCGATGCCGGTCAGGATCACCCGTTTGATGTTTTCCTTGGCTTCCCGCCATTGCCGGTCGGAGAGCGACTTGCCGCCGTTCAGCGTCTCGATCTGGTGGCCGAAATCGGCGTAATGCTGGGTCGTGGCCCAGAGCATGTAGAGGAGATGACGCGGGTCGACCGGGTCCATCTTGCCCTCTTCGATCCAGCGCCTGATGATCTCGACGCGACCGTCGGTCCATTCGCGCAGCGTCGATTCCATATAGTCCTGAAGCACGGGCGCGCCGTGCATCACTTCCGAGGCCCAGACCTTCGAGCCGTCCGGGTGGCGACGCGATATTTCCATCTTGGCGTCGATGTAGGCGCTGATGCCGTCTACCGGGCCGCGCGCCGCGTCGAAGCAATTGGCCGCCTGCAGCCAGATCTCGAAAATGTTCTGGACGACGGACCGGTAGAGCTCTTCCTTGGTCGCGAAATAGTAGTGGAGATTTGCCTTTGGCAGTCCCGCCAGATCGGCGATCAGCTGCATCGTGGCGCCGCCGAACCCGGCTTCCGCAAACACCTTTTCGGCGGCGAGCAGAATTGCTTTTTCATTCTCCCGCCTTATGTCCTGTCGCCGCATGGGACGGGTGGATTCGCTCATGTCTCCCCCAAGATTCTCGTTGACCGCTTGGTCAGCTTGTGTAGTCTGAAAGCTGACCATACGGTCAGGATGCAAACCACTCAAGGGGCGACAAGACCCCTGGTGAAAATGGGAACCGCAAATGGCCGCACCTGGTGAAAATCTGCGAGTGAATTCAGACCGCTTGTGGGATTCCATCATGGAGATGGCGAAGATCGGCCCCGGCATTGCCGGCGGCAACAATCGTCAGACACTGACCGATTCCGACAAGCAAGGCCGCGAGCTGTTCAAGTCCTGGTGCGATGAGGCCGGGCTCACCATGGGCGTGGATCAGATGGGCACCATGTTCATGACGCGGGCTGGCACCGATCCGGACGCGCTGCCGGTCTATGTCGGCTCCCATCTCGACACCCAGCCGACCGGCGGCAAATATGACGGCGTGCTCGGCGTACTTTCCGGCCTGGAGGTGGTGCGCTCGCTCAACGATCTCGGCATCAAGACCAGGCATCCGATCGTCGTCACCAACTGGACGAACGAGGAGGGCGCTCGTTTCGCGCCGGCGATGCTCGCCTCGGGCGTGTTCGCCGGCGTGCACACCCAGGAATATGCCTATGCCCGCAAGGATCTCGACGGCCTGACCTTCGGCGACGAGCTGAAGCGGATCGGCTGGGTGGGCGACGAGACGGTCGGCGCGCGCAAGATGCACGCCTATTTCGAATACCATATCGAGCAGGGCCCGATCCTCGAAGCCGAGAACAAGCAAATCGGCGTGGTGACCCACTGCCAGGGCCTGTGGTGGCTGGAGTTCACGCTGACCGGCAGGGAAGCGCATACCGGCTCGACGCCGATGAACATGCGCGTCAATGCAGGCCTTGCCATGGCGCGCATCCTGGAGATGGTGCAGACGGTCGCCATGGAGAACCAGCCCGGCGCCGTCGGCGGGGTGGGCCAAGTGAAGTTCTCGCCCAATTCCCGGAACGTCCTGCCAGGCACGGTGGTCTTCACTGTCGACATCCGCTCGCCGGACCAGGCCAAGCTCGACGGCATGCGCGCCCGCATCGAAAAGGAAGCGCCGAAGATCTGCGAGGCGCTTGGCGTGAAATGCTCGGTCGAGGCGGTCGGCCATTTCGACCCAGTGACCTTCGATCCGACGCTGGTCGGCCGCGTGCGCACAGCCGCCGAAAAGCTCGGTTACAGCCATATGAATATCATCTCCGGCGCCGGCCACGACGCCTGCTGGGCGGCCAAGGTGGCACCGGCGACCATGGTCATGTGCCCCTGCGTCGGCGGCCTCAGCCACAACGAGGCCGAGGAGATCACCAAGGAATGGGCGGCGGCGGGCGCCGATGTGCTGTTCCACGCGGTGGTCGAGACGGCCGGAATCGTCGAATGACCGACTAGAGCAATTGCCTCGCAACGCCGCTCGCAAAGAAGCGCGAAAGAACAGGGGAACAGATATGACCAAAGTCATCCGGAACGGCACGATCGTCACCGCCGACCGCACGTGGAAGGCCGACGTGCTGATGCAGAATGGCAAGATCGTCGCCATCGGCTCCAACCTGCACGGCGACCATGAGTTCGACGCCACGGGCTGCTATGTCATGCCGGGCGGCATCGATCCGCACACCCATCTCGAAATGCCCTTCATGGGCACTTATTCGGCGGACGATTTCGAATCCGGCACGCGCGCCGCGCTCTCCGGCGGCACGACGATGGTGGTCGATTTCTGCCTGCCGGCGCCGCAGCAATCGCTGCTGGAAGCGCTGCAGATGTGGGACAACAAGACCTCGAAAGCATCCTGCGACTATTCCTTCCATATGGCGATCACCTGGTGGGGCAAGCAGGTGTTCGACGAGATGGCTCAAGTCGTCGACCGGGGCATCACCTCGTTCAAGCATTTCATGGCCTATAAGGGCGCGCTGATGGTGGATGACGACGAGATGTACTCGTCGTTCCAGCGCTGCGCCGATCTCGGCGCGCTGCCGCTGGTCCATGCCGAGAATGGCGACGTGGTCGCAGCGCTCTCGCAGAAGCTTTTAGCCGCCGGCAACAATGGTCCGGAGGGACATGCCTATTCGCGGCCGCCGGAAGTGGAGGGCGAGGCGACAAACCGCGCGATCATGATCGCCGACATGGCCGGCGTGCCGCTCTATGTCGTGCATGTCTCCTGCGAGCAGAGCCACGAGGCGATCCGTCGCGCCCGCCAGAAGGGCATGCGGGTGTTCGGCGAGCCGCTGATCCAGCACCTGACGCTCGACCAGACGGAGTATTTCAACAAGGACTGGGACCATGCGGCGCGCCGGGTGATGAGCCCGCCCTTCCGCAGCAAGTGGCACCAGGATTCGCTGTGGGCCGGCCTGCAGGCCGGCTCGCTGCAAGTCGTGGCGACCGATCACTGCTCTTTCACCACCAGCCAAAAGCGCAACGGCATCGGCGATTTCACCAAGATCCCGAACGGCACCGGCGGCCTCGAGGACCGCTTGCCGGTTCTGTGGACGCGAGGCGTCAACACCGGGCGGCTGACGATGAACGAGTTCGTCGCGGTGACCTCGACCAACATCGCCAAGATCCTCAACATGTATCCGAAGAAGGGCGCGATCGTCGAAGGCGCCGACGCCGACATCGTCGTGTGGGATCCGAAGCGCAAGAAGACGATTTCGGCCAAGAACCAGCAGTCGGTGATCGACTACAACGTCTTCGAAGGCGTCGAGGTGACCGGGCTGCCGCGCTTCGTCTTCTCGCGCGGCGAGCTCTCGATCGAGGAGGCGGACGTCAAGGCTAAGGCCGGCCATGGCGAGTTCGTCGCCCGCGAGCCGAACGCCGCGGTCAACCGGGCGCTGTCGACCTGGAAGGAGATTTCAGCGCCGCGCAAGGTCGAGCGTACGGGCATTCCGGCAACCGGGGTCTGATCATGCGGATTCTTCATCTTGCGATCGCGGCGGCCGCGATGCTGGCCGCCGGCCAGGCGCTCGCCGCCGGCATAGACCTCAGCAAGCCCTATGGCGACAAATATGGCTGCATCAACCGGAACGGCCAGCAGGTCGCCGCCGACAAGATGCTGCTTTTGACCGACAAGGAACTGATCACGGCGGCTAGCGCCTGCACCTTCAGCGGCAAACAGTTGCAGGCCGATGGATCGCTGGTGGTGACGGCAAAATGCGAGGCTGAAGGCGAAGAGGGACAGCCGACCAGGTTCACCATCAAGCGCAGCGCGAAGAACGCGAAGAAGCTGGTGGTGGCCGACGAGGACGGCAATGTGATGGGCGAAGTCGCGCGATGCAAATGACGGCCATCCCGTCCGTTCCTGTGAGACGTATTCGTTCCGGCCGCATTTATGCGACGCCAAGCGAATCCGCCTGGCTGCAAAACGCCCTTTGTTTCTACGCAATTCCGGACGGAAAACCGCTGCGCACTTTTCCTGGAATTGCTTCAGGCGACGAGGCCATCCAGTTCCGGCAGCAGCACGACGCTTTCCTGCTCGTTGGGATCGGTGCGGGCGATGACCGCGGAGGAGGGCGCCCCGCTCAGATTGGCGGGCAGATGCGGCACGCCGGCCGGAATGTAGAAGAGGTCGCCGGCCTTGACGACGGTGTGGTGCTCGAGCCGGTCGCCGTACCAGGTGTGGACTTCGCCGGAGAGCACGTAGATGGCCGTCTCGTGGCTTTCATGCATGTGCGCCTTGGCGCGCGCGCCGGGCGGCATGGTGAGAAGATGCATGCAGATGCCGGAGGAGCCGACGGTCTCGGCGGCGATGCCGGCGAAATAGCTCAGCCCCTGCTTGCCCTGATAGGTGCTTTCGGGGCGAACGAGACGACAGGTGGGTTTAGGCGACATCGGCAAGGCTCCGGGCGGCGTCGATCGGGTGGGACAGGACGAGTGGAAAGCAACGCTATCATAAAATCAACCGGATTGCGGGCAGCGCGGCGGGGGCTGCGAAAGGCAGGCTGCAGCCAATGACCGAACAGCCGCCAGCCGTCGTCTCGGCAAGCAAGCTCGGCCTCACCTTCCAGACCAACGACGGTCCGGTGCAGGCGCTGTCCAATGTCGATCTGACCATCGGCAAGGGCGAATTCGTCTCCTTCATCGGCCCGTCCGGCTGCGGCAAGACCACCTTGCTGCGCGTCATCGCCGATCTCGAGAAGGCGACCGCCGGGGCGATCTCCGTCAACGGCATGACGCCGGAGCAGGCGCGCGAGAAACGCGCCTATGGCTATGTCTTCCAGGCGGCGGCCTTGTTCCCGTGGCGCACGATCGAGCGCAATGTGGCGTTGCCGCTGGAAATCATCGGCCTCAGCCAGGCCGAGCAGGCCGAGCGCATCAAGCGCACGATGGAGTTGGTCAACCTTTCCGGCTTCGAGAAGAAATATCCCTGGCAACTTTCCGGCGGCATGCAGCAGCGCGCCTCGATCGCGCGCGCCTTAGCCTTCGATGCGGACCTGCTTTTGATGGACGAGCCGTTCGGCGCGCTGGACGAGATCGTGCGCGACCATCTGAACGAGCAGCTCCTCGATCTCTGGGCGCGGACCAACAAGACGATCTGCTTCGTCACCCATTCGATACCCGAGGCGGTCTATCTGTCGACGCGCATCGTGGTGATGTCGCCGCGGCCCGGCCGCGTCACCGACATCATCGAATCGACGCTGCCAAAGGAACGGCCGCTCGACATCCGCGAGACGCCTGAGTTTTTGGCCATCGCTGCCCGCGTACGGCATGGGCTGAGGGCTGGGCACAGCTATGATGATTGAGGGGCGGGAGGATGAGCTCTCTCCTCTCCCCACCGGGGAGAGGGTGGCCGCGCAGCGGCCGGGTGAGGGGCCGGCCACTCGCGCCTTCGTCATCCTAGGGCGGAGCAGGCGCGCCACCCCGCGTGTTAAGGAAGCCGGCCATCGCGATTTCGTCATCCTAGGGCGTAGCGACGCGAAGCGGAGCGCAGACCCTAGGATCCATTCCGTGACGCTGGTCGAAGGGCGTAAGCGGCTCAGAATACCCGACGAGCAGAGCGCGGCGCAGGGAGCTGTATTCTGGAACGTTGCGGAGCTCAGAAGTAACGGAATGGATCCTAGGGTCTGCGCCGCGTCGCTTCGCTCCTCGCTCCGCCCTAGGATGACGAAAAATACCAGCGCCGCAGCACTCCAGTCGAACGTGCCCGGCCTTCGCTTCGCTCCGGCCACCCTCTCCCCGTGGGGGAGAGGAGAAGGGCAGCGCTAGATGGACACCTTCCGCTCGAAAATCATCCCCGTCACCAGCATCCTCGCCGGCGTGGTGGTGCTCTGGTACGTCTTCGCCGTCATCCTCAATGCGCCGTTCCAGCGCGATCTCGATGCCAGGGCCAACGAGAAACCCGGCGCGGTCGAATTCATCGGCAAGACGCTGGCGCAGCCGAAGCCGACGCTGCCGGCGCCGCACCAGGTGGCGGTGAATTTCTTCGAGAATACCTTCCTGCGGTCCGTCACCTCGAACCGCAGCCTGGTCTACAACGCCTGGGTGACGCTGTCCTCGACGCTGCTCGGCTTTGCTTTCGGCACCGCTCTCGGCATCCTGATCGCGGTGGGTATCGTGCATGTGGCGACGCTCGACCGCAGCCTGATGCCGTGGATCATTGCTTCGCAGACCATTCCGATCCTGGCGGTGGCGCCGATGATCATCGTGGTGCTGGCGGCGATCGGCGTCACCGGCCTGATCCCGAAGGCGCTGATCTCGACCTATCTGTCGTTCTTCCCGGTCGCCGTCGGCATGGTGAAGGGCCTGCGCTCGCCCGAGCTCATGCATCTCGATCTCATGCACACCTACAACGCCAGCGCCTCGCAGACTTTCTGGAAGCTCAGAGTGCCTGCTTCGGTGCCATTCCTGTTCACCTCGATGAAGGTCGCCGTGGCGGCAAGCCTTGTCGGCGCCATCGTTGGCGAGCTGCCGACCGGAGCGGTCGCCGGCATCGGCGCGAAGCTGCTGGCGGGCGCCTATTACAGCCAGACCATCGATATCTGGTCGGCGCTGGTCGCTGGTTCCGTGGTCGCGGCGCTGCTGGTGATGGTCGTGGGTATCGCCGGACGCCTGGTCGATCGCGCGATGGGCGGGAGGCCGGCATGAGGTTTCCGAACCAGAGTTGGCAGACCTGGATTGTTCTCCCGTTCGTCGGGCTCCTCGCGTTTCTATTCGCTTCCATGAACGGCGTTCCAGGCGCTCCGCCGCCCTACGGCGCTCTTTCCGGCGGGATCGCGATAGCCTTGGTTCTGATCTCGACATTGGCGGCAAACTGCACCTCAAACAGGCTGTTGGAGGCGGTTTTCCTTTTTGCCGGCGCGCATGGCGCGGCATTTCTCCTGCTTGCAGCTATCAGAGGCCATGAAGGGACCGCAGGTCCCGCATACTACTTGTTGCTTACCTCCGCGTGGCTGCTGGCTTGGCGGTGTGTCACTATCCTTTCAGGTTTTCGCGCAGCCTCGCGTGCGATGTCGATAACCCTGCGCCTGATCATCCCGGCGATCTTCGGCGCCTGGATCCTGATCATCTGGGAAGCGGTGACGCGCGGCGCCGGCATCCCCTTCATTCTTTTGCCGCCGCCGAGCGCCATTGGCGCGCGCATCGCCAACTCGCTGCCGATCCTGGGGTCGGACGTGCGGCAGACGATCTTCAAGGCGGTGCTGATCGGCTATGTCGTCGGCAATCTCGCCGGCTTCGCCGTCGCTATCCTCGCCGACCGCGTGCCGTTCCTGCGGCGCGGGCTGCTGCCGATCGGCAATATGGTTTCGGCGCTGCCGATCATCGGCGTGGCGCCGATCATGGTCATGTGGTTCGGCTTCGACTGGCCATCCAAGGCCGCGGTCGTCATCATCATGACCTTCTTCCCGATGCTGGTGAACACGGTCGCCGGGCTTGCCGCATCCGGGCATATGGAGCGCGACCTGATGCGCACTTATGCATCGGGCTATTGGCCGACCTTGCTCAAGCTCAGGCTGCCGGCGGCCATGCCGTTTATCTTCAACGCGCTGAAGATCAACTCGACGCTGGCGCTGATCGGCGCCATCGTCGCCGAGTTCTTCGGAACGCCGGTGGTCGGCATGGGATTCCGCATCTCGACGGAAGTCGGGCGGATGAACATCGACATGGTGTGGGCCGAAATCGCAGTTGCAGCACTGGCGGGTTCGGTCTTTTATGGCGTGGTCGCTCTCATCGAGAGAGCCGTCACGTTTTGGCATCCCTCTGTCCGAGGTGGATAGGGGCGGTGGGTTTGGGTGCTAACTTCAGAGGGTAATAAGATGAAAAGACTGCTGATTTCTGCTCTGGCCGGCGCCATGTCGCTGGCCGCCTTCCAGGCGATGGCCGCCGACAAGGTGACACTGCAACTGAAATGGGTCACGCAGGCCCAGTTCGCCGGCTATTATGTCGCCAAGGCCAAGGGTTTCTATGACGCCGAAGGCCTCGACGTCGACATCAAGCCGGGCGGCCCGGACATTGCGCCCGAGCAGGTGATCGCCGGGGGCGGCGCCGACGTCATCGTCGACTGGATGGGCGGAGCGCTCGCGGCCCGCGACAAGGGCGTGATGCTCGTCAATATCGCCCAGCCGTTCAAGAAGGCGGGCATGGAACTGGTCTGCCCCAAGGACGGACCGATCAAGACGGAAGCCGACTTCAAGGGTCATACGCTGGGTGTCTGGTTCTTCGGCAACGAATATCCGTTCTACGCCTGGATGAACAAGATCGGCCTCAAGACCGATGGCGGCCCGGACGGCGTGACCGTGCTCAAGCAGAGTTTTGACGTGCAGCCGCTGATCCAGAAGCAGGCCGACTGCATCTCGGTGATGACCTATAATGAATACGGTCAGGTGCTGGACGCCGGCTACAAGCCGGAAGACCTGGTCGTGTTCAACTACTCCGCCATGGGCAACGACCTTCTGGAGGACGGGCTCTACACGCTCGAGGACAAGCTCAAGGACCCGGCCTTCGAGGACAAGATGGTGCGCTTCGTGCGCGCCTCGATGAAGGGTTGGAAATACGCCACGGAGAACACCGACGAGGCGGCCGGGATCGTCGTGGACGCCGGCGGCCAGGACGAGAACCACCAGAAGTTCATGATGAAGGAAGTGGCCAAGCTGGTCGACAATGCCGACGGCAAGCTGATCCCGGCCGCTTACGAGCGCACCGCCAAGGCGCTGCTCGACCAGAAGATCATCAGCAAGGAGGCGAGCGGCGCCTACACGACCGCGATCACCGACAAGGCGATCAAGTAAGCTCCGCTCTCAGCGCGGAAGGTGGAAAGGGGCGGGCGACCGCCCCTTTCTCGTTGCTGTGCGGTAAAATAACCGTGTGCGCCGGGATACATCTGACCGCTCAGCCGTTGATTGGCGCATCCGCGCGCCGGGGAGCCGCGAAGGATGCTGCAATCAACGGAGGTTCTTCATGCGCATTCTATCCGTGCCGATGCTTTCGGCCTTGGCCGTTTCGACCGCCTTCCTTCTTGCATCGCCGGCCATGGCCGAGATGGTGAAGTACAAGGCGACGCTCGACGGCAGTCAGCAGAGTCCGCCCGTCACCACCAAGGGCAAGGGAACCGCCACACTCACCTTCGACACCACAAGCAAGAAGCTCAGCTGGAACGTCAAATATTCCGGCCTCAGCGGGCCGGCCGTGGGAGCCCACATCCACGGGCCGGCGGATATGGGCGCGAACGCGGACCCGGTCATCCCGTTCAAGAAGCTGAAAAGCCCGATCAAGGGATCGGCGACGTTGACCGACGCGCAGGCAGCCGACCTGGAAGCCGGCAAATACTACGTCAACGTCCACACCGCCAAGAACAAGGACGGCGAGATCCGCGGCCAGATCGAGAAGGCGATGTAGGGTTCGGAAGGATTGCGGTCACTTTGGAAGCCGGC
>NZ_JAIUHT010000003.1:0-455949 GCF_020165255.1 Mesorhizobium sp. CA12
ACGTCGCCAACGAGCACGAAATCCTCGCCGGCCTGACACGCGAGGACCGGGACATGCTGGCGAAACTGCTGGAAAAACTGATCGGAAGCTTGGGCCAAACCTCTGCCTAGCGTATGCCTCCTGCTTTCCACCTTCGTGAACTTGCGCCAAGGTGTATTGAGATTCAGGTCAGGCCGAGCCGAGAATGGTGGCTTACGAGAACCGGAGCGGAGCGTACTTAAAGTACGTGAGCACCGGAAGCGCAGGAAGCCACCATTCGCAGGCCGGCATCACCTGAATATCGACACACCTCAGTTCCGGTCGTCCGGAAAGCTCGGAATCGGCATGAACTCGACGCCGTCCTCGACGAGGCTCTGCGCCTCTTCGGGCGTCGCTTCGCCATAGATGCCACGCGGATCGGTCTCGCCGAAATGGATCTTGCGCGCTTCCTCGGCGAACTTGTCGCCGACATAGTCGGCATTTTCGCGTACCTTCTCGGCCAGTGCCTTGAGCTGCGCCAGCGCCTGCTTCTGCGCCTCGCCGATGGCCAAAGCGACCTTCTCTCGGCTGCGGGACGTTGAGACGGCGGGCGCCATCAGCGCCTTCTCTATCCTGTGCGAGCCGCAGCGCGGGCAATCGACGAAACCGCGCTTCTTCTGGGTGTCGAAGTCGTCATTGCTGCGGAACCAGGCTTCGAATTCGTGCTCGTGTTCGCAGATCAGGGAAAAACGGATCAAGAGGCGGCACCCCTGAAACGCGGCGCTTCGCTTGTCCCGGCATTGACGGTGAAATCCCGCGCGTTCTTCAGATTGGGGATCTTGCGGCGCGCGGCAAGCGACTGCGCCGGATCGATCTCGGCGACGATCACCCCGGGTTCGTCATGCGCGGCCTCGGCGACGATGCGCCCCCACGGATCGACGATCAGCGAATGGCCATAAGTTTCGCGCCCGTCCTCATGCAGGCCGCCCTGCGCGGCGGCGATGACATAGGCGCCGTTCTCGATGGCGCGGGCGCGCAACAGCACATGCCAATGCGCCTCGCCGGTCTGGCGCGTGAAAGCGGCCGGCACCGTCAGCACCTCGGCCCCGGCCATCGCCTCGGCGCGAAACAGCTGCGGAAAGCGCAGGTCGTAGCACACCGCAAAGCCGAGCCTCGTCCCCCCGATATCGGTCACGACCGCTTCCGTTCCCGGCTCGTAGGAGGCGGATTCACACCAGCTCTCGCCATTGTCGAGGTCGACATCGAACATATGGATCTTGTCGTAACCGGCAATAAGGGCGCCGTCGGGCGAGAACAGGAACGCGCGGTTGGCGAGCTTGCCGTCGGCGCGCAGAATCGCCGTCGAGCCGACATGCAGAAAAATGCCGAACTCCTTCGCCAGCCTGCGCGCGGTCGCGACGACCACGTCCTTGTCTTCGGTGGTGAAGGCGGCCGCCCCCGCCTGCTTGTCGCGGATCAGCGCACCGGTCATTTCCGGCGTCAGGACGTAGGTGGCGCCCCGATGAGCGGCATCGCGGACCAGCCTTTCCATGTCGGCCGCATTGCGATCCGGGCTGGTCCCCGAACGCATCTGCACCGCCGCCGCCTTGAAAACGCCCATGATCAAGCCCTCGCTTCGTTGGCAAGCAGCACATCCAGCCGGCCCTGCGACTCCAGTTCATGGAGATCGTCGCAGCCGCCGACATGCGTGTCGCCGATGAATATCTGCGGAAAAGTGGTGCGCCCATGTGCCCGTGAAATCATTTCCTGGCGCAATTTCGGCGAGAATGAAGCGTCGTGCTCGGTATAGGTCACACCCTTGCGCTCGAGCAACCGCTTGGCGGCCGTGCAATAGCCGCACATCATGCGCGTATAGATCGTCACATCGACCATCAGCAAAATCCTGCTTGTGCACATCGCCCGACGCTTGTGCGTAAACGACCTGCACCGAAACAACAACTTAAGCACTATATAGTTGCAGACTCATCGGCTCGGAAGTCCCCCGGCAGAACGCGCGCGAAGGTCAGCACGTCGACCGCTCCGGCGCCGCCTTTCTTCAGCGCCTTGGCGAGGGCCCGCACCGTTGCGCCGGTGGTATAGACATCGTCGACCACGAGCACCCGGCGCCCCGCTATCTCGATTTCAGCGTCCGGCGGCACGCGAAACGCGGCGCGCACATTCTCCTCGCGCTCGTGCCGTTCGAGCCCGACCTGCTGGCGCGTCAGCTTCACGCGCCTGACCGCGGATGGCGAGAAGGGCAGCCCGCTGAGCTTTGCAACGGCCCGACCGAGTTCCGCGGACTGGTTGAATTGACGCCGGAAGAAGCGCCGCCAGTGCAACGGCACCGGCACGACCAGGTCGGCCTCCGCAATCAGTTCGGCGCCGGCCCGCATCATCCAGTTCGCCATCCAGGGCGCTAGGTCGGTTCGGTCCTGATATTTCAGCCCCTGCACCATCTGCCGCGCGACGCCCGAATAGAGGACGGCGGCCCGCGCCCGCTCGAAGGGCGGCGGATCGGCGATCGCCTCGGCGGAAAGAAACCCCTCGCCCATGTCGTGCGTGAAGGGCGTGCCCATCACCGGGCACCAGGGTTTTTCCAGCAGCCTAAGCTTCGGCCAGCAGGCGCCGCACAGCACGCCGGGTTGCGACACATGACGACGGCAGCCGGCGCAAACCGGCGGAAACAACAGCCGCGCCGGCCAGGCCAGTGCCTGCCGCGTCATATCCTGGACCGCTGTGGTCTTGATCTTGTGCACCGGATCGGCCACGTGAAAGGAAACCCCGCGCCACCTTAACACCACTCCGGCACGCGCGGACAACAGGAAGCTTTTCATTGCAGCCCTTGGTCGACACCGAGCTCTGGCTCGCTCGCAAGCGCCGGGCACTCGCGCGCCCCGTCGAAGGCGCCGATTTCCTGATGCGCCGCGCCGCGGAGGACCTTGCCGACCGGCTGGGCGCCGTCGAACGCCGCTTCGGCAAGGCGGCCGCGCTGTTCTGCCAGACTTCAGCGGCCGCGGACGTGCTTGCCGGCAGCGGCAAGGTCGGCGAAATCGTGCGCGTCGAGATGGACGAAGCGCTTCTGGCCGGCGGCAGCGGCCTGATAGCGCCGCCTGAGACCGTGCCGTTCGAGGAGGCGAGCCTCGATCTCGTCGTCTCCCTGCTCTCGATGCATGCGATGAACGACATTCCCGGCGTGCTTGCGCAAATCCGCCGGGCGTTGCGACCGGACGGGCTTTTCCTCGGCGCTTTCGCCGGCGCGGGCACATTGGCGGAATTGCGCGAGAGCATGCTGGCGGCCGAGACGGAGCTTTACGGCGGCGCAAGCCCGCGCATCCTTCCCTTTACCGACGTGCGCGACGCGGGCGCGCTGTTGCAGCGCGCTGGCCTGGCATTGCCGGTCGCCGATGTCGAAACAGTCGCGGTGCGCTACGACACGCTGTTCGACCTCGCCGCCGACCTGCGCGCCATGGGCGAAACAAGCGCGCTCGTCGATCGCAGCCGCAGGCCGGCCGGCAGACGCCTTTTTGCCCGCGCCGCGGAGCTCTACGCCGAGCGGTTTGCGGATCCGGATGGCCGTATCCGCGCGAGTTTTTCGATTGTCTGGATGTCCGGCTGGGCGCCCGACGCCTCGCAGCAAAAGCCGCTCAAGCCGGGATCCGCCAAGGTCTCGCTCAAGACGGTCCTGGAGAACCCGTCCAGGACCTGAGCGCCCCCCCGTGATGCCGTCAGTGAGCGAAGGCGTTGGCAAGCTTGCTGTTGTTGTCGGTGAACAGCCACACCAGCCCGTCTGCCGCCTGTTTGACCCCGGCAATGATGGCCAGCGACAACACCGCGACGATCAGACCATATTCGACGGCTGTAGCGCCCGTTTCGTCTTGAATGAATTGCTGCAGCAGGTTTTTCATGATCACCGATCCCTCATGCAGAAACTCTAATGCCCTACCCGTTAAGAAAGGTTAACGGCAAAAGCTTAACAGCGAGTGAAACGCCGTCGCGCCGGAAAATCATTAACCAAGTCAGCACTCGCCGCTGCGGCTGCCGTCATTGCGGATGACGCAGATTGAACTGGGAAAGGGCTGCAGCACGCTGCGGCGCACCGTATATGTATTGGGGCGGTGGCCGATCGATCCGGTCGCGGTCATGTCGAGCCCGCCCGCGAAGCCATCGCGAACGCTCTGCGGCCGGGTCTGGTTGTCCAGGAAAGGCGTTGCGATCAGCGCCAGCGCCACCGCCGCCGAGCCGAAGAGAAGCGTGATCCGCAGGATGCCCATGCCGGCGTCCACCGCGCGAAATCCCCGGTCGGGCCGGATCGAATCCCAGTCTCTTTCAAGGCTCATGCCGTGTTTCCCAGTCATCGACGATATCGCCGCGCGAAACGGCCTCGCGCAATTTTTCACGTCGGGATAAATCTTCCATTAACGCTGACTAAACCAGCTCCCGGAAACGTGCGGAAACACTCGGCCGCCCGGGAAACGCCGACCTGCCGCCAAGTCGGCGCGAAACTACAAAAGGTCGATGAGGAACTGGATCAGCGGCGCATCGGCCGGCGGCATCGGATAGTCGCGCATCTGCCGCGGCCTGACCCATTTGAGCCCCTGGCCTTCCCTGGGCTGCGCGATACCACGAAAGCGGCGGCAGACATAAAGCGGCATCAGGAGATGGAAATCGTCATAGGAATGGCTGGCGAAGGTGAGCGGCGCCAGGCATGGGATCTCGGTCTCTATGCCGAGTTCCTCATGCAACTCGCGGACCAGGCACTCCTCCGGCGTCTCGCCGGGCTCGACCTTGCCGCCTGGAAACTCCCACAGGCCGGCAAGCTGCTTGCCTTCCGGGCGCTGCGCCAGAAGCACGCGCCGGTCGGTATCGACCAGCGCGCAGGCGGCGACCAGCAGCAGTCGCTTTCCGGCCGGCTTGACCTCGCTCATGCGCCCGGCGGCCGACGATAGTGGTAGCGATAGATTTCCTCAAAGCCGAGCGACCGGTAGAGCGAGAGCGCCGGCGCATTGCCGGCCTCGACCTGTAGCCAGGCCTCCCGCGCGCCGCGGAGCCGTGCCCATTTCAGCGCCGACAGGATGAGATTGCGGCCATGGCCCTTCTTGCGCGCCGACTTTTCGGTGGCGACCTCGAACAGACCCGCGAGATCGCCGTCATGAACACAGATCAGCGTCGCCAGCGGCTCGTTGCCGTCCTCGAGCGCGAACAGCCCCGCTTCCGGCTGGATGGCGCCGATGACCTCGGACAGGCCGGGCCGCAGCGAGGCGTCCGAGCCGCTCGTCCTCAGCGAAGCGCCGATGAAACGGCTGATGTCCTTGAGCGGAATCTGGTCCATGGCCGCGCCAAGCTCGACCTCCTTCAGCGGCAACCGCATCACCAGGGATTCGTCGAACATGTTCCAGCCGGCCTTGTCGAGATGCGTGGACAAGACCTGTCCCGACAGCGGCGACATGCGAAAGGTCAGCGGCCTGCCATAGGCGTCGAAGCGTCTTGCGGCGCGGCCGATGCGCTCTTCGATGGCGTGCGTGTCGCCCGGATCGAGCGGATTGACGGAGTTGAGGCGCTTGGCGGGGAGACCTGCGGTCAGCCGCACGACCCAGGTCCCGTCATAATGGACGGCGGCCGCCGGCCAGGCGCGAAAACCCGCCGCCTCGTAGCGACGCACAACCGCGAGCACGCTTGCCGGATGCCTCGACACCGGCGCCATCAGCTCCGGTAATCGCCATTGATGGCGACATATTCCTTGGTGAGGTCGCAGGTCCACACCGTCGCCTTGCCGCGGCCGATGCCGAGATCGGCGCGGATGCGGATATCGTCGCGCTTCATATAGGCCGAGGTCGCTTCCTCCGAATAGGCCGGATCGCGCTCGCCCTCATGCGCCAGGCGGTTGTCGCCGAACCAGATCGACAGCCGGTCGCGGTCGGCCGGCTCGCCGGCCTTGCCGACGGCCATGACCACGCGGCCCCAATTGGCGTCCTCGCCGGCGACGGCCGTCTTGACCAGCGGCGAGTTGGCGATCGAGAGCGCGATGCGCTTGGCCGAGCGGGCGGATTTCGCGCCGGTGACGGTGACCTCGACCTGCTTGCGCGCGCCCTCGCCGTCGCGCACCACCTGCAGCGCCAGCGACTTCAGCACTTTGCCGAGCGCCCGGCGGAAGGCGCCGAGCCGCGCATCCTTGGGATCGCCGATCGGCGGCGCGCCGCGCGCCGCGGCCTTGCCGGTGGCGAAGAAGAGCAGCGTGTCGCTGGTCGAGGTGTCGCTGTCGACGGTCACCGCATTGAAGGTCTTGGCCGTGCCGCGCGACAGCAGGTCCTGTAGCACGGGAGCTGCGATCGGCGCGTCGGTGGCGATGAAGGAGAGCATCGTCGCCATGTCGGGCGCTATCATGCCGGCGCCCTTGGCGATGCCGTTGATGGTGACGTCGGTGTCGCCGAGTTTGACCGTCGCCGTCGCCACCTTCGGATAGGTGTCCGTGGTCATGATCGCCTTGGCCGCCTCGGTCCACTGATCCGGCCTGCCGTCCTTGATCAGGCCGGCGAGCAGATGGCTGAATCTGGTCGTGTCGAGCGGCTCGCCGATGACGCCGGTCGAGGCCAGGAACACCTCGCTCTGCGAACATCCGGCGGCCTTCGCCGCCGCCTCGCCGGTCAGCGCGGTCGAAGCCTGGCCCTTCTTGCCCGTGAAGGCGTTGGCATTGCCGGAATTGACCACCAGGACACGCGCCTTGCCGGCGGGCAGGTTCTGACGGCAGAAGTCGACGGGCGCCGACGGACATTTCGACCTGGTGAACACTCCGGCGACAGCGGTGCCCGGGTCGAAGGCCATGGCCAGCAGGTCGGTTCTGTTGCGGTACTTGATACCGGCTTCGGCGGTCGCGATGCGCACACCCTCGATGACCGGCATCTTCGGATATTTCTTCGGTGCGAGCGGCGAAATCGTAGCAGACATCGGTATCCCGGAGCGGCAAGAACACGAAAGGAAGGAAGCCGGTTTGCCCGATAGCGCGCGCCGGCGCAAGAGGCGTTCTGGCCGCGCCTTGCCGGCTTGGCCGGCGGCCTTGCAATTGGAAACACGTCGTTTCGTTTCGTCGCCGAAGCCAATATGATCGGCTGCAGATTCACCGGCCAAGGAAGACCTCGATGGGCGAAGCCGCCGCTCGCGGGCGCAAGTCGATCGGCGCAAAACGCAGTCCCGAGAGCGCCGATGCCATCCTCAACGCCGCCGAGGCGGTGTTGCGCGAGGCGGGCTATGCCGGCTTCTCGATCGAGGCCGTCGCCCGGCGGGCGCGGGCGGGAAAGCCGACCATCTATCGCTGGTGGCCGAGCAAGGCGGCCCTGCTGATCGAGGTTTACCAGCGGCAGAAGCGCGTCGAGACGCCCGACACCGGGAACGTCGAGGACGATCTGGCCGGCTTCCTCGAGAACCTGTTCGCGCATTGGCGCGACACCCCGTCGGGCAACATCTTCCGCTCGCTGATCGCAGAGGCGCAGTCGGACGAGACGGCCGCGGCCGCGCTTGCCGAATATTCAAAAGGACGCCGCAGCCATACCGGCCGGATGATCGAGCGGGCCAAGGCGCGCGGCGAGGTGGCGGCCGACGTCGATGCCGGGATCGTCGCCGACCTGGTCGCTTCTTTCGCCTGGCGGCATCTGCTGACCGAACGGCTCGACGAGGACAAGGCGGCGATCCGCGCCGCCATTCGCTACATCACGCGGGGCATAATGAACGCTTGACCCCCGAAAGCGAAAGGGCGCCCGAGGGCGCCCTTTCGGAATTATCCAGCCGCAAGCGGATTACTTGCCGGCTTCCAGCGTGTCGATGTCCTTCTTGAGCTTCTCGTCCGGGATCTCGACCTTGGCGGCCGCGCGCAGCTCCTTGACCATGGCGAAATACTTGTCGCGGATCACCGCCTGCTTGGCCTGGTCCTTGACGTCGTCGAAGGCCGGCGGCTGCTTGGCGCGCTTGTCCTCGACCTTGATGACGTGCCAGCCGAACTGCGACTGCACCGGCTCCTTCGAATATTTGCCGACGTCGAGCGCGAACGCCGCCTTGTCGAATTCCGGCACCATCTGCCCCGGGCCGAACCAGCCGAGATCGCCGCCGCTGGTTTTGCCGCTCGGATCGCTGGTGTGTTCGTTGGCGAGCTTCTGGAAATCGGCGCCGCCGTCGAGCTGCTTGATGATCGCCTCGGCCTCTTCCTTCGTCTTCACGAGGATGTGACGGGCATGGATTTCGTTGACCGGCGGCGTGTTGGCGATCTCCTGGTCATAGCGGGCGCGCACTTCGGCGTCCGTCACCTTGTCGACCACTTCCTTCTCGACGACCTCGCCATGCAGGGCTCGCGCCTGCAGGAAAGCCATGCGGCGCTGGAAGTCGGCGTCCTTGTCGAGGCCGCTGTCGACGGCCTTCTTGGCCATGACGCGGATTTCGATCGCCGCCGAGAGGGCCGCAGCGCGGCGCTGTTCAGGCGGCAGTTGCGCGAACTGCTGCGACAGTTCCCCTTCGGCGAGCCGAAGATCGGCCTCGGTCAACTTCTCGCCATTGACGGTGGCGATCACGGCATTGGGATCGACCGGAGCAGCCGCGGGCGCCGTGGCGTCCGGCTGGGCGGGCTTGGTCTCTTGCGCCATCAGCGGCGACAGGCAAAGAGCCGAGAGCCCGAAGGCCAGACCGAGGCTGGCGAGCGAGGCGCGGCGGATCGACAGGGACATCAAGATAAACTCCAATGGGGATTGCCAATAAGGATCGCGTGAGCGGAAGGGTTCCAGATCAGTCGAATTGTGGCGGAATTTGGCGCTGCCGATAGGGCTAACGCGGCGTTGACATCGATTGAGCCCCCTCTTATCTGTCCAACGACTTGGCGTCCAGAACCGTTTTCCGGGCGCTTTTTGCGTTTGTCCGCACTCACGCGGATTTGATGGGCCCGCCAGGTGCCTGTCGCAAACGGCTAAATTGCTATCGAAAGGGCCATTGGATGGTCAGTCTCGGCGGTCTCGCCCGTAAGGTTTTCGGTTCTTCCAACGACCGCCGCGTCAAGTCGACCCGGCCGAGGGTCGAAGCCATCAACGCCATGGAAAACGAGATGCGGGCGCTTTCCGATGCCGAGCTTGCGGGGCGCACGGAAAAGTTCCGCCAGGATCTGGCCAACGGCGCTGCGCTCGACGATCTCTTGGTTCCGGCCTTCGCCACAGTGCGCGAGGCGGCCCGCCGCGTGCTTGGCATGCGTCCCTTTGACGTGCAATTGATCGGTGGCATGGTGCTGCACAATGGCGGCATCGCCGAGATGCGCACCGGCGAGGGCAAGACGCTGGTCGCCACCCTGCCGGTTTACCTCAATGCGCTCGCCGGCAAGGGCGTGCATGTTGTCACCGTCAACGACTATCTCGCCAAGCGCGACGCCGAATGGATGGGCCGCGTCTACAAATTCCTCGGCCTCAACGTCGGCGTCATCGTCCACGGCCTTTCCGACGAGGAACGCCGTGAGGCCTACTCCTGCGACGTCACCTATGCCACCAACAACGAGCTCGGCTTCGACTATCTGCGCGACAACATGAAGTATGAGCGCTCGCAGATGGTGCAGCGTGGACACTCGTACGCCATCGTCGACGAGGTCGATTCCATCCTGGTCGACGAAGCGCGCACGCCGCTGATCATTTCCGGTCCGCTCGAAGACCGCTCGGAAATGTACAACACCATCGACGCCTTCATGCTGAAGCTCAGCCCGGCCGACTATGAGGTCGACGAGAAGCAGAAGACGACGATCTTCACCGAGGACGGCACCGAGAAGCTGGAAAACATGCTGCGCGACGCCGGCCTGTTGAAAGGCGAGTCGCTCTATGACGTCGAGAACGTCGCCATCGTCCATCACGTCAACAACGCGCTGAAGGCGCATCTGTTGTTCCAGAAGGACAGGGACTACATCGTGCGCAACGGCGAGATCGTCATCATCGACGAGTTCACCGGCCGCATGATGCCGGGCCGCCGCTATTCGGAAGGCCTGCACCAGGCGCTCGAGGCCAAGGAGCACGTGCAGATCCAGCCCGAGAACCAGACGCTGGCCTCCGTCACCTTCCAGAACTATTTCCGCCTCTACAAGAAGCTCGCCGGCATGACCGGCACGGCGCTGACCGAGGCGGAGGAATTCGGCAACATCTACGGCCTCGAGGTCACCGAAATCCCGACCAACCTGCCTGTCATCCGCAAGGATGAGGACGATGAGGTCTACCGGACGGTCGAGGAGAAGTACAAGGCGATCGTCAGGGAAATCCGCGAAGCCAGCGCCAAAGGCCAGCCGACGCTGGTCGGCACCACCTCGATCGAGAAATCCGAGCAGCTGGCCGAGCGCCTGCGCAAGGACGGCTTCAAGGACTTCGAAGTGCTGAACGCCCGTCACCATGAGCGCGAAGCGGCCATCGTCGCCCAGGCCGGCAAGCCCGGCGCCATCACCATCGCCACCAACATGGCCGGCCGCGGCACCGACATCAAGCTCGGCGGCAATGCCGAGATGCGCATCGCGGAGGAACTTGGAGACATGCCCGAGGGCCCCGAGCGCGAGGCCAGGGAAAGGGAAATCCACGCCGACGTCGAGCGCCTGAGGGAAAAGGCGCTGGCCGCCGGCGGCCTCTATGTTCTGGCCACCGAACGCCACGAATCGCGCCGCATCGACAACCAGCTTAGAGGTCGTTCGGGAAGACAGGGCGATCCCGGACGGTCGAAATTCTTCCTGTCGCTGCAGGACGACCTGATGCGCATCTTCGGCTCCGAGCGCATGGACGGCATGCTGCAGAAGCTCGGCCTCAAGGAAGACGAGGCGATCATCCATCCCTGGATCAACAAGGCGCTCGAGAAAGCGCAGAAGAAGGTCGAGGCGCGCAACTTCGACATCCGCAAGAACCTCCTGAAATATGACGACGTTGCCAACGACCAGCGCAAGGCGGTGTTCCAGCGGCGCATCGAGCTGATGGACGGAGAAGGTCTCGCCGAAACCATTGCCGAGATGCGCGAAGGCGTCATCGAGGAGATCGTCGCCAAGAACATCCCCGAAAACGCCTATGCCGAGCAGTGGAACGTCGCCGGTCTCAAGGAGGAAGTGGCGCAGTACCTCAACCTCGACCTGCCGGTCGAGGAATGGGTCAAGGAAGAGGGCATCGCCGAGGACGACATTCGCGAGCGCATCACGGCCGCCGCCAATGCCGCCGCCAAGGAGCGAGCCGACCGCTTCGGCCCCGATGTGATGAATTATGTCGAACGCTCGGTGGTGCTGCAGACGCTCGACCATCTGTGGCGCGAGCACATCGTCAATCTCGACCATCTGCGCTCGGTCGTCGGCTTCCGCGGCTATGCCCAGCGCGACCCGCTGCAGGAATACAAGAGCGAGGCCTTCGAGCTGTTCCAGGCCATGCTCGGCAATCTGGAGCAGGCCGTCACCGCGCAGCTGATGCGCGTCGAGCTGGTGCGCCAGGCGGCCGATGCGCCGCCGCCTGAAGCGCCCGAGATGTTCGGCAGCCATATCGACGGCTCCACCGGCGAGGATGATTTCCAGGGCGGCGAGACCGCGCTTCTGGTGCGTCAGGACACCAACGCCGTCGTCGCACCGGAAAACCGCGATCCGAAGAACCCCGCGAGCTGGGGCAAGGTCGGCCGCAACGAACTCTGCCCCTGCGGTTCCGGCAAGAAGTACAAGCACTGCCACGGCACGTTCGCCTGACGCCTATTTCCTTCTCCCCGTTCAACGGGGAGAAGGTGCCCGAAGGGCGGATGAGGGGCGGCGCCGGGGCCGGCGGTTTCCTTCAGGCGCAGAAAACAAGCCTCACACCAGACCCGACGCGCGCGCCGCGGCAGCCGCTTCGCCGCGCGAGATGACCTCCAGCTTCTCCAGCACGGCCGAAACGTGGTGATCGACCGTCTTGGGCGAAATGGTCAGATGCGCGGCAATCTTCTTGTTGGAAAAGCCTCGCTCGAGAAGTTCCAGGACTTCCATCTGGCGCTGCGTGAGGCCGGCCTGATTGGCGCGCGTCGCCTGTCGCGGCCCTCTCGCGATGTGACCGACGCCGCTTTCCCGCATAAGGCTGCGCGCCTGCTGCGCGACCGCCCTCGCGCCAAGGTCCTCGAAAATGGCGAGCGCCTCGCGCTGCGCCGCTTCGTCGCCGAGCAGCAAGGCCATTGCCTGTTCGAAAGGCGCCCCCATTTCGGCCCATAGCCTGGCGGCGGCGCGCCAGTCGCCCGTCAGTTGCAGGCGGTGCGGCTCCGCCATGCCGTCCGTGTCGCCGGGTTCGGATCCCGGCGACAACAGTTCCCGCCAGGTGGCAAGTTCGCCGAACACGGCCGGCGTTGGCGCGAGATTTTCGGCAACCGCGATCAGCCGCAAGGCTTCCTGCCTGTCGGCTTGCCCAAGCCAGGCCGATTCGGCCAGCACCTGGGCAAACGCCACCAGGCGCTGCAGCTCCATGCCCTTGTCCAGGAACCGCCTCATCTCTTCGACGATCGGCTCGGCCGACGGGTCGCCGCGGCGGATGCGCAATCGTGCCAGCGCCACCAGCGACGGATAGCGCACCAGCGGCGTCGTTGCGTCGTCGTCGACAACCTCATGCGCCATTGTCGCGGCGTCGTTCCACAAGCCGCGGCGAAGCAAAAGCTGCGCCTGCACGCCGCGCATGTAGTCGCGCCATGTCGCGAGATCGTTCTCGACGCAATAACCGATGCCGCGATCCAGGAACGACGCCGCCTCCTTGAAGTTGAGCCTGTTCATCTCGACGCACGCGCAGTTCGTGAAGGCGCGCGCCGCATGCTCCTGGTAGTTGCCCGACAGCGCAATCCCAAGACTGCGGGCGAGATCGCGCCGCCCCTTGGCAAAATCCAGCCATTGTCTGGCGGCGCCGACATTGTTCAGCGCATGACATAGAATGTCCGCCCGGTTGAGCCGCTCCGCCAGCTCGACCGCCTTGCCGCCGAGCGAAAGCGCGTCCTCGAGCCGCTCGGCCAGCATCGCCAGTTGCGAGAGGTTCGAATAAGCCATCGCCAGCTCGGCGCTGTCGGGCGCGGTCTCCAGAAGCCCCACGGCCTGCTCTCCGAAACGGTCCGCTGCCTCGCGATCGCCGAGCAGATAGGCAAAGCGCGACAGGCATCTGAGGCTGTCGCCTTCCTTGAGCCGGTCGCCCAGCGCCTGGCGCAGCTGGCGCGCCCGGCCCTGCGCTTCCATCGCCGCCTCGACGCGGCCGATCAGGTGACACTCGAAAGCATGCCCTTCGTAAAGTTCAGCCCGCTTTTCGATCGGCAGGATATCCGCATAGCGCAGCGCGACCTCGTAATAGCCCGCCGCATCGCGATGCGCGCCGACGCGGGATGCCTCGCGCGCGGCAACCGGCGCGAGCTCGCGCACCACGTCGAGGCTTTGCGCTTCCACGGCATGATGCACCAGCCTTGCGGTGGCGACTTGCGGATTTTCCCGTAACGCCGCCAGCGCGCGCTCATTGTACTCGCGTCGTTTGCTGGGCGTCAGCGCCATCTCGATGGCCGTGCGGGCGATCTCGTGCCGGAAAGCATAGCCATCGCCGAAATCGTCGAGCAGGCCGTTGGCGACGCATTCGGCGAGTTGGCCGGCGGCGGCGATCCCGCAAAGGCCGCTCAGCGCCCAGGCATCGGCGCGGCGCGGAAACACCGAGACCGCGTCGAGCATCGAGCGGGCGCCGGGCGACAATCTTTCGGCGCGCGCCAGCACGGCGTCGCGGACGCTCGCCGGCAAGGCGCCATCGACCGCGGCGGCGAGCAGCTCGGTGACGAAGAAGGCGTTGCCCGCCGTTGCGCGGTAGATCGCGTCGCCGTCGCGCGCGGCCGCCGCGGCGAGCGAGAGCACCGCGCTTTCGCTGAGCAGCGGCACTTCTATGCGTTGGATGTTGCCGGCCGGTATCTCGCCGAGCGCCCGGCGCACGCGCATCTGTCCTTCGCTGCGGTCGGTGCGCGCCGTGATCAGAAGCAGGATGTGCGTGTTTGCAATGCGCCGGCCGAGGAAACGCACGAAATCGAGCGTCGCGTCATCGGCCCAGTGCAGGTCCTCGATGACGAGCAGGCAAGGACCTTTCGCTTCGAAGACGTCGAGCGCCTCGGAAAACAAGGGCAGCCGCTGCACCTGGCGGTCGTCGATCGCCCGCGGCGGCTCCCACTGCGCCTCGCGGGCCAGATCGTAAAGCGGCCCCAGGGGATCTGGAATGGAGAGGTCCTCGCAGGCGCTGCGAAGAACGGGCAGCCCCTCGCCCAAGCGGCCTGAGAACGCCTCGGCCAGCGCCGTCTTGCCGGCGCCGGCCTCCCCCGACAAAACCACGACGCGGCCGCGGCCGCCTGTTGCATCCGCCAGCAAGGCATCCATTTGCTGCAGCTGCGTCTGCCGTTCCAGAAGCATCGTCACTCTCTCGCCAAATCAGAATTTCCATCGTGGCGGGCCGCCGCCGCGATAGCGTGGGAAACGGCGCGACAATGTGACTTTCCACACACTGAGGTGCCATCTTCCACATAAAACGTCGCAAAGATAGGGATTCGTCCCGGCCAATATGGGGAATGGCTCCGATGCGCGCCTGCCGCGAAGGTGATTTCTGCTGGGTCGCGCTTGAACCGAGCGCAACTCACCAATGAAAGGAAACCGATCGTGCCTCGTTACCTGATTGAACGTACCTTCCCCGATGGACTTCACGTGCCGATGAACGATGCCGGCGCAACCGCGATGGGCGGCGTCATCGCCCGCAACGCCGAGAAAGGCGTCACCTGGGTGCAATCCTTCGTCTCGCCGGACAAGAGCAAGAGCTTCTGCATCTACGATGCGCCCTCGCCGGAGGCGATCCGCAGCACCGCGCAGAAGAATTCGCTTCCCGTCGACAAGATCACGGAGGTCCGGGTGCTCAACCCCTACTTTTATCGCTGATCGGGCAGCCCATGTCGGGCAGACCATACCCGTCGCCGGCGGACCTGACGCCGTGCCAGAGGACGTGGCCGTATCCGCCGCGGCGGACATCGTCCCGCCACGGCGCGGCTTCATGCGACGGGCTGTGTCGGCGTTGCTTTCGCCCCTGCGAAACCGGCGACGCCTTCTGCCGCCGCAGGACGACTACCTGAGACGCGACGTCGGCCTGCACGAGCGGGAAAACCCGCGCGAGTACTGGGAATATTGGTGGCATCACAGCTGATCCCGCACCGGGCAATTCCAGGAAGACTGCGCAGCTGTTTTCCGTCCCGAATTGCGCAAAGCAATGACTTGGAGCGGTTCGTTCGGTGAACCGCTCTGGTCGGGATCAGCGACCATCCCTTTTAGCGACAGCGCCGCCGGCGTTCGGAGTTGGCCTACCGGCCGACTGCCGCCGCTTGCCCGCCTCAATTGGAGAGACAAATGAACGTTCAGACCTTAACCAAATGCGTTATCGGCGCTTCTGCCTCGATCATCATGCTGATGGCGGGCGCGGCCACGGCCGAAACCGTCAATCCGCTCGCCGAAAAGGTGCGGACGCTCGACAGCCGCTTCGCGGACGTCGCCCTGGCGAAAGCCGAAGGCTACGCGCCGATCCCCTGCGCCAGCGGCCTCACCGGCGGCGCCATGGGCATCCACTACGTCAACGCCGGCTATCTGAAGGACGACGCCGTCGACGTCGCCAAGCCGGAAGCCGTGATGTACGAGCCGATGGCCGACGGCACGCTGAAGCTGATCGCGGTCGAATACATCACCGCGAAGGGCCCGGCCTCGCTCGAAGGCCATCTGTTCAACTTCAACACCGCGCCCAACCGCTACGGCCTCGGCCCCTTCTACGAACTGCATGTCTGGGCCTGGAAGCAAAACCCCACCGGCGCCTTCGCCGACATGAACCCGAACGTCTCCTGCGACGCCATGCAGGGGATGTGAGCAGCGCTCTAGCCTTCTCCCCTTGTTGTGGGAGAAGGTGGATCGGCGCGATAGCGCCGAGACGGATGAGGGGTGTTCCAGCGGAGTGAGAGGTCCGCGTTCCCTGGAACACCCCTCATCCGTCGCCTTCGGCGACACCTTCTCCCGCAAGGGGAGAAGGAAAAGCCCGCACCCCACCCACCCTTTCTTAAGGTGTTTCGGATAGACCCGAAACCTTGGAAAGAGGCGGAAAACGGAGAGTATTCGGGGTGCGCTTTTCCGCGGCAACGACTGCCGGGCGGTTCCTGCCGCAGCGCTGGGCGCTGCGCATGCGGCCGTTGCTTGGCCGCATCGACGCAGTGCTGTCCACCGCCGACGAGCGCGGCGAAGCCGGGCGCATGTCGCTGATCGCCTTCTCCATCCGCATCGTCAGCGCCTTCATCGCCTTTGTCAGCCAGGTGCTGATGGCGCGCTGGATGGGCTCGTTCGAATACGGCATCTCGGTGCTGGTCTGGGTGACGATGGTCATCGTCGGCAATCTCGCCTGCCTCGGCTTCCACACCTCGGTCATCCGTTTCATTCCCGAATATCGCGAGCGCGGCATGTTGGCCGAGCTGCGCGGCATCGTGCAGGCGAGCCGCCTTTTCGTGCTCGTCGCCTCGACTCTGGTGGCAGGCCTCGGCGCGCTTGGCGTCTGGCTCGCCTCGGACTGGATCGAGAATTACTACGTCATCCCCTTCATCCTCGGCGTCATCTGCCTGCCGATGATCGCGCTCGGCGATCTCCTGCAAGGGCTGGCGCGCGCCAATTCCTGGGCGCTGCTGGCGCTGTCGCCCACCTATCTGGTGCGGCCGGTGCTGATCCTGGCATTCATGGCGCTGATGCTTGGCCTGCACTATGTGCCCGACGCCAAGACCGCGATCTTCGCCTCCATCGCCGCAACCTATGTCACCACGCTCGGCCAGCTGATGGCTGTCACCTCGCGCATGGAGAAAAAGATCCCGGCCGGGCCGATGGCGGTGCATTTCGGTCAGTGGATCCTCGTTTCGCTGCCGATCTTCCTGGTCGAGGGCTTCTTCTTCCTGCTCACCAATGCCGACGTGCTGATGGTGGGCGCCTATCTCGACCCCAACGACGTCGCTGTCTATTTCGCCACGATGAAGACGCTGGCGCTGGTGCATTTCGTCTATTTCGCGGTCAAGGCCGGTGTTGCACAGCGCTACGCCCAGTTCACGCATGGCGAACCGCATCGGCTCGCCGCCTTCGCCCGCGAGACCGTCTCCTGGACCTTCTGGCCCTCGCTGCTGATGGCGCTCATGGTGCTGGCGCTGGGCGAGCCGATGCTGGTGCTGTTCGGTCCCGAATTCACCGCCGGCTACCCGCTGCTCTTCCTGCTGGTGCTGGGCGTCGTGGCGCGCGCCGCAGTCGGCCCCTGCGAAAGCCTGCTCACCATGAGCGGCAACCAGAACATCTGCGCCGCCGTCTATGCCATGACGCTTGCGCTCAACATCGGCCTCAACGTGATCCTCATTCCGCTGTTCGGCCTCTGGGGCGCGGCAATCGCCACCAGCCTGGCCATGGTCTTCGAGGCCAGCGCGCTCTCCTTCACCGTCTGGCGCAAGCTCGGCATCGTGATGGCGATCTTTGTGCCCGCAAACAAGGAAGTCGCCTGATGGCCGCCGTCCCGTTGCTCGAAGAGACCAGCGGCGGCACCGCCGGCGCCATGGTTTCCAACCTTGCCGGCCTGGCGCGCGAGGTCGACCCCGCCCATATCGAGCTCTTCGCCAGCAACAGGCCGGAGCGCAAGCTCGCCATCTATCCGGCCTCGGCCGGCTTCGATCTTGTCGAGGAGCTTGACTATCTCAGCGCCCGCACAATCGAGCCGAACGTCTTCTTCAACCCGCGCTTCCTGGCGCCGGCGATGCCGCGGCTGGAAGACCGCGAGGTGCGGCTGGCCGTCATCCGCGACGGCGACGAATACCGCAACCGGCTTCGGCTTCTGGCGCCGTTCTCGGTCGAGCGGCCGGCGATCCCGCTCGGCGTCCCGGTGATGCGCACATGGTCGAGCCCGTTCGGCCCGCTCGGCACGCCGCTGGTCGATCGCGACGATCCGGTCGGCGTCATCGAGGATTTCTTCTCGATGCTGTCGCGGCCGCATCTCAAGCTGCCCAAGGTCTTCGTGCTGCCCGATATGCGCCTCGACGGCCCGGTGGCAAGCCTGCTCACCTCCTTTGCCGACAGCCGCGGCTTGACCATGGTGACCACCGGTAAGGTCGAGCGTCCGGTGCTCGATAGCGACGCCGACGGCGAGGAATACCTCAAGGCATCGCTGCGCGCGCATCACTATCGCGAATTCCGCCGCCTGAAGCGGCGTCTCGCCGACCTCGGCAAGCTGGAGCACACCGTGGCGCGCGGGCCGGACGAGATCCGCCACGCCATCGAAAGCTTCCTGACGCTGGAAGCGGCCGGCTGGAAAGGCCGCGAGCGCACCGCGATGGCGATCGACCGCTACCGCGCCGCCTTCGCCCGCGAGGCCGTGCACAGGCTGGCCGAGCAGGACATGTGCCGCATCCACCTCTTGACGCTCGACGGCCGCACCATCGCCTGCCTGGTCGTCTTCGTCGAGGCCGGCGTCGCCTACACCTGGAAGACGGCCTATGACGAGACGCTCTCCGCCTATTCGCCAGGAACGCTGCTGATGATCGAGGTGACCAGGCAGCATCTCGACGATCCCAACATCGTCATGACCGATTCCTGCGCGGTTCCGGACCATCCGGTGATGAGCCGTCTGTGGAGCGAGCGCAAGCCGATGGGCACGCTGGTGATCGGGCTGACGCCGGACGCCGACCGGCTGGCCCGTCAGGCCGCCTCGCAACTGCATCTCTACCGCGAGACCCGCAACATGGCGCGCATCTTGCGCAACCGCATGCGGAGCCTGCTGAAAAGACGCTAGATGGGCGGCGAGACACCGGCTATGGCTTGCGGCGGCCGGACCCGGCCTGCCTTCACCACAAAGCACTTCAAATGATCGATACCGTACTGCGCTTCGCCCGCCTTTGTGCGCCGCTTGTCCTGCTCGCCATGCTTCCGGCTCGAGCCGTGGCCGACACCTGCCCGGAGGATTGCAGCGATCCGGCGCCTCCCCCGGTCAATATCTACAGCCAGACCACGGCCGGCCATCTGAGCCCCGCCACCGCCGGCGCGCTGCCGCGCGTCTATGTGCCGAACCGCTCCTCCAACAGCGTCTCGGTGATCGACACCGTCACCTTGAAGGAGGTCGGCCGCTTCCCGGTCGGCAGCAAGCCGCAGCATGTTATTCCGTCCTGGGATTTGAAGACGCTGTGGGTCGCCAACAACGGCACCGGCAAAAACGGCAGCCTGACGCCGATCGACCCGATGACGGCCATGCCCGGCCAGCAGATCGCGGTCGACGACCCCTACAATCTCTATTTCATGCCGGACGGCAGCGCGGCAATCGTCGTCGACGAGGCGATGGAGCAGCTCGATTTCCGCGACCCGCACACCATGGCGTTGAAATCGAGCCTGCCGACGCCGACTTGCCCGGGCATCAACCATGCCGACTTCTCTGCCGACGGCTCCTATGCGATCTTCACCTGCGAATATGGCGACGGCGGCTTGGCCAAGATCGACCTGAAGAACCAGAAGTTGCTCGGCCATCTGGACTTCTCCAGGATGGGCATGCCGCAGGACATCCGCCTGTCGCCCGACGGCAAGGTCTTCTACGTCGCCGACATGATGAATGACGGCGTGTTCCTGGTCGACGGCGACAGTTTTCGGGAAATCGGCTTCATCCCGACCGGCATCGGCGCGCACGGCTTCGTCGTCAGCCGCGACGGCAAGCGGCTCTACGTCTCGAACCGCGGCTCGCACAGGATGGAGCAGGGCAAGGCCAGGGGTCCGGGAAGCGTCACGGTGATCGACTTCGCCACCCGCGCGGTGGTCGCGCAATGGCCGATCCCCGGCGGCGGCAGCCCCGACATGGGCAATGTCAGCGCCGACGGCAGGCAGCTATGGCTGTCGGGCCGCTTCGACAGCGAGGTTTATATGATCGACACCACCAGCGGCGCCGTGACGAAAATCCGCGTCGGCGCCGAGCCGCATGGCCTGACGGTGTGGCCGCAGCCGGGGCGCTACTCGCAGGGGCATACGGGGAATATGCGGTAGGGCGTTCGGGATGGCCTGCCATGCGAAGCTCGTAAGGGCAATGGCCTGCCACCCGAAGCTCAAAAAGGGTGGCCTGCCATCCGAAGCTCGCAGAGCGAAGAATGGTGCCCCTAGCCGGGATCGAACCAGCACTCCTTGCGGAACTCGATTTTGAGTCGAGCGCGTCTACCAATTCCGCCATAGGGGCTCAGGCCGGGCGGCCTGGATGGGCGCGGACTATACGGTTGGACAGCCTTTCGTCAACTGGCCTGTTGCGGATTTGCCGGCACCGCTTCGGCCAAACAGCATCCGGCGGTCTTGTAAGGACCACCGCCATTGTGCGCCGCGGGAAACCTTTCTAGAGAGGCGAATGTTTAAGGTGCTCGGTCGATAATGGCGGCTGCGGCGCTTTGGGTCCTTGTTTCGTGCATGCCGGTGGCCGAAAACCGCTGCGCCGTTTGGGGTGACATGCATTAGGCAATTCCAGGAAAAGCGCAGCGGTTTTCCGTCCGGAATTGTGTCAATCGCATTAGGAGAGCCGATGCTTCGCGGACTTTACGACTGGACCCTGTCGCTGGCGGCGCGCAAATCGGCCGAATGGTGGCTGGCCTTCATCGCCTTCGTCGAAAGCTCGGTCTTCCTGGTGCCGGCCGACGTGCTCTTCCTGCCGATGGCGCTGTCCAAACCCCAGCGCGCCTATCGCTACGCGCTGATCGCCACGGTCGCTTCGGTCCTGGGCGGCGTCGCCGGCTGGTTCATCGGCCACTATGCCTATGAGGCAGTCGCCAAGCCGGTGCTTGAATTCTACGGCAAATATGATGAGTTCGAGCAGTTGCGCACCTCGTCCGGCGTCGGCTTCATCATCCTGATGCTGGTCACCTCGGGCGCGGCCCATCTGCCGCCGATCAAGGTGGTGACGATCCTGTCGGGCGTCATCGGCGTCAATCTGTTGCTTTTCATCGGGCTCGCGATCGTGGCGCGCGGCGCGCGTTTCCTGCTGCTTGCCTGGCTGCTTCGCCGCTATGGCGAGGAGATCAGAGAGTTCATCGAAAAGCGCTTGGGATTGATTGTCGGCGCCGGCGCCGCTGCCCTGATTTTGCTCTATATCCTCGTCAGATACGCCCACGGATAGCGACGCAACAACGGACCCGATAGATGACCGCGACCATGAATGCCGATACCGGACGCCAGCGCATGCGCGCGGCGCTCTTTCTCGCCGTCGCCATGGCCGCGACGGTCGGCTCGGCGCTCGCCTTCCAATATATCGGCGGCTACATCCCCTGCCATCTCTGCCTGGAGCAGCGCACGCCCTACTATATCGGTGTACCGCTGATGGTGCTGGCGGCGATCGCCTCGATGCTGCGCGCGCCGGCCTGGGTGACGCGCGGCCTGCTCGCGATCGGCGGCTTGCTGATGCTCTACGGCCTCTATCTCGGCGTCTATCATTCGGGCGTCGAATGGGCCTGGTGGCAAGGTCCGGCCGACTGCACCGCCGGCGCCGGTCCGGTCGACACCGGCGGCAAGGGTGTGCTCGACGCGCTCGACAAGTTCGTGCCGCCCTCCTGCGACAAGGCCGCGCTGCGCATCCTCGGCCTGTCGCTCGCCGGCTGGAACGCCATCGCCAGCCTCGTCCTCGCCGCCGTCGCCTTCCGCAGCGCGCTCGCACGGGACTGAGCCGGCACCAAAGCGGCGCAGAATTCGGCAGGATGAGTCGTATGAAGTGAGCGTCGAGAACCGGAGCGGAGCGTACTTACAGTACGTGAGCGCCGGAAGCGCAGACGCTTGCTTCAGACGGCCAGCCTCCCGAATTCTCGAACGATCTCAAGGTTCGAGTTCGACATCCCAGTAGAGATAATCCATCCAGCTTTCATGCAGATGGTTGGGCGGGAACAGGCGGCCGTTGTTGTGCAGGTCGTGCACCGTCGGCTGATAGGGTTTTTGCAGCGGCCACATCTTGGCCTGGGCCGGCATCATGCCGCCCTTGCGGAGGTTGCAAGGCGAGCAGGCGGCGACGACATTCTCCCAGGTCGTCGCTCCGCCGCGATGGCGCGGGATGACATGGTCGAACGTCAGATCCTCGGGCGTTCCGCAATACTGGCACTGGAAGCGGTCGCGCAGGAAGACGTTGAAGCGGGTGAAGGCGGGATGCCTGGACGGCTTCACATAGGCTTTGAGGCTGACCACGCTCGGCAGCTTCATCGAGAAGGTCGGCGAAGAGACGGCGTGCTCGTATTCGGCGACGATGTTCACCCGGTCGAGGAAGACGGCCTTGATGGCGTCCTGCCACGACCAGAGCGACAGGGGGTAATAGCTGAGCGGACGGTAGTCCGCGTTCAGCACCAGCGCGGGAAGCCCATCCGGAGATACGGCAACCGTCACGTCCTTCGCCTCCTTGCTTCTAGAACCGAACGGCGCGGATACTGTAAGCCCGACATGACAGGGATGTGAAGCGGATTGTCGTGCGTCGAAATCGCCAAAACCGCATGATTTTCAGGCTTTTTTTGCCATTTCGACAGTCGGCGCCGCATCCCTGCCCTTCAATTCCCGGTAATAAGCCCAAAAAAGCCGTGACGCGACACCCCGATACGGGCTCCATGATTCGGCCAGCCGGATAAGCATTTTCTCCGGCGGGCGCGGGTTGATGCCGAGCGCATGGCCGACCGCCGTCTGCAGTGCGACGTCGCGCGCGGGAAACACATCCGGGTGGCCGGCGGCAAACAAAAGGTAGCATTCCGCCGTCCATGGACCGATGCCGGGCACGGCCGTCATCGCCGCGATCGCCTCGCCGGCGTCCAGGGTGCACAGGTGATCGAGATCGAGCCCGCCGGCCACCGCTTCGGCCACGGCGAGCAGCCCGCGCTGTTTCGGCCGCGACAGCCCGGCCTCGCGAAACACGCCCTCGCCGGCGGCAAGGATCGCCTGCGGCGTCAGCGGGTCGACAAGCTTCACCAGCCGCCCGAAGATGGCGTCGGCGCTGGCGCGGGAAACTTGCTGTGAAACGATAATGGAAGCGAGGCTCTGAAAGCCAGGTTCCGACAGCCGCAGCGGCACTTCGCCCGCCCGGCCGCGCACGGTCGCCAGCCGCGGATCGATCCGGCAGAGCGCGTCGAGCCCTGTCGCAATGTCGTCCAGCGAGGCGATGCGTTGCACGTTGCTTGTTCCCAGGGCGCCCGCGAAATGGCAATTGATGGCTAACTAGCAACCGGCGGAAGCGCCTTTCAACCCGAATACCGCCCGAGATATGACACTCCTGACATTCCGCTTCGCGCCGAGCCCCAATGGCCAATTGCATCTCGGCCATGCCTACTCGGCTCTGCTCAACCAGCGCATGGCGGCGCAGGTCGGCGGGCGCCTGCTGCTGCGCATCGAGGATATCGATGTCCTGCGCTGCACGCCCGAATTCGAAGCCGGCATTTTTCGCGACCTCGAATGGCTGGGATTGCGTTGGGAAGAACCGGTGCGCCGCCAGTCCGAGCATTTCGCCGAATACCGGGAGGTGCTGGACCGGTTGATCGCCGAGGAACTCGTCTATCCGGCCTTCATGAGCCGCGGCGAGATCCGCGCCTTTATCGCCGAGACCGGCGGCCGCGACTGGCCGCGCGATCCGGACGGCGTGCCGCTCTATCCGCCGCTCGACAAGCACTTGCCGGTGAAGGAACGCAAGCGGCGGATCGCGGACAACATGCCCTTCGCCTGGCGGCTCGACGTCGAGGCGGCGATGGCGCGCGTCACGGCCGGCCTGTCATGGGTGGAGTTCACCGACGAGACGATGTCGGCGACGCGAGCAATCGAAGCGCAACCGCGGGCCTGGGGCGACGTCATCGTCGCCCGCCGCGACATCCCGACCAGCTATCATCTCGCCGTCGTCGTCGACGACGCGCTGCAGGCTGTCAGCCATGTCGTGCGCGGCCAGGACCTCTATTCGGCGACCGGGGTGCAGCGCCTGCTGCAGCAACTGCTCGGCCTGCCGCAGCCGCGTTATTTCCACCACCGCCTGATCCTCGGTGCGGACGGCAGGAAACTCTCAAAGAGCCTCAAGGACACCGGCCTGGCCTCCCTCCGGAAGGCGGGCATGTCGCCGCAGGACGTCAGACGATTGGTCGGTTTTTAGCTGGCTAGAGGCGCGCCATCCCGGCCTTGATCAGCGCCAGCACGCTGATGAAGACAAAGGCGCCGCCCAGCCCGCAGGCCACCGCCAGCTTGAGATCGCTCAGGCTGATGCCATGCTTGTTTGCGACCCCCACCGCGACGAAAAAGCCGAAGATGAACAGCAGCGTGTTGCCGGTCGGGCCGAAGCCGCTCTCCCCCATGATCGCGTCGAGCGCCGTGCCGAAGAAGAAGCCGAAGCCGGCGATGATCGCGAAGGCGAACAACAGCCAGGTCGTGTCCAGATGCAAAAACATGCCCCACCACGGCGCGGCGATGCGCCATGCCCCTGTTGGCACGGTTTGATGAATTCAACTTAGCTTATGGATCAACCGTTTCGTTTTGCTTGCGGGATTGAACGGCATTAGAGCAATTGCCGTCATCAACCGTTCATCCCGGCAGCCTCCCCCATGCAGAGCATCAAGCGGTTCATTCCCGCCTCCTTCGTCGTTCTGTGGGCGACCGGCTTCATTGGCGCGCGCTATGCCATGCCCTGGGCGGAACCCTTCACCTTCCTTGCCATCCGCTTCGTGCTCGCGGCGGCCCTGTTCGCGGGGCTGACCGTTCTGCTTGGCTCGCGCAAGGCGACGCGCGAAGAGGCGCTGCACGCAACGGTGGCCGGCGTCCTCATGCATGGTGTCTATCTCGGCGCCGTCTTCTGGGCGATCCACAGGGGCATGCCGGCCGGGTTTTCGGCGCTGATTGTCGGCCTGCAGCCGTTGATCACCGCCGTGCTCGCCGGAAAGTTCCTCGGCGAAGCGATCCTGCCGCGCCATTGGGCCGGCCTCGCCGTCGGCCTTCTCGGCGTCGTCATCGTGCTGTGGCCGAAGCTGGGCGCGCTGGGCGGCGGCGTCACGTCGGCGACCCTGACGGCTTCGCTCGTCTCCGTGCTTGGCATGAGCGCCGGCACCATCTGGCAGAAGCGCTATGCCTCAGGCGGCGATCTGGTGTCGGCGACGATGTGGCAGTATGTCGGCGGCTCCGCCGTGATGATCCTGGGCTCGCTCGCCTTCGAGACCCGCGCCGTCACCGTCAATGGCGAATTGATCTTCGCCATGGCCTGGCTGGTCCTGGTGCTGTCGGTCGGCGCCATATTTCTGCTGATGGTGATGATCAGGGATGGTGAGATGTCGAAGGTCGCCTCGCTGTTCTACCTGGTGCCGGCCGTAACCGCGGTCATCGCCTGGCTGCTTTTCAACGAGCAGCTCAATCTGCTGCAGATCGCCGGCATGGCGATCGCCACGCTCGGCGTCGCCCTGGCGACGGCGCGACAGGCGAGCAAAGGGGAACTGGGGAATTGAGGAATTGAAGAATTGAAGAAGAAGGGCGAAGCCAAGCGTCGGCGCATTTTCCCCAGTTCCTCAATTCTTCAATTCTTCAATTCTCCAGTTCTTCAGTTCCTCTTCTGACCGGCGCCAACTCACCCGACCCGCGCTCGGGCTTCGAGATAACGGCTGATCGCGGCGTTGAGCTCGCCGCCCAGGATGAAGATCGCCGAGATGATGTAGAGGAAGACGACCGCGATCATGATCGAGGCGAGCCCGGCATAGGTCGTCACATAGGACGAGAAATGGTTGAGATAGGTGGCAAAGATCGTCGACCCGACCAGCCAGGCGACCAGCGTGAAGACGATGCCCGGTATGATCGAGACGAAGCGCCGCTTGCCGGCCGGCAGCCAGATATGCACGGAGAACAGCCCGATGACGATGACCGTCGAGGCGATCACGTAACGCCAGATGGTGATCGTTCCCATATAGGGCTTGATCCATTCCAGATGCGCTTCCGCCAGTCGCGCCAGCAGCGGCGCGAACACCAGAAGCACGCTGATGGCGAGGAAGCAGGCGGTGGCGATCAGGACGAAGATGATGCTTTGCACCCTGCGGTGGACGATGCCGCGCGTCTCGGTAACGCGATAGGCACGGTTGAGCGAGGTGCGCAGCGCCTCGATGCCGTTGGAAGCGAAATAGGCCGCCAACAGCACGCCATAGGTTAGAAGGTCGGTGCGCCGTACGGTGAGCACGTTCTGCACCTCATGCGCGATCGGCTTGGCGATCTGCTCCGGCCATGTATCGAAGACCAGATGCACGGCCGTGTCGGCGAATGCGCGCGCGCCGAGGAAGCTGGCCAGCGTGGTGGCGAAGATCAGGAACGGAAACAGCGCCATCAGCGAGGTGATCGCCAGATGGCTGGCCATCGCCCAGCCGTCATCGGTATTGAAATGGCCAATCGCATCGTAGAGCACGCGCTTGAGGGCAACGATATTCCGCAGCAAGGACCCGCGCTCCGCTCGATTGTGTCGACGCCGCGAATATGGGAAGTGATTGCGGTAAATGGCAACCCCAGGTCCCACAACGCGCCCCGCGGCAGAAGAGTTGCGCACCGTCATCGTCACCGGCGCCTCCTCCGGTATCGGCGCCTACTGCGCGCGGGCGTTGAAGGCGGAAGGCTGGCGGGTGTTCGCCACGGCGCGCAAGCCGGCCGACATCGCAGCCCTTGAGGCCGACGGCCTGGAGGCCTTCTATCTCGACTATCGCGAGCCCGAATCCATCGCCGCCTTGGTCGATGCGGTTCTGGAGCGGACCGGCGGCACGCTTGACGCGCTCTTCAACAACGGCGCCTACGCCCAGCCCGGCGCCGTCGAGGACCTGCCGGTCGCAGCACTTCGCGAGCAGTTCGAGGCCAATTTCTTCGGCTGGCACGATCTCACCCGGCGAGTCGTGCCGGTCATGCGCCGCCAGGGGCATGGCCGGCTCGTCCACTGCTCCTCGATCCTCGGACTGGCTCCGGTCCGCTTCCGCGGCGCCTATTCGGCCTCCAAGCATGCCATCGAAGGCCTGATGCTGTGCATGCGCCAGGAACTCGAAGGCAGCGGCATCCACCTATCCTTGATCGAACCGGGACCGGTGAGGTCGAAGATCGCCAGCAATGGCCTGCCCTGGTTCTTGAAGAATATCGACGTCGAGAATTCCGTCCACCGCGCCGATTATCAGGCGCAGCTCGCAAGGCTTCAGGCGGGCGGCAGCGTGTCGAAGCTGAAGCCGGGACCGGAGATCGTGCACAGGGCGTTGCGCCACGCGCTTCTGTCACAGCGCCCGCGCCCGCACTATGTGGTAACGCTGCCGGCCAGGATCGGCGCGGCGCTGAAACGCATCCTGCCGGCCTCCCTGCTCTACCGCGTGCTCGCCAGGCGCGCCTGACCGAACCTGAACCGGAGCCAGCCAGATGCTCATCATCTTCAAAATCCTCGCCATCGTCGCGATGGCCGCCGTGGTGATCGTGCTGGTTCGCGGCTTGATCAACATGATGCGCGGCGGCTCCGGCTTCACCTCGAACAAGCTGATGCAGGCGCGCATCATGCTGCAGGCCGTGGCCCTGGCGCTGCTGTTGCTGGTTGTCTATTTCACGCGCAAATAGAGGATCTCAGAGAGGACGGCGTGGTCAAGCTCAACAAGATCTACACGCGCACCGGCGACGACGGCACTACCGGGCTCGGCACCGGGGAGCGGCGGCTGAAATCCGACCTGCGCGTCGACGCCTATGGCACCGTCGACGAGGCCAATGCCTGCATCGGCATGGCCCGCGTCCACACCGGCGCCGAGCATCCGGCGATCGACGCCATGCTGTCGCGTATCCAGAACGATCTGTTCGATCTGGGCGCCGACCTCGCCGTGCCGGACGACGGCAAGCCGCTGGAATACGAGCCGTTGCGCATCGTCGCCGCCCAGACCGACCGCGTCGAGCAGGACATCGACGCGCTCAACAAGGAACTGCAGCCGCTGAAATCCTTCGTGCTGAACGGCGGCACGCCGGCCGCGGCCGCGCTCCATCTTGCCCGCACCGTGGCGCGCCGCGCCGAGCGCCTGATGGTGGCGCTGGCGCAGGATCCGGCCGAGCATGTCAACCGCGAGGCGCTCAAATACATCAACCGCGTCTCGGATTTCCTGTTCGTCGCCGCCCGCGCCGTCAATGACAATGGAAAGGCCGACGTGCTATGGGTTCCCGGCAAGAACCGCTGAATCCGCAGGCGGGAGGGTCCGATGTTCATCCCGCTTTACGACACCAACAGGCTGCGTCACATCCGGCTGCAATATGTGACGATCGGCCTGATCGTGGCGAACGTGCTGGTCTACCTGGCGACCACGCTCGGCGGTGAGAACTTCACCAATGCCGCGGTTCTCGGCCTCGGCTTCATCCCGTCGGTGGTTCACGACAAGGTCGAGCTCTCGCCCGAATTCGTCGTCATCCCCGAGAGCCTGAGCTACCTCACCTATTCCTTCCTGCATGCCGACATCTTCCATCTCGGCGGCAACATGCTGTTCCTCTGGGTGTTCGGCGACAATGTCGAGGATGCGCTCGGCCATATCCGCTATCTGATCTTTTACCTCGCCTGCGCCGTCGCCGGGGCCTTCTTCCAGGGGTTGGTGGCCTGGGATTCGCAGGTGCCGTTGATCGGCGCCTCGGGCGCCATCGCCGGCGTCGTCGCCGCCTACCTGATCCTCTACCCCCGGGTGAAGGTCTGGGTGCTGGCCTTTGCCCGCATTCCGCTGCGCATCCCGGCCTTCATTCCGCTGCTCCTGTGGATCCTGTTCCAGGTCGTGATGTTTGCAGCAGGCGGCGAGGACCAGATCTCCTGGGCCTGTCATATCGGCGGCATCATCGCCGGATCGATCCTGGTGCTGGTGCTGCGCAGCCGGGGCGTGCCGCTGCTGGCCGGCGCCGACGGCGAGCCGGACCCGACGCCCAACATCCAGCAGCCGCCTGTTCCTGTCGAGCCGGCCGCGAGCGATCCGGCGCAGCCGGCGGCGCAATGGGGCCGTGGCGCAGCGGCGCCCCGGGACTGAACCGATTTGGGTGCGTCGTGGGATATTGACGCGCCGATTTGTCGCCACTACGGAAACGGCACAGTTGGGCGGATATTCCGTCCGCGATGTCGGCTTTCGACAACTCTGACAGGGCGCACGCTGCTATAGCGCCCCGACTATCTCAGGAGAGGTGACAGGAAAATGAAGATCCTTGTGCCCGTGAAGCGGGTTGTGGACGCCAACGTCAAGGTCCGGGTGAAAGCCGACGGACTGGGCGTCGAGCTTGCCAACGTCAAGATGGCGATGAACCCGTTCGACGAGATCGCGGTCGAGGAAGCGATCCGCATCAAGGAAGCCGGCAAGGCGGAAGAAATCATCGTCGTGTCGATCGGCCCGCAGCAGGCGCAGGAGACGTTGCGCACCGCGCTCGCCATGGGCGCCGACCGTGCCATCCTGGTCAAGACCGACGAGCAGACCGAGCCGCTGGGCGTCGCCAAGGTGCTGAAGGGCGTGGTCGAAGCCGAGAAGCCCGGCCTCGTCATCCTCGGCAAGCAGGCGATCGACGACGATTCGAACCAGACCGGCCAGATGCTGGCGGCACTGCTTGGTTGGCCGCAGGGCACCTTCGCGTCCAAGATCGTGCTCGAAGGCGATCAGGCCAAGGTGACGCGCGAGGTCGACGGCGGCCTGCAGACGGTGGAATTGAAGATGCCGGCGATCGTCACCGCCGACCTTCGCCTCAACCAGCCGCGCTATGCCTCGCTGCCCAACATCATGAAGGCCAAGAAGAAGCCGCTCGACGAGAAGAGCCCGGCCGACTACGGCGCCGACGTCAAGCCGCGCCTCAAGGTGATCAAGACCGAGGAGCCGGGCGGCCGCAAGGCGGGCGTCAAGGTCAAGAGCGTGGCCGAACTGGTCGAAAAGCTCAAGAACGAAGCCGGCGTGCTTTAAAGCGATCGGGAAAGGACAAAGAAAATGGCAATTCTCCTCATCGCCGAACATGACAATGCAAGCCTTTCCGACCAGACCGCCAAGGCGCTGTCGGCGGCGCTCCAGATCGGCTCCGATGTCGACGTGCTGGTGGCCGGCAAGGGCGCCAAGGGCGCGGCTGATGCCGCCGCCAAGCTGAAGGGTGTGCGCAAGGTGCTGCTCGCCGAGGCCGACGAGCTTGCCGAGCGTCTCGCCGAGCCGACGGCGGCGCTGGTCGTCTCGCTCGCCGGCTCCTATGACGCGATCGTCGCGCCCGCGACCTCGTCGGGCAAGAACGTCGCGCCGCGCGTGGCGGCACTCCTCGACGTCGCCCAGGTGTCCGAGATCATCGAGGTGGTCTCGCCCGACACCTTCAAGCGGCCGATCTATGCCGGCAACGCCATCCAGACCGTGCAGGCGACCGACGCCAAGAAGGTCATCACGGTGCGCACCGCGTCCTTCGCGGCGGCGCCCGAAGGCGGCTCGGCCGCGGTCGAGACGGTCAACGCCGCCGCCAACCCCGGCCTGTCGTCTTTCATCGAGAACAAGCTTTCCGAGAACGACCGTCCGGAGCTGACTTCGGCCAAGATCATCATCTCGGGCGGCCGCGCGCTTGGTTCCTCGGAGAAGTTCCAGGAAGTCATCCTGCCGGTCGCCGACAAGCTCGGCGCCGCGGTCGGCGCCTCGCGTGCCGCGGTCGACGCCGGCTACGCGCCGAACGACTGGCAGGTCGGCCAGACCGGCAAGGTGGTCGCGCCCGATCTCTACATCGCCGTCGGCATCTCCGGCGCCATTCAGCACCTGGCCGGCATGAAGGACTCGAAGGTCATCGTCGCCATCAACAAGGACGAGGAAGCCCCGATCTTCCAGGTCGCCGATTACGGCCTGGTCGGCGATCTCTTCGTCATCCTGCCGGAGCTGCAAAAGGCGCTTTGACGCCACCGGTTCTGGCATATTAAAATCGGAAGGGTGGGGTAGACGAAGTCGCCCCGCCCTTTTAGTTTGCACTGCACAAAAAGCGGGCCATCAAGGCCTGAAGCCAATCCGGCGGTTTTGCGTCCGGATTGCAGGAAATGAACAACAGGAGCGTTTCCGCGCTTCAAGACGCGGAAGATGCTCCGGACGGGATCGGGGTCATGAGCAAGATCGAGACGATCGGCATTGTCGGCGCGGGTCAGATGGGTGGCGGTATCGCCCATGTCTCGGCGCTGGGCGGCTACAAGGTCCTGATCCACGACGTGTCGCCCGACCGTATCGAGAAGGGCATCGCCACCATCAGCGGCAACATGGCGCGCCAGGTCGGTTCCGGCAAGCTCGAGGAGAAGGCGCGCAACGAAGCAATGGCGCGTATTTCCGCCGCCCCGACCATGGCCGATCTCGCGGCCGCCGATCTGGTGATCGAAGCGGCGACCGAGGATGAGACGGTCAAGCGCAAGATCTACGCGCAGCTTTGCCCGCAGCTCAACCCGGAAGCGATCCTGGCGACAAACACCTCGTCCATCTCGATCACCCGGCTTGCCGCGCAGACCGACCGGCCGGAACGCTTCATCGGCATTCATTTCATGAACCCGGTGCCGGTGATGAAGCTGGTCGAGCTGGTGCGCGGCATCGCCACCGAGGACCAGACCTTCGAGGCGGCCAAGAGCTATGTGAAGCACCTCGACAAGACGATCACCGTTTCCGAGGATTTCCCTGCCTTCATCGTCAACCGCATCCTTTTGCCGATGATCAACGAGGCGATCTACACGCTCTATGAGGGCGTCGGCACGGTCGACGCCATCGATACCGCCATGCGGCTCGGCGCCAACCACCCGATGGGACCGCTGCAGCTTGCCGACTTCATCGGCCTCGACACCTGCCTGTCGATCATGCAGGTGCTGCATGAGGGCCTGTCGGATTCGAAATATCGTCCCTGCCCGCTGCTGGTGAAATATGTCGAGGCCGGCTGGCTCGGCCGCAAGACCGGCCGCGGCTTCTACGACTATCGCGGCGACCATCCGGTGCCGACGCGCTGATCTTCCCCGGCTGAACCCTTTCGAAACGGCTCAGGATGCCGCGGCGAGCGGCGGAAGTGGCACGCCGCCGTTCGAAATTTCGCCTGTCGAAACTTCGTCGGGCGCGGCGGAAACGCAGCCGCGCCCGGCCGCCTTGGCGGCATAGCAGGCGGCGTCGGCGCGGGCGATGATCTCGTCCACTTCGCCGCAGCCGGCGCGGATCGGCGCAAGCCCGATGCTGGCGCCGATCGAATGCGGGCGCCCGTCCCAGCTGAAGTCGAGATTGCCGATGGCGTCGATGATCGAGCGCGCCGCGATCGGCCCGCACGCCGCGGCGCCCGATTTGAGGACGACGGCGAACTCGTCGCCGCCAAGCCGCGCGACGATGTCTTCCGGGCCAAGCACATTGCGCAGGGCGTCGGCCACGCGCTTGAGCAGCGCATCGCCCGCGGCATGGCCGCCGGTGTCGTTGACCGCCTTGAAGTGATCGAGATCGACGAACATGAACTGATGCTCACCGCCATTGAGGCGGCACTGGTCAACGAGATCTTCCATGATGCGGATGAAGCTCGAGCGATTGGCGAGCCCGGTCAGCGCGTCGTGGGCGGCGGCGTAGGCCAGCTGGCGCTGCAGGGCGCGCGCGTCGCTGAAATCCTGGAAGACGATAACGAGGCCGCAGAACTCGTCGCGGTCGTTCATGATCGGCGACACCACCTGGCGGATGCTGCAGCGCGTGTCGTCGCGCCGGACAAGCACAGCGCGCGTGTTCTGGTCGCAGTGCGGCTGCTCGCTCGCGGAAGGGCGCGAGAGCCCGATTTTCTGCCCGCTTTCCTCGTCGACCGCCCAGTAGACATGGCCGAGCAGCTTGCCCAGGGCCTCGCCGACCACGACGCCGGTGAGTTTTTCCGCGACCGGATTCATAAAGGTGATGCGGTTGGCGGCATCGGTGCAGATCACCGCATCGCCGATCGACTGCAACGTCACCCTGAGACGCTCTTTCTCGTCGGCCAGCATGGCCGCCGAAACCATCAGCCGCGCCTCGGCCTCCTTGCGTTCCGTGATATCGGTCAGGCTGCCGATTGCCCGGATCAGCCGGCCCTCGCCATCGCGCTCGATCGCCTTGCCGCGGTCGAGTATCCAGACCCAGCGGCCGTCCTTGTGCCGCATCCGGAACTCGGCCTCGAAAAAGGGCGTCTCGCCGGCAAGGTGCGCGCGATCCGCCTCGGCGACGCGTTCCTGGTCGTCGGGATGGATCATGGCCAGCCAGCGATCGGGGTCGCCGTCGAGCTCGCCATCGGCATAGCCCAGCATCTTCACCCAGGTTTCGGAATAGGTGGTGCCGCCCCTGCGCATATCGAGGCTCCAGATACCCTGTCCGGCACTGGTGAGCGCGAAATTCCACCGGTCTTCTGCCTCGGCGATGCGCGCCTCGGCCTGCTTGCGCGCATCGATGTCCTCGATCTGCGACACCAGATAGAGCGGACGACCCGTCTCCTCTTCACGTATGACCGAGCCGGCGAGCTGCGCCCAGACCGGGGTGCCGTCCTTGCGCAGATACCGCTTCTCGAAATGGAAGGAGTGGATCTTGCCTTCCTTCAGGCTCGTCATCGTCTCGCGGCCGATCTGCAGATCGTCGGGATGCGTGATCTGGAAGAAGGTCAGCGCCTCGATTTCCGAGCGTGTGTAGCCGAGCATGTCGGCAAAGGCAGGATTGGCCTGAAGGATGCGGCCATCGAGGCCGACAATGGCGACGCCAATCGCCGAATCCTCCATGGCCCGACGGAAGCGTTGCTCGCTCTCGGCAATCTGCCGGCGGTCGTCGATGATCTTGCGGATGGACAGCGCGGAGACAAACAGCGTGACGGCCGTGACGGCGACGGATATCTGCAGGCAGACCTTCAACGCGTCCGTGCCGAGTTCCAGGGCCGGCAACAGGACCGATGCAGTCAAGGCAACGAGTCCGGCTGCCATCAAGACGGGCACGGCGCGCTTGCCGGCCCGCGGACCTTTCCAACTCAACCACGCCACAATGCGATCCCACCCAATGCGCGACTGCGCGTTGCCACAACTCTGGCGGATCGATTTTAAGGAATGGTTGCATGAGCGGCAGCGGCCGCTCCGATAACCGGCAAACAATTGCCGGTATGATTAAGGTACTGTTTCAAAACTGTACCGAAGGATCTGTGTCTAATCCTACCAGCGGACGAAGAACCGTCCGCCTAGCGCGCCGAGCGCGGTCAGGAAGGCGATCGCGACCGTATACCAGGTAGCGACGAAGAGGGGCGAATCATCGAAGCAATGCGCGGCGTAGAAGGTCGCCGCGAGCCCGCCGGCGAGCAGGCCGGCCACCGCGCCCGCCAACACCGGCCGCGTCGGCGCGCCATAGCGCAGCATGCCGAGGAAGATAGCCAGCGGGCCGATGCCGATCAGCGGGATGAAGCTCATGCAGATCATCATGTTCGAGCCGATAAGCCGCTTGCCCCAATCGGCCTCGGGCACGACGAAAAGCTCGAGAACCACCGCCAGCACCACCAGAAGCGGCGCGGCGATCATCCAGGCCATCGCCCGCACGGTCGAAGCACCCGGCATCGACAGCGCGCGAATCAGCGCGAAAGCACTGGCGGCGAGCGTCAGCGTGAACACGAATTTGGACATGAAGCGCATCGTGTGCATGGCCGGCATGATGTCGGGACGCGGCCCGATGGTCGCAAAGAAGACCATCGCCGCGATCGCCATGGCCACGCCGACCGCCAGCCACCAGGCCCTGCCCATCGGCATCGCCTCGTCGCGGGCATCGGCGTCGAGCGCCTTGATGAGATCCTCTGTCCTCATGTCGCTGTTCGTCCAAATCTTTTGGCGATCGCGGCCAGGCCGCGATGCAGCGACACGCGCACCGCCGTCTCGCTGATGCCGAGCTTGCTCGCCGTCTCGCCGATCGAATGGCCATCGACCGAGATCGATGCCACCACGGAGCGTTGCGCCGGCGGCAGGCCGTCGAGCGCCCGGTTGATGTCGCGCTCGCTCACCGTTTCCGCCTCCGGCTCGGCGAAGGTTTCGGCGATCTCGTCGATCTCGACCTCGATGCGCCGCCCGCGCCGGCGGAACGCATCGATCAGCTTGAAGCGGGCGATCGCATAGACCCAGGGCAGCACCGGCGCATCAGGCCGCCAGGTGTGGCGTTTGACATGAATGGCCAGCAAGGTTTCCTGCACGACATCCTCGGGATCGACCCCGCCTTGAACGATCTTGCGCCGGACAAAGCCGCGAACGAGGGCGGCGATCCCGTGCAGAAAGTCGGCATAAGCCCTTTCGTCTCCCGCGATCGCGGCCCTGAGCAGCCGGGAAAGCTCGGCCTCGTCCTTGCCGGTCACAAGAGTTTACCCCCAATGTTCGCGTCTCGGCCCTGGTTTGTTACGTGGCCGGCGAAATAATGTCCAAGCCAAACTGCCGGTAAATCACGAAAGTTTGCGGGGAATGCCCCGTGTGCACGTCGGGTTAAGCCTTCAGGATCAATAAAGAGTCCTTCAGGAGCTTTAATCCTTTCCGCACGGTCAACTTTCGGCGTCTCTTTCGATACCGCTGTCTCAACTCCGCTAATATCTTCAGATGGCTCTCGTCGATCCGAGGATCCGAAGCCACATCGAGAGCTGCTGGCAGCGTAAGCAGGGCATCAGCATGCATGTTGGCGTAAGGTGAAGAATCATAGGTATCGAAGGGCGTCGGCGGGTAGCTCAGTATCGTAGGGTTGGTGTTGATCTCGAACACCTGGATGCGGCCTTCTACGATGGCGTAGTCAATACGGCCGTATGAAATCCGGGCCATCTCAAAGACCTTCTGGAGTTCGACCGAATGCGGATGAGTACGGACGAACAGGTGATGCTCGTCCAAATGCCGGCCCGACAAACCACGTCCGGGATCCTTTATGAACCAGTCCCGGCTCGCAAAACAGTGCTGGGCATAGCTGTTGTCGCCGACCCGATAGGCTGAATATTTACGGTAGTATCCATCTGCGTCGGGCCTGGACCCAAACTCTACGAGCATGGGACTGGCCCAATTCAGCGTCTGCAATTCGGCCAGGGCTGAACTGATGTCAGTTATAGATCGCAAGAGGCGCGGGGGCTTATAGGCGGCGCCGACCTCGTCACGCAAAAACACCGGATACCGCAACGACTCCGGCAATGGATGGGGCCTAGATACCCGGAAATTATTGATCCCCTCATCAAACAGCATGCGCAGCAAATCGTATCGCCGCAGGCTATCGCGAGGATGGTTAAGTTGAGCGATCTCGGGTCGATGCCGGTCAATCTGGTCGCGAACTTGGCCCGCGTTGGCGACTTCGGTCGGATCAAGCCGGTCCATGTCCGACCAGATGATGGTTCCCCGCTCCAATTTCAGAAGTAGATCGATTTCGTCATACCCGACCAGACGAAAAATCCGCTGAAGGTCCGTCCGATAATAAAGAAGCAGACAGGCCTGCGTATACGAATGCGATCGCTGACAAACATAAAAAATCATGATTCACCCGCCCTCCCCCAACCTGCCTCGGTGGGTGGCAAAATCAAGGTCCTCACTTTATAAGGCTGTGCTCAGACAACCTACTTTTCGAAAATGACGAAAATCACGTTCCACAAAATTGGAGAGGACGGCATTCTCCGTATGGCCGCGATGGAAGCGGCAACTTGGGGCTCGTTGGGTGCAACCGAGGCGACGATCCGCCAGCGCCTGTCGCTCGGCCACATCATGATCGCAGCCGTTCAGGAGACAACCATCGCCGGAGCCGTCTGCTTTGTGGAGACCGCTCATGATCCACGCGACAAGGCAACCTTCCCGGCGACGTTTTCCGCTTATTCTTCGTTGACCCGCTCCGTTCCCCCAAATTCTCTTTATGTCTACAATTTGGGTGTACGCCCGGAGTTTCGGGGAACTCCCCTCTCGCGACGGCTATTGGCACATCTTGTTGATTATGGCCGGGAGGCAGGGACGCGCTGGATAGTCGGCGACGGTCGCTGCCCTTCTTATGGCGGAGCTCAAGAAGATTCTCCCGATAAGGTGGAGATAAATGCCGACTTCCGAAGAACGATTGACGAATGGCACCGCACGGGAATCATGCCGTCGGTCGGCCATTTGACACAGGATCCTTTGCTCAACTTCTACCATCGAATCTTGAAATGCGAGTTTCTTCATCTTGCGCCAGCCTTTCTTCCCGAGGACGTTAGCTCTGGCGGGTATCGAGTTATTTTCGCAGTTGACCTCTGTAAATGACTGAGCGTCGAGACCTGTTCGACCCGTTGGCACTCGGCGGCGATCCATTTCCGGCGTTCGCTAGCCGACGCAAGGCCGGCGGAAGCGCTTGGGGGAAGCCGCCATACCCCGAGTTGAACGGGGCTTTGTATGTGTTCAGTCACAAACTCGTTTCCGAGGCCTTGAAACATCCTCTGCTCCTGCAGGCCCCACCAGGCGCATACCAGGAGGTACGGCAGAAGATTACGTCGAGCGACGCGCTCGGTCTTCTAACTCGATCGATGCTGCTGTCGGATCCACCTCGTCACCTGCAACTGCGCCGGCCGTTGTCGGGCCAGATGACCGGTTCGGCCAGCCATAGCATGACCGCAGATCTCCGGCGAGATGCATTGGCGCTGACCCGCGCCGCCGTAGCCGGCCGACGGTTCGACGCAATCCGAGAACTTGCTATACCGTTTTCGGTGGGCGTGCTGGCTAATATACTTGGAATCGACATCGAGGAACCCTCACGCGTGGCTGATCTCGCGCAACGCATGGCCGATGCGCTGGACATTAGAACGGCCCAGGTCAGTGAGGATGCAAATCAGGCCTGCCGCGAGTTGTCCGAATGGGTATATCACATCCTTCAGACCGGCAGGATTAGCGCGGGCGGCTTGGTTGCTCGCATGCTTTCAGAGGCAGAGCTGGGCAGATGGGAGAGGGATGATGTTGTAGCCAATGTGGTGTTCCTTCTTTTCGCCGGTCAGGCAACAGTGGTGGACACGTTTGGGAATGCCCTCTTCGCGCTGTCCGCATTCCCGAAGCAGTTTGAGCTGTTGGAGAGCCAGACCGTGTCTTGGCAAACCGCAGCCGAAGAACTGCTGCGGTACTGCGCTCCTGTGCACTACGCGGGAGCGCGCATAGCCGCCGAGGACCTGCACTTTGCTGGCCAATTCATCGAGGCCGGTCAAGGTATCGTACCCGTATTGGCCAGCGCCAACAGGGATGAAGCAGTCTTTCCCGCCGGCGACAGCTTGGATTTAAGGTCGCGAGTACCGTCTACTCTCACATTCGGCACCGGCCTGCATATTTGCTTGGGGCAACATGTCGCGAGGCTAGAATTGGCCGCTCTGCTTGAAGCCCTGTCCACGGTCGCCAAGGGCTGGCGACTGGACCTTGAGGCCTGCGTCAGACGGCCATCGATCCTCCTGTTCGGCTTGAAAAGCGCTCCAATGCTGACTCGAGCAAGTCCCAGATTGTGACCGGATGTCTGCAGACTCCGACACACGGGGGCTTTCGCCGTGCCCTTGGCGACCAATTGAAGCAACGCTCAATCTTGACTATTGTAATCATGTATTGGTAGGAGCAGCCCTGCCCTGAACCCTTGTTTGATTTTTAAGGACGATGCCTATGAAAATTGCCCTTTCCACACTCGCCGGCGCCGCGTTGGCGCTCGGCCTGATCGCCGGCCCGGCCAAGGCCGAGGATCAAGGCATTATCGTCTACAATGCCCAGCATGAGAGCCTCGCCAAGGAATGGGCAGCGGGCTTCACCAAGGAAACCGGCATCAAGGTCACGCTGCGCAACGGCGGCGACAGCGACTTCTCCAACCAGATCGTCGCCGAGGGAGCGGCCTCGCCGGCAGACGTGTTCCTGACTGAGAATTCGCCGGCAATGGCGCTGGTCGAAGCCGCCGGACTGTTCGCGCCGGTCGACGCCGATACGCTGGCGCAGGTTCCGCAGGAATACCAGCCGTCGACTGGCAAATGGGTCGGCGTTGCCGCCCGCAGCACCGTCTTTGCCTATAACAAGGCCAAGCTGAAGGAAGACCAGTTGCCGAAGTCGCTGCTCGATCTTGCCGATCCGAGCTGGAAGGGCCGCTGGGCCGCCTCGCCGTCCGGCCCCGACTTCCAGGCCATCGTCAGTGCCCTGCTGGAGCTCAAGGGCGAGGCCGCTACCGCCGACTGGCTGAAGGCGATGAAGGAGAATTTCACCGCCTACAAGGGCAACTCGACAGTGATGAAGGCGGTCAATGCCGGCGAGATCGATGGCGGCGTGATCTACCACTATTACTATTTCGGCGATCAGGCCAAGACCGGCGAGAACAGCGGGAATATCGGCCTTCACTATTTCAAGAACCAGGATCCGGGCGCCTTCGTTTCGGTGTCGGGCGGCGGCGTGCTGGCTTCCAGCAGGCATCCGAAGGAAGCCCAGGCATTCCTGAAGTGGGTGACCGGCAAGGGCGGCCAGGACGTGCTGAAGACCGGAACGTCCTATGAATATGCGATCGGCAAGGATGCCCAATCCAACCCAAAGCTGGTGCCGCTGGCCAATCTGCAGGCGCCGAAAGTCGATCCGGCGAGATTGAATTCCAAGAAGGTCATCGACCTGATGACGCAAGCCGGCTTGCTTTAGTTCGCGTTCGTCCTAAAAGGGCAACGACCGTGCTCCCGCGGGAATTTGCCTTCCGCGGGAGCGTTTTTGTTTGGAGATCGCTTCGTCGATGACAGTCGACTGCGCTTCGACCCGCCTGAGTGGCACATCGGACCGCTTCCGCCGGCAGGCGGAGGCGACCCAGCGGCCTGCCTGATGCAATCGGCGATCGACATGACGCCGGCAAGACTGCCTGCGGCCCGGATGAAGGAGCGCCGGCCCACATCATGGATCACGCTCGCCGCGGCTCTTATCTCGCTCATCGCGCTGCTGCCGCTCGCCTTCATCGTCTGGGTCGCGATCCAGACCGGCTGGGACACCGTGGTGGCGCTGATCTTCCGCCCGCGCGTCGGCGAATTGCTGGTCAACACCGTGCTCCTGGTGGTCGTCACGGTGCCGATCGCCATCGTGCTGTCGGTGGCGCTGGCCTGGCTTACAGAGCGCAGCGACCTGCCCGGCAATCGCTGGTGGTCGTGGCTTTCGGTCGCGCCGCTCGCTATCCCCGCGTTCGTGCACTCCTATGCCTGGATCAGCTTCGTTCCGGGCCTGCATGGGCTGTGGGCCGGCGTGCTGGTCTCAGTGATCGCCTATTTCCCATTCCTTTACCTGCCGATCGCCGCCGCGCTGCGCCGCCTCGATCCGGCGCTGGAGGATGCGGCCGCGGCGCTCGGTCTTGACCCGTGGCGGGTCTTCGCGCGCGTCGTGCTGCCGCAGCTCAGGCTCGCCATCTGCGGCGGCTCGCTGCTGGTCGGCCTGCATCTCTTGGCCGAATACGGCCTCTATGTCTTCATCCGTTTCGACACCTTCACCACCGCGATCGTCGACCAGTTCCAGTCGACCTTCAACGGTCCGGCGGCCAACATGCTGGCCGCCGTTCTGGTGGTCTGCTGCCTCTTCCTGCTCGCCCTCGAGGTGATGATACGCGGCGAGGAGCGCTATGCCCGCGTCGGTTCCGGCGCCGCGCGCAAGCAGCAGCGCGCTCGCCTCGGCCGCGCCACCCTGCCATGCCTGCTTTTGCCGGCCGGCGTCGCGCTGCTGTCGCTCGGCGTGCCCTTCGTCACGGTCAGCCGCTGGCTGATCGCCGGGGGCACGGAAGTCTGGCGCTGGGACGAGATCGGCCTGGCGCTCGGCCAGACGCTGTTCCTCGCCATCGCCGGCGCGGTGCTTGCAACGGTTGCCGCCATGCCCATGGCCTGGATTTCGATCCGCGCGCCGGGGCCGCTGCAGCGCCTGCTCGAGAGCTGCAACTATATCGTCGGCGCGTTGCCGGGCGTGGTCATCGCGCTGGCGCTGGTGACCATCACCGTGCGCGTCGCGCTGCCGCTCTACCAGACGCTGTTCACCATCGTGTTCGGTTACGCGCTGATGTTCCTGCCGCGCGCGCTGATAAGCCTGCGCGCCTCGATCGCGCAGGCGCCTGTGGAGCTGGAGCGCGCCGCCTCCAGCCTCGGCCGTCCGCCGGTCAAGGCGCTGTGGTCGACGACCATCCGCCTTTCGGCGCCGGGCGCCGCGGCCGGCATGGCGATGGTGGCGCTCGGCATCACCAACGAGCTCACCGCCACCCAGATGCTGGCGCCCAACGGCACCCGCACGCTGGCGATGGCATTCTGGTCCTATAGCGGCGAGATCGACTACGCCTCCGCCGCCCCTTACGCGCTGATCATGGTGGCGATGTCATTGCCGATGACCTGGTGGCTCTACATCCAGTCGAAGCGGATGGCCGGACGATGAGCTTTCTCGAACTCAGCGGCGTCGCGAAAAGCTACGGCCCGGTGACGGCGCTCGCCGGCGTCGACCTTGCGGTGGAAAGCGGCAGCCGCACCGCGATCGTCGGGCCTTCCGGCTGCGGCAAGACCACCTTGCTCAGGCTGATCGCCGGTTTCGAGGCGCCGGACCGCGGCCGCATCGCACTCGACGGCAAGGTGCTCGCCAACGGCGGCGCGGCCGTGCCCGCGCATCGCCGCGGCATCGGCGTGGTGGCCCAGGACGGTGCCCTGTTCCCGCATCTCACCATCGCCGACAATATCGGCTTCGGCATCCCGCGGAATGCCGACAAGCGAGCCGAGCATATCGTCGAGCTCGCCTACATCGTGGGGCTGGACAAGGCGATCCTGAAGCGCCGGCCGCACGAGCTTTCCGGCGGCCAGCAGCAGCGCGTGGCGCTTGCCCGCGCCATGGCGATGAAGCCCCGGCTGATGCTGCTTGACGAACCGTTCTCGGCGCTCGACACCGGGCTTCGCGCTTCGATGCGGAAGGCGGTGGCCGAGCTTCTGGAAGAGGCGGGCATCACCACCATCCTGGTCACGCACGATCAGGCCGAGGCGCTGTCCTTCGCCAGCCAGGTGGCGGTGATGCGCGAAGGGCTGTTCTCGCAGGTCGGCACGCCGCGAGAGCTCTATTTCCAACCCAGGGACAGGATGGTCGCCGAGTTCCTCGGCGACGCCATCATCGTGCCGGCCAGGATCGCGGACGGCTTCGCCGTCTCGCGGCTCGGCCGCATCGCCGTCGACACGAAGGGACGGCGCGATGTCGCCCGCATCATGCTGCGGCCCGAGCAGATCCTGCTCAAACGGACCTCGCGCGAAGGCATGTCGGGCACACCCGACATGCTGTTCGGCGAAGTGACGGACTGCGAGTTCGCGGGTTCGGTCTGCACCGTCGCGGTGCGGCTGCTCAACAGCCCGGACCCGCCCGATGCGGCCGCCATCGGCAACACGCCGCTGATCCTGCGCAGGACAGGCATGGACGCGCCGGAGATCGGCGAGATCGTGCGCTTGACCGTCACCGGCAAGGCGCATGTCTTTGCTTAGGTCGGGGTTGAGGCGTGTCGATATTCAGGTCAGGCCGAGCCGAAAACGGCGGGTTTCGAGAACCGGAGCGGAGCGTACTTGAAGTACGTGAGCACCGGAAGCGCAGGAAACCGCCGTTTGCAGGCCGGCCTCACCTGAATATCGGCATGCCTCAGCGCACGCGCTGCCCAGTTGCAGGCGACCAAAGCGGCCATTGCTCCAGGAAATCAACGCTGTGGATGACCACGCGCTGCCCATCGATCAGGATAATCGAATAGGCGGGTGGCGCCTGCTCGACCACTTCGTCGCCGACCAGGTCGAGCATGAAGCGGGCATGCAGGCCGCGCTGCACCGAGAACGGAATGCCGGCGACGGTGCCGGCGATGTCGCGATGCACATGGCCGAAGAAGATGTAGCGGACATTGCCGTGGCGGGTCAGCACGTCGATGAGCCGCTGCGGCTGTTCGAGGCCGAGCGGGTCGAGCAGAGTGAGCCCAAGCTCGACGGGTGGATGATGCAGGAAAATAAACGGCCTTGCCTGCCGCCTCGCCAAGCCGTGCGTCGAGCCATGCAAGCCGGTTGTCGCACAACTCGCCGGTGACGCGGCCCTCCGCCATGCTGTCGAGAAAAACGAGTCGCCCTTCCGGCGTGTCGAGTACCGACTGCACGAAGCCGTTGCCGTCCGTCCCGTTATCCGGAAAGGCGGCGATCAGATTGGCGCGCCGGTCATGGTTTCCAGGCAGCAGCTGGTAAGGCGCAGTGAGCCGGCTCAGCGCCGATTTCAAATCGGCATAGCTCTCGGCTTCGCCGTCGTCGGCCAGATCGCCGGTGAAGATGCAGAGCGCCGCATCTCCATGCCGAGCATTGATATGATCTATGCAGCGATCGAGCCGCTCGTTCAGATCCGCGCCATAGCGTATCTGGCGCCGACGATCGAGATGGACGTCGGTGACCTGGATGATCTTCATTCCGTGAACCCTCAGATAATTTGCAAAGTCAGCCTTGCAAGGCCCGCCTTACAGCACCGGTTCCGGCACCGAGGCCTTGAACACGTCGAGCCTGCCGCCCGTCTCCGAGGAGAAGAAGTGCAAGTCCGCTTCGGCGAACTGCAGGCCGATCGTGCTGCCCGGTTCGGAGTGGACGATCTCCGACGTCACGACAGAGAACGGCGCGCCGTCGAGATCGACATAGACGACGCGGCCGGCGCCCAATTCCTCGATGAGGTCGACGGTCGCCGCGAGCGCTCCCGGCGTGCCCGGCGCCACCATGCGGACCGCCTCCGGCCGGATGCCGACCGCGACTTTCGAGCCCACGGGAACGCCCGTGCGCGACACGTTGAGCTTGCGGCTGCCGCCGAGCAATGACAGCCCGTCGAGCGTGACGGTGCCTTCGAGCATGTTCATCGCCGGCGCGCCGACGAAGGTGGCGACGAAGCGGCTGGCCGGCCGGCTATAGACTTCCGCCGGTGTGCCCACCTGCTCGACACGGCCGCCATTCATCACCACCAGCCGGTCGGCTAGCGTCATCGCCTCGACCTGGTCGTGCGTGACGAAGACGGAGGTGGCGCTGAGGCGCCGGTGCAGCTTGCGGATCTCGGAGCGCATCTGCACGCGCAGCTTGGCATCGAGGTTTGAGAGCGGCTCGTCGAAGAGGAACACCTTCGGCTCGCGGATCATGGCGCGGCCCATGGCGACGCGCTGGCGCTGGCCGCCGGACAGCGCCATCGGCTTGCGGTCGAGCAGGTGCTCCAGCTTCAGGACGCGCGCCACCGCCTGGACGCGCTGGGCGCGTTCGGCCGACGGAACGCCGGCCACCTTCAGCGAATAGCCGATGTTCTGCGCCACGCTCATATGCGGGTAGAGCGCGTAGTTCTGGAACACCATGGCGCAGCCGCGCTCGCGCGGCTCGAGCTTGTTGACCACCGTGCCGTCGATCGCGATCGTGCCGTCGGAAATCTCTTCCAGCCCGGCGATCATTCTGAGCAGCGTGGACTTGCCGCAACCGGACGGCCCGAGGATGACGACGAATTCGCCCGACGCGAAGTCGAGGTCGACGCCATGCACGACCTGCGTCTTGGCGTAGTTCTTCTTGACGCCGCGAATGGCGATGGAGGCCATTTTCCGTCTCCCTATTTTTCGGTGGCGATCAGGCCGCGCACGAACCAGCGCTGCATCAGCACCACGACGATCAGCGGCGGCAGCATGACGATCAGCGTGCCGGCCATGGCGATATGCCATTCGGGCGCGCCGCCGACATTGGGGATGAGCTGCTTCAGCTCTGTCACCGCCATCGCATGCGACTGGTCGGTGGTGATAAGCAACGGCCACAGATACTGGTTCCAGGCCCACAGGAACATGATGGTGCCGAGCGCCGCCATGTTGTTGCGCGATAGCGGCAGCAGGATATCGACGAAGAAGCGCAGCGCACCGGCGCCGTCCATGCGCGCCGCCTCGGTCAACTCGTCCGGCACGGTCAGGAAGAACTGGCGGTAGAGGAAGGTGCCGGTGGCGGTCGCGACCAGCGGCAGGATCAGGCCGCTATAGGAATTGAGCAATCCCAGGCTGAGCGAAACCTGCACGCCCGAGACCTTTTCGATCAGCCAGGAGAGGCCGGTCAGGTCCATGATCGCCTGATAGGGCTCGAGCACGTTGGCGACCACCGCGTAGGTCGGCACGATGCGCACCTCGAGCGGCAGCATCAGCGTGATGAAGATCAGCCAGAACATCAGCATGCGGCCGGGATAACGGAAATAGACGATCGAGAAGGCGGTCAGCGCCGAGATGATGACTTTCCCGGCGGCCACGCCAAACGCCATGATGAAGGAGTTGAGCAGCTTCGGACCGAGGTCGGCGGTCGTCCAGGCCGTCCTGATGTTGACCCAGAAATCGCTACCCGGCAGCAGCGACATCGGCACGTCGTTGACGTCCTTTAGATTATGCGAGGCGGCGATCGCTACGATGACGAACGGCGCCACGCAGAATACGAAGCCGACGAACAGGATCAGATGCGTGAAGAAATTGAGGATCGGGGTGCGCTCGACCATGGCCCGCCTCAACGATAATGCACGCGCCGCTCGATGAAGCGGAACTGGACGATGGTGAGCGCGATGATGAGCAGCATCAGGATGATGCTCTGCGCGGCGGCGCCCGAATAATCGAGGCCTTTGAAGCCGTCGGAATAGATCTTGTAGACCATCAGATTGGTGGCGTTGGCCGGTCCGCCTGCGGTCATGATGTCGACGATGCCGAAGGAATCCTGGAAGCTCTCGGTGATGTTGATGACCAGCAGGAAGAAGATGGTCGGCGTGATCAGCGGAAACTGGATATCCCAGAAGCGCCTGATGACGCCGGAGCCGTCCATCGCCGCCGCCTCGATCAGCGAGCGCGGAATCGCCTGGAAGGCGGCGAGGAAGAAGATGAAATTATAGCCGACATATTTCCACGAGAAGGCGATGATGATCGAGGCCATGGCGTCGGTGCCGTCAAGGCCGGGGTCCCAGAAGCCGGGCCAGACTTGGTTGACCACGGCCATGAAGCCGGCTTCCGGTGCCAGGATGAAGCGAAACGCCAGCGCCAGCGCCGGTGCGGCGATGCCGTAAGGCCAGATCAGCACCACGCGGTAAAGCCATGAGCCGGCAAGCTGGCGGTCGGTCAAGGCGGCGAGAACCAGCGCGATTATCATCGCAAGTCCCGTGCTGATGCCGGCGAAGATCATGCTGGCGGTGATCGAGTCCCAGTAGCTGGCGTTGGACAGGATCGAGCGGAAATTGTCGAGCCCGACCCAGATATTGCCGCCGCCCCAGGGCTGCTGCAGCGTCAGCGACCAGTACACGGCCTGCCCGGCCGGCCAGTAGAAGAAGGTGAAGATCAGAATTAGCTGCGGCACCGCGAACAGGATGCCGATCGTCCATTTGCTGAAAGTGACGCGTTTTTCCATCGATCCGCCGATGTCGTTGAACCGCCAACCCGCTCGCGCGGCACAAGACTAAGGCATGTCTCCCGAAAGTGGGAACCGGTTTCGGGAGACAAAGACATGCCCAAATCAAAATCCATATGAAATGGCCGCCCGTCGATGCTCGGCGGGCGGCCGTTCCAGTATCCGGGATCAGGGCAGGGTCTTACCCGGATAGGTCTGCTGGAAGCGCTCGAGGATCGCGTCGCCATTCTTGACCAGCGCGTCGAGGCCTTCCTGCACGCTGACCTTGTTGGCGAAGATCGCCTGCATCTGCGTGCCGAACTCGGCGCGGATCTGGGTGAAGTTGCCGAGGCGGATGCCGCGGGTGATCTCGGTCGGCTCCGACGCGGTCAGGCTGGCGATCGCCACTTCACGTCCCTTATAGGGCGCCTTGTCGTAGAAGCCGTTGGACTTCATGAAATCGAAACCCGACTTCGTCACCGGGATATAGCCGGTGTTGGTCGACCAGAACAAAGCGGTCTTGGGGTCGTGGATGAAGTTGAGGAACGCTGCCGCGCCCTTGTATTCCGCGTCCGACTTGCCCGACAGCACCCACAGCGAAGCGCCGCCGACCAGCGAGTTCTTGCGCTCGGTGCCGGCATAGACCGGCAGCTCGGCCACGTCCCATTTCATGCCTTCCTTCTGGGTGCGGCCGACCGTGCCGTGATCGCCGACCGAGGTCAGGATGAGCTGGCAGGTGCCGGTGGCGAAGGCCTGAACCATGTCCTGGCCGAGGTCCTTGGACTTGATCTTGACCAGGCCCGCGTCATACCACTTCTTGAGATCGGTGACGTACTGGACGAACTTGGTCTTGTTGACTTCCAGACGCGCGTCGAGACCGTCATAGCCATTGTTCTTGGTGGCGATCGGCTGGTTGTGCAGCGCCGAGAACTGCTCCATCAATTGCCAGCTTTCATTGGCCGAGATGTTGATCGCCATCGGGCAATCATAGCCGGCGTCCTTCAGCGCCTTGAGGTCGGCGGCGACGTCTTCCCAGGTCTTCGGCGCCTCGGTCTTGCCAATTTTGGCGAAGGCGTCCTTGTTCCAGTACATCAGCGCCGTCGAGGAGTTGAACGGGAAAGACAGCATCTCGCCCTTCGACGTCGCGTAGTAGCGGGCGATGCCTGGGAAATAGTCGCTATAGTCGATCTTGTAACCGTTCTCTTCCATCAGCTTGTCGGCGGGCTTGTAGGCGCCCGACAGCATCATGGTGGCGGTGCCGACGTCATAGACCTGGACGACGGTGGGCTGCTTGCCGGCGCGGAAGGCGGCGATCGTGTTCTGCAGGGTGGCGTCGTAATTGCCCTGGCTGGTGCAGACGACCTGGTAGTCCTTCTGGGAATCGTTAAAGTTCTTGCACAGCGTGTCTACGACGCGGGCGAGATCGCCCGAAAGACCGAACCAGAAATCGAATTTGACCGGCTCCGCAAATGCAGGAATCGCAAGCGCGGTGCTGAGCGCGCCAGCGGCAAGGGCGGCAAAGCCCCGCTTGATGATCGTCATGGTTTTTCCCTCTTGAGTGGCAGTGTGACAAGGTTTTGCGCAAGTCCTTGCCCGCTCTCATAGAGAAGGTATGTGACAGTTCTGTTGTGGCCCTGAGGCCCTATGGACAGCCAGTCTCTCCTCCCCTGGCAGCGGTCGCGCCGGCATGAAAACGTCACATCGGCGCTCTAGGAAGCTAGGGCGCTGCGAAGCGTCGAAAAGGCCTCCGTGATTAACCGGCTAACTGGATGAGAAGAGACATGCTGGTCCCGCAGCTCACGCACGTACCCGTCGCCGCCCGCAACGCCATGCGGGACGGACCGCGCGACAGCGCCACCCATCTGCGCCACGCGGCCGCCGTTCCCGCCCTCGGCGAGATCGAGATCGGCGGCAAGGCGTCGCACGAGAGCGCCGGCGAAAGCCTGACCGTCATGACGTGGAATGTCGAGCGGCTGCGTCATGTCGATGCGATCGCTGCTACGATCGCCGGCCGGGCGCCGCACGTCGTGCTGCTGTCCGAAGTCGACAAGGGCATGGCGCGCTCCGGCAACGGCCATCTTCTGAGTCGGCTTGCCGATCGTCTAGGCCATTCCTATGCCTATGGCGTCGAGTTCCTCGAACTCGGCGCCGGCAATGAGGCGGAGCAAGCGGCAAATGGCGGCGCCGAGAACATCGAGGGCTTCCACGGCAATGCCATAACCAGCGCCGTCTCGCTGCTGCGGCCTTTCCTCGTTCGGCTGGATGCGGCCGGCGCCTGGTTCCTGCCGGAGCACGGCCAGCCGCGCGTCGGCGGCCGCATGGCGCTTGGCGGCCAGGTGATGGTCGGCGACCGCCGCGTCACCGTCGTCTCGGTGCATCTCGAGAACCGTACGACGCCTGCCGGCCGTGCCGACCAGACGCGCCACCTCCTCGACGCCATCGACAGATACGATGTGGGAGCGCCGGTCCTGATCGGCGGCGATTTCAACACGCTGACCGCAACCTATGAAGAGCGTCACACCGATCCGGCCGCATGGCAGGCGCGCATCGACGCCGAACCGGACCGGCTGATGTGCCCCGACCGCCACGAGCCCCTCTTCGCCATCATGGCCGGGCGTGGCTACGATTGGCGCGGCGCCAACGCGCTGGACAAGCCGACGCAGCGGCGCCCGGCGGGCGACAGCACGCCCACCGGCCATATCGACTGGTTCTTCACCCGCGGCCTTGCGGCAAGCGCGCCGGCGACGCTGCCGGCGGTGTTGCCGGACGGCAGCCCGAGCGCCGACCACGAGGCGCTGGTGGTTACGGTGCGGGTAAGATAGCGGCCACGATCAGGGTTCGAGCGCCGCTTCCACCAGCCGCTTGGCGTCGGGGCTCGACCATTCGGCCGGGCCGTTCATATGCGCTATCAGGCAGCCTTCGCCGTCGATCAGCATGGTCACGGGAAGCCCGAGCGCCAGCCCGCGCGTCTTCGCCTCATTGAACAGGGCGATCGTCGGGTCCCGGTAGAAGCCGAGCGTCTCGACGCCGATCTCCTTGAGGAACTTCTTCGGCTTCGTATCGTCGCCGGTGTCGACATTGACCGCGACGACCTCGAAGGCATTGCTGCCCTTTTCCTTCTGCAGCGCATCGAGCGCCGGCATCTCGGCGCGGCACGGCGCGCACCATGTGGCCCACAGATTGAGCAGCACGGTCTTGCCGGCGTGGTCGGCGATCGTCATTGGCTTGCCGTCGGGCCCGTTGAAGGCAAGGCTCTTCAGCGACTGCGGCGGATCGGCCGGCTGCAGGGCCGCGACCTGGCCGACGGCCTTGGCGGCAACCTGCTTGGCGCGGTCGGCCTTGGCCGCGCAGGCGGCATCGTCCTTGCCGGCGACCGCGACGGCCTTCTCGGGAGCGTTGTTGCCAGAACCGCTCTCGCTGACATATACCGCGACCGCGCCGGCCAGCACGCCCGCCACCAAAGCGGCGAGGATGAGGCGCGTGGCCGGAAAAAAGAACCTATTGCCGTCTGCCATTTTCAAAACTGCTCCGGAGCACGGGTTATAGCGATGAGCGACAAGAAGGCCAGCAACCAGATGTGGGGCGGACGTTTTGCCTCGGGTCCGGCCGCGATCATGGAAGCGATCAATGCGTCGATCGGCTTCGACCGCAAGCTCTATGCGCAGGACATAAGCGGATCGATCGCCCATAGCGAGATGTTGGCTCAAACGGGCATTATTTCGGCCGCCGATCAAGAAAAAATCGCTCACGGGCTGAACACGATCTTGAAAGAGATCGAGGCCGGCACGTTCGAATTCTCGACCAAGCTGGAAGACATCCACATGAATGTCGAGGCCCGCCTTGCCGACCTGATCGGCCCGGCGGCGGGACGTCTGCACACCGCCCGCTCGCGTAACGACCAGGTGGCGGTCGATCTCCGGCTTTGGGTCAAGCAGGAATGCCAGCGCGTCGCCCTGGCGCTGAAGGACCTGATCGCCGCGTTCCTGGAACGCGCCGAGGAGCATGCAGCGACCGTCATGCCCGGCTTCACCCATATGCAGGCGGCGCAGCCGGTGACCTTCGGCCACCACTTGATGGCCTATGTCGAGATGTTCGGCCGCGACCTCTCGCGCGTCCGCGACGCCATCGAGCGCATGGATGAAAGCCCGCTAGGCGCCGCGGCTCTTGCCGGCACGAGCTTCGGCATCGACCGCCACATGACGGCGAAGGCGCTGGGTTTCCGCGAGCCGACGCGCAATTCGCTCGACAGCGTTTCGGACCGCGATTTCGCGCTCGAGTTCCTGAGCCTTGCCGCGATCTGCGCGACGCACCTCTCCAGGCTCGCCGAGGAGATCATCATCTGGTCGACGCCGCAATTCGGCTTCATCCGCCTGTCGGACTCATTCTCTACCGGCTCCTCGATCATGCCGCAGAAGAAGAACCCGGATGCCGCCGAGCTGGTGCGCGGCAAGACCGGCCGCGTCAACGGCCATCTCGTCGGCCTGCTGACCGTGATGAAGGGCATGCCGCTGACCTATGGCAAGGACATGCAGGAAGACAAGGAAGCGGTCTTCGACGCCGCCGAGACACTCGACCTGATGCTGGCGGCGACCGCCGGCATGGTGCGCGACATGACCGTCAACGCCGCCGCCATGAAGAAGGCCGCAGGCGCCGGCCACGCCACCGCGACCGACCTGGCCGACTGGCTGGTGCGCAATCTGGGCCTCCCCTTCCGCGAAGCCCATCATGTCACCGGCCGCGCCGTGGCGCTGGCCGAGGAGAAGAAGCTCGGGCTGGAAAAGCTCTCGCTGGACGACCTGCGCTCGATCCATTCGGGCATCACCGACGACATCTTCTCGGTGCTTGCCGTGCAGAATTCGGTCAAGAGCCGCACGAGCTTCGGCGGCACCGCGCCGTCGGAAGTGCGAAAGCAGATCCGTTACTGGAAAAAGCGGCTCGCCAAGGCTTAATGCATGTTGCCCACAAGGGTGCAGCGGTTCTGGGACAACGACATGCATCAAAACAATTGCCGGGATGCAAAGCGCTGAGAACTCGGCTAAAAGCGCAGCACGCAATCAGTTTCGAACGGATGGATCGATGACCCGTAGCAGGATTTTGGTGACGCTGGCGCTGCTGGCTGCGGTAGTCACCGTCACGGCCTGCGGCAGGAAGACCGGCCTCGACACGCCTTATGAGGCGGCGGAGCAGGCGCGCAAGGATGCCGAACGCGCCAAGCAGCCGGTGCCGCCCGAGCCGGAAAAACCCGTCAAGGACAGGAAGTTCATCCTCGATCCCCTGCTGTAGAGCCGGTGAGATCGACCCGGTCTCATCGAGCTTCAACTTTCCGGAACCAACACCGTGAACCACTTCGATTACCGCGACGGCGTGCTTCATGCCGAGGACGTCGCCATTCCCGACATCGCAGCCGAGGTCGGCACGCCCTTCTATTGCTATTCGACCGCGACGCTGACCCGGCATTTCCGCGTCTTCAAGGAGGCTTTTTCCGGCCTCGACGCACTGGTCTGCTACGCCATGAAGGCGAATTCCAACCAGGCCGTGCTGAGGACGCTGGCCAGGCAGGGCGCAGGCGCCGACGTGGTCTCCGAAGGCGAATTGCGCCGCGCTTTGGCCGCCGGCATCCCGGCCGGCAAGATCCTGTTTTCCGGCGTCGGCAAGACGGCGCGCGAGATGGACTTTGCGCTTTCGGCCGGCATTCTCTGCTTCAACGTCGAATCCGAGCCTGAGCTGGAGCTTTTGTCGGCGCGCGCCGTGGCCCTCGGCAAGGTGGCGCCCATCTCGCTGCGCATCAATCCGGATGTCGATGCAAGGACCCACAAGAAGATCTCGACCGGCAAGGCCGAGAACAAGTTCGGCATTCCCTGGCAGCGCGCGCGGCAGGTCTATGCCCGCGCGGCTGAACTGCCCGGGATCAAGGTAACCGGCATCGACACCCATATCGGCAGCCAGATCACCGAATTGCAGCCTTTCGACGATGCCTTCGCATTGCTGGTCGAGCTGGTCGGAGCGCTGCGCGCCGACGGGCATGAGATCGAGCATGTCGATCTCGGCGGCGGCCTCGGCATTCCTTACCGCGTCGACAACAGCCCGCCCCCTTTGCCCGACGCTTACGCCGAAATCGTCAGGAAGCACGTCACCAAGCTCGGCCTCAAGGTGATGTTCGAGCCCGGCCGCCTGATCGTCGGCAATGCCGGCATCCTCGTGTCTGAGGTCATCTACGTGAAGGAAGGCGACGCCAAGAACTTCCTCGTCGTTGACGCCGCCATGAACGACCTGATCCGGCCGACGCTCTATGACGCCTTCCACGACATCAGGCCGGTGGTGCAGCCGCCTGCTTCGGCACCGCGTATGAAAGTCGACGTCGTCGGGCCGGTCTGCGAGACCGGCGATTTCATCGGCCTCGACCGCGACCTTCCGAGATTGAAGTCGGGCGACCTGATCGCGGTTTCCACCGCCGGCGCCTATGGCGCGGTGCAGGCCGGCACCTACAACACCAGGCTCCTGGTGCCCGAGGTGCTGGTCGATGGCGACCGTTTTCACGTCGTGCGGCCGCGCCAGACCTATGAGGACCTGATTGGATTGGATTCGGTCCCCGACTGGCTGAAGTAACCGAGCGGCGCGCCTCAAGGAGCTGGCCCATGCTGGAAAAAAAGACGATCACGCGCGAACGCATCGGCGCCGTGGAGTCGCGCATCCGGCCCTATGTACGCCACACGCCGGTCATGCGCGTCGACATGGCGGATTTCGACCGGCCCGCCTTTCCGGTCGACCTGAAGCTCGAATGCCTCCAGCATTCCGGCTCGTTCAAGGCGCGCGGCGCCTTCACCAACCTGCTCGAACGCCGAGTGCCCGAAGCCGGCGTGGTCGCCGCGTCCGGCGGCAATCATGGTGCCGCCGTCGCTTACGCCGCCATGAAGCTCGGGCACAAGGCGACCATCTTCGTGCCCGAGGTCAGCCCGCCGGCGAAGCTCGCGCGCATTCGCGGCTACGGCGCCGAGTTGGTCGTCGGCGGCGCGCGTTATGCCGAAGCGCTGGCCGCCAGCGAAGACTTCGCGGCCAGAACCGGCGCCCTGCAGATCCACGCCTTCAACCAGGAGGAAACGCTGCTCGGCCAGGGCACGCTCGGCATGGAGGTCGAGGCCGACCTGCCTGGGATCGACACGCTGCTGGTCGCGGTCGGCGGCGGCGGCCTTATCGGCGGCATCGCGGCCTGGTTCGCTGGCCGCATCCGCATCGTCGCCATCGAGCCCGAGGGAGCGCCGACGCTTTACCGCGCCCTGGAGGCCGGAGAGCCGGTCGATGCGCCCGCCGAAGGCATCGCCGCCGATTCGCTGGCGCCGAAGCGCGTCGGCGAAATGATGTTTCCGATCGCCGAGGCCTTCGTCGAGGGCTCGATCCTGGTCAGCGACGACGACATCGTCGCGGCGCAGAAGGCGCTGTGGGACCGCGTGCGAATCATCGCCGAGCCGGGTGGCGCCGCCGCCTTCGCCGCCCTGCTTTCCGGACGCTATGTGCCCGGAGACGGCGAGCGCGTGGCCGTCCTCGTCTGCGGCTCGAACACGAATCTCGCCAATTTCTGATCATAACCCGGCCAAACCGCTTCACGTTTTTTGGAACCCGCCTCGCCTTTGCCGTGTTTGCTGGTATCCTTCTGGCGATGACGTCCGGGCTATCGTGCCCGGGCAGGAAGGGCCGATGACCGAACGACCCATTTCCAGCGGCGAACGCAGCCGGGCCAGCGATGGACGCGGCTTTGCAGGGCGCTTGGCGCTCAGCCGGTTGGCGACGCGGGCCTCCATGACCTTCGAGCGCGCCTGGCCGCTCGTGCTGCCGCTGCTGGTCGTCGCCAGCCTGTTCTTCAGCTTTTCGTGGTTTGGCCTGTTCCCGCGCCTGCCCGACGCGGCGCGCGTCGGCCTTCTGATCCTGTTCGCGCTGGCGGCGGTCGCCGCGCTCTACCCGCTGCGCTTCTTCCGCATGCCCTCGGCAGCCGAGATCGACAGGCGCATCGAGGCGGCGAACGAATTGCTGCACAGCCCGGTGCAGGTGCAGACCGACCGGCCGAGCGGCGCCGAGAGCATCTTCTCGCAGGCGCTGTGGCGCGAGCACCAGAAGCGCATGGCCGAACGGCTTTCGAGCCTCGGCGCCGACCGGCCGCGCACCGGCGTGCCGGACTACGACCGCTGGGGCTTGCGCGCCGTGGCGGGGCTGCTGTTCGTCACGGCGCTTGCCTTCTCCTTCGGACCCTTTGGCGGCAGGGCCAGCGACGCTTTTGTCGCCCGCGCCGCGCACGATGCCGTGCCCCCGCGCATCGACGCCTGGGTGACGCCGCCTGCCTACACCGGCAAGGCCCCGGTGTTCCTGACGGCCGATGCCAACCAGGCCGTCCAGACCTTTTCCGTTCCGCAAGGCAGCGACATCTCGCTGCGCGTCACCGGCGGTTCGGGCGAGGAGACGCTGAGCTATGCCGATCAAGGCGGCAATGACCGCGCCATCGAGCCCGCCGCGCCGAAAGGCCCCGCGCCTGCCGCCGGCCAGACCGCACCAAAAGTGCGCCAGTTCTCCGGCAAGCTGAACACCAACGGCACGCTGACGCTGAAATCCGGCGAAGGCGATCTTGGCCACTGGGCCTTTGCCGTCATTCCCGACAAGCCGCCGACGATCCGCTTCATCGGCGAGCCGAAGCGCGCCGTCAACGGCGCCATCGAGCTCAATTACGAGATCGCCGACGACTATGGTGCAGCCTCCGCCAAGGCCGTTTTCGAGCTGTCGGATCCGCCTGCCGCCAACGCGCATCCGCTCTACGGCGCGCCCGACATGCCATTGACGCTGCCGCGCCGCGGCGGCAAGCCGAGCGCGGCCAAGACGACCAAGGACCTGACCGAGCATGTCTGGGCCGGCAGCAACATCAAGCTGACGCTCACTGCAACGGACGACGCCGGCCACACGGCCACCAGTGAAACCAAAACGCTTGTCATGCCGGAGCGGCCCTTCGCCAATCCGCTGGCTAGAGCGGTGATCGAACAGCGCCGGCTGGTGGCGCTCGACACCAATGCCAAGCCGCGCGTTCTCGACCTGATGGATGCGGTCACGCTGCGGCCCGAGGACACGTTCGACAACATGTCGAACTATCTCGCCATCATGAGCGCGAGGAGCCGGCTGAAGCTCTCCGAGAGCGACGATCAGTTGCGCAACGTCGTGTCCTATCTGTGGGAGATCGCGCTCGGCATCGAGGAAGGCAATCTGTCGGCCGCCGAGCGGCGGCTGCGCCAGGCGCAGCAGGCGTTGCAGGACGCCATCAAGAACGGCGCCAGCGATCAGGAGATCGAAAAGGCGATGAAGGAACTGCGCGAGGCGATGAACCAGTTCCTGCAGGAATTCGCCCAGCGCGCGCAGCAGAACCCGAATGCGCCGCAGATGCAGCAGAACGGCCGCGAGCTGCGCCAGAGCGATATCGACCGCATGATGGACCAGATCGAGAATCTGGCCAAATCGGGCGATCGCGACAAGGCCCAGCAGCTTCTCTCCGAGCTGCAGGACATGATGAACAACCTGCAGGCCGGCCGCCAGCAGCCGGGCGGCGAGCAGGACAGCGAGATGCGCCAGCAGATGGACAAGCTCGGCGATATCATGCGCCGCCAGCAGGAAATGATGAACGACACCTTCCGGCTGGACCAGATGCAGCGCGGGCAGCGTGGCGAAGGCGGCGAGCAGCAGCAGCTTGGCGAGGATGGCGAACAGGGCCAGTCCGACGACCAGCAGCAGCGGCCCGGTCCCGGCCAGGACCGCGATCCGCTGGGCCGGCCGAAAATGTCGCCGAAGGATTTGGCCGATGCGCTGAAGCAGCTGCAGGAAGGCCAGGGCCAGTTGCAGAGCGAGCTCGATCAGTTGAAGAAAGGCCTCGAAGGCATGGGCATGGAGCCCAATGAGGGCTTTGGCGAGGCCGGCAAATCGATGGGCAATGCCGAACAGTCGCTCGGCCAGGGCGACGGCGACCAGGCCGTCGGCCACCAGGGCCGCGCGCTGGAGGCGCTCCGCCGCGGCGCCAAGGAAATGATGAAGCAGATGCAGGCCATGCAGGGCGACCAGGGCGGCAGCGAGCAGGGCGGCCGCCAGCAGGACGCCGACCGCGACCCGCTGGGACGGCCGCGCGCCACCAACGGTCCCGATGACGGCACCTCGGTCAAGGTTCCGGACGAGATCGACGTCCAGCGCGCGCGCCAGATCCTCGACGCGATCCGCAAACGGCTCGGCAACGCGCTCAGCCCCGATATCGAGCGCAGCTATCTCGAGCGGCTGCTGGAGCTGAAATAGCCCGTCATCGGCGTTGCGAGATTGCCCTGCACATTCAGAATCGGTAGCGTCATGGCCGAGAGCATGGGGCGATGATCGATTTCTGGTTTTCCATCGGCAGCACCTACACCTACCTTTCGGTGATGCGACTGGCGAAGATCCAGGCTGAGACCGGCATCGAGTTCCGCTGGCGGCCGTTCAACGTGCGCTCGATCATGATCGAGATGGACAATATCCCCTTCGCCAAGAAGCCGGTGAAGGCCGCCTATATGTGGCGCGACATAGAGCGTCGCGCGGCGATGTACAGGATGGTGCCTAAACTGCCCGCGCCCTACCCGCTTGCCGAACTTGAGCGCGCCAATCGCGTCGCCGTCATTGCCGCGCGGGAGGGCTGGTGCGAGGCCTATGCCAGGGAGAGCTACCGACGCTGGTTCGAGATGGGTGAGCCGGCCGGCAGCGAGCCGAACATCTCGGCAAGCATCAAGAAAGCGGGGCAGGAACCGGAACCGATCCTGCGGGAGGCCGACGGCGACGCCGCCAAGGCTGACCTCGCCGCCGCGACCGAGCAAGCCAAGGCGCTCGGCATTTTCGGCTCGCCGAGTTTCGTCGTCGACGGCGAGCTGTTCTGGGGCGACGATCGCCTCGATGATGCCATGCGCTGGCTCAGGCAGATTGAAAGTGGCCCGCCGGACTAAAGCCCGGCCGCCGCGCCCGCCTGCCTGGTCAGCATGAACGCCTCGCGGATTGCGTTCTCCATGCCGTCGATCGCTTCGCCGGTCGCCAGCGGGTTGCGGTGCAGGATGACGTTGGAGGAATCGATGTCGCCGAAACCGTCGGCGGCCGTCAGTTCGCGGCAATCAGGCGGGATGTTGCTGCGCGAGATCGGCGCGATTGCCAGGCCGGACGTGACGGCGAGCGTCAGGCCGCCATTGGTATCGCTGGTGTAGGCGACGCGGTAGTCGAGGCCGCGCTGCTGCAGCGACTTGATGGCGAAGTCGCGGCACCAGCCGTTGCGGCTGTAAAGCGCGATCGGCACCGGCCGTTCCTCATGCATGTGGTGCAGCGTCGACGTCACCCAGACCGTCGGGTCGTGCATCAGCACCTCGCCGCCGGAAGAGCCCTCCCATTCGAACACCACGGCGAGGTCGAGCTCGCCGGCCGCGAGCGCCCGCACCTGCGAATCCGAATGCGCGTAGCGCACCGTGACCTCGACGCGCGGATGGCGCTTGGCAAATTCGCCCAGTGCCCGCGACAGGATCGAACGTCCATATTCGGCCGGAATGCCGATGCGCACCAGCCCGCCCAGCGGCGGCGCCACCAGCGAGGCAGCGGTCTCGTCCAGCAGCGAGACGATGCGGCGCGCGTTGGCGATGAGCTCGCCGCCGCGGCGCGTCAGCGCCACGCCGCGCGAGCCGCGCTCGAACAGATTGTCGCCGACCATGTCCTCCAGCTTCTTCATCTGCATGGACACGGCCGATTGCGTGCGCCCGGCTTTCTCCGCCGCGCGGGTGAAATTGCCGGTTTCGGCCACCGCCACGAAGGTGCGCAAGAGATCGCTGTCGAGGACCGGTCGCATCGAGCCGCCATAAGCAAAGTTGATTGCTGGCATCATTCCAATTCGTTTGCCAGATGTCAAACGCCGCAGGATAGTCATGACACCCATTGGATATGCGGCCGCGAAATCGGTCGCGGACCAATCGAAGAGTCCTCACTCGTACCCGCTGCCTGAAAATGGTGGCGGGTTCTTTTTCGCTGGATAGATCATGCAGAACCGGACGGTGCTTGGCATTCTGAGCCTCTGCCTCGGCGTGCTGGTTTTTTCACTGCAGGATCCGCTGGTGAAGGCGGTTTCGGGCGGCTATCCGGTGACCGAGGTGATGGCGATCCGCGCCATTGTCGCGTTGCCGATCCTGATCGTGCTCGTCCAGGCCGATGTCGGCCTGAAGGCGGTGCTGTCGAAGCGCTTCGGCATGCTGACGCTGCGCGCCTTCATCCAGTTCTCGTCCTACACGGTCTATTATCTGGCGATCGCCGCCTTGCCGCTGGCCGATGCGGTGGCGCTCTATTTCATGGCGCCGCTGTTCATCATGGCGATGGCGGGTCCCTATCTCGGCGAGCGCGTCTCATGGAAGATGCTGTCGACGGTGCTGATCGGCCTGGTCGGCGTGCTTGTGATGGTGCGTCCCGGCGCCGGCGTGTTGGACTGGGCGGCGCTGCTGTCTCTGGGCTCGGCCTTCCTCTACGGCTTCTCGCAACTGATGGCGCGCCGCATCGGCGACACCGAATCATCGACCGTGATGGCCTTCTATCAGAACGGCGCCTATCTCAGCGGCGCGGTTGCGGTCGCAACCGTCTTCCACCTTGCCGGCATCACCCATGCGGCGCATCCGAGCGTCGAATTCCTGGTGCGGCCATGGGTATGGCCGACAATGCCGGACTTCCTGAAGATGGCCGCCTGCGGCCTCGTCGCGTCCGCCGGCATGATCCTGCTCTCGCAGGCCTACCGGATGGCGCCGGCCAATCGCGTCGCCACGTTCGAATATACCGGCATCCTGTGGTCGCCGCTGTGGGGTTTCCTGTTCTTCGCCGAAGTGCCGCGTGAAACCACGGTGCTGGGCGCGGCGCTGATCATCGGCGCCGGCCTGCTTGCGCTCAGCGGCGGACGTCGGCGAAGTGCGGCGCCGGCCGCCGCTGTCACGGCCGATGCGGTATCAAGCGAAGCAGCTTAATGCCTTGCCGACGCGGCCACGGATCTCGGCAAGCGTGAACGGCTTCTGCACGACGTCGAGGATGATGCCGTTGAGCTCCTCGGCGCGCTCACGCTGGTCGGCATAGCCGGTCATCAGCATGATCCGCATCGTCGGGAACTCTCTTGCAGCCGATGTCGCCATCTCGATGCCGTCCATCTCCGGCATGCGGATGTCGGACACCACCAGATCGAAACCGCCGCGCGCCTGCCGGATCATGTCCAGCCCCTGCGCGCCGTCGGTGGCGATGGTGACACTATGGCCATCGCGCTCGAGCGCGCGGGCAGCGAGGGTGCGGACGGACTCATCGTCCTCGACGATCAGAAGCTTTGCCATGCCGAGATAGATGCCGCCGAAACGTTGATGTTTTCTGAAAATTCTAACGATCGGCGGTTTTTCGGAATGGCGCCGCCTTCTCAGGCGTCGCCTTTCACCACCCCGACAAACGGCAGCTCGCGGAACGCATGGGCCACATCCATGCCGTAGCCGACGACGAAATAGTCCGGGCAGTCGAAGCCCACATAATCGGCGTTGAGCGAGGTCTGGCGGCGCATCCGCTTGTCGAGCAGCACCGCGATGGCGCAGCTCTTGGCGCCGCGCGAAAGCATCAGGTCGCGGGTGTAGGAAAGCGTCTTGCCGGATTCGAGTATGTCGTCGATCAACAGCACGTCGCGGCCGGCGACCTCGTTGTCGATGTCGCGCAGCACCCTGACCTCGCCGCTGGTCGTGCCGGCGCCGTAGCTGGAGATGAAGATGAACTCGACTTCCGGCGACAGGCCGACATCATGCATGGCGCGGATGAGATCGGCGGCGAAGACGAACGAGCCCTTGAGGATCGAGATCACCAGCAGGTCATGGTAATCGCGCCCGGCGATTTCCTTGGCGAGTTCGAGATTGCGGCGCGCGATCGCCGACGCCGAAAACAGGACCTCGATGTCCTTGCCGCGTACAACTGGCATAGTTTTGTCCTTCAAAACCACCTAGGACGCCAGTCGCTAGGTGTGTCGAGATTCGGGTCAGGCCGAGTCGAGAACGATGGCTTCCGAGAACCGGAGCGGAGCGTACTTGACGTACGTGAGCACCGGCCTACGCCGGCCATAGCCTCAATTTGACTGCCACGCCACTCCTAAGTGCTTTGGCCGGCGAAGGCCGGAAGCGAAGGAAGCCGTCGTTCGCAGGCCGGCCTCACCTGAATATCGACACACCTAGCCGGCGAAGATTACGGAGACTGTCCTGACGCCGTCTTTAGGCACATCGAGGCGGCTCGAAAAGCCGAATCTTTCGCCCGGGCCCAGCGAACGGTTGGATGTCCCCAGCCTGTAGCGGATGATATTGGCGTTGTTATCGGTGACGCGGATTTCGAGCGGCGGCAGCGTTTCCGATTTCATCCCGTCATTCGCCGCCTCGCCATCCACGAACAGCACCGGCTTCAATCCCGACGCATCGATGCGCGACGTTACGCCGGAAATGGTGAGCGCGCTCGCCGGCGCGGCGGTCGTCCAAAAGGGGCTTTGCCGGACCAGCGCATGACCACCCGACACCCAGAAGGATGCGAGCGCTATGCCGGCGCCGGCTATCCAGAACAACGGACCGCCACGCGAGGATCGCGACGGCGCCGCCTCCGGTCTGCGCAGCATGCCCATGCCGCCGATCGATGGTGTCGACGGCATCTGCGGCGGCGGTGCCGATTCTGGATAAGCGGCAAAACGCGGCAGCACCACATAATCGGCATCGACGATGTCGGCCGCTTCGAACATGACGCGTTCCGGCGCGGCATTTGTTGCCGTGCCGGTCATGATTTCGCCGGAAACAGGGCGCGCGGTTCTCTCGTCAGCCATTACGGCACCAGTGCAGTCTTCGTTTCTTTTGCGTAAACGCAATTGGTTAACGCTTCCCCACCGGAATGGCTTTGATGCATGCTGGACGTTGCAAAATTAACCGCCGGTTAACCATGCCGGCCGATGGTCTGTTAGAGTAGATTGTGGCGCGTCGCCGCCGAGAGTTTCCAGGTCGCCGAACGTGATCCGCTTCGAAAATGTCGGCCTCCGCTATGGCATGGGTCCGGAGATCCTCCGGGACATCTCCCTGCACATTCCGGAGCGCTCCTTCCAGTTCCTGAGCGGCCCTTCGGGCGCCGGCAAGACGACCCTGCTGCGCCTTTTGTTCATGTCGCTGAAGCCGACGCGCGGCCTGATCACCATCTTCGGCAAGGACCGCTCGCGCATTTCGCGCGGCGAGCTGCCGCTGCTGCGCCGCCGCATCGGCGTGGTGTTCCAGGACTTCCGCCTGCTCGACCATATGACGACCTACGAGAATGTCGCGCTGCCGCTGCGCGTGCGCGGGCGCGAGGAAGCGAGCTACCGCACCGACGTCACCGAGCTGCTGAAATGGGTCGGGCTCGGCGACCGCATGCATGTGCTGCCGCCGGTGCTGTCGGGCGGCGAGAAGCAGCGCGCCGCGATCGCCCGGGCCTTGATCGAACAGCCGGAGATCCTGCTTGCCGACGAGCCGACCGGCAATGTCGACCCGCCGCTGGCGCGCCGGCTGCTAAGACTGTTCATCGAGCTCAACCGGCTAGGCACCGCCGTGGTGATCGCCACCCACGACCTCGGCCTGATGGAACAGGTCGATGCGCGTCGCATGATCCTGGCCGGTGGAAGGTTGGACGTTTATGACTGACCTTCCGGCCGATCACCTCCAGCACGAAACGCTCGAGAAGACGACGGTCCGGCGTGTCCAGCGCAAGACGGCGCCGATCGTGCCGGCGCAGAACATCGCTGGACGGGCGCTGGTGCTGGTCATCGCCATCATGACCTTCCTGTCCTGTCTCACCTTCGGCGCCGTGACGCTGGTGCGCGATACCGCCTCCGTCTGGGAGAACCAGATATCGCGCGAGGCGACGATCCAGATCAAGCCGGCCGACGGTCTGGACATGGAGGCGGCCCTTGCGCAGGCCTCGCAGATCGCCAGCGAGTTCCCCGGCGTGAAGGGCACCAAGATCATCGACCGCGACGCGACCGCGCGTCTTCTGGAACCGTGGCTGGGCAGCGGCCTCAACATCGACGAGCTGCCGGTGCCGCGCCTCATCATCGTCACCATCGACGAGGCCAGCCCGCCCGACTTTGCCGCCATGCGCGCCGCCATCACGCCGAAAATACCGACCGCGGCACTCGACGATCACCGCACCTGGGTCGACCGGCTGGTCGCCATGGCGCGCACGACCGTGACGATCGGCATTGCCGTTCTGGTGCTGATGCTCTCGGCAACCGTGCTGACGGTGGTGTTCGCCACGCGCGGCGCGATGGCCGGCAACGGCCACATCATCGAGGTGCTGCATTTCGTCGGCGCCGAGGCGCGCTTCATCGCGCGCGAATTCCGTTGGCATTTCCTGGTCACCGGCATGAAGGGCGCTGCCGCCGGCGGCGCCCTGGCGATCGTCGTCTTCATCGTCTTTTCCTGGTGGTCGTCGCGCAACATGGCCACGCCCCAGGCCGACCAGGCGACTGCTTTGTTCGGCAATTTCGCCATCGGCTCGGCCGGCTATTTCGGCGTCGGTCTGATGGTGCTGGTGATCGGCGCGCTGACCGCGGCCACCTCGCATGCGACCGTCGTCGCCTATCTCAGCGACATCGACGTTCGCCAGCCGGATGCGGGCTGACCCATGAGATCAATCCGGAAACCGGCGCAAAGCGCTATAAACAAACAAGACAATGATCACACGCGGGATACCTGCCGTAACGCAATGTGCGCCGTCTCACCTATCAACGGCCGCATTTCGGAGTTAACCATTAGAGGCTTTCAGGATTAACCTGGGGATGATGGAAGCGCGGGATTCGATCGAGACGGCTGGACGAATGCCGGCGATGCGTGTGCGCAGCGCTGCCTTCGCCGGGTTCGGTCGTTTGAGGCTCGCTCTGCGCGTCTGCGGTTTCGTGGTTCTCGCCGCGCTGGCGCTTTTTGCCGGCGGCTTCGGCTGGTTTGCCGACAAGGTCAGCCATATGACGACTCCGGCCAATCCGGCCAGGGCCGACGCCATCATCGTGCTCACCGGCGGGCAGTCGCGGCTCGACGCGGCGATGGACCTGTTGGCCTCCGGCAAGGGCGAACGGCTGCTGATCAGCGGCGTCCATCCGTCGGCAACCAAGCGCCAGCTGCAGGCGGCGATGGGCGGCGACAAACAGCTCTTTTCCTGTTGCGTCGATATCGACCGCGCCGCGCTCGACACCATCGGCAATGCCGAGGAAAGCGCCAAATGGGTGGAAAACCACGCCTATGGCAGCATCATCATCGTCACCAACAATTACCACATGCCGCGCAGCTTGCTCGAGATGGGCCGGCTGCTGCATGGCGCGCGCCTGGAGCCCTATCCGGTGGTCAATACCAATCTCGGCAACGGCGGCTGGCTGACCAAGCCGGAAGCGCTGCGCGTGCTGCTGACCGAATACAGCAAATATGTGCTGTCGCTGGCGCGCGGCTTCCTGCCGCTTCGCACGACGCCCGAGGGCGTCACGCTGGCGGAAGCATCGGCCGTGGTGAAGAACTAAAACTTAGAGCGTTTCACGGAAACGGCGAACGCTCTATCTCTTTGTTTTGACGCAATCCCCGACGGAAGGCTACGGCGAAGGCGCCGAGCCTACCGCTCACACTTTTCCTGGATTTGATCCAGCCGCCGCATTATCGCGCAAGCGGGCAATCTCCTGCTCCAGGCCGGCTATGCGCCGGTCGCGCTCGGCAAGGGCGGCCGCGACATCCGCCGCTTCGAAACGCTGGGGAATGTGCTGCGGGCAATTGGCATCCCAGGCCGTGACCGTGAACAGGATCGCCTGCTCCGGCCGCGCCTTGTAGTCCGCCGGCATCAGCTTCGCCGTCAGCTCCGGGTTATTCTCGACGACACGCGCTCTGCCCCAGATCTTGATGCGCTGCCTGAGCATGTAGTCGATCAGGAACAGGAAGGCCTGGTCGTTGTCCTCGAGATTGCCCTGGGTGATGAACTGCCGATTGCCGGAAAAATCCGCAAAGCCGATCATGTGCTCGTCGAGCACCTTGAGGAAACCGGCCGGCCCGCCGCGATGCTGGATGTAGGGCTGGCCTTCGGCATTGGCCGTCGCCAGGAACACGCTGGTCTGCGCTTCGATGAAGGCGGCGAGGTCCGGCTCGATTGTTGCCCGCCAGCCGCCGCGCTGCTCGACGCGCGCATAGGAATCACGCGACCCCTTGCGGGACTGGATGGCCTTGACGGCGGGCGTGAAGGCGATGTCGCTGGTGAATTCATACATACTGGCGCTCCTCGGACAGGATCGCACATCAATTAGGCTCTTCCGAAAACCGGATGTAGAGAGCATATTTGCAATCTATCTTTCCATATTTCGGAAGAATAATGGACCGCCTCGACGCCATGTCCCTGTTCGTCGCCACGGCGGAGGCCGGCAGCCTTTCCGCCGCCGCGCGCCGCGCCGGCATCCCGCTGGCGACCGTAAGCCGCAAGCTCTCCGAACTGGAGAAGCATTTGAAGACGCGCCTGCTCAATCGCTCGACGCGGCGCCTGACGCTGACCGATGCCGGCCAGTCCTATCTTGCCGCCTGCCGTCGCATCCTCGACGAGGTGAGCGAGGCCGAGCGCGATGCTGCCGGCGAATATTCGAGCCCGACCGGCGAGCTGGTCATCACGGCGCCGGTCGTGTTCGGCCGTCTGCATGTGCTGCCGGTGATCGCCGGCTTTCTCGCCGTCTACCCGCGAGTGGATGTCCGCTTGACCCTGTCGGACCGGATCACCCAACTGGTCGAGGAGCATATCGATCTCGCCCTGCGCATCGGCGAGCTGCCGGATTCGGCGATGGTTGCGATCCGCGTCGGCTCGATCCGCCGTGTCGTCTGCGCAAGTCCCGCCTATCTCGCCTTGCATGGCACGCCGACGACCCCCCAAGACCTTGCCGGCCACGACTGTGTCACCTTCGAAGGTCTCGCCGCTCCCGTGGCATGGAGCTTCGGAACCGGCAAGACGGAAACGACAATCCCTGTTCGCTCGCGCCTGCAAGTCAACACCGCCGAAGCGGCCATCGATGCCGCGATTGCCGGGCTCGGGCTGACGAAAGTGCTCTCCTACCAGGCCGATGCCGCCGTGCGCGCCGGCGCGCTGCGGCTGGTGCTGCAGCCCTTCGAACCGCCGCCCTGGCCGGTGAGCCTCGTCCATGCCGGCCAGGGCCGGCTACCGGTAAAGCTGCGCGCCTTCCTCGATTTCGCCGCGCCGCGTCTCAAGGAACGGCTGGCTCGGTCACTCTAGCGGCACCATTCGACAATGGCGGCGTTTCCTTTTTGCCGCCGCTTGGTGTAACCAACGCACACTTCCTCACGGGCCCCTTGCATGCTCATCATCCGCTCGCTGGCGTTCAACTTCGTCTTCTATCTCAGCCTGATCGTCCAGATGATCTTCTGGACGCCTTTCTATTTCCTGTCGCCGCGCCACCGCGCCTGGTTCGTGCCGAAATTCTGGTCGCGCACCTCGATGTGGCTCTATGAGAAGATCGCCGCGACGAAGAGCGAGATCACGGGTGTCGAGAACCTGCCCGAAGGCTCCTTCATCCTGGCGCCGAAGCATCAGTCCTTCTGGGACGCGATCGCCTTCTTCCCCTATCTCGACGACGCGCTCTACATCCTGAAGCGCGAGCTGACCTGGATCCCCTTTTTCGGCTGGTACATCTTGAAAATGCGCATGATCCCGGTCGACCGAGGCAACCGTTCGAAAGCGCTGAAGGCTGTCGTCGTCGCGACCAGGCAGGAGATGAACCGCAATCCGCGCCAGCTCATCATCTATCCCGAAGGCACGCGCCGCCCGCCGGGCGCCGAGCCGTCCTACAAATACGGCATCGTCGAGCTCTACACGCAGCTCGGCGTTCCTGTGGTCCCGGTGGCTCATGTCGCCGGCCTCTACTGGCCGCGCCGCAAGTTCCTGCGCTATCCCGGCACCATCAAGGCCCGCTTCCTGCCGCCGATCCCGCCAGGGCTCGGCAAGGAGGAATTCATGCAGCGGCTGATCGGCGAGACCGAGGCCGCCTGCGACCAGATGCTTATCGAAGCGGCGCAGGCGCCGAACCCGCCGCCCATGCCGCCGACGGCGGTGAAGCGGCTGGCGGAACTCGGCGTAACCGCGAAGACCTGATCGGCTACCGCAGCACCGCCAGCAGGGTCGTCAGCACCAGCGTGGCGGCAAACACCAGGTTGATGATCCGCGAGGCCAGCGGATGGCGCAGACCGCGCGCGAACGCCGTTCCGGCAAGCAGCCACACGACGTGAATGGCGACGATCATCGCGGCAAGCACCAGCAGCCTGGTGGAGACGCCGAGCGCATCGGCCTGCGACGCGGCGCCGGCGAAAACCGCTGCGATCGCCACATAGGCTTTCGGATTGGCGACGGCGAGCATGAAACCGCCAAGGAAATCAGGCTCCGTCGCCGTGCTTCCGCGCTCCGCCAATGGCGGCGCGGTCGCTATTTTGAAGGCGAGATAAAGGATGTAGCCTGCCGAGGCGACCGCCAGCACCGGCGCCACTCCCGGCACCGAGGTCAGCATGCCGAAAATCCCGCCCGCCACCGCCAGAAGCACGGCGATCGTGCCGAGCACCACGCCAGACGTGTAACCCAGGGAAGGACGCAGACCGAAAGCCGCGCCGACGGCGGTCACGCTGATCGTCGCAGGTCCCGGACTGCCCATGACGACCGTCGCCGCCACGATAAGCGCCAGCACCTGCTGCCAGGTCTGCGCCTCGTTCAAGATGCCATCGGCCATGCCGAACCCTCCTGCCGCCGCGATGCGACAGGATTTAGGAGGGATCGTCATGGCCGTCTTGGACGTTCGTGCGCAGCGCCCGTCTCAGGCGCTGGCCCGGTCCAATGCCGCGATATCGTCGGCCGAAAGCTTGAGCGACGCGGCGCGGATCAGGCTATCCATCTGGGCCAGGGTCGTGGCGCTGGCGATCGGCGCGGTGACGCCCGGCCGCGCGATGATCCAGGCCAGCGCCACCTCCGCCTGCTTGGCCGCATGGCGCTCGGCCACGGCATCGAGCGCGGAAAGGATGCGCATGCCGCGCTCATTGAGATATTCGGCGACGCCTTCGCCGCGCGCGCTCTGGCCGAGATCGGCCTTGCTGCGGTATTTGCCGCTCAGGAATCCCTTGGCGAGGCTGAAATAGGTGATGACGCCGATATCCTCGGCTTTGCAGAGGTCGAGCAGCGGTCCGTCGAGCGACGAGCGGTCGTACAAATTGTATTCTGGTTGCAGCACCTCGTAACGTGGCAGGCTGCGCAGGCTGGCGACGTCGAGCGCGGCGCGCAGCTGCCCGGCATCGAGATTGGAGCAGCCGGGATAGCGCATCTTGCCCTTTTCGAGCAGGCGCTGATAGGCGCCGAGCGTTTCCTCGTAAGGCGTGGCCGGATCCGGCCAGTGCGACAGATAGAGGTCGATGACATCGGTTTGCAGTCGCTTCAGTGAAGCGTCGACCGCCTTTTCGATATAGGCAGCCGAGAGGTCGCGCTTGCCCTGGCCCATGTCCGAACCAACCTTGGTGATGACGATGACCTGATCGCGGTTGCCGCGGCTCTTCATCCAGTTGCCGATGATCGTTTCCGATTCGCCGCCCTTGTTGCCGGGAACCCAGCGCGAATAGGCATCGGCCGTATCGATGGCGTTAAAGCCGGCAGCGATGAACCGGTCGAGCAGGTCGAAGGAGGTCTTCTCATCAGCGGTCCAGCCGAAGACGTTGCCGCCCAGGACCAGCGGCGCGATGGAAAGGTCGGTGCGACCGAGACGGCGTTTCTGCAAGACTGATCTCCGTGATGCTGGAACGGGCCTGAAGCCCAAGGATGGGATGCCGCTAAGCTAGGTCGCGGCCGGGCGAGGTCAAAGGCATGGTTTTGTTTTTTGATCGGACCAGAGCAATTCCAGCAAAAGTGCGTCGCGGTTTTGCGTCTGGAATTGCGTAAAAACAAAGAGATAGAGCATTGGAGGCGAAATTATTTCGCCGAAAATGCGCTTCACGAAGACGCGACCCGACGGCCCACCTCCTCCAGCCAGTGATCGCGGATGCCGAGCGCCTCGAGATGCTCAAGTGTGCTCAAGAGATAGTCCTCGTTTCGCCCGGATTGGCCGACCGCGCCGCGAACGATCCTGGCCGCATGATCGGCGTCGAGCGCGCCGGCATACTGCTCATGCTGGCGGTCGACGGTGTAGGCGACCGCCTCGACCGCGCCTCCACCATCCAGCCGGACATCGAGAATGCGTTCAAGATAGACGCTGGTGACCAGCTCGCGCTCGCGCAGATAGGAAAGCACCTCGTCGCGCAAATTGCCGGGAACACGGTAGGCGAGGCCGACGCAGGAGCCGCCCCGGTCGAGGCCGAGCACCAGGCCCGGTCGCGCGCGCGTGCCGCGATGCACGAATGAATAGACGCAAAGCGAGCGGCGATAGCCGTAAAGCCGGGCGCGGCGCGTCTCGACATGGGCAAATCCGGGCCGCCAGATCAGCGACCCGTAGCCAAAAACCCAAAAATCGCCCATATCGCCAAGCCTGATCGCATTCGAGTGAACGACACCGCACCGCCGAGGTGCTTCTTCTGGCCCCCGCTTGTTTGCGTATTGGTAAATGCCCGCTCGCCGGGTTAACGAGAGCCGCAGCATGACGTCAAGTGACGAGCGATCGCCCAAACTTCGCCGCCGGCTGTTCTGGCTTGCCGCACTCCTTGTCGTGCTGTTCGCCGCCTATAGCGGCGGCTGGTTCTATCTCGCCGACAGGCTCAAGACCGAGGCCGACCACGCGGTGGCGAGACTGGGCAGCAAAGGGATCGCCGCCGGCTGCGCCAACCTCGCCGTCAGCGGCTATCCGATGAGCTTCACGGTCTCCTGCGACAACATCGCCTATGAAGACGATACCCAGAAGGTCGCCGCCTCCACCGGCAGCTTCAACGCCGTCGCCGGGATCGCCGAACCCTTGTCGCCGGTCGTCGACCTGCGCGGGCCGTTGAGGACGATGGCGCCCGGTATGCCGCCGCTCTGGATCGACTGGGACCGGTTGCAGGCCAATGTCAAAGTGTGGTGGCCGTTGCCAAGGAGCGTTTCCGTGCAGGCTGAAGGCCTGAACGGTCAGACCGACCCGCAGGACGACACGGATCCGATGCAATTGTTCAGCGCCGGCAAGGCGGCCGGCCAATTGCAGCCGGCCGGCCAGGACATCAATTATGTCGGCAGCTTCGGCGACCTGGAGATCAACGCGGATGCTATCGACGGGCGCGCACTGCCGGCGCTGGACGGCAGTGGCGACGTGACGCTGAAGAACGGCGTGGCGCTGATCGCAGCGCCGCCGAAGAGCCTGCGCGGCCAGTCGATCGAGATCGCCAAGCTCGACCTGTCGTCGGGCACGGCGCGTGTCACCGTGTCCGGACCGGTCTCCGTGGATGCGGAAGGGCTGGTCAACGGGGACCTGACGATCAAGCTCAAGGACCCGAAAGCGGTGGCATCTATCCTTGCCGGCGCGATTCCCGAGCATAAAAGTGAAATCGAGCAGGGTTTTTCTGCCATTGCCATGCTTGGCAAGGAACCCTCCTTGCCGCTCAAGATCGTCAAGGGCAAGGCTTCGCTGGGCTTCATCCCGCTCGGCAAGGTCAAGCCGCTTGAATAGAGCGTGGTCCCGAACCGAAGGTCAGCATAGCAAAAGGTGTGGACCGGTTTTCGGGTGAGATCATGCCGACTGAGAAGAGTAAAGCAACGATGCCGAAGCCGGTCAGACTGCTCAGCGTCGGCGCCTTCACCCTCGATACGATCCTTCGCGTCGAGACGCTGCCCGCGCATCAGGGCAAGTTCATCGCCAGCGACGGCGTCCAGATCGCTTCCGGCATGGCGACGAGCGCCGCCTGCGCCGCACATCGCCTCGGCGCCGAGGTCTCGCTTTGGGCAAGCACGGGCGACGATCCGGTCGGCGACCAGCTGATCGCCGACATTCAGGCCGAAGGCGTCGACTGCAGCCTTATCCGCCGCGTTCCCGGCGCGCGATCGGCGCTGGCCGCGATCCTGGTGGATGCGCATGGCGAGCGCGTCATCGTCCCCTTCTACGACAAAAAGGCTCAAGCCGATCCCGAGGCGCTGCCGCTTGCCGACCTCTCCGGCTTCGACGCCGTGCTGGTGGATGTCCGCTGGCCGGGCGCCGCGGCGCTGGCTTTGGGCGCGGCCAGATCGACCGGCCGTCCGGCGATCCTGGACGCTGACACCGCGCCGATCGAGGTGCTGGAGCGGCTCTTGCCCTTGGCCTCGCACATCGTCGCTTCCGAACCGGCGGCGCGCATCGTCTGCGGCCACGCGCTCGACCCCGAAAGCGCCTGCGCCGACCTCGCCTCGCGCACCGATGCCTTTGTCGCGGTGACCGGCGGCGCGGCCGGCACCTGGTGGCACGACCGCGCGACTCGGCGCGTGCGCCATGTCGAGGCGCCGAAGGTCAAGGCGATCGACACGCTCGCCGCCGGCGACGTCTTCCACGGCGCCTTCGCCGTCGGCCTCGCCGAGGCCATGCCCATGGAGGAAGCCCTGCGCTTTGCCAGCGCCGCCGCCGCGCTCAAATGCCTGCGCTTCGGCGGCCGGCTGGGCGCGCCGGATCGGGCCGAAACGCTGGCGATGATGGCGGCGCACTGGCCGCCGGCCCAGGGCTAGAACGCAAGAGTATCTCGGCTATTTCCGCGAAATCGGCACAAACGCTGGGGTTGGCGTAAGCCGCTCAACCTCGTCATTCCAGGGCGGAGCAGCCGCGAAGCGGCGTCGCGGAGACCCTGAATCCATTCCGTGACCTGAGCCATGGAATGCGGCGGAGCAGAATTCTGCACCGTTGCGACGCTCGTATGTCACGGAATGGATCCTCGGGTCTGCGCGCGTCGCTTCGCTCCTTGCTCCGCCCGTGGATGACGATCGCGATGGGCGTTTCGGCCAATCTCCAGCGCATGCGCCTGCCCAGGCTGACAGGTCAATCCACGCCAGAGAACGAGGGAAAAGCCTAAGGCTTGGCCGGGTGCTCGACGGCCTGGCGACCGAAATCCGGCACATCGATATCCTGGCCGGCCTCGATGATCGAGCGGCGGATTGCGCGGGTGCGGGTGAAGAGGTCGAACAGCTTCTCGCCGTCGCCCCAGCGGATCGCCCGCTGCAGCGAAGCCAGATCCTCCGAGAACCGCGCCAGCATCTCCAGGATCGCGTCCTTGTTGTGCAGGCACACGTCGCGCCACATGGTCGGGTCGGAGGCGGCAAGGCGAGTGAAGTCGCGAAAGCCGGAAGCGGAATATTTGATGACTTCGCTCTTGGTCACCGCTTCCAGATCGTCCGCCGTGCCGACGATGTTGTAGGCGATGATATGCGGCAGGTGCGACACGATCGCCAAGGTCATGTCGTGGTGCTGCGGGTCCATCGTGTCGATGTTGGAGCCGCAGCGCCGCCAGAATTCCGAAAGCGTCTCGAGCGCCGCGGGATCGGTGCCCGGCAGCGGCGTGAAGATGCACCAGCGATTCTCGAAGAGATCGGCAAAGCCGGCATCGGGCCCGGACTTTTCCGTGCCGGCCAGCGGATGTCCGGGGATGAAGTGCACGCCTTCGGGCACATGCGGCTGCATTTGCGCGATGACGGAGGCTTTGGTCGAGCCGACATCGGTGAGGATGGCGCCCTTCTTCAGCGCTGGCGCGATCTCGGCCGCGACCTCGCCGGACGAGCCGACCGGAACCGAGACGATGACGAGATCGGCGTCACGCACCGCTTGGCTGGCGTCGGTGCTGTAAGAATCGCCAAGGCCAAGCTCCTCGGCGCGTTTGAGCGTCGAAGCGCTGCGCGTCGCTATGGCGATATGGCGCGCCAGGCCCTCGCGGCGGACAACGCGGGCAAGCGACGAGCCGATCAGGCCGATGCCGACCAGCGCTATTTTCTCGAACATCGGTGACGCCATGGTGTTCTAGCTTTTCAGGAAGGTCGTGAGCGCATCGATGACGCCGCGATTGGCTTCCTCGGTGCCGACGCTCATGCGCAGCGCATTGGGGAAGCCGTAGCCGGTGACGCGGCGCAGGATGTAGCCGCGCGCGCTCAGATAATCGTCCGCGGCCGCCGCCGAATGTTTCTCGCCGTCGGGAAAATGGATCAGCACGAAATTGCCGACGCTGGGCGTGACGCGCAGGCCGAGCCCGGTCAGCTCGGCGCCGAGCCAGGCCAGCCATTTCTCGTTGTGCGCCACACTGCGCTCGATATGCGCGCGGTCGCGGATCGCGGCGATGCCGGCCTCAATCGCTGTAGCGTTGACGTTGAAAGGGCCGCGAATGCGGTTGATCGCATCGACGATATGCGCCGGCCCGTACATCCAGCCGATACGCGCGCCGCCGAGCCCGAGCTTGGAGAAGGTGCGGGTCATCACCACGTTCTCGGAACTGCCGGCGAGCTCGATGCCGGCCTCGTAGTCGTTGCGCCGCACATATTCGGCATAGGCCGCGTCGAGCACCAGGAGCACGTTCTTCGGCAATGCAGCGTGCAGCCGGCGCACTTCCTGGAACGGCACATAGGTGCCGGTCGGATTGTTAGGATTGGCGAGGAACACGATCCGCGTCGCCGGCGTCACCGCGGCCAAAATCGCGTCGACATCGGCGCGCTCGTCGGTCTCCTTCACCGCCACCGGCTTGGCGCCCGCCGCCTGGATATAGATCTTGTAGACCATGAAGGCGTGCTCGGTGAACACGGCCTCGTCGCCCGGCGCGAGATAGGTCTGCGCCAGCAGTCCCAGGATCTCGTCCGAGCCGTTGGAGCAGATGATGTTGGCCGGATTCAGCCCATGCACCTCGGCGATCGCCTCGCGCAGCCGCCGCGCCGTGCCGTCCGGATAGACATCGAGCTTCGCCGCCACCTCGCGCGCAGCCTCGATCGCCTTAGGCGAGGGCCCGAGCGGATTTTCGTTCGCCGACAGCTTGTAGACTTTCGTCACGCCGGCCGGCGCGTTGCTTTTTCCCGGCACATAGGCCTCGATGTCCATAATGCCCGCGCGGGGCGTCGGACGGGGCTGATCCTGCTTCATGTCACAAATCCGTCGAGAAGGCCTTCAAGGCCGCAGCGGAAATACAGGCCACGGGCTGGAATGTCGAGGGCCGGCGCCTGGCACCCGTATCCGGTCGCGAGGAGGCCACCCGTTGACGAAGCGCGGCGCTGGTCCTAGAAGGATTGCCAGACTCCCGTGGTGATTTGGCCGGTCGGCTTGCAGCCACGTTAAACAACTCGCTAAAGGGCCGTTTGCAACCTGTAACCGGCTTTGCGACGGCAATGCCGGTTTTTTATTGTCCGCTGCCGGCCGGACACCGCGTCGGGACGAGACCGATGCGGGACAGGATGAGGACGGACATGGCCGCTCAGCGTGCTGCAAGAACCAACGACGAGGCCGACCATCCGTCGAGCCCGGTGCTGCGGTTCGGCCCGGACAAGCCGCTGAAGCTCGACGCCGGAACGCTGCTCTCGCCCTTCCAGATTGCCTACCAGACCTATGGCACGCTCAACGACGCGCGCTCCAACGCCATCCTCGTCTGCCACGCGCTGACCGGCGACCAGCACGTCGCCAACACCAATCCGGTGACCGGCAAGCCGGGCTGGTGGGAGGTTCTGATCGGCCCCGGCAGGATCATCGACACCAACCGTTTCTTCGTCATCTGCTCCAATGTCGTCGGCGGCTGCCTCGGCTCGACTGGTCCGGCTTCCACCAATCCGGCGACCGGCAAGCCCTTCGGGCTCGACCTGCCGATCATCACCATACGCGACATGGTGCGCGCGCAGACGATGCTGGTCGATCATTTCGGCATCGAGAAGCTGTTTTGCGTCCTTGGCGGCTCGATGGGCGGCATGCAGGTTCTTGAATGGGCGGCGAGCCATTCGGAGCGCGTGTTCTGCGTACTGCCCATCGCCACCGGCGCCCGCCATTCCTCGCAGAACATCGCCTTCCATGAAGTCGGCCGACAGGCTGTCATGGCCGATCCCGACTGGCATGGCGGCAAATATCTCGATTTCGGCAAGCGGCCGGAAAAAGGGCTCGCCGTCGCGCGCATGGCCGCTCATATCACCTACCTTTCGGAAGCCGCGCTCCACCGCAAGTTCGGCCGCAATTTGCAGGACCGCGAGGCGCTGACCTTCGGCTTCGACGCCGATTTCCAGATCGAGAGCTATCTGCGCCATCAGGGCATGACTTTCGTCGACCGCTTCGACGCCAATTCCTACCTCTATCTGACCCGCGCGATGGACTATTTCGACCTTGCCGCCGATCACGGCGGGCGCCTCGCCGACGCCTTCGCCGGCACCAAGACGCGTTTTTGCCTGGTTTCCTTCACCAGCGACTGGCTGTTCCCGACCGAGGAGAGCCGATCGATCGTGCATGCCTTGAACGCGGCGGGCGCTTCCGTCTCCTTCGTCGAGATCGAAACCGATCGCGGCCACGACGCCTTCCTGCTCGACGAGCCGGAACTGTTCGCGGCCATCAACGGCTTCATCGCCTCCGCCGCCCGCGCCAGGGGGCTAAGCCTATGACCCCGAACCGAAGGTCAGCGAACGCAAAAAGTCGCCGACTTTTCGGACCGGGATCATGCGCTATGCAGGAGGCGAAGCCATGAGCGTCAATCGCGCTCAGCGTGTCGACCTCGAGGTCGTCACCGATCTCATCCCGGCCAATTCGCGCGTCCTCGATGTCGGCTCGGGCGACGGACTGCTTCTGGAACTCCTGCAGGAGACCAAGCAGGTCGACGGCCGCGGGCTGGAACTGTCGCAGCGCGGCGTCAACGAATGCGTGGCGCGCGGCCTTTCCGTCGTCCAGGGCGATGCCGACAAGGACCTCGAATTCTATCCCGACAAGGGCTTCGACTTCGTCGTGCTCTCACAGACCCTGCAGGCGACCCGGAACCCGAAGCTGGTGCTCGACGAGCTGCTTCGTATCGGCAACCGCGCCATCGTCTCCTTCCCCAATTTCGGCCACTGGCGCGTGCGCTTCTCGCTGTTGGTCAAGGGCAGGATGCCGGTCACCAAGGACCTGCCCTACTCCTGGTACGACACGCCCAACATCCATTTCTGCACCATCCGCGACTTCGTCAACCTGTGCGAGGAACTCGGCGCGACCGTCGAGAAGGCAACCGCGCTCGACGCCAACGGCCAGAAGATCGGCCTGTCGATGCCTTGGTGGTTCTGGAATTTTTTTGGTCAGCAGGCGGTGTTTTTGCTGAGGCGATGACGGAAATTCGTTTCTTTCGTCGATCGCCGGCAGTGGTGGAAATCCCCCCGAATATTCTTTCCGAAATACGGGCGGGAATTCTCGTCTGCACATCGCCGCGCAGCGGTCATCTTGCAGGTTTGATGATTTCCGCCGGGCTGGGCCATCCGCTGGAATGGTTCGGCGGCGACGTCTGCTGGAGCTGCCGGATTATCCGCGAGATCCCCGCGCCCAGCTACTGCGTGCGCTGACAGGGGCGGTCCTCTACCGGCGTCTATGCAATCAAGCTCTTTGCGAGTCAGTTCGCATAACTTGCCGATAAGATAACTCATCTGACAAATTCGCAGCGCATAATTGCATCCCGATAGTTTGACAGCATGCTGTTAGGACTATAGCCACTGGGTTGATCAACCGGTTGTGCCGCGATGGCTGAACATCCCACCTATTCTATCGTCTTGGAGATGGAGAATGCCAAATCCATCGACTGGGACGAGATTGGCCTTGGGCTGAAGGCCTTGGCGCGCGAGATCGCCCAGGCTTCCGCTACCGGATTTCCGAAGCCGAAGGTCATAATCTCGCACGGCGGCCTCGAAACTGACGCAGTCTCACTGCGAAGCAGCATCGGAGCTAAAGCGCCACAACTGGAGCAGGTTGCCGATCTGGCCTTCGCGGCGTTCCCTGGCGGCAGATATTACGACCTCAAGAACAACGGCATTCCCTCGTGCGAAGGGAGCGTCCTTGTTTTTCTCGATTCCGATACAGTTCCGGAACGGAACTGGCTCTCAACTCTACTGAAACCCTTCGTCGACCAGCCTGAAACCATCTGTGTGAATGGACACACCTATCTTTCATACGATGACTTCTTCTCGCGAACCTTCGCGTTGATCTGGTTTTTCCCGATGGCTGAGGGAGACGAGAGATTCGCCTCGAAGCGTGCTCTCAACGCCAACAACATTGCCTTTCGGCACGACTGGATATCCAGTCACCCATTTCCAGCCCACAACGGCTTCAAGGTCTCGTGCACGTTGCTGATGCACCAGCTTTGGAGCGAAGGCCACAAGATAGTCAACGTGGACGCACGCGTTCACCACTACTCGCCGCGGGGCTGGGGGTTCTTCTTTTGGCGCGCGCTGGTAACCGGCAGGGACGCCGATCGAAAATTCGTCGAGCTTCATGCACCTGGCAGGGCTCAGCGTATCGTCAAATCCTTCACGCGCTGGGGGACTATGTCTTGGCGCACGATCCGGCGAGTGACAGGCCATGCGCGGCAGACCGGGATGCCGTTCTGGCAAATCCCGTTTGCTGTCATTATCGGACTGGCGTTCTATACTCTGGCGTTTTTCGGCCATTTCAGCCTGGCGGCCGGCCTTGTCCGCGACGAGGTCGAAATGGTGCCGGACTATATCGGGCACAGCTAACGTCAATCTTTTCCCGCTAGCCAAGCACATCCGTAGCCTTGTGCGGATGCTCGACGCCGTCGACGAAGATCACGTCGGACTGCGAGCTCTGGGTGCGCAGCGAAAGGATCGCCTGATAGGCCGGTGAATTGTACCAGTCCCGCATATGCTGCCTGCCGGGGAATTCGATGACGATCAGGTGCCCGGGCCAAGGGCAAAACCGTCCGTTGGTTCCTGTTGGCGGGCCGCCTAATCAACAGGAAGGCCAGTTGTGTTGCCATCAGACCGCAATGTTGCGGAAAAACCGCTAATTTCGGCATTTCTCGGCCGGCCTGGCGTGACACAAAGGGGGGTTTTTTTGTAGCGTCGGCCGCAAATCAGAGGTGGGACACGAAGATAGCCATCGGACCCATCCGACAAACGCTAGATCCGACCGGTGGTGGCAGCCCGATGTCGAGCCAGGACGTTCCGCTGATCTCAGTGATCACGCCAACCCATAACCGTCGCAGCCAGGTCGTGCGCGCGGTGGAAAGCGTTCTGGCGCAGACACTTACCCGCTTCGAGCACATTGTGGTCGACGACGGTTCGACCGACGGGACGGCCGCTGCGCTCGCCGAAATCCGCGACCCGAGGCTGATTTATGTCGGCGCCAAATGGCGCGGCGCAAATGCCGCGCGCAATGCGGGCATCGAGCGCGCGCGGGCGCGGGTCGTGACGTTTCTCGATTCGGACGATGTCTACCTGCCCGACCGGCTGGAACGGACGCTGGCGCGCTTCGACCAGAACTCCTCGCTCGAAGTCCTCATCAGCTCGTTCGTATCGCTGAAGGGCGGCCGCAGCACCAAATGCATCAATCGCGACGCCTTCCTCGACAAGAGCACGCTGCAGCGCGCCCTGGTCTCGCAGACCATCTTCATTGCCGGCTCGGCGATCACCGCAAGGCGCGAGTCGCTGCTCGCGATCGGCGGCTATGACAGCGACATCACGCGCATGCAGGATCGCGAATTGCTGCTGCGCTTTGCCCAACGCGGCGGCGCCTTGCTGTCCGAGGACATCGACTGGAAGAAGTACAATTCGGAGAATTCGATCTCAGGCCGCCGCGATGGCTATGTCGAGGCCTATGCCAGTCTGATCGACAAGCATCCTTATATCGCCGACCGCTATCCCGACGTTCCGCCTTACATGATAGCGCGCCAGATCATCGCCGATATCCTCAAGGGCAGGTTGCCGCAGGCGTTTTCGGGCTATCATGCCAACCGGGCGTCCAAGTCGCTCGGCTACTCGCCCGCCGAACTCTTGCGCGGCTATGTCGTCGGCCGCCGCTGGCGGCGCGACTGCTATGATGAGTTCCGCGCCAAATACGGCGCCCGGGCGGTCTGAGAACCCCACGACGGCTATCTGTCGAGTTCCGGGAAATAAGGATCGGAAAACCGCTGCCGCAGGCGCTCGCCCAGCAGGCAATCGACCGGCATCGCATCCTCGACGTGGAAGGATCTGGCGCCTGTCAGGCCGCTGACTTCCTGGACCAGCTTGCGGCGGACGGCGGTGGAGAATTCGGACGCCGCGTAGATCGGCAGCACGAACGAACCGGCTCCTCCGGTCACGCAGTCGGCGTAGTAGCGGTCGAGACGGCCGACACTAGGCGACGGACTGATCAGTATAGGCAGGCCGTTGATGACGACACCCCTAGCAACGGCGGCGTCACGGGCTGCGGTGACGGGCAGCCCGGTATTGTTGGGCCCGTCTCCCGATATGTCGATGACGCGGCGTGGCGCCGAAAAGCCGGTTCTCTCCAGGAGCCCGGCGCCGAAGCCGAGGGCGCCCGAGATCGAGGTGCCTCGGAAGCTGCGGAACGGCCGCGTGGCGATCTTGTCGGCGAAGGCGTTGGCGCTGTCCTCGCCGTCGATGATCTGCCAGGCAATGGCCCCGTCCTCGCGCACGACGCCCGCCCATTCGAAATAGGCGAGCGCTATGCGGCCATTTGGACCCGCGCGTACGGCGTTGATGAAGTCGGGATGGCGTAGCGCTTCGACATAGCCGGCGCGCTGCAGGGCGAGTTCACGCTGGTCCATCGACTGCGAGATGTCGACGGCAAGCACAAGTTCCACGTCCACCGGCGCGCCTTTGCCCGGCATCGGCAATGGCGCCGCCTCGGCGCAGGCAAGGCACACAAGCAGGCCGAGCATCGCAAGCATGGCAGCCTCGAACGACCCGGCGGATTTTCCCGGCGATCGCGGCGAAAATAAAGCTATTTCTTCCCCTGGCGGGCAGCGATGGGTGGCGGCTCGATCGCGCCGGCGCGGACACGGGCCGGCTTCAAAGCCGGTGCGCCGGTATCCTTCACGATATTCAGCGCGCGCGGGAAGAACTGGGTGTTGTGCTGGCCCCGCCCGATATTGATGATTGCGGTTTCGGGCAGGCGCTTCTGCAGCATGGCCAGCACCCGCCGCAACGTCGGCCCGTCGAACGCATCCAGAGCTTCGTCGATGATTACCCATTTCGGCTTGCGCAAGGCGAGCCTGGCGAAAGCCAGCGCCCGTTGTTCGTCATCGCCGAGTTCGCGTTCCCATCGCCTGGGACGATCAAGGATGGTTACCAGTGGATCGAGGCCGACCTCGCCAAGCACCGCCGCGATCTCGGCATCGCTGGCCGGGGCCTCGCCGTTCGGATGATCGAGCACCTCGCGCAGCGTGCCGGTCGGGAAATAGGGCACGCGCGGCACGAAGATGGGGGTCTCGCCGGCCGGCAGGCCGATCCGCCCGCTCCCCCACGGCCACAGGCCGGCAAGGGCGCGGAAGAACAATGTCTTGCCGGCGCCCGGCTCACCGGTGATCATGACGCGCTCGCCGGCGTGGATTTCGACATCCGTCTGGGCAAGCTTGGTGCAGCCTTCCGGCGAAGCCACCTGAAGCGTGTCGAAGGTCAGGCTGCCATTGGCGTTTTCGCCGAACTGGATGTGTTTTTCCGTATCATGCAGCGCGTCGGTTTCGGTGAGCGCGATGCGGAAATCGGCCACGCGCATCAGAGTCGCGCGCCAGTCGGCTATGCTGCCGATGTTGTTGATGAACCAGCGCAGGGAAGAATGAACCTGGTTGAAGGCGCCGACCGCCATCATCAACCCGCCGAATGAGATGTCGCCCGAGAAATAGACCGGCGAAGCCACCAGGATAGGCGCCACCACCGTTATCCAGCCATAGGTGTCGGTCACCCAGGCCAGGTTGATCTGGGCGGCGAAGATGCGCCGCATGGCGCCCAGCACCGTGCCGAGATCGAGCTCGAGCCGGCGCCTGGCGTCTGGTTCGCCATGATAGAGCGCGATCGCATCGACATTCTCGTTGACCCGCACCATGGAGGAGCGCAGCTCCGCCTCGCGGGTGTAGCGCTCGCTGTTGAGGCCGATCAGCGGACGCCCGACCAGCCAGCTCAGCCACGAGGCGATGCCGGCATAGAGGAACGCGGCCCAGACCATGTAGCCCGGTATCTCCAGCGAATGGCCGCCGACATGGAACACGAAGCCGGAAGACAGCTCCCACAGCACGCCGATGAAGGAGACAAGCAGAATGAACGACTGCAGCAGGCCGACGCCCAGATCCGTCGACAGATCCGACAAATGAGCGGCATCCTGCTGCATGCGCTGGTCGGGATTGACGCCGATGGCGCCGGCATTGGCAAGTCGGAAGGCCCGCGCCGGGCGCATCCATTGATCGATCAGGTCAAGCGTCAGCGCCTCGCGCAGCCTCAGACGGATCATCTGGTTGAGCCAGGTCTGGCCGATATTGAGCACCAGAAGCCCGCCGGCGATCATCGCAAAGACCAGAAGCTGGTGCAGGAAGGCCGTCATGTCGCGCCGGGCCAGCGCGTCGTAGAAAGGCTGGTTCCAGCGATTGAGCAGGACCTGTCCGACCGAGGTTGCGACGATGACCGCGACGATACCGATGGAGACCCAGGCAAGTTGCCTACGCACCGGCGAGGATTTCAACCCCAGCTTGATCGTCGCCACCTGGTCGGCGAGGCTGCTCGCCTCTACCGAGACAACGGGTTTCTGCGGCCCCGGCTTTTTATTGGTCTGGTCGTCCATGAAGAATATTCCTGGTTTCCGCTTCGGTCATGAATACCGCGCCGAGCGAGCATGCCTTAGCTCGGGCATGCCTCAGATAGGGTGACGATTGCCGCGCGATGCAAGGCGCGGCGATCACGAACGCGTCACTTGGCCAGGCGCGGCATCAGCCGCACGCCGGCCAAGCCGCGTTGCCCCCTGCGGCGAGAAGACCGGCACGAAGACGCGGCGAGAGGCACGCTGCGCGACCGGCACGCCCTGGTAGAGCCGCTTCTGCGCCTCGACGACGATGACGCCGGAAAAGATCGGCCAGAACCGCCGGCCGGCCTTCTCCAGCACATTGTGGAAGCGCATCATGAAACGCCGCGGCGACGGCGGGAAGAACAGCGCATCGCTCCATGTCGCCGGGGTGAAATTCGCCTCCCGCAGCAGCTCGGTCAACTGGCCACGCGAGAACGGCCGGCCATTGCCGAAGGGCGTGTGCTCGAACCGCGCCCAGACGCCGCGCCGGTTGGGCACAACGATGACCACACGCCCGGCCGGCGACAGCACCCGCCAGATCTCGTTCAGCGTCTCGCGCGGGTTTTCGGCATGTTCGAGCGAATGCACCAAAAGCACGCGGTCGATGCAGGAATCAACCAGCGGCAGCTCCTCGTCGAAGACCAGCGCCGTCGCCGTCGGCCCCGACACCGGCCACACCACCGCGCCTTGCGTTGCCGGCATGAAGGCGAAGACGCGCTCGGCATCGGTGCCGAAGCGTTCCAGCCATGGCAGCGCATAGCCGAGGCCGACCAGCCGCTCATTGGGAACGGTCGCCCATACGGACGACAGCGCCATGGTGATCGAATGCTCGGCCAGGCGCCCGAGCGTGGTCGAATAGAAGGAACGCAGGTCGACGATATCCGAATGCATGCGCGCGACGGTAGCCGCGAAGGGGCCCAAGTTCAACAAAGGCGGAAAGTTCAACAAAGGCGTCTAGTTCAACAAACCCGGATGACATCGGCGGCCGGCCGCCCTATGTCTGCGACGACAAAGGGAGACATGCGATGCCGGTCGAAATCGAGCAGTTCATGTGCCGCACCGACAATTTCGGCGTGCTGGTCCACGATCCGAAAAGCGGACAGACGGCTATCATCGACGCGCCGGAAGAAGCGCCGATCCTGGCGGCGATCAAGCGCACCGGCTGGACGCCGACATTGATCCTCACCACGCACCATCATGCTGATCATGTCGAAGCCAATCTGGCGCTGAAGGAACGCTTCAAATTGCGCATCGTCGGCCCGGAAGCGGAGAAGGCGAAGATCCCCGGCATCGACGAGACGGTCAGCCGAGGCTCGGTCGTGGTCCTTGGCGAGGAACGCATCGAGGTCATCGAGACGCCTGGCCATACCGCCGGCCACGTCTCCTACTATCTGCCTGCCTCGAAAGTGGCCTTCACCGCCGATACGCTGTTTGCGCTGGGTTGCGGCCGCCTGTTCGAATGCAAGCCGCCGGTCATGTATGACTCTTTGAAGAAGCTGGCGGCGCTGCCGGCGCAAACCGCCATCTATTGCGGCCACGAATACACCTTGGCCAATGCCCGTTTCGCGGTGACGGTCGACCCGACCAACTCGGCGCTGAAGCAGCGCGCGGCGAGGATCGAAGCGCTGCGCGCCGACAACAAGCCGACATTGCCGACGACCATCGGAGAGGAACTGTCGACCAACCCGTTCCTGCGTTGGCACGACCCGGCGATCCGTAAGCATCTCGGCATGGAGAGAGCCTCGGACGTAGAGGTGTTTGCCGAGATCCGCAAGCGCAAGGACAATTTTTAGTTCCACCGCATGTCGACCAAAAGGCTCGACGTTCGTCGCAGCAAAGACCGCCAATGACCAGCGCCGCCGAGATCATCGCAACGCTAGGCCTCAAGCCGCATCCCGAGGGCGGCTGGTACGCCGAGACCTTTCGCGACGCCGCAGGCGGCCCGCGCGGTCATTCGACCGCGATCTATTTCCTGCTCGAGCACGGCCAGCTTTCGGCCTGGCACCGGGTGAAGGACGCGGCCGAGGTCTGGCATTTTTATGCCGGAGCGCCGCTGGCGCTGTCGATGCATGAGGAAGGCGCAGGCGCCGTCATCGAGCAGGTGCTTGGCACGGCGCTTACCGCCGGCGAGCGGCCGCAGATCGTCGTGCCGGCCGGCTGGTGGCAGTCGGCGCGCAGCCTGGGCGAGTGGACGCTGGTCGGCTGCACCGTGGCGCCGGGCTTCGATTTCGCCGCTTTCGAGCTGGCCGAGCCGGGCTGGCAGCCGGCTAGACTAGGCGAGTAGAAGTCCCAGCGTGATCGCCAACTGGGCGGCATAGTAAAGCACCCAGACCGCATGGCGCATCCAGACGCGATGCGGCGAGATCGCCGCGAGCAGGAAGCGCTCGGTTGCCAGCAGCCCGTCCGAGGCGATGAACAGCACCGCGCCGGCGATTACCCAGGGAGCATTGGTCGTGAGCGCCGAAATGCCCATGGCGAGGATCGCCGCGACATAGACGGCGACCGGCGCGCGCAGTTGCGGGCCGACGCGGCGCCAGAGCGCGGCAAGCATGACGATGCTGAATGCGGCCATGGCCAAGGCGATCGCGCCGCGCCAGAGTTCGGCGCTCAACAGGCCGAGCCCGCCGCCTGCCTGCGAAAACAGCGCGACATAGGCGATATGACCGGCGAGAAAGCTCGCCAGCCCGCCGAGAAAGGCCTTTTCGCCGTCGCGCGACAGGAAGGCGTCGCCGATGGCGCTGAGTGCCAGCGCCGCGACCAGCAGCAGCGGACCGCCCTGCATGGCGGCAAGCACGGCCAGCAAAGCCACGGCAAGCGTCTTTGCCGCCGTGCGCGTCCACTTCGGCGGCATGTCGAGCGCAAAGGCGTAGATCACGGCCGCGACGAACGAGAACAAAAGCGTCGCGTTGGCGTTGGCCTCGATGCCGCCGGAAAACGGCATCATGCGTTGACCTCCTTGGCCGCCGGCTTGCGCATCAGCAGCGACTTCGCCGCGAGCGCGGCGCCGCCGGTGATGAGCACGCAGGCCGCGAGGATGCGCAGCGACGGCTCGGCGACGCCGGCGGCGATCAGCACCAGCGTCGACAGAAGCGGCGCGGCGTAGCTCGCGGCGCCCAGCACCTGGATGTTGCCGCGCTTGACGCCGATATCCCAGGCATAGAAGGCCGCGCCCACCGGCATCAGGCCGAGCCCGATGACGGCCAGCCATTGTCCGAGGCTGTCCGGCAGCACCGTCTTCTCAAGCAGCAGATGGCAGGCCAGCGACAGCGCCGACGTCGCCGCGCAGAACCAGGTGACGATCGAGGTCGGCACCGACGGAAAGCGCCGCGACAAGAGCGAATATGACGACCACAACAGCGCGCAGACGGCCGCCATCGCATAGCCGAAGGCGTAGCGCGCGTCGAAGGCCAGCCCGCCGCCCTTGGTGACGATCAGGAAGGTGCCGGCAAGGCCGAGCAGCGCCCCGACGACATGGTTCCAGGCAAGCCGCTCGCCCGGCATCAGCGCCGAGCCGAGCACGATCAGCAGCGGCCACAAATAGGCGATCAGGCTCGCCTCGACCGCCGGCGCATTGCGCAGCGCCGTGAAGTAGAAGAAATGATAACCGAACAGCCCGGCAATGCCGATCACCCAGACTTGGCGAGGGATCTTCCGGCCCCGGTCGGAAGCCGGCATCACCAGCCGCGCCACGAGCCCGACGCAGGTGCCGATGGCGAAGGTGATGGCCGACAACAGGAAGGGTGGCACCTGTCCGGAAGCGTTGGTGAGCAGCGCCAGCAGCGCCCACATGGCGACCGCCGAAAACCCGATCAGTGTTGCGCGCCCCATATTTCCCCCGCCGGCGCGCGATGGCGCCTGTCCTAATTTACCGCTTCGAACCGTCTCGCGCTGATGGTCAGCGGACCAATCTGGGTCCCGACCGTGGCGCGGATCGGCGCATATATGCCGGATTGGCCGAGCGGTGCAAACGTCACCAGCATGCGGCTCTTGTTCTTCAGGAAATTCAAGGCCTTGCGGCCCTTGCGATAGCCCGCCACCGGCTCGAAGCCCATTTTGCAGGTCACCGTGTCGCCCTTGTAACCCGGCACCGAGATCGACCCCTTAGAGGCATAGGTCAAGGTCAGGTCGGCGCGCATCTCGCCATCGTAGAACTTGACCGTGCGTCCGCAGACCCTGTCCAGGCTGTCGGCATGGATGACGGTCGCGGCCATCGGATCGAGCACCGATTTCAGGTCGCTGTCGCCCAGCGGCACCCAGCTCTTCGGATCGCGCTTCTTTGGCGCGGGAACGACTTGCGTGGAGGTGACGGTGCCGTTGTTGAAGCGGATATCGACCATCGAGGCCTTCTTGCCCGACGTATAGTCGGCCCGGAATGCGTGCGGTTGCATCTGCTTACCGGAAATGGTGCCTTTCGAGGAAATCGTGCCTTTCGTGTCGTCGAACAACTTGCCGAGGCCGGCGGCCGAGACGGTGCCGTCAATGGCATAGGTGTCGCCTTGGTATCGGCTGGAGAAAGTCGCCCTGGCGATCGAAAGGCCGAGAAACGACACCGTATACTCGCCCTTGAACGACTGCGGCGGCGCAGCGGCGAAGCTCGTTGCCGGCACGGCAACGGCAAGCAGGGCGGCGAATGCATGAGAAGGACGGAGCATGGCGGCTGGCTGATCCCTGGCGGTTCGGCCGGAACGCAGCGGCTCCAGCCTGGCAGATCCCTTCGCGATGGGCTTATACTGTGAAATCCGGCCTTTATATGGAGCGTGCCTGACAGCGGGGCGCGTGCCGGAGCTTGACGCAGTGGTGAAATGCCACTATGGAACGCCAACTTTTCCAAAGGCCGCCTGACCGAGACCGCGCGCCGCCCGGCGCGGGCAGAATGGTTTGGCAGGCTTAGAACTGAGGTTAGACAAGATGTCCCGCACCTGCGAACTCACTGCCAAGGCAGTCCAGACTGGCAATAATGTGAGCCACGCCAACAACAAGACCAAGCGTCGCTTCCTGCCGAATCTGGTCAATGTGACGCTGATTTCCGAAGCGCTGAACCAGAATGTTCGCCTGCGCATTTCGGCCAACGCGCTGCGTTCGGTCGAGCACCGCGGCGGCCTCGACGCCTTCCTGGCCAAGGCCGACGTCAAGGAATTGTCGCAGCGCGCCCGTCTGCTCAAGAAGCAGATCGCCAAGAAGCTGGCCGAGCAGTCGGCCGCTTAAACCAGCAGCTTTTAGGCGGGGGACGACCGCCTCGAGCCCCGGCCAGACCGGTGCTCGAAACAGGAGCGAGCGTCGGCATGACGCTCGGCTGGTTCCATTACCCAGGATAAAAAAATGTATTTCCTGACGCGATATTTGCCCTTCGTGGCCGCCATGGCGCTTGTCGTCGTGGCGTCGAACATCCTCGTGCAGTTCCCGATGCAGGGCCAAGTCGGTGGCCTGTCGTTGGCGGACCTGCTGACCTGGGGCGCCTTCACCTATCCTTTCTCCTTCCTGGTCACCGACCTCGCCAACCGCCGCTATGGGCCGGCCGTGGCGCGCAAGGTGGTGTTCGTCGGCTTCATGACCGCGGTGACCTGCTCGATCCTGATTCCGCCTTTCCTGTTCCGTCATGGGCTGATCGAGTTCGAAACCGCCGCCGACCGGCTGGTGCGCATCGCCGGCGCTTCCGGCGCTGCCTTCCTCGCCGCGCAATTGCTGGACGTTACCGTCTTCAACCGGCTGCGCCGGCAGAGCTGGTGGCGCGCGCCGATCGTCGGCACGCTGGTCGGCTCCATCTTCGACACCGTCGTCTTCTTCGGCGTCGCCTTCTCCGCCGCCTTCGCTTTTGCCGGCCCCAACGACAGCTTCGCGCTGGAGACCGCGCCGCTGATGGGCGTGCTGCCGGTCGAGACGATGCGCTGGGTCTCCTGGGCGCTCGGCGACCTTTCGGTCAAGCTGATCATCGCTGTCGTGGCGCTGATCCCCTACCGGCTACTCGCCGCCCGCTGGAGCCAGCCGGCGGCCGCGTTCTAGGCCATGAACCCAGCAAGTGGAATCAGGCCGTGATCCCCTGGGTTCAGCTTGACTCCGCCCGCACGCCCGATGGCGGCCAGGAGCTGCGCCTGAAGCGGCGCGGCGCTGAATTCTCGATCATGCTCGGCACCAACGAGCTGATGAACAGCCGCCTCAGCGGTTCCGAGGAAGCGCTGGCCAGGCTTTCCTGTCAGCGTATCGCCGGACGCGAGCGGCCAAGCATCCTTATCGGCGGGCTCGGCATGGGCTTCACCTTGCGCGCTGCTCTCGCCGCGCTCAATGGCGATGCTGCCGTCACCGTGGCCGAGCTCGTCCCCGCGGTCGTCGCCTGGGCACGCGGTCCCATGGCGGAAATCTTCGGCGGCTGTCTCGATGATCCCCGCGTCACCATTCGCGAGGCCGATGTCGGCCAGGTGATAGGGGCGGAGAAAGCCGTCTGGGACGCGATCCTGCTCGACGTCGACAATGGTCCCGAAGGCATCGTCCACAAGGGCAACGATGCGCTCTATGGCGCCGCCGGCCTTGCGGCCGCGCGCACCGCGTTGAGGCCCGGCGGCGTGCTGGCGGTCTGGTCGCAGGGGCCGGACAGCGGCTTCACCCGGCGGCTGAAACAGGCCGGCTTCGTGGTCGAGGAGATCAACACGCGGGCCAACGGCAAGCGCGGCGCCCGCCACGTCGTCTGGATCGCAACCAACCAGGGCTGACGCTTTCAGCTACAGCCGCGGCGGCTTTACGCTTTGTTACGCCCGATCGTGCAGGATCGCGAAAATTCTCCAGAGTGGTCCGCCATTTCACGGAAACGGCGGACCACTCTATCTCTTTGTTTTGACGCAATTCCTGACGGAAAACCGTGGCACATTTTTCCTGGAATTGCTCTAGGACATCGCGACCAGCATGACCATGCCGGGCACCGGTTGGAAAAACGACCTTCTGCTTGCGCTGTGCGCCACGCTGGTGGTGCTGACGATCAACGCCGTTTCCGGTTTTCCGACCCTTGGCGACTATGGCGCCGATAATGACAGCATGCTGCGGCTGGTCGAGGTTCGCGACCTGCTAGGCGGCCAAAGCTGGTTCGATCTCCACCAATACAGGATGGGCATCTCGGGCGGCTTCGTCATGCATTGGTCGCGGCTTGTCGATACGCCGCTCGCGCTGATCATCATGGCCTTCGATGCGCTGGGCGCCAGCACGGCCACGGCCGAGCGAGCCGCGCAGATCATCTGGCCGACCCTCCTCTACGGACTGACTATATTCGTGCTGATGCGCGCCTCGCAGCGCTTCGCCGCTGCGAATGTCGCGATGCCGGCAGTCATTCTGTCGACGGCGGCGCTTTTCTACCTGGTGATCTACAGCCCGGGCGTGATCGATCACCACAATGTCCAGCTGCTTCTGACGGCGGCCGGCCTCTGGCTTCTGATGGAAGCACCCTCCTGGCGGCCCGCGGCCCTTCTGTCGGGCATTTGCGCCGGCCTGACGCTCGCGGTCGGCATGGAGACGGCTCCCTATGTGGCGGTGCTCGGCATCTGCGCCGCTGTCCTGTTCATCCTCGACGACAAGGAGCGCGGCACGGCACGAGGCTTTGGCATCGGATTTGCCGGCATCGCCTCCCTGGTCTTCGTGGCGACCATCCGGCCCGCCGACTGGGGCGTGGCCCAATGCGACGCCTTCTCCTCCTTCCAGTTCGCCGTGGCCGCATTGTCCGGCTTCGGCCTCGTGATCGCCAGTACCTTTGCCGCATCGAGCCGCCGGGCGCGGCTGGTTTCGATGCTGGCGCTGATGGCGGCGGTCGCGGTCGTTGTGGTCGTGTTCTTCCCGCAATGCCTGGCATCGCCCTATGCGGGCATGGACGAACGTATCCGCACCTATTGGCTGGCCGACGTGGTCGAAGCGCAGCCCTTCTGGAGCGTCGCCATCCACCAGCCGAAGCTGATGGCGGCGCGCTATGTGACGCCTTTCATCGCGATCCTGCTGGTCGGCTTTCAGCTGCGAAGCCGTCGCCTGCGCCGCGAGGAAACGCTCGCCGCCATCCTGCTCGTCGTCGCCTTCGGCGTCAGCCTATGGCAGGTGCGCGGCTCGACTTTCTCCGTCGCCTTCGCCGTGCTCCCGCTCTCGGCCTGGATCGCGAGAATCCGCCTGCGGGCGGACGCCGCGCCCTCATGGCGCCTTTCCACCGGCATTGTCATGGCGTGGCTGGTCTCGCTCAACGCGACCTGGGCCGGGGTCGCGGTAGCGGCGCAGTCCGTGGTTCGGCAGGCGCCACAGCGGGTTAATTCCGACCCCGACCATGCCGTGACCTGCGGCAAGCCGGGCGACTTCCACGATCTTGCTGCGATGCCCGCGACGACGGTGCTTGCCTCGTCCAATCTCGGCTCGGGAATATTGGCGTTCACCGGCCATCGGGCGCTGGCCGGCCCTTACCACCGCAATGTCGGCGGCAATCTCGCCATGCTCGACGCGTTCATGGGGACGCCGGACGCCGCCCGCGCCGTCATCGAACGCGAGCATGTCGGGCTGGTCGCGATCTGCCGCGGCAACACGGAAGAGATATCGCTGGCTCTGGACGCGCCGAAGGGCCTTGTCGCGGCGTTGCTGCGGGGCGACCTGCCTGAGTGGCTCGAACTGGACCAGTCTACCGCGGGAAAGCCGATCGAGATCTACAAGGTTCGTTGAATATCGGCCCGCGGCCATATCAGCATCGTCGACAGCGCCCTTCGCAATACGCCTGCTCTTCGCTGATGCAATTTCACTGCGTGATTTAGAAAACCGCTATCCAAATCAGTTCCGTGGATCGTTGCAATCCAGCCCGTGCTTTGGTTAGCATCTCGTTTAGGCGGCGATATATGTATTCAAGAAATTTGGATTCGGGGTTTTAGCTTGGGGAGAAGACATCCATGTCGGCCATAGAGGGCGCGGCGGCGCCAGCATCAGCCACACAAACGCTGCAGCATGTTGTCTCTCACATGGTGGACGCCGTGAACCGCGCCGCGTTTGTGGAAAAGCCTTTCTGGCATCTGGAAATGACCGATGTTTTCCCGGCGGACCTTTATCGGCGCATGCGCGCCGCCATGCCGGAGGCGCGCGAATATCGTGCGCTCAAGGGACGCAACAATGTGAATATCAAGGCTGACGGCACCGCAACGCGGATCAAGATCGACCTCTACCCCGAATACATCCGCCATCTGCCGCAGGAGAAGCGGGCGATTTGGTCCCTGGTTGGCAAGGCATTGCATGCGCCGCAGCTGAAGGACGCATTCATGCGCCGCCTTGCCCCGGGCTTGGAGCGCCGGTTCGGCTCGGACTTCATGAAGGTCGGCATGTATCCGGTGCCGATGCTGACGCGCGACGTGGCGGGCTACAAGATCGGCTTCCACACCGACACGAAATGGAAAGGGATCACGGTCCAGTTCTACCTGCCGGAGGACGACTCGATCAACCATATCGGCACCCGCTTCGCCGAGCGCATGCCGGATGGGCGTTTCGAGAATTCGCACCGGATGTCGTTTTCGCCGAACACCGGCTACGCCTTTGCGGTCGGCACCGACACCTGGCACGCGGTCGACACCGTCGGACCGGAAGTCCGTACCCGCGACAGCATCCTTCATACCTATTTCGTGGACAACACCGCGACGCTCAAGATCCGCAACCGGAGCAAGCGCGCGGCAAATTTCGTGATGAACGAAGTCCGTCACGTCGGCCGGTAATCTCTCGGCGCCCACCGTCGGCACGGCTGAATCCATGCCGGCCAGCCGTCGTCAATCCTGGTGCAGGATGAATTCCAGGTAGAGGTTGCGCTGCAGGATCGAATGGTTGTCGTCGGATATCAGCGACACCATCAGCGCGCCATCCTCGCGGGTCCAGACATCCAGCCCTTCCATATTGTCGATCTGGTAGCCCATATCGGCCTCCATCAGCACCGGCCCGTCGGCGACCGCGCCCTTCTCGACGCTTTCGCCATAGATGCGCCGCAGCCGCATTTTCACCCCGCGCGCGATCGAAAAACTGCGCTCCAGCAGCAACAGGTCGCCATCCGGCAGGAAGGCACCGTCGGTTATGTCGAAATCGCTATCGCGCTTCACGGTGAAGACGCCCTTATGCGGCCCCTCGATGATGGCGGCGTAGACGTTGCCGGCTTCATCGAGGCTCCTCTCCGAGACCACGACCAGGCCGCCCGCGTGCTGCCCATAAGGATTGGCATGGGTGACGGTCTCGAAGCCGCGGTTCTGGCGCAGCTCCCGGGCGGGGATCTGGTAATCGAGCTGCCGGATCGGCGCTTTCATATTGTCGGGATCGATCCTGAACTGGGCGACGCGCTGGTCGCGCTCAAAGCCGACGGTGGCGATACCGTCCCTGACCGCGAGCCCCTCAGCGTCGACCTTCCATTTCCGGTCGATCGGCCGGCCCGAAGCGTCGACCATCTGCTGCATGCGGAAGTTCGAAACGCCCGACGGACGTCGGTCGGCGTCATGCGTGATCGTGCCGAAGAACCAGAAGCCGGTGTCGGCGACACCGATGAAGTCGCTGCCCGACCTCAGGAAGCGAAACGCCGACAGCGCGCCGAAATCGCGCGCCGGCGAGGTCATCTCCAGCCCGCCGACGAATTCGAGCAGCCCGAACCGCGTCTCTTCATGGCCGACATGGAACTGGCTGATCGGCCGCGCCGAAACCTCGATCGTCTCGACGAGAGCTCCCGTGGCGGCTATGGCCGGCGAAGCACAGGCCAGCATGCAGGCGAAAAGTGTCCGCCGCGCACGCCGCCCCGAAAAGATCATCCGGCGCGCCGCAAGCCGCCGCGCCGGGTGTCGCGCGCGCTTTCCTCGCCGAACAGCGAGGCGAGCTGCTCGGTCATGGCGCCGGCCAGTTCCTCGGCATCGACGATGGTGACGGCGCGGCGATAATAGCGCGTGACGTCGTGGCCGATACCGATGGCCAAAAGCTCGACCGGCGAGCGCGTCTCGATCAGCTCGATGACCGCCCTAAGATGCCGCTCCAGATAATTGCCCGGATTGACCGAAAGCGTGGAGTCGTCGACCGGCGCGCCGTCCGAGATCATCATCAGGATCTTGCGCTGCTCGGGCCGGCCGATCAGCCGGTTATGCGCCCAAAGCAGCGCCTCGCCGTCGATGTTTTCCTTGAGCAGGCCCTCGCGCATCATCAGCCCGAGATTGCGCCGCGCGCGCCGCCACGGATGATCGGCGGATTTGTAGATGATGTGGCGCAGGTCGTTGAGTCGGCCGGGATTAGGCGGCTTGCCGTCCTTCAGCCACTTCTCGCGCGCCTGCCCGCCTTTCCACGCCCGCGTGGTGAAGCCGAGGATTTCCACCGAAACGCCGCAGCGCTCCAGTGTGCGCGCCAGGATGTCGGCGCAGGTCGCGGCGACGGTGATCGGCCGGCCGCGCATGGAGCCCGAATTGTCGAGCACCAGCGACACCACCGTGTCGCGGAACTTGGTGTCGCGCTCCTGCTTGAATGACAGCGGCTGCATCGGGTCGATGACCACGCGCACCAGGCGGGCCGGATCGAGATAGCCTTCTTCCAGGTCGAAATCCCAGGAGCGGTTCTGCTGCGCCATCAGCCGGCGCTGCAGCCGGTTGGCGAGCCTGCCGACGACGCCGGAAAGATTGGCAAGCTGCTTGTCGAGGAAGGCGCGCAGCCGGTCGAGCTCCTCTTCCTCGCACAGCTCCTCGGCGCCTACCGTCTCGTCGAAGGCTGTGGTGAAGACCTTGTAGTCGATCTCTTTCGGCAGGTTCAGGAACGGGTTGTCGTTGCGCTTGGCCTCGCCCGGCGTCTCGGCGTCGGCGTCGTCCTCATCGGACAGGTCGTCGGAGGTGGCGTCGGTCGCTTCGGTCTCGGCCGACTCTTCGTCGTCGGCGGAGGCTTCGGCATCTTCCGACTGCGACTGCTCGGAGCCTGAATCCTCCTCGCCGCCTTCCTCGCTCTGTTCCTCGCCCTGCTGCTCGTTCTCTTCGTTTTCCTCCGAGTCGTCGGTTTCCTGGTCTTCGCCGAGTTGCTCGGCCATCTCCATGGAAACCAGCATGTCGCGCACGACACGGGCAAAGGCCTGCTGGTCCTCGAGCTTGGCCGACAGGCCGTCCAGGTCGCTGCTCGCCTTTTCCTCGATCCAGGGGCGCCAGAGATCGACCAGCCGCTCGCCGCTCTTCGGCACGGAACGTCCGGTGAGCTTCTCGCGCACCATCAGCGCAATCGCTTCCTCGAGCGGCGCGTCCGCCTTGTCCCTGACGTCGACGAGGTTCGCCTTGGCGTATTTGTCCTCAAGCATCGAGCCGATATTGTCGGCCACGCCCTGCATGGCGCGGCTACCGATCGCCTCGACGCGCGCCTGCTCGACGGCGTCGAAGATGGAACGCGCCAGCTTGCCTTCCGGCGCCAGCCTGTTGTGGATGCGCTGATCGTGACAGGCGCGCTTCAGCGCCATGGAATCGCCCAGGCCGCGCGTGATCGCAATGTCGTTGCGGGACGCTTTCTTCGGCAGCTCGGGCAGGCGCGCGCGGTTGCCGGCCAAAGCCGGCCGGTCCTTGGCAAAACCGACCTCGAGGTCCTTGTCGCCGGCGACGGCGCGCATGCACACGGTCACCGCGCGCTTGAAGCTGTCGGCTTCAGACCCGTTCTTCGGCTTGTTGCGCGTGTTGTCGCCTGGACCCGCCATGATCATTCCCTGCGCGATTCATGCTGAAAGGCTGGAGGCCTTTTCAGCCGCGCGCCTACCCCAGCACCACGTTGGCGGCGCTCTCCGGCAGATCCTCGCCGAAGGCGCGCTGGTAGAACTCGGCCACCACAGAACGCTCGAGCTCGTCGCACTTGTTGAGGAAGGTCAGCCGGAACGCCATGCCGATGTCGCCGAAAATCTCGGCGTTCTCGGCCCAGGTGATGACGGTGCGCGGGCTCATCACGGTCGACAGGTCGCCGTTGATGAAGGCCGAACGCGTCATGTCGGCGACGCGCACCATCTTGTTGACGATGTCCTTGCCCTTGCTGTCGCGATAGTGCTTGGCCTTGGCCAGCACGATATTCACTTCATTGTCGTGCGGCAGGTAATTGAGCGTGGTGACGATCGACCAGCGGTCCATCTGCGCCTGGTTGATCTGCTGCGTACCGTGATAGAGGCCTGTGGTGTCGCCGAGGCCGACCGTGTTGGCGGTGGCGAACAGCCGGAATGCAGGGTGCGGGCGGATGACCCGGCTCTGGTCGAGCAGGGTCAGGCGGCCCGACGATTCCAGCACGCGCTGGATGACGAACATCACGTCCGGCCGGCCGGCATCATATTCGTCGAAGCAGAGCGCCACATTGTGCTGATAGGCCCAGGGCAGGATGCCGTCGCGGAATTCGGTGACCTGCAGCCCCTCCTTGACGACGATGGCGTCCTTGCCGACGAGGTCGATGCGGCTGACATGGCTGTCGAGGTTGACGCGCACGCAGGGCCAGTTGAGCCGCGCTGCGACCTGCTCGATATGCGTCGACTTGCCGGTGCCGTGATAACCCGACACCATGACGCGGCGGTTGTAGGCAAAGCCGGCGAGGATCGCCAGTGTCGTCGCCTTGTCGAACAGATAGTCGGGGTCGATGTCCGGCACATGCTCCGTCGCCGCCGAATAGGCGGGAACGATCATCTTGGAATCGAAGCCGAATTTCTCCTTCACCGGCACGGTCGTGTCGGGCAGGTTGGCGATGTCGCGATCGACCTTGTTCATCACTATCAACGTCTCCACGGGCGAAACGCCGCGTTTCGCCGGCAATCGATTTTGTCCGGGGGCGGTCTTAGAGCCTTTTCCAACCATATGAAAGTTGGAAAAACGACTTGGTACCGTGGGGCCGCTCAGCACAATCCTGCTTGCTTGAGCACGCGATAGGCCTGCAGCACATCGCGGAACCGGTCTTCCGAACCTCTGTCGCCACCATTCGCATCCGGATGGTGGCGCTTAACGAGTTCCTTATAGCGCGCCTTGATGTCCTGACCAGTCGCCTTTGTGTCAAGGCCAAGCGTTTCCAGCGCCTTGGCCTCAAGTGGCTTTGCCTTGCGCTCGCGCGGCTCGCGTGCTCCGCCGCTGAACAGGTTGAAGGGATCGCGCATGCGGTTGTAGTAGCCGGCCCGGCCCGAACGCTGCTGCGCGAAATCCGGCGCCGAGCGCGTCCCGCCGCCATTGGCGCCCATGCGCCATGTCGGCCTGTGGCCGGTCAGCGCCTCCTTCTGGAAGCGGGCGATCTCTGTGTCCGACACGCCGGAGAAGTAGTTGAAGCCCTTGTTGTATTCGCGCACATGGTCGAAGCAGAAGCGAAAATACTCGCCCTCCTTGAGGCGCCCGACCGGCGCGCGATGCGTGCCGGCTTCGTTGCAGCCGTCCCACTGGCAGATCGGGGCGCGCGACTTCAGCTCCGCGTCCTTCTCCGGCCGAATTCGAATTTTCTCGAAATATTTGGGGTACGCTTTCATCTCACCCATTTATGGGCTGTTCGCATGTGCGAAACAAGAATTGACATTTCGCCGATGATCGCCCTAACCGCTGAATCGCGGCTTAAAAGCGGTCGAAATTCAAGATTTTGCGGCTATGCCGCAGATGTGGGGAAGGGAAACCCGGATGTCCATACAGTCGACAATCGAAAACAAGCTGAAAGCGGTATTTTCGCCCGAACGGCTAGCGGTCATCAATGAGAGCCACCTTCACGCCGGGCATCATCACGTCGAGTCCGGCCACCACGCGACGTTCGACGGCGGCGGCGAGACGCATTTTCGCGTTCGCATCGTTTCGCCGAGCTTTGCCGGCATGGCTCGCATCGAGCGCCACCGTGCCGTCAACGAATTGCTCGCGGACGAACTGAAGGCCGGCGTGCATGCGCTGGCGATCGAGCCGGCGGCACCCGGCGAGAAGACGCGCTGGTAAGCTCTCAGCCGACGCTCGCCTTGAGGAAGGCCAATACAGCCGCGGTCAAGGCGTCGCCGTCCTGGCCGAAATCGCGATTGATCGACATATGCGTATAGGCGCTGCCATCGAACAGCGTGACCTTGGCGCCGGTGGCGCGCAGGCGTTCCGCGAAAGCCTTCGACGCCTCGCCTCGCCCGGGCGCGCGCGAATAGGCGATGAAGGTCGGCGGATGTTTCCTGCCGTCGACATGGGTCGACGGCGATAGCGCCGCCCATTGTGTCGGGTCGGGAAAGGCACGCGCATAGGCGCCCATCATGCCGCCATTCCTGGAAAGCGCCGCAAGATCATAGGCCCTGGTATCGTCCAGGATCAGCGCGGCGACACCGGGCAACCCGCCGCGCATGCCGGTCAGCGCGATCAGATGGCACCCGGCCGAATGGCCCATGCCGACGATGCGACTGGGATCGCCGCCGTATCGGGCAATGTTGGCGCGCACATAGCCGTAGGCCTTTTCGACGTCGCCGGCCTGGGTGGCGACATCGGCTTCCGGCAGCATGCGGTAATCGATCGAGACGAACACGAAGCCATTGGCGAGCAGGAAGTCCGGCTTTGAGCCGACCTGGCCGCGTTTGCCGAACCGCCAGGCGCCGCCATGGACAAAGAAAACCACCGGCAGGTTGTTTGCGCCGTCCGGCGCGTAGATATCGAGCTTGGCCGGACCGTAATCGATGGTTTGCGGTGCCTGCCGGCCCGGACGCCTGGCGGCTGACGCACCTGCCGGCAGCAGCGCCCCCAGGCATGCCGCGATGAAGCCGCGTCGATCGATCATCGTCATCTCCGGCCAGGTTGCGGCGCAGGCGCGCCGCGCACCTCGATTGGATCAATAATGACAACTTGTGGGCAGCAAACCAAATCAGGACCTTGAAGCTCCGCCGGCAATCACCACGTATTTCTCGGGCGAGCATTTTCGGCCGCGTCGGGTATCCCCCGGGTCAATGCCAGATTGCATGCGCTATCCTTCATGTGAAGGGAACAAAGAGTGCTTTCCGGCAGTTGATGCAGCGATGAGCCGATTGGCAGCCCACCGGCTCCGAGGCAAAGCACCATGCGCGAGAACCAATCAGACGTCTTCGATCTGTTTTCGGAGATTTATTCCAACGCGGCTCAGGAAGAGATCAGCCTGCAGCAATATCTCCTGGCCTGCCGCGAAGACAAATCCATGTATGCGTCGGCGCCCGAACGCATGGTCGAGGCGATCGGTGAGCCGAACCTGGTCGACACCAGCAAGGACGAGCGGCTCGGCCGCATTTTCTCCAACCGCACCATCAAGGTCTATCCCTCCTTCTCCGATTTCTACGGAATGGAGGATACGATCGAGCGCATCGCCGGATATTTCCGCTATGCCTCGCAGGGCCTCGAGGAGCGCAAGCAGATCCTCTATCTCCTCGGCCCGGTCGGCGGCGGCAAATCCTCACTGGCCGAACGGCTGAAGAAGTTGATGGAGGAGCGCCCGATCTACACGCTCAAGGTCGGCAATAAGATCAGCCCGGTCTTCGAATCGCCGCTCGGCCTTTTCCATCCCGATCGCATGGGCGATCTGCTGGAGGATAAATACGGCATCGCCCGCCGCCGCCTGAACGGACTGATTTCGCCCTGGGCGGCCAAGCGCCTCGACGAACTGTCGGGCGACATCTCCAAATTCAGCGTGGTCAAGCTGATGCCGTCGCGGCTGCGCCAGATCGCCATCGCCAAGACCGAGCCCGGCGACGAGAACAACCAGGATGTCTCGGCCCTGGTCGGCAAGGTCGACATCAGGCAGTTGGAGCACTTCAGCCAGTCCGACCCGGACGCCTACTCCTACAGCGGCGGCCTCAACCGGACCACGCAAGGGCTGCTCGAATTCGTCGAGATGTTCAAGGCGCCCATCAAGGTCCTGCACCCATTGCTGACGGCAACCCAGGAAGGCAGCTACAACGGCACCGAGAATTTCGGTGCCTTCCCCTATCAGGGCATCGTCGTGGCCCATTCCAACGAATCGGAATGGCAGCAGTTCAAGAACAACAAGAACAATGAAGCCTTCCTCGACCGCATCCTCGTGGTCAAGGTTCCCTATTGCCTCCGTGTTACCGAGGAGAGGCACATTTACGAGAAGCTGCTGCGCGAGAGCGAGCTGGCAAACAGCCCATGCGCGCCCGAAGTGCTGGACATTCTCAGCCGCTTCACCGTCTCGACCCGCCTTGCCGAGCACGAGAACTCACCGCTCTACACCAAGATGCGCGCCTATGACGGCGAGAACCTCAAGGAGATCGACCCCAAGGCCAAGTCGGTCCAGGAATATCGCGACGCCGCCGGCGTCGACGAGGGCATGACCGGGGTCAGCACGCGCTTTGCCTTCAAGATCCTGTCGCAGACGTTCAACTACGACACCAAGGAGGTAGCGGCCGATCCCGTGCACCTGATGTACATCCTCGAGGAGGCCATCAAGCGCGAGCAATTCCCGAAGGAAACGGAGGCCGCCTTCCTCGAATTCATCAAGTCGGAACTCGCGACGCGCTATGCCGAGTTCATCGGCCATGAGATCCAGAAGGCCTATCTGGAGTCCTACAGCGAGTACGGTCAGAACCTCTTCGACCGTTACATCGCCTATGCCGACGCCTGGATCGAGGATCAGGACTACAAGGACCCCGACACCGGCCAGATCCTCAACCGCGAGGTGCTGGACAAGGAATTGTCGCAGGTCGAAAAACCGGCCGGCATCGCCAACCCCAAGGACTTCCGCAACGAAGTGGTCAAATTCACCCTGCGTGCCCGGGCGCGCAACCACGGCCGCAATCCCTCCTGGACGAGCTATGAAAAGCTTCGCGAGGTCATCGAGAAGCGCATGTTCGGCCAGGTCGAGGACCTGCTGCCGGTGATCAGCTTCGGCTCCAAGCAGGACAGCGTCACGGAGAAGCGGCACAACGAATTCGTGCAGCGCATGGTGGAACGCGGCTACACCCAGCGGCAGGTTCGCCGGCTGGTCGACTGGTATATGCGCGTGAACAAGGCGGGTTGAGCAAAGCCGGGACGGTTCCATGCCGATCTTCATCGACCGCCGCCTGAACCCGAAAGACAAGAGCCTGGGCAATCGCCAGCGCTTCCTCCGGCGCGCCCGTGATGAGCTCAAGCGCAGCATCCGCGACCACGTCCGGACAGGTCGTATCGCCGACATTGACCGCGAGCATGCCGTGCCGATGCCTCGCAAGGGCACCAGCGAACCGACCTTCGGCGACGACAAGGAAAGCGGCAGGCGCCAGCACATCCTGCCCGGCAACAGGACATTCAGCCCTGGCGATCTTATCTCCAAACCGGGCGGCGGCGGAGGCTACGGATCGGCTCCAGGGACCACGGAATCCGAAGACGACTTCCGCTTTGTGCTGTCACGCGAGGAAGTGCTCGACCTTTTCTTCGAGGACCTCGAACTGCCGGATCTGGTCAAGCTCAATCTCAAGCAGATACTGAGCTTCAAGCCGAGACGGGCAGGCTTCACGGCAAGCGGAGCGCCGACCAACATCAATGTCGGGCGCACGATGCGCAACAGCCATGGGCGCCGCATCGCGCTCAGACGCCCCAAGCAGGCGGAGTTGGACGCAATCGCCCTGCAGATTGCCGAGCTTGAAGCGAAGCCGGCAAGCACGGCCATGAGCGAACGCATCGCTGCCCTGCGCGAGGAGTTCGATCGGATCGAGCGCAGGCGCAGGCGAATTGCCTATGTCGATCCGGTCGATATCCGGTTCAATCGCTTCGATCCCCAGCCGGTGCCGAACGCCAGCGCGGTGATGTTCTGTTTGATGGACGTCTCCGGCTCGATGGGAGAGCGCGAGAAGGATCTGGCCAAACGCTTCTTCGTGCTGCTGCATCTGTTTCTGACACGGCGCTACGAACGCACCGAGGTCGTCTTCATCCGCCACACCCACGAAGCCAAGGAGGTGGACGAGCATACGTTCTTCTACCACACCGAAAGCGGCGGTACGGTCGTCTCCACCGCACTCGAGGAAATGCACCGCATCATCGAGGAACGCTACCCGGTCGCCGAATGGAACATCTACGCCGCACAGGCCTCCGACGGCGACAATTTCGCCACCGATTCCGAGCGCTGCATAGAACTGCTCGACCGCAAGCTGATGCGGCTTTGCCAGTATTTCGCCTATGTGGAGATCATCGACGAGCGGGAAAGCCACATTTTCGGCTCGACCGAGAACGGCACATCGCTCTGGCGCGCCTACAACGCCGTCGACGGAAAATGGCCGAATTTCCAGATGAGGCGCATCGCCGCGCCGGCCGACATATACCCGGTCTTCCGCGAGCTCTTCGCCAGGCAACCTGATCTGCGCAAGAGCGCTTGAGGACTGAGGCTCGAAGGAACATAGGCCGATGGTCAGCCAGGCGCGCAAATCCGAATTGCTGTTTTCCGGGTCGGACTGGGATTTCAACAAGCTGTCCCGGGTCTATGACGAGATCGAAGCGATCGGCCTCGAAGAGCTTCATCTCGATATCTACCCGGTGCAGATGGAGATCATCTCTTCCGAGCAGATGCTCGACGCCTATTCGTCGGTGGGCATGCCGCTGATGTACCGGCATTGGTCATTCGGCAAGCACTTCCTCTACAACGAACTGCTGTACCGCAAGGGCGCACGCGGTCTGGCCTATGAACTGGTCATCAACTCCAATCCCTGCATCGTCTACCTCATGGAAGAAAACACCATGGCCCTGCAGGCTTTGGTGACGGCGCATGCCGCGCTGGGACACAATCATTTCTTCAAGAACAATCACCTTTTCCGGCAATGGACGGACGCCGGCGGCATCCTGAGCTATCTGGATTTTGCCAAGAGCTACATAGCCCGATGCGAGGAACGGCATGGCATGGCGGCAGTGGAGGCAATCCTGGATTCGGCCCACGCGCTGATGGAGCAGGGTGTGTTCCGCTATCATCGGCCGCCGAGACTGTCGTCCGAGCAGCAGCGCGAAGGGCTGCGCGAGCGCCTGGAATACGAGGAGCGTTCGTTCAACGATCTCTGGCGGACACTGCCGCCTTCGCAAGAGAGTGGCGATACCAAAACAGCCGGTGACGACGACGCGGCCGAGCGGAAGAAATCGCTCAATCTGCCGGAGGAGAATCTGCTCTATTTCCTCGAAAAGAACAGTCTCGTCCTCGAGCCTTGGCAGCGCGAGATCGTCAGGATCGTGCGCGTCATCGCGCAATATTTTTATCCGCAGCGGCAAACCCAGGTGATGAACGAAGGTTGCGCGACATTCGTGCATTACACGCTCATGAACATGCTGTTCGACCGTGGCCGCATCAGCGAAGGCGCCATGCTCGAAATCCTGCGCAACCACTCGAACGTGGTCTTCCAGCCGGCTTATGACGACCCCCGCTTTTCCGGCATCAATCCTTATGCGCTGGGTCTCGACATGATGCAGGACATCCAGCGTATCTCGACCGCGCCGACCGCCGAGGACCGCGACTGGTTCCCCGACATCGCCGGCCGCGGCGACTGGCGCGACACCTTGCTCGACGCCTGGGCCAACCACCGCGACGAATCCTTTATCCGGCAGTATCTGAGCCCAAGGCTGATCCGCAAATGGCGGCTCTTCGTGCTGGCCGACGGTGCCGACGAGCCGCACTATGAGGTGGCCTCAATTCACAATGAGCGCGGCTATGGCAAGATAAGGTCGGCGTTGGCGCAAAGCTACGATATCGGCGCCAACCGTCCCGACATCCAGGTGGTTGACGTCGACCTGCTCGGCGACCGGCATCTGCGGCTCCAGCACGTGGTCAAGGACGGCGTCATGCTCGAGGGCCAGAGCCGCGACGCGACGCTGCGCCATATCCGCAACCTCTGGGGCTATGATGTCAGCCTGGCGGCAATGGATGCCGGTACCGGCGCGATACTCAGCGAGCGTTGGACCAAGGAACTTTGAGGGCATCGCCGGACATCGGCACGCCTTAGCCCTCGCTGGCGGGACGTATCCTCAATCTGGCGATGCGGTTCTTCTCGCGCTTCATCACCACGAAACGCTTGCCGTGGAAGGTGAAGGCCTGCTTCTCCTCCGGGATCGACTGCGTCTCATGAATGACCAGGCCGGCGATCGTCGTGGCCTCCTCGTCGGGCAGGTCCCAGTCGAGCGCGCGGTTCAAATCGCGGATCGGCACCGTGCCGTCGACGACGACCGAGCCGTCGGCCTCTTTCTTGACGCCCTGCATGTCGATGTCGTGCTCGTCGGCGATCTCGCCGACGATCTCCTCGATGATGTCTTCCAGCGTCACCAGCCCTTCGACCTCGCCATACTCGTCGACGACAATGGCGAAATGCGCCTTGCGCCGCAGGAAAGCGTTGAGCTGTTCCTGCAAGGTGGTGGTGTCTGGCACGAACCACGGCTTGGCCGCGATCTTCATGACGTCGATCCGCGAAAAATCGTTGCCGACCTCGTTGAGGGCCCTCAGCAGATCCTTCGCATGCAACACGCCGACGATGTTGTCGAGCGAGCCCTTCCACAGCGGCATGCGGGTGTGCGGGCTCTGCAGGATCTCGCGCACCACCGCTTCCGGCGCATTGTCGGCATTGACCGAGCGCATATTGGTGCGGTGGACCATGACATCCGACACTTCGAGCTCGTCGAGGTCGAACAGGCCCTCAAGCCGATTGCGCTCCTCGGCAGCCGTGCCCTCGCGCCGGGGTTCGTCGCCGTCTTCATCCTTGCCGTTGCGCTCGGACCGCTGCGGCGGCTCGATCGGCCGCAGCGCATAGCCGCAAGCGGCAAGCAATCGGGCGCGGAAGAAAAGCGCCAAAAGCACGATGGCGGCAGGGACGGCGGCGACGATCCAGCCGGCGCCGTTCATCCGGGATGGCTCACCTCGAGCCACCCGGGATGGCTCGATTTGAGGAAGGAGAGCACTTCCGAGGACGGCACGTCCTTGGCGATGAAAGCCTGGCCGATGCCGCGCGTCAGGATAAAGGTCAGCGCGCCGCGCGAGACCTTCTTGTCCTGGGTGATGAAGCCGAGCAAAGCCTCGGCGTCCGGCAGCTCGCCCGGAATGTCGGCCATCCGCCAAGGCAGGCCGACGGCGCGCAGATGCGCTTCGACGCGCTCCGCGTCGTCCGGACTCGCCAGGTTGAGACGCGCCGAGAAGCGGTGCGCCAGCGCCATGCCGATGGCGACGCCCTCGCCATGGACGAGCCGGCTCCCGTCATACTGCGTGGCAGCTTCGAGCGCATGACCGAAAGTGTGGCCGAGATTGAGCAAGGCGCGGTCGCCGGTCTCGAACTCGTCGCGGGCAACGACGTCGGCCTTGGCGCGGCAGGCCTCGGCGATCGCCTCGACCCGCGCCGGACCGCCGGCGAAGACTTGCCCCCAGTTCTGTTCGAGCCAGGCGAAGAAGGCCGGGCGGTCGATCAGCCCGTATTTGGCAAGCTCGGCATAGCCGGCGCGGAACTCGCGGATCGGCAGCGTGTCGAGCACCTGGGTGTCGGCAAGCACCAGCCTGGGCTGGTGGAAGACGCCGACGAGGTTCTTGCCGCGCGCGCTGTTGATACCGGTCTTGCCGCCGACGGAAGAATCGACCTGCGCCAGCAGCGAGGTCGGTATCTGCACGAAATTCATGCCGCGGCGCACAATGCCGGAAGCAAAGCCGGCAAGGTCGCCGATGACGCCGCCGCCGAGCGCGATCACCACGTCGCGGCGTTCGAGCCTTGCCGCGAGCACGCCGTCGACCACTTCCTCCAGATGGACGAAGCTCTTGGTCTTCTCGCCCACAGGCAGCGTGATGACGGCGGACTGGATGCCGCCTTTGTCCAACCCAGCCTTCAGCGTGTCGAGATGTGCGGCGGCGACATTTTCGTCGGTGACGATGGCCGCGCGGGTATCGGGAAGCCGGCGCGCGATCTCCTCGCCGGAGCGCGTCAACAGCCCTGAGCCGATCAGAATGTCATAGGCGCGGTCGCCGAGCCCGACCTCGACCTTCACCGGTTCGGCATTGCTCACGATTGAATCTCGCCAGTTGTGGCGCTTGTAGCGCCGGTTGCGATCGCGTCGATGCCAAGATGGGCGCAGAGCGCGGCGACGACTTCGCCGGCGATGATCTCCTTGCGGTCGTCGCGCGTCGGCACAGTCAGGTCGGCGATGGCATACACCGGATAGCGCTCGCCCATCAGCTTCTCCAGCACGCCACGCGGGTCGGGATTCTTCAAGAGCGGCCGGTTCTGCTTCTTCGAAACGCGCTCCATCAACAGGTCCAGATCGGCCTTCAGCCAGACCGATATGCCATGCGCGGAAATCGCCTCGCGCGTCTGCGCATTCATAAAGGCGCCGCCGCCGGTCGACAGCACCTGCGGTCCGTTCTCCAGCAGACGCAGGATCACCCGCTGCTCCAGCGCGCGGAATTCCGGCTCGCCATAGCGCTCGAACAACTCCGGCACCGTCATGCGCGAGACGCTTTCGATCTCCTGGTCGCTGTCCATGAAGGGCAACGACAGCATCGCCGCCACCTTGCGGCCGATCGCGGTCTTGCCGGCGCCCATCAGTCCGACGAAGACGATCGACCGGCTTCCGAGCCGTTCGATCAGCGCGGCGCGGCCTTCGTCCGTCGGATTTGGTGGCAGAGCGTTCATCAGGGCCTCTTTGCGCCGTATCGACATCAAAAGCCTGTTTGCGTCAAGCACGGCCGGACAAACGGCCGCGAAGCTTCCCCGGCAAAACCTCCTGTTCACCGGAATGCTTCGTGCTTGAATTGACCGGATCGGCGTCCCATAAGGGCACAGGGCTTTGGAAAAGCAGAACAACAAGACGGGCGAAAATTGAATGCCGACTTTGTTTCGCTTCGTCGTGACGCTGGCGGTTCTTGCAGGCATTGCCTATGGCGCGATGTTCGCCCTGGCGATGTTCGTGGAGCCGAAAAAAGCAGAAATGAGCATCCGCATTCCGGCTGAAAAGCTCAACCCGAAGAAAAACTGACCCAGGAAAACTGACAGGGAACTGATCCGGCCCGATGAACAGCGCCGCCCGCATCGAAGCCTTCCTCGAGATGATGAGCGCCGAGCGAGGCGCGGCCGAGAACACGCTTTCGTCCTATCGCCGCGACCTGGAGGATGCTTCCGAGGCGATCAAGGGCGGACTGGCGGGCGCGGGATCGGCCGACATCCGTGCCTATCTCGACGACATCGCCGCACGCGGCTTCGCGCCGACCTCGCAGGCGCGCAAATTGTCGGCGATCCGCCAGTTCTTCAAATTCCTCTACGCCGAAGGGCTGCGCGGCGACGACCCGACCGGCACGCTGGACAGCCCGCGCAAGGGCCGGCCGCTGCCGAAGACGATGAGCGAAGCCGAGACCGGGCGCCTGCTCGACCGGGCAGCGCAGGAAGCCGGAGAATCCGGGCCAGACGGCGACAGGTTGGCCGCGTTGCGCCTGCACGCGCTAGTCGAAGTGCTCTACGCAACGGGCTTGCGCGTGTCGGAACTGGTCGGCCTGCCGGTCACGGTGGCGTTGCGCGACGATCGCTTCTTCATGGTGCGTGGCAAGGGCGACAAGGAACGCATGGTGCCGCTCTCGACCAAGGCGCGCGCCGCCATGCGCGCCTGGCTCGCCGCAAGGGCCGAGCGGCCGGCCTTTGCCGAGAGCCCGTTCCTGTTTCCGGCGTCTTCCGACAGCGGCCATCTCTCCCGGCAGGTTTTCGCCCGCGATCTCAAGGGGTTGGCCGCGCGGTCCGGCATAGCGTCGGCGAAGATCTCGCCGCATGTGCTTCGCCATGCTTTTGCCAGCCATCTCCTGCAGAACGGCGCCGATCTCAGAGCCGTTCAGCAACTTCTTGGCCATGCCGACATCTCGACCACGCAGATCTACACCCATGTGCTGGAGGAGCGGCTGGTGCGGCTGGTCAACGATCATCACCCGCTTGCCGACTAGGCCTCATATCGCTATGTGAGGGCGACGTTCCACCGCCCGGAGCCGGCATTTCAGCGGTTCCGCCAGCCATTTGCCTTCCGACGGATCGGTCCGCTCAAGCATGTACAACTACCTCGACTTTGAAAAGCCGGTGCAGGATCTGGAGCTCAAGATCCTTGAGCTGAAGAAGCTTGCCGAGAACGGAGAGGCGGTCGATGTCGGCGAAGAGATCAGCAGGCTGGAAAAGCGCTCGCGCGACGCGTTGCGCGACCTCTACAAGGCGCTCACGCCCTGGCAGAAGGTGCAGGTAGCGCGCCATCCCGACCGTCCGCATTGTGTCGACTACATCAAAGGGCTGTTCACCGATTTCACGCCTTTGGCCGGCGACCGCAATTTCGGTGACGACCAGGCGATCGTCGGCGGCTTCGCGCGTTTTCGCGGCGAGCCGGTAGCGATCATCGGCCAGGAAAAGGGTTCGGACACCGCAAGCCGCATCAAGCACAATTTCGGCTCGGTCCGGCCGGAAGGCTATCGCAAGGCGGTGCGCCTGATGGAATTGGCCGACCGCTTCCAGATCCCGCTTTTGACGCTGGTCGACACGGCCGGCGCCTATCCCGGCGTCGGCGCCGAGGAGCGCGGCCAGGCCGAAGCGATCGCGCGTTCGACCTCGGCCTGTCTTTCGCTGAAGGTGCCGTCGATCTCGGTGGTCATCGGCGAAGGCGGCTCCGGCGGCGCCATCGCGATCGCCACCGCCAATCGCGTCTACATGCTGGAGCATGCCATCTACTCGGTGATCTCGCCCGAAGGCGCCGCCTCGATCCTGTGGCGCGACACCACGCGCTCGAAGGACGCGGCGACCAACATGAAGATCACCGCGCAGGATCTTCTCGAGATGAAGATCATCGACGCCATCATTCCCGAGCCGATGGGCGGCGCCCAGCGCGCGCCGGAAACGGTGATTGCCTCGACCGGCGACCTCATCGCCAGGACGATGAAGGATTTCGCCGGCGCCAACACCGATTTCCGCGAGCAGCGCCGCGAGAAATACCTGGCGATGGGCCGCAGCCTCTGACCTCTCAAGTCCGGCAAGATGTTCAACTGTGGCCGGAATAAGCAATTCCGCCACAAAAATGCCGCCGGATTCGGCTCAATGGAAATCGCCGTGAGGGGTTTGCCAAGGCTTGCGGTAAGGAATTTTCAAGGTTAACGGGCTTACGGTCCACTGGTGTTCAGCCTATGGGCCCGGCCATGCCGACGGCCGTTGGCCCGAGAGAAGAGACGTAGCCGTATCGATGTTTGCCAAGCTTGCCCGCACCGGAATCCTGATCGCCGCTATCGGCATCGCCGGCTGCAATGATTCGTCGATGAAGGACTTCGCGCCGGAGGCCAACAAGCCGTTGCCCGATAAGATCCTCGCCGACATGAGGGCCAAGGGCATGGTACGCACCTCCTCGGTGATGGCGCGCATCTTCAAGGAGGAAGGCAAGCTCGAGATCTGGAAGGCCAAGACCAATGGCCGTTACGATCTTGTCGCCACCTACGACATCTGCAAATGGTCGGGAAAGCTCGGCCCCAAATACACCGAGGGCGACCGCCAGGCGCCGGAAGGCTTCTACACGGTGCGTCCCTCGCAGATGAATCCGCGCTCGAGCTACCATCTGTCCTTCAACATCGGCTTCCCCAACGCCTATGACCGCGCCAATGGCCGCACCGGCCAGAACCTGATGGTTCATGGCGCCTGCTCGTCGTCCGGCTGCTATTCGATGACCGATGCCCAGATCGAGCAGATCTATGCCTTCGGCCGCGACGCCTTCCAGGGCGGCCAGACCGAGTTCCAGATCCAGGCCTTTCCGTTCCGCATGACCGCCGCCAACATGGCGCGCTACCGCAACGACCCGAACTACGAGTTCTGGAAGATGCTGAAGGTCGGCTACGACAATTTCGAGATCACCAAGGTGCCGCCGAAGGTCGACGTCTGCGAGAAGCGCTACGTCTTCAACCAGGTGGCGCCGGAAGGCACGACCTTCGACCCGACCGGCCCCTGCCCCGCGACCATGCAGCCTGACTCGTTGAAAACGGCCTACGCCGACTACGAGAAGCGTTATGACGCGGCCTTCAAAGCAGCCGTCAATTCCAGCACGCCGCCGCCGAAGCCGACGATTGCCGGCATCAAGGAAGCGAGCATCGTTTCCGACTGGTCGAAGCGCCGCGCCCGCGGCGAGCGCGTGCCGATCGACCCGCCGTCGCTGAATTCCGACGGCTCGGTGACCGAAACGACCCGCATGGGCCGCATCGATTCCCCGCTCGGCCGCAAGATGGCGGCAGCCGACGCGGAAAAGGAAGCCAAGCGCAAGGCCGAAGAGCAGCGCCTGGCCGCGATCGAGGCGGCCAAGGCCGCAAAGGCAGAGGCAAGGGCGCAGGCGCTGGCCGAGAAGGAGGCCGCCAAGCAGGCGGCGCAGCAGCCGGTCGTCACCGCTGGCGTCGAGGCCGCGCCCGCCCAGCCGGCGCAGGAAACGCAGGCCGCCGCCGACGCCGACCAGGGCACCGTGTCGAAGCTGAAGAAGAAACTTCTCGGCATGTTCGGCGGCTGAGACTTCCGCTTGGCAAAGCCGCCCGCCATCTACGATCTCAAGGGACTGAACTGTCCGTTGCCGGTGCTGAAGGCCCGCAAGCGGCTGGCTGCGATGCGACCCGGCGCTCGGCTGTGGCTCGAAACCACCGATCCGCTGGCGGTGATCGACATCCCGGCCTTCTGCGCCGATGCCGGCCACCAGCTGCTCGAGACGGCGGCCGTCACTGGCGGCCACCGCTTCCTGGTCGAGCGCGGCAACGCGGCTGACCTGCTTGCTTCAGCTTAAAGCCCGGCAATCGCCAACGGATTGGCTTCCAACGCCGCGCGGTCCGGCGTGTCGATCGACGGCTTGTTGGTGAAGGCGGCGAACAGCCGCTGGATATAGTCATCCGGCATGTCGAGCGTGATCAGCACCAGCCTGGTGCCGCGCTGGCCGTCGGGCCAGGCCGGCAGTCTCGCCGGCGGATGCAGGATCTTCTGCACGCCATGGATGACCAGCGGCCGCAAGGGATCCTCCGCGAGTTCGATGACACCCTTCATGCGCAGGAGTTTCTCGCCATGCGTCGAGCGCAGCAGGTCGAGGAACATCTCGATCGCCGAGAACGGCACCGGGCCGTCATGGACAAGCGAGTGCGAGCGCACGCGCGTGTCGTGGCGATGCTCATGATGGTGGTGGCGATCATGGTCGCCGTCATGGTGGTGATGGTCGTGATCATGGTCGTGCGCCGCCTCCTCGCCAAGCCAGCGCCGCACGTCGGCGGACTTGGTTTCAGGATCATAGAGCCCGCAATTGAACAGCGCCGCGGCGCCGGCTTCCTCGACATCGAGCACGACGGCGCCCGGATTGATCTGCTTGAGCCTTGCCCGCAACGCCTCGACTGCGGCCGCGTCCGCAAGATCGGTCTTGGTCAGCACGACGCGGTCGGCCACCGCGGCCTGTTTCACCGCCTCGACATGGGCCTCCAGCGTCGCCTCGCCGTTGACGGCGTCGACCAGCGTGATGACGCCGTCGAGCCGGAACGCCTGCACCAGCGCCGGATGCGCCATGATCGACTGCAGCACCGGTGCCGGATCGGCCAGGCCCGTCGTCTCGACGACGACACGGGCCAATTTCGCGATACGGCCGGTCTGCAGCCGGTCGACCAGATCGGCGAGCGTATCGACCAGGTCGCCGCGCACCGTGCAGCAGAGGCAGCCGTCGGAAAGCTGGATGATGCCGTCCGAAGCCTGCTCCACCAGCAGATGGTCGATCGCCACCTCGCCGAACTCGTTGATGATCACCGCCGTATCGGCAAGCGCCGGATCCTTGAGCAGCCGATTGAGCAGCGTCGTCTTGCCGGCGCCGAGAAAGCCGGTGAGCACCGAAACGGGAATGGGAAAGCTGCTCATTGGTTTGCCTAGTTGGCGGCTTTGACGGGCTGGTCGCCCTGCGCTCCGGCAGCGGCGGTCGCCAGCGGCTCGGCGCCGGGCGGCGCCGGCCTGTCCGGTCGCCAGATCGGCAGCGGCACGTCGGCATAGTTCTGGTCGGTCTGGTCGACGAAGGCCTTCGGCGCGGGTCCCGTGGCGCCGCCGAGGCCGACTGCGATGAGCGTGGGATGGGCGAGCTTCACCTGATAGGGCGATTTCGGTTTATTCTTGGCGGCAACCTCGGGCGCCGCCTCCGATTGCTCCGCCTTCGGCTTTTTCGCGCATATCTCGTCATGCATGTCGTTGGGTGACAGCGTGTCGCCATAGGGCTTGAGAGCGGCCAGCGTGGTCGAACCGGCCGCCGGCATCTCAAAACCGTGGTCGAGCAGCTTTGCCGCCGCTTCGGCGCGGCTGATCGCCGATTTCTCGCCAAGCACCACGGCGACCAGCGTGCGCCCGTTGCGCGTCGCCGAGCCGATCATGTTGAAGCCGGACGGGCAGACGAAGCCGGTCTTCATGCCGTCGGCGCCCGGATAGCGGCCGATCAGGAGATTGTAGTTGGGGAGCGCCTTCTTGCCGACCGCAAGGCCTTCGATCGAGAACCACGGGGCATATTGCGGAAAATCATTGCGCAACGCCGTCACCAGCACGGCAAGGTCGCGCGCGGTCGTATACTGTTCCGGCGAATAGAGCCCGTTCGGGTTGACGAAATGCGTGCCCACCATGCCGAGCCGGGCCGCCTCGGCGTTCATGCGATCGGCGAACGCGGCCTGCGACCCGCCGATATTCTCGCCGACTGCCATGGCTATGTCGTTGGCCGACTTGACCAGCATCATCTTCAGCGCATTGTCGAGCCGTATCACCGAACCCGGCTTGAAGCCCATCTTGCTCGGCGGCTCGCCGGCCGAATGCTTCGTCACCTTGATCGGCGAATCGAGCGCCACCTCGCCGGCCTGGATCGCGCGGAAGGCGACATAGGCCGTCATCAGCTTGCTGAGCGAGGCCGGATACCAGCGCTTGAATGCGTCCTGGTGCTCCAAAATTGAGCCGCTCTTCAAGTCGAAAAGCACGACCGGATTGGCGCGCGCCGTGCCGGCAAGCACCGGAAGCGCCAGCGCGCCTGCCAGCAACAGGTTGAGGAAATGCCTTTGCCGCATGATCAAATCCGAAATCGCCTCTTGCCGTGATCGCCGCTGGCTCCGTAAGATTTCGTTACCCATCGCCAGCATAATGCGGCCCGACCCTCGACCCCGGGCCGCATTGTTGCGGTGCTATTTACCCTATGTGACGCCAAAATGGCAAAGTGCCATATATTCACAATTGCTGAGCAGTGGCCCTGAACCGACTGCCGCCAGTCAACCAAGAGATGGACCGACCATGCCGATTCTGAACCGCGCCGCGCAAATGCAGGAAGAAGTTGCCGGCTGGCGACGACATCTGCACCAGACACCGGAGCTGAATTTCGACGTCTTCCAGACCGCCGGTTTCGTCACCGAGAAGCTGACGGCCTTCGGCTGCGACGAGGTGGTGACGGGACTGGGCAAGACCGGCGTCGTCGGCATCATCCGCGGCCGCAAGGGCGATGGCCCGACCATCGGGCTGCGCGCCGACATGGACGCGCTGCCGATCGACGAGATCACCGGCAAGCCGTGGGCCTCGACCGTGCCCGGCAAGATGCATGCCTGCGGCCATGACGGCCACACCGCCATGCTCTTGGGCGCCGCCAAATATCTGGCCGAGACGCGCAATTTCGCCGGCACCGTGGCGGTGATCTTCCAGCCGGCCGAGGAAGGCGGCGGCGGCGGCAACGAAATGGTCAAGGACGGCATGATGGAGCGCTTCGACATCGAAAAGGTGTTCGGCATGCACAACATGCCGGGCCTGCCGGTCGGCCAGTTCGCCATCAAGCCCGGCCCGATCATGGCCGCGACCGCCGAATTCACCATCACCGTCAAGGGCCGCGGCGGCCATGCCGCGATGCCGCACGGCACGATCGACCCGATCGTCATCGCCAGCCAGTTGGTCGGCGCGCTGCAAACCATTGCCTCGCGCAGCACCGATCCGGTCGAGTCGGTGGTGGTGTCGGTGACGAAGTTCCACGCCGGCGACGCCTATAATGTCATCCCCGAAAGCGCCGAGATCGCCGGCACCGTGCGCACGCTGAAGAAAGAAGTGGCCAAGAAGTCGGAGGAGCGTATTCGCGCACTCTGCGCCGGCCTCGCCTCCGCCTTCGGCGCTACCATCGAGGTCGATTACGACGCCAATTACCCTGTCACCTTCAACCATGCCGAGGAAACCGTGTTTGCGGGCGACATTGCCGCCGACATCGCCGGCGACAGCCACGTTCACCGCGCCATCCAGCCGGTGATGGGCGGCGAGGATTTTTCCTATATGCTGGAAGCCCGCCCCGGCGCCTTCATCTTCATCGGCAACGGCGACTCCGCCGGCCTGCATCACCCGGCCTACGACTTCAACGACGAGGTCATCCCGCACGGCATGAGCTATTGGGTGAAGCTGGCCGAGACCGCGCTCGCCACCTGAGCGCACGCAGGCGAAGGCGGCGAGCGTCCTGCCAAAACGGCTTGGCCCGCCCGGCCCGCCGAGATGAGTTACAGCCCAAGGGGAGGACAGCATGCCTCTTGGCGAACCGGCCCGAAGCGTTTATGTGTCGGGCCGCGTGGTCCCGTAGCTCAGTAGGATAGAGCGGCAGATTCCTAATCTGTAGGTCACAGGTTCGATTCCTGTCGGGATCACCAAGTTTTCCAATGGCTTGGCGAGCAGGTCGCTACATCGTGGGCGTCAGGACGATCCTGAAGTGAACGGCCCCGAAAGATGGTGCCTGCGCATAAGTGTGGAGAGGTGGTTCGCGGCCTCGGCGAACGCTTCGCCTCCGGAAGCGATCAGTGCCGGTCGTTCCTGCTCGGACGCTGCCAGGATGCGTTCCCAGAATGCGGCTATGAGTCCGCTCGACCGCGCGAGGTCGGCGGCCACGGCCTGATCGGCGGCCAGCGCCGCCAAATGCCGAGATGTAATGCCGCCGATGCCGGGCGGCACTTTCGCTCCCATGTCGAGAAAGCCCGGAGGCAGCGATCCTTTCAGATTGTGGACGCGATGCTCGACGATGGCGGCGTAGATCTGGTCGACGGCCTGCTTGGCGCCGGCGACACGGGAGGGGTGGTCGGTGTCGGCCGCGGCGTGAGGGAGGAGTTCCAGGCGCTGGCCATAAGCCTCGACCAGTCTGAGATAGGGCAGCATTGGTCCCGAAAGCGTGCTGCCGTCCTTGAACAGGTCCGCATCGATCGCCGCATGGGAAACGCGCCCCGACGCCAGCGCTCGCTCCAGTGCTGCCACATCGACCAGCTCGCCGCGATCGTAGTTGATGAGCACCGCGCCGTGGTTGAGGAGGGAGAGGACTTCATCTCCGATCAGTCCGGCATTGGCGTATCGCTGCTGGCCGGCATCGAAGGGACCGAGGCCTAAGTGGACCGAAAGCGCGTCGGCGCCGCGCGCGGCGTCTTCCATGGTCTGGGCATAGTCGAAGCCTTCCGCCTCGATCCATTTGCGGTGACGGGACCGCGCATGGATGGTGACCCGCATGCCGAAGGCTTGGCCGAGCCTGGCGAATTCCCGGCCGATATTGCCGTAGCCGATCACCGCCAGCCTTTTGCCTTCGAGCTTCTCGGTCGGATAATGCCGCAGATCTTTTCCGGTATCGAACTGCCCGCCGGCGACCAGGGCGTTGAGCCTGTCCACGGGAAGATCCGGCCTGACTTTCAGCAGCGCCTTCATCGCCATTTGCGCGGTCGCGCGGCTGTTGATGCCCGGCGTGTTCATCAACGGCGCTTCGCCGCCTTCCCCGCTGCCTCCGCCCCACGATGCCGAGCCCATATTGCCGGTGCCGGCGCCGATACGCACGCCGCCAAGGCGGAACCTGGTCTCCGCCGGAATGAAGGTCGCGGCGGCGATGACGGCGTCGTAGCGGCCGTCACCGGCCTCTGCCAGCAATTCGTCACGCGTGCTCAATTGCGGCAGGTAGAAGAAATGCAGCCTGTCGGGATCAAGTGGGCCGGCCTCGGCGATGCCTGTCTGGTGGAACACGCCACCCTTGGCTTCGATATAGGCCTTGACCTCGCTGTGGTCGGGATTGCCGTCCGCGCCAAAGCGCAGCCCGACAAAATCGCAGATCAGAATATTGGCTGATGTCATGGAGCGTGGTTTCCCTGCAGCTGTCTCCAGTTACTCCAATCCGTGATCCGATGGATCGCGCGAAACGGCATATCCGGGTCGCAAGCGAGAGATCGCCGTAAGGAAGCTAAAACTTGTCGGCGCCAGCGAGGTCAGCCTGAGATAATTTCGTAGTGAAGGATCTGGGCGTCGCCGAGGGACGATCTGCGTCCGGGCGAGATGACGCCGGAGCCGAAGAGTAGAATATCTTCGCGGCGTATGAACACTTCATGGCCGGGTCCCATCGACACAAATGTGCCCGACGAGCTTCGCTCGACAAGGCGCGCTTTACCATTCGAAATGGTGAAGGTCGCGTGGTGCCTTGAAACCCAGGGCCGCTGGACGACGATATTGCATTCCGGAGATCGGCCGATCGTCACCAGTTCGTTGTTTCGGCAGGATCGCGACTGATCTCCATAATGGATGATCAGATTGACCTGCGGCGGCGGGGCAGAGCGCCTATCGACAAAGGTACCTCGGTTGGCGATGTGCGTGCTGAGGGCCTCATTGTCGCTTCGCAGCGTATAGACATCGAAGAGTTCTTGCTTGCCCTTGAAGGCCATCTTGTCGAGGAGCCGCAAGGTACTGCGGCTGCCCGCGGAAAGGGCTTCGAAGAAGCTCTGGCTGATCAGGACCTCCCCGGGGTTGGCCGTGGCGGACAACCTTGCGGTGACATTGACAACGTCGCCGAATACCGCGTCCCGCGCGCGAATGACCGCCCCGAAATGCAATCCGATCCGGGCGATCAAGGGCTTTTTCGACAGTTGATGGCTGATTTGGCAGACCGCCATCAGCGCCGCCTCCGAGCTCTCGAACAGGCTGAGCACATCATCACCCTTCGAGTAAATGAAGTCGCCGCCGTGTTGGGCGACGATCTCGCGTATCGCGTCGAGGCAATCCGAGACCTGCCGCAAAGCGGCATCGTCGCCGATGCGCTCATAGAGCGGCGTGCTGCCCACGACATCAGCCAAGAGGACCGCGGCTAAAAGTCTTTCCTGATCCATCGACTCGTATCCGCCCGAGAATGCAGCGTGTATAACATACCAAAGTCGACTTTGATTTATCTACGTGCGCGCCAAAGGGCCGGCGCAACTGGGCAAGTGCTTTGGCGCGATTATCTCGCACGGACAGGCATCTGCCTTCGCTCATCCCGCCAAACGGGTTATCGCCTCAAAAAAATAGCGGCGAAAGAAGTTTTGTTCACTAACCCGGGCTACCGGCCGCCGGATTGGCGATGATCGCCGCCCGGAAGCGGGCGACGAAATCGTCCAGCGCCGGGCGTTCGGCATCCGAGATCGCCCAGTAGGAGAAGGCGTCGTCGGTCCAGTGGACCAGAAGGAAGCCACCTGCCGACAGATCGTCCGCCACCGGCACCGATTTGGCCTCGTTCTGCCGTGGCGCCGCCACCAGCGTGATCAGATGCTCATGATGGCGGTAGACCAGCGCCGGCATCGGCCTGTCGCCGATCACCTCGACGCGTCCGCCGAGCAGGGCGTAGCCGTCCTTGGCCATATCGGGCGCCGGCGGCGACACGCCGATGCGGCCGTCGAGCCACGGCTTCACCGTATGGCGGTCGGACGAGACGATGTCGACCGGAGTCGCCGCAAGCAGGCTGCGGCGATGGCCGTTGGCGACGGCCACGGCGAAGCTGTCGGCCCCATTGTCCGCCGTCGCCAGCCACTGCGTCGCGCCGCTGGCCAGAAACGCCGTCAGCACGATCGAGGCCGCCATCTGGCGCCAGTCGAAGGAGTTGAACCAGCGTGCCGCGCGCGGCCGCATCTCGACGACATTGCCTTGCTGCTGTTGCGGCTGTGACTGCGCCTTCACGGCTGTGGATTGGACGGCTTCGTCGGCCCCACTCACCTCGGCGATGGCCGCAATGCGGGCCAGAAAATCGTCGCGGACCGCCTGGCGCGGCACATTCGCGACAGCGCCGCGCAGCGCCACCAGGCGCGCGTGTTCGGCGGCCAGCTCCGGATCGGCGGCCATGCGCCGCTCGACCGCCAAAGCGGCCGCGGCATCGAGCTCGCCATCGACAAGGGCGTGGATCATCAGCTTCATATCCTGCGGGTCTTGCGGCAATCCATCCTCACGCGGGCGATTTTCATGCGGGCTCATGGTGGCGCCCTCCGAGTTCCGTCATCAAGAGGCCGCGGGCTCGTGCCAGCCGCGACATCACCGTGCCTTGCGGCACTCCGAGCATGGCGGCGATCTCGCGGTAGCTGAGACCGTTGATGTCGCGCAGCACAAGTGTTTCGCGGAAGGCTTGCGGCAGCCTGGCGATCGCCGCTTCCACCGCCGCCGAATTGGCCTTGGCGATCAGCGCCGCCTCCGGGCTGTCGGTGTCAGTGTCGGGCGGCGGCGACACGTCGTCGAGATCGCCGAGGTCGCCGACGGCGACCACGCTGCGCGGGCGGTTGCGCGCCATCCATGTGTAGGAAGCGTTGCGCACGATGGTGAGCAGCCATGCGCGGGGATTTCCCCCAGCGAACCCTGCAATGCCCGCATGCGCCTTGAGGCAGGCCTCCTGCACCACATCCTCGGCGTCGGCTTGATTGCCCGTGAGCCAGCGGGCAAGCGACAGCGCGTCGCCAAGATGCGGCAGCACCACTTCGGCAAAACGCGCTGCCAGCATCTTTTCGCTCAACACCGTTCCGCCGTCGGGCGCTCCCGCAATGGGTTTGCCGCCCTCAGCGGGAGGCGACGATCTGTCCCTGCTCGTGTGGGTGAAGATCGCGACCGCAGGCGATGGCGCCTGCTTCGAGGGAGGAGAAGGCATTGGTGTCACCGGAGTCAAGTGTCTCGGAAGCAAGGCGTGCCTCGGAAGAGGATGGCGCATCGCTGGCTGCAAAGGGGCGGTCGCCGTCATGGTCGTGGATCTCGATGGTTGCGATCGGCACGGATCAGGGCCGGCGGCGAGGCGGTATCGCCCGGACCGGATGCGCCCGGCTCATCCGCTCCATAGGACGCCGGCGGCTGACGCCTTCGCCTTGTTCACATGCGTATTCGTCTTCGCGCCGCTTCATGGTCGCTCTCCTGCTGTTGCGCACAAATGGCGCATGCTCTGGAGACCCGCAGACCGGGCGGTTTATTCCCGGCCGGTCGGCTTTTTCGTTAACGCCAGCTTGATCGAACGGCGTGCGGGCCTACAGCGCCTGCAGCGCAAGCCCCGCCAGAGCCGATCCCGCCAGCGTCGGCAGCATGCCGAGTTTCAGCCTGAACATGGCGACCATCGCCGCCGCCGACAGAAGCGCGGCGCGCCAGTCGAGCGAGGACAGAACCGGCACCTCCACGCCCCAGCCGACGCTTGCGACCTTGCCGAAGACGACATGCAGCGCGAACCACAGCGCAAGGTTCATGATGACGCCCACCACCGCCGCGGTGATCGCGCCGAGCGCCGCTGCCAGCGCCTTGTTCTGCCTGAGCTGCTCGATGTAGGGCGCGCCCAAAAATATCCAGAAGAAGCACGGGACGAAAGTGGCCCAGAGCGTCAGCGCCGACCCGAGCGATCCGGCAAGCAAAGGATTGATTGCACCGGCATGGCGATAGGCGGCGGCGAAGCCGACGAATTGCAGCACCAGGATCAGCGGCCCGGGCGTCGTTTCGGCAAGCCCCAGCCCGTCGACCATTTGGCCCGCCGATAGCCAGCCGAAAGAGGTCACCGCCGCCTGCGCGACATAGGCGAGCACAGCATAGGCGCCGCCGAAGGTGACCACGGCCATCAGGCTGAAGAAACCGCCGACCTGCGCCCACACGCTGCCCGGCCCCGCCAGCAAGGCGACCAGTGCTACAGGCCCGAGCCAGACCGGGAGCCAGATGGCGGTGGTGCGGACCGCATGCCATCTCGTCGGCATGGTGTGGCCGAGCTCGCCGCGCTCGAACATCAGGTCGACCACGCCGCTTCTGTCGGCAGCGGCGCTGCCCTTGCCGTGCGCCGAGCCAGAAAACAGCCGTGGCGCAAATCGATTGCCGATCCAGCCGATGAGGCCTGCCGCAAGCACGATCAGCGGGAACGGCATTCTGGCGACGTAGATGGCGAGGAAGGCCGCCACCGCGATCACGATCATGGCCCGGTTCTTCAGCGCCCGCTTGCCGATGCGGATCACGGCTTCGACGACGACGGCAAGCACCGCCGCCTTGACGCCGAAGAACAGCGCCTCGACGACCGGTGCATCGTTGTAGAGCATGTAGAAGCTGCTCAAGCCCAGCATGACCAGCGCGCCCGGCAGCACGAACAGGCTGCCGGCGATGAGACCGCCTGCCGTCCGATGCAGCAGCCAGCCGATATAGACGGCAAGCTGCTGCGCCTCGGGCCCGGGCAGGAGCATGCAGTAGTTGAGCGCGTGCAGGAACCGCTCCTCGCCGATCCAGCGGCGCTCCTCGACCAGTTCCTTGTGCATCAGCGCGATCTGCCCGGCCGGCCCGCCGAAGGACAGCAGGCCGATCTTTGCCCACAGCCGCGTCGCCTCGCGAAAGCTCGGCACGGTCGGGACATCGACCAGCGGCGCGGCGTCGTTCTTGGCGAGTGCTGTCATTACGCCTTGCCTCCTGCCGGCCAGTTGTGCGTCTCGTCTGCGGCATCGCGGCACCAGCGGAAGAAGGCGTCATAGAGGAGCATGCCGGCTTCGAGCTGCTCGAGGTCGTCGCGGAACATGCGCGATAGGCCGAGCGAGGCGGCGAGGAACCCGGCCGCCTGCGGCACGAGGTCGAGGCGCGCCGTATCGGCGCCGCGCACGATCAGCGCCAGGCGATCGAGCGCTTCGACGCGCAGGCCGAATTCCTCGATCATCGTGTCGAAAGTGCAGCGATCGCCACGATGGCTCCAGAACACGCCTTCTATGTCGAAGGGAACCGCTGCGAAGCGGTCCGCCACAAGAGGCACCTCGGCTGGATCGACGAACAGGAAAACCGCCTCGGGATCGATGAAGCGGCGGATCAGCCAGGGGCAGGCGATGCGGTCGACCTTCGGCCGCGAACGCGTGACCCATACGGTGCGGCCCTTCTCGTCACGGAGCGGGATCGCGCCGGCGCTGACCAACGGCGCCCTGGCGGCGACCCAGGCCTCGAAGCCGCCTTCAAGCGATTCCGCCGGAATGCCTTCGTGGCGCAGCCACGCGGCAACGCCTTGCGAGAGTTTCTGCCCCCTCTGGCAGATCACGACGACTTTGCGTCCCGAAAATTCCGACGCCCAGGTTGAGACAGTCCTGAAATCGCGCCGGCATGACGCCGGCAACAGGCGCGGATCGGCTTCATAGTCCTCGTCGATGCGCACATCGACCAGGCAAGGCGCATCGGGCAAGCCGACGAGACGGGAAAGCTGCGGAACGGTGATTGCGGTTGTTGACGGCATAGCGTCCACCTCCTGAGCAAAGAGAGTTTGGACGCGATCGTTGGGCTGACGCCTCACGGGGTCGTCGCGGGGAACCCCTTGCCGGAATGCTGGAACGATCACCGCCGATTGTCAAGGAAGGCGTTGCCTCCGACCGCCTTCGTTTTGCGATCGCCGTTGCGCTTACTGCGCCGTCCAGCCGCCATCCATCGGCAGGGTCGTGCCGGTGATCTGCCTGGCGGCGTCCGAGCACAGGAACAAAGTCAGCGCCGCCAGTTCCTCGACGGTGACGAATTCCTTGGTCGGCTGCGCCGCAAGCAGCACGTCGTGCTTGACCTGTTCCTCGGTCATGCCGCGCGCCTTCATCGTGTCGGGAATCTGCTTCTCGACCAGCGGCGTCCAGACATAGCCGGGCGCGATCGCATTTACGGTGATGCCGTCCTGCGCCACTTCCAGCGCCACCGTCTTGGTCAGGCCGGCGATGCCGTGCTTGGCCGAGACATAGGCCGACTTGAACGGCGAGGCGACCAGCGCATGCGCCGAAGCCGTGTTGATGATGCGGCCCCATTTGCGGCTCTTCATGCCGGGCACCGCCGCCTTGATGGCGTAGAAGGCGGCGAGAAGATTGATGCGGATGATGGCTTCCCATTTGTCGTCGGGAAATTCCTCGATCGGCGCGACATGCTGGATGCCGGCATTGTTGACCAGGATGTCGAGGCTGCCGAATGCCGCCTCGGCCTCGTGGATCATGGCGGTGACGGCGGCGCCATCCATCATGTTGGCGCCCGAGTAACGGCACTTGACGCCGAAATCCTTTTCGTTGCCGGCCCGCTCCTGCTCGATCGCCGCCGCATCGCCCAGGCCGTTGATGGTGATGTTGGCGCCCTCTGCGGCGAAGGCACGGGCGATTGCAAGGCCGATGCCGCTGGTCGAGCCGGTGACGAGCGCATTCTTCGAAGACAGGGAACCCATGGGAGATCTCGCAACAGGAGGACAGGAGGGAAGAGTATGAAGGCAGACAACCGGGAAGGCACATGATTTGTGCGCCGCAGCATCACAATGCCACACCCATATGTCCGCGCCATTACAGCTCCACGACGGCATTTGCCGGCTCCGGGAAGCGCCGTCTTGCCGCTGACACGGCACTGTCATGCTGCCATGCAACATATTTGCCAGCGCATTCGCGCGGGGTCATTTCAAACTTACTGAGGCGCCAGCCATGGAAATCGCCGATGTCGTGAAGCGCGCCTATGCCATGCCGCTCACCAACCCCTCCTTCCCGCCCGGCCCTTATCGTTTCTTCGACCGCGAATACATCATCATCACCTACCGCACGACGCGCGAGGCGCTGGAAGCCGTCGTGCCGGCGCCGCTCGAGATCGACGAGCCGCTGGTCAAATACGAATTCATCCGCATGCCGGACTCGACCGGTTTCGGCGACTACACCGAGACCGGCCAGGTCATTCCGGTGCGCTACAAGGGCCAGCACGGCGGCTACGTGCATTCCATGTATCTCGACGACGACGCGCCGATCGCCGGCGGCCGCGAGCTCTGGGGTTTTCCAAAAAAGCTCGCCAACCCCAAGATCGTGCATGAGGGCGAGGTGGTGGTCGGCACGCTGCATTATGGCAGCGTGCTCTGCGCCACCGGCACCATGGGCTACAAGCACAGCGAAGCCGACCACGACCAGGTGCTCGCCTCGCTCGCCGCGCCCAATTTCCTCATCAAGATCATCCCGCATGTCGACGGCAGCCCACGCATCTGCGAGCTGGTCCGCTACTACCTCACCGATATCACGCTGAAGGAAGCCTGGACGGCGCCCGCCGCGCTCGACCTTCGCCCGCATGTCATGGCCGATGTCGCCAAGCTGCCGGTGCTCGACATCGTCTCGGCCGTTCACTTCACCGCCGACCTGACGCTGGGTCTCGGCGAAGTCGTGCATGATTATCTCGCGGACCGCGTCCGATCGGCTGCCGGCGCGAAGGAACTGGAGAAAGCCGGTGCTTGAGCGTACCCGCAACAAGGCGGCCGCCGCCACCATCCAGGAAATCACGGCGCAATATGACCGCATCGCCCTGGTCTTCCAGGGCGGCGGCGCGCTCGGCGCCTATCAGGCAGGGGTCTATCAGGCGCTTGCCGACGCCGGCTGCGAGCCGACCTGGCTCTCCGGCGTCTCGATCGGCGCCATCAACGCCTCGATCATCGCCGGCAATGAGCCGAGCCGCCGCCTGCAGCGGCTGGAGCAGTTCTGGCAGACGATCTCGGGCCGCAAGATTTGGGCCTATACGCCCGAAGGCGACATCTATCGCGACATCCGCAACCAGACCTCGTCGTTGATGACGATGACCATGGGCCAGCCCGGCTTCTTCAAGCCGCGCAATCCCAACCCCTGGTTCCAGCTGGCGGGAGCGGAAGGCGCCACCAGCTTCTACGACACCGCCGAGCTCAAGGACACGCTGGAAAGCCTGATCGACTTCGACGTGCTGAACGACGGCAAGAAGCGGCTGAGCGTCGGCGCGGTCAATGTCAGGACCGGCAATTTTGTCTATTTCGACACCGACAAGGTGCGCATCGGGCCGGAGCACATCATGGCGAGCGGCGCGCTGCCGCCGGCCTTCCCCTCGATCCGCATCGAAGGCGAGTATTACTGGGACGGCGGCATCGTCTCCAACACGCCGCTGCAATATCTGCTCGACCAGGAGGAGGACCGCTCCTCGCTGGTGTTCCAGGTCGATCTGTTCAGCGCCCGCGGCGTGCTGCCGCGCGGCTTGGCCGACGTCCTGTCGCGCCACAAGGACATCATGTATTCCAGCCGCACGCGCCAGAACACCGACAACTTCCAGCGCATCCATGCGCTCAAGATGAAGCTGCTCGACGCGCTGAAGCGCGTGCCGCCGGACCAGCTCAACGATGGCGAGAAGGAATTGATAGCCGACTATTCCGACGCAGGCGTGGTCAACATCGTCCACCTGATCTATCAGCACAAAGGCTATGAAGGCCACGCGAAGGACTACGAGTTCTCCGGCACCTCGATGCGCGAGCACTGGGAAATGGGCCTGGAAGACACCGAGCGCACGCTGCGTCACAAGAAGTGGCTGATGCTGCCCGACAATGCTGACGGCGTGACCATCCACGACCTGCATCGCGAAGATCCGACCTGATATTTGCATCCGCCACAAGCGGAGCAATCTCGGGAAAAAGTCCCAGCGGCCGCTCGCCTGGGAGCCCGCAAACTGTGAAGCTCTGCTTCACAGGCCATCAACATTGTCGCGGATAGCCGCCTCGCGGAGAGCGGGCTTACATCTGGGCGTCAGCAAAATGCGCTGGGCTCAATGGAGTACCGCCGATGACCGCCGAAGCTGTTTCCCCTGCCGTCGTTCCATTGCGGGATGCCTGGCGAGGCCTGCTGTGGTTTGTGCCGCTCACAACGCTGTGGCTACTCTTGATCTATCGTTGGCCGGCGATCCCGGAGAGCGGCGTTCCGACCACGTTCCACCAGCTCGCGGCCCACGGGCTCATCGCCCTGGGATTGTGGCTCGGCCTCGAACATACGAGCCTGACACCGGGTCAACGTCGCGCGACTTGGCTGGCAATCATGATCCCGGATACGCTGTGGTTCGCCGTCGCTTGGAGCGCCGCGATCAATGGCATCTTCCATCCGGACGCCACGGCTTTACCGGCGTTGCCATCGGCCATCTTCCTGCCGGTGATCATCGGTGCGCCGCTGTTGCTGTTCTCCAGGCGGGTCGGGCAGGTGCTCGATGCAATGCCGGCGAGCTGGCTCGTCGCGGTTCAGCTCTACCGCGTATTCGGCAGTTGGGCGCTCGCGGCGTGGCTGCATGGTGCGCTGCCCGGCGTATTCGCGGTGCCGGCAGGCATCGGCGACGTGCTGACAGGGCTGTTCGCGTTGCCGGCAACGATCGCGGTGGCGACCGGCACAGCCGGGGGCCGGAGGGCTCTCTGGAATATCCTCGGCCTTGCCGATTTCGCTGTCGCGATCACCATGGGCATAGTCACCTCGCCCGGCCCGTGGCAGTTGATCGGTCCGGATGTGCTGAGCATCGGCGCTGGCGATTATCCGGGTGTGCTGACCCCTGCTTTCGTGGTGCCAAGCTCAATCTTGCTGCATCTTCTGTCGCTACGCCAGCTGCGCCGCCTTAGAGCAATTCCAGGAAAAGTGTGAGCGGTTTTCCGTCCGGCTTTGCGTAAAACAAAGAGATAGAGCGGTTCGCCGTTTCCGTGAAACGGTGAACCGCTCTAGCAGGGCGGAAATTGCGCGGCGATAGAAAGAAACGGCGCCGCCAGCCGCGCCGTTTCCTTGAAGGCCTTCCCGCTCAGAAAACGTGGCGGAGGATCACGAACAGCACGAAGGCCAGCGCGATCGAGCAGGGCAGCGTGAGCACCCAGGCCAGCAGCAGGTTGCGCACGGTCGACCACTGCAGGCCGGAGCCGTTGGCTGCCATGGTGCCGGCGACGCCGGACGACAGCACATGCGTCGTCGACACCGGCAGGCCGAAACGGTCGGCCATGCCGATGGTGATCATCGCGACCAGCTCGGCGGCGGCGCCCTGACCATAAGTCAGGTGGCTCTTGCCGATCTTCTCGCCGACGGTGACGACGATGCGCTTCCAGCCGACCATGGTGCCGAGGCCGAGCGCCAGCGCCACGGCGATCTTCACCCACAGTGGGATGAACTTCGTCGCGTTGTCGACCGCCTTGTGATAATCGGTGACCGCCTTGAGATCGGCTTCCTGCATCGGCAGCAGCTTCTTCTTGTCGATCAGCTTCAGCGCTTCGCCGATCAGGTAGATGTCGTTGCGCGCGTTGCTGACAAGGTCGGTCGGCACGTTATCGACCGAGGCGTAAGGCTGCAGCCCGGCGGTGGTGTTGTGGATATAGGTCTGCAGCGCAATCGTGGTCTGATCATTCCAGCTCTTGCTGCGCACGGCCTCCTGCACGGCAGCCTTTGCAGCATTGGCATCGGCGACAGCAACGCCAGGCTTGACGTACTTGCCCAGAGCCTGCTCGACAGACACCGAGGCCGCCTTGTAGGCGTCAAGATAGTTGATGTCGGGCGTGCGGTTGAGCGCGTAAGCCGTCGGCACCACGCCGATCAGGATCAGCATGATCAGTCCCATGCCCTTCTGGCCGTCATTGGAGCCGTGCGCGAAGCTGACGCCGGTGCACGTGAAGATCAGCAGCGCGCGAATCCACCATGGCGGCGGCGCATTGCCCTTCGGCGCTTCATAGAGCGCCGGATTGCGCACCAGGAGCTTCATGGCATAGAGCAGGATGGCGGCGGCGAAGAAGCCGACGATCGGCGAGACCAGCAAGGTGATGCCGACATTGGTCGCCTGCCCCCAGTCGACGCCGCTGGTGGCGCTTCCGGCCGGGGCCATGAACTGGTTGGCGAGGCCGACGCCGATGATCGAGCCGACCATCGTGTGCGAGCTCGAAGCCGGCAGGCCGAGAAACCAGGTGCCGAGGTTCCACAGGATGGCGGCGACCAGAAGGGCGAACACCATGGCGAAGCCGGATGACGAGCCGACCTGCAGGATGAGCTCGACCGGCAGCAGCGACAGGATGCCGAAGGCCACCGCGCCGCTCGAGGTCAGCACCCCGAGGAAATTGAAGACGCCCGACCACATGACGGCGAATTCGGCCGGCAGCGAGCGCGTGTAGATGACGGTGGCGACCGCGTTGGCGGTATCGTGGAAGCCGTTGACGAATTCGAAGCCCAGCGCGATCAGAAGCGCGATGCCAAGCAGGATCCAGGGCACCGTCTTGGCGATGGCCAGATCCTGGCTGAGCGCATAGCCGACATAGACGATGCCGACGAGCACCAGCATGCCGAAAGTCGGCAGGAACCATTTGGCACCGCCCGATTGTTCCAGGGGATGATCCGGTCTCGGGATCCCCGACTCACTCGAAACTACGTCCACCATTGTCCCACTCCTTTTGCATTGCAGCAAAGAACCGGGAAGGACGCTATGTCCCTAGAATGAAGCTGGTGTGACGCTCTTAACCGTTTGGTCACCACCACTACCAAGCCGTTTGGTCACCACCAAACCGTTGGTGACCTATCCGGCTATCTTCAGGAGCGAGGACACCAGAAGCTTGCGCTCGTCTTCTGAGAGCACGTCTGAATCAAACAGATTCATGCTGCGCATCCCTTCGATGGCGAGAAAGCAGACCAGCAGCGAGCCGAGGTCGTCCGTCTCCCCCTTCAGCCTTTCGAACAGCTGGCGCTTGAAGGCCTTGATCGGTGTCAGAAAATCGGGATCCTCCGCAATCGCGGAGAACATCCAGGACGCCGACGGTTTCGGCCGCTCGCAGTCGTCGGCCGACAGCTTGATATAGGCTGAGAGGACGCTCTCGTGGCCGGCCTCGGTGGCGCGTGTTTCCAGCGCCTTCTGGAAGTCGCTGAGATAGCTTTCGACCAGGCCCTGCATCAGCTTGGCCTTGGTTGGGAAATTGTAGAGCAGGCCGCCTTTCGACACTCCGGCGCGGCTGGCGACGGCCTCGAGCGACAGGCTTCCCGGACCAGCCTCGCGCGCCACATCGGCGGCGGCGGCAAGTATCTTTTCGCGTGAGTTCGCCCTAGGTACTCTCATCCCGCTCCCCGTACATTAGCTTAGGCGGAATTGACAAGACCGTCCAGCCGGTACAGTAAAGCGCGCCGATTTGAAATCGGGACTTATCGTCGATATGTGTCCCGGCATCGATTGTTTGCCGGTTGCCGGCTCGAGGGGACTGTCCGTGAAGCGCTTTTTCATCATCGCCGGATTCTTGCTGCTGCTTGCGCTGGTATGCGTCGGCATTGTTGGCTTCAACTTCATGCGCGATGCCGGCATCAAGCAGTATTTCGCCACCATGAAGCCGCCGGCCGCGACGGTCTCGACAGTGATGGTCAAGCCTTCGGTATGGACCCCCGGCATCGAGGCTATCGGCACCGTCAACGCCGTGCGCGGCGTCGATCTCACCCTCGAGACGAGCGGCATCGTTAGGGACATCCTTTTCCACGCCAACCAGAAGGTTGCCGCCGACGCAGTGTTGGTGCAGCTCGACGATGCCGTCGAGAAAGCCGATCTGGTGGCGCAGAAGGCGCAGGCCGCCTCGGACCAGGCGGCGCTGACCCGCGCGATCGAATTGCAGCGGCGCGGCGTTGGCACCGACGCGACGCTTGACGCTGCGCGTGCCGCGGCGGACGCCTCGGCCGCACAGGTCAACAAGTTGCAGGCGGTGCTCGACCAGAAGCAATTATCCGCACCCTTCGGCGGCACGGTCGGTATCCCGAAGATCGACATCGGCCAGTATCTGGCGCCAGGCAATGCGGTGGTGACGATCCAGGACCTGGACACGATGCGGGTCGACTTCACGGTACCCGAACAGCAGCTGCCGCTGCTCAAGATCGGCCAGACCATCAAGCTCGGCACCAATCTCGCCGATATGTCCTTTGCCGGCTCCATTCGCGGCATCGACCCCAAGATCGATCCCGCCAGCCGGCTGGTCTCGATTCGCGGTGAGGTCGCCAATCCGGAAGGCAAGCTGACGCCTGGCCAGTTCGTCCAGATCCGTGTCGAGCTGCCGCAGGAAAACAATGTCATTTCCGTGCCGCAGACGGCGGTGACGACCAGCCTCTATGGCGATTATGTCTTCGTGGTCGAGCCGGCGAAGCCCGCAGCCGCTGCCGCGCCGGCGAAGCCGGATGAGCAGAAGGCCAGCGCCGATAAGGCGGCCGGCGATGCCGCCAAGCCGCAGGCGGACGCCACCAAGCCAGCCGACAACGCCGCAAAGCCGGCGGACGCGAAGCCGGCCGACAAAGCGGCCGGCGACGCCGCCAAGCCGGCCGAGGCCGCGCAGCAGCCTGCGCTCACCATCTCGCAGGTCTTCGTCAAGCTCGGCCGCCGCAACAACGGCATGGTTGAGATCGTCGAGGGCCTCAAGGACGGCGACCAGGTCGTCACGGCCGGCCAGAACCGGCTCTTCAACGGCATGTCGGTTGCCGTCGACAACACCATCGATCCCAGCAAATCGGCGAACAAACAGGTTCAGCAATGAGCTTTTCCGACCTTTTCATCCGCCGGCCCGTGCTGTCGACGGTGCTGGCCTGCCTGATCCTGCTGCTCGGTTTCCAGGGCATCTTCGGCCTGTCGATCCGCCAATATCCTAAGGTTGACGAGACGGCGATCACCATCACCACGGCCTATCCCGGCGCCAGTGCCGACCTGATCCAGGGCTTCATATCGGCCCCGATCGCGCGCGCCGTCGCCTCGACCGAAAACATCGATTACGTCACCTCGTCCAGCCGTCCGTCCTCGAGCACGGTCACGGTACAGATGAAGCTCGGCTCCAATCCGGACGTCGCGCTGGCAGAGGTGCTGTCCAAGGTCCAGGGCGTGCGCGGCACCTTGCCGGACGCCTCCAAGGATCCGGTCATCGTCAAGGGCACCGGCCAGCAGTTCGCGATGATGTACATCTCGATGCAGAACCCGAACATGACGAAGGAGCAGCTCACCGAATATATCGAGCGCGTCATCCGGCCTCGCATCTCGACCGTGGAAGGTGTCGCCGACGTCCAGATCTTCGGCGCCCAGGAATATTCCATGCGCGTCTGGATCGACCCGATCAGGCTTGCCGCCCGCGGCGCCACCGCCGTGGACGTGCTGACCGCGATCAACAACTCGAACTTCCTGTCGGCGCCCGGCAACACCGAGAACGAATATGTGGTCTCCTCGATCACCGTGCATTCGACCCTGCAGACGCCTGAGGCCTTCGCCCAGCTCCCGATACGCTCGACGGATGGCCAGGTGGTGCGCCTGCGCGACGTCGCGCATGTCGAGCTCGGCGCGAAAAACACCGACACCAGGGTGAGCTTCAACGGCAAGCCGGGAACCTTCCTGGCCATCTTCCCGACGCCTGCGGCCAACCCGCTGACGACCGCCGCCGCGGTCACCCGGCTCGTGCCGCAGATCCAGGAGACGCTGCCGAAAGGCATGACGATCGAGGTCGTCTACGACGCCACTGGCCAGATCAGCGCCTCGATCGAGGAAGTGTTCAAGACCATCGGCGAAGCCGTCGCCATCGTCATCGTGGTCATCCTCCTGTTCCTGGGCTCGTTCCGCTCGGTGATGATGCCGATCGTGACGATCCCGCTATCGCTGATCGGCGTCTGCTTCATCCTGTTTGCGGTCGGTTATTCGATCAACCTTCTGTCGCTGCTGGCCATGGTGTTGGCGATCGGCCTTGTCGTCGACGACGCCATCGTGGTGGTGGAGAACATCCACCGCCACATGGAGGAAGACGGCATGTCGCCGATGCAGGCGGCCTTCAACGGCATGCGCGAGATCGCGACGGCCATCGTGGCGATGACCATCACGCTGGCCGCCGTGTTCGCCCCGCTTGCCTTCACCGGCGGCCTGACCGGCGCGCTGTTCCGCGAATTCGCGGTGACACTGGCCGGCTCCGTGGTGTTGTCGGGCGTGATCGCCATGACCATCACGCCGATGATGTCCGCTCGCCTGCTGAAGCCGGGCCAGCACGGCCGCTTCCAGCGGATCGTCGACGGAACCTTCAGCCGCGTCGAGCGCGTCTACGAACGGGCGGTCACCGCTTCGCTCAGGAACCGCCCAGTGACGCTGATCATCGTCGTCGCTCTCGTGGCGCTGACCGGCTTCATGTTCACCAAGACCTCGACGGAGCTGGCGCCGGAAGAAGATCAGGGCTTCCTGCTCTCGATCGTCACCGCGCCGCGCTATGCGACATCGGATTACACCGAGGCCTACGTCAATCAGATGCTTGGCCTTGTGAAGGACATTCCGGAGACCAGGGCGCAATTCTCTGCCGTCGCCTTCGGCGGCGCGACCAACGGTGCCTTCGTCGGCTTCGCCTTCAAGGATTGGGCAGAGCGCAAGCGCAGTTCGAAGGAGCTCCAGGCCGACATTCAGGGCCGCCTCGCCAAGGTCGCCGGCGTCGAAGCCTTCGTCTTCGCGCCGCCGACGCTGCCCGGCTCCGGCGGCGGCCTGCCGATTTCCATGGTGGTGCGCTCCACCGGAGCTCCCTCGGAGGTCTTCGAGCAGGCGGAGAAGATCAAGAGCAAGGCACAGGCTTCCGGCCGCTTCATCGTCGTGCAGAACTCGATGTCTTACGATGCGCCGCAGGTGACCGTGACCATCGATCGCGAGCGCGCAGCAGCATTGAACCTGCCGATCGCCGATATCGGCAATACGCTGACGCTGCTTGTGGGCGGCTCCGAAGTGGCGCAGTTCGACCGCGACTCCAACAGCTACGACATCATCCCGCAGGTGCCGCAGGAATTCCGCGACAATCCCGACAAGCTCGGCGAGTATTTCGTGCGCAGTGTCGACGGCAAGATGGTGCCGCTGTCGGCGGTCGTGAAGATCTCGACCAATGCCTCGCCGGCGGCCATCGAGCAGTTCAACCAGCTGAACTCCTCGACGATCTCGGCCTTGCCTCTGCCTGGCGTGACCACCGGCGACGGACTGAAGGTGCTGGAGGATCTCGCTAAGGAGACCCTGCCCGACACCTTCTTCGTCGACTATTCCGGCCAGTCGCGGCAGGAGAAGGAGCAGGGCAACACCATCCTGATCGCCTTCGCGGCGGCGGTGATCGTCATCTACCTGGTACTGGCGGCCCAGTTCGAGAGCTTCCGCGATCCGCTGATCATCATGATGGCGGTGCCGCTGTCGATCTTCGGCGCGATCGTGCCGCTCAACATCGGCCTGGGGACGCTCAACATCTACACCCAGGTCGGCCTGATCACGCTCATCGGCCTGATCACCAAGCACGGCATTCTGCTGGTGGAATTTGCCAATCAGCAGCGTGAAATCCATGGCATGCGGCGCCGCGACGCCATCATCGCTTCGGCCAAGGTGCGCCTGCGGCCGATCCTGATGACCACGGCGGCCATGGCGCTCGGCGTCGTGCCGCTGATCGTCTCCAGCGGCGCCGGTGCTGCCGCGCGCTATTCGATGGGCCTGGTCATCTTCACCGGCATCCTGGTCGGCACGATGTTCACGCTCTTCGTCGTGCCGATGTTCTACACTTTCATCGCCAGCAAGGACCTGCCGCATCTCGCCGAGAAGCCCGATCCGAAGCTGATGCCGGCGCTGCCGAGCTGAGACGGCAACCGAAGCGAAAAACAAAGAGGCCGGAAAATTCCGGCCTCTTTTTTTGGCGGCTGCCTCACGGCTTCTCGATCGGTGGAAGGCGGCAACCTGCCTGCTACTCTTACCTAGCCGGTTGCTTGGCCAGGGCGTTACTTGACAATGACGATGCTGGTGTTGCCGGGGCCGAAGGCCTCGACCAATTGATAGAAATCGGCCGCCGCATCGGGATGCAGCCGCACGCAGCCATGGGAAGCGGGACGGCCGAGATGGCTGATGGCATAGGTGGCGTGGACGGCATAGCCGCCTCTGAAGAAGACCGAATGCGGCATCGGCGCGTTGTCGTATTTTTTCGAATACCACATCTCGTGCAAGCGGGTCGGCTTGAACGAGCCAGTCGGCGTGATGTGCCCTCTGCTGCCGGTCGAGACCTTCCAGATGTAGGTCGGGCGGCCATCGACCGTGACTTCCATGATCTGCTGCGACAGCGAAACCTTGGCGACGAGCTGGTTGGCGTGGGCGGCATTGCCGGCGCCGAACAGAAGCGCCGCGCCGGTGAGCGCGGCGGCGGTGATATGGATAAGCTTGGCCGAAATGGCGGTGCGCATGACGATCCCTCTGTTTTTTGCCGTTGTGTCCGGCTTCAATTTCGATGGGGCCTTATCGTGCTCGTCCGTTTCAGACCTATTTCGCTTAATACTCGTTTCTGTTTCGAATTCGTTTCTGCAAATTAACAGCGAGGCCGGTTGAGCAGTACCGCGGACCTTTGCGAGAGGTGGCGGTCAGGCGTCGCACAATCGGCTTCGGCCAGAAACGAAAGTTCATTTTATATGTATATGAAAGACTAGGACCCACTTTCGAAACCGATCTGCAACAAAATGCATCTGCGGCGGCATGATTTGGATACAGGCCGGCATCAAATTTGACGCAACGGGAACAGACATCCACAAACGAAAATGGGCAGGAAATCGAAACTCCGCTCCTGGTTTCTCAGGATCAGCGTCGCGGCGATCGTGCTCGGCGGCGCCGGCTCGGTAGCCGGCAAGCCGGCGACGACGCTGGCGGCGATGACTTCCGGCGAGGTTTCGACGCTGCACATGGCTCTGTTCATCGCCACGGTCTGGATTTTGTCCAGCCTGCGCGTCCACCGGCTGAAGGCCTTCTGGCGGGTCGGCCTCCGGTTGATGAGGACGCGCGGCCCCTCCGGCTACTTGCTGCCGAGAGGACCGAAGGCCCGCGCCGCAGCGGGGGGCTCCGTCAGCGGCGCGGGCGCTTCGGGAGTTTCCTGAAGCCCGATTTCGAGATCGAGGATTTGAAGAGATGAAGACGAAACTTGCCGCCTCGGTGCTTTCAGCGCTGCTTTACGCGCAAGGTTTGCTGGGCTTTGCCGCTCTTGCGACGGTGTTGCTAAAGGAGCGCGCCCAGGCCGAGATAACCGTCAGCGCGAACGTTCCAACTGGACCCTCGGTCATCGTCGTGCGCTGAACGCCAGGCGTTGTCGGACCCAAAATGACCACCGCTTTGGGGAAGCCGATGCTCAAAAGCCTCGCTGATCAAAGCTTACTCTTTGCGTGGAACCGGCGGATCGAAACGATAGCCGGCGCCCCTGATGGTGGTGATGGTTTCGGTGTCAAGCTTGCGGCGCAGCCGCACGATGCGCGAATCGATCGATCGGTCGAAAGCGTCGGCATTCTCCGCCGGCGCCGCGGCAATGATATCGTCGCGCGTCAGCACCTTGCGCGGGCTGGCCAGGAACAGCTTGAGCAGCGCCACCTGGCCCGGGGAAAGCTGCTCCTCCGCGCCCGAGCGATGCATCACCATGGCCGACCGCAGGTCGACGGTGGCGTTTTCCAGCACGATCAGCTCGCCGCCGGCCCTGCCGCGTCTCATCAGCAGGCCGCCGATGCGCGCGGCAAGCTCGCGCACGTTGAGCGGGCTTTCGATGACGTCGGCGGCACCCAACTCGAGCGCCAGCACCTTGTCGACGAGGTCGCGCGGCCGGCAGATCAGGATGAAGTCGGGACCGCCCTCGCCACCCCCGCCCTGGCTGCTGTAACGCCTGAGCAGTTCGCGGCCCTCGGCCTGGGTGACGTCGTCGCCGACGACTACGACATCGATGCCGCCGGCCGAAAGCAGCGTCTCCGCCTCCCAGGGCTGGCGCGCCTGGCGCACATCGTGCCCGCGCCGTTCGAGATGGTCGGCAAGATTTTTGGCCACCACCTCGGCGACGGACACAAGCGCAATGACGGATCGTGCGGCCATTTTCTTCACCCCGCCACAGACAACTCGAGATGAGTGCTGGACATCATGTTTATACCCAATCTACTTTCTGCTGAAAGCGGGAGCGAGCTCGTCGTGAAGGCACGCATCATCGTCGTCGAGGACGAACCGGATCTGAGGGAGGCTGTGGCCGAATATCTCGGCGCCAGCGGCTATGACGTCGTCACGGCCGAGAATGCTGCCGCCGCGCGCGCGCTGTTTGAGGCGCAGTCCTTCCACCTCGCCATCCTCGACATCGCCATGCCCGGCGAGGACGGGCTGTCGCTCGGCCGCTGGCTGCGCTCGAAAACGCAGATCGGCGTCATCTACGCCACGGCCGCCGGCACGGCGCTCGACCGCATCGTCGGGCTGGAGCTCGGCGCCGACGATTATATCGTTAAGCCGTACGAATTGCGCGAGGTGCTGGCGCGGGTGCGCAGCGTGCTGCGCCGCGTGCCGCAGCCGGCCGAGCCGCAGCCGGCGAAGGCCGAAACCGCAAATCGCCGTTTCGTGAATTTCGGCGGCTTCCAGGCCGATTTCGACGGCCGTCTGGTCATCGGCGCCAATGGCGCGGTGATCGAGATGGCCAAAAGCGAGTTCGACGTGCTCGAGGTTTTTCTCACCCGCGCCAACCGGCTTCTGACGCGAGCGGCGATTTCGGAAGCGATCGGCTTCGTCGAGGATCCGGAATCCTCGCGCGCGGTCGACATCCGCATCATGCGGTTGCGAAAGAAGATCGAGGCCGACCCCGCCAATCCGAAATTCCTGCGCACGGTGCGCGGCGAAGGCTATATCTTCTCGCTGCCGAGCGGCGACGCCAACTAGAGCATTCCGGGAATGGCATGAAACGGCTAGGCTCGGCGCCTTGGCCGTAGCCTTCCGTCCGGAATTGCGTCAAAACAAAGCGGTAGAGCGGTTCGCCGTTTCCGTGGAACGGAGGGACGCTCTGAACGACCGACGTCCGGGCCTTGGATGACCATGACTGCTGATGCAGCACGCACCGATACGAATGGCTCGCGTCCGGGCGGCGCCGCCATGGCGGCTGTCCATGTCGTGCGCCGCCTGCGCGAGGCAGGCGACTGGCAGCGCGAGATGGACGACATATTGGCGACGATGTGCCGCAAGATGGATTGCCAGCGCGGCATCCTTTTCCGCCTGCGTGAATTGCCGGGCGAAGGCTTCGCCCAGTCCGTCGCCGCTTATTGGATCGACCCTGACTTCGGCGGCGAGCTGGCCTCGCCCACGGTGATCATGCAGTCGATCATCAACTCGGACTCGCTGCTGGAGCAGTTGCAGGAGGACGAGCGGCAAGGCAAGATTTTCTCCGGCCACACGCGCGACCTCGAGGGTTTCCTGCGGGCCGATTTCGAGAAGCAGAACATCAAGTCGTTCCTGTCCGTCTCAGTGTTCGCGCATGGCCACCTTTGGGGCACGCTGGCCATCAATGACTGCATCGCTGAGCGCGAATGGACGGATGAGGAAGAGGCGACGCTGCACATCATCGCTTTGGCGATCGGCGACGCCATCGAGCGCTCGCCATCGGAAGCGCATGCCAGTGAAGTGATCCGCCGCACCATGCTGCAGGCCTCACTGGACGCCATCATCGTCATCGACGAGACGGGTTCGATCATCGAATTCAATCCGGCCGCCGAGAAGATGTTCGGCTTCCAGCGCAGCGCAATCCTTGGCAAGGACCTGCTCGATACCATCGTTCCGCTATACTACCGCAAAGGCTATGCCTCTGGCGCCGAATACATGGCTGGCCGCGGCGCGCCGATGGTCGGCCAGCGGCTGGAGACCGTCACGCAGAACGCTGCCGGCGAGATTTTCCCGATCGAGCTGACGGCGACCGAGATGCGGGTTGCCGACCGCCGCCTGATCTTCGGCTCGATCCGCGACTTGCGCGAAAAGCTGCAGGCCGAGGAAGAGATCAATCGTCAGCGCGAGAAGCTGCACCAGAACGAAAAGATGGCGGCGATGGGCTCGCTGCTTGCCGGCGTCTCACATGAGCTCAACAATCCGCTGGCGGTGGTGGTGGCGCAGTCGACGCTGCTGCATGAATTCGCCGGCGACCCGCAAACCAAGGTGCGGGCCGAGAAGGTGCGCGCCGCCGCCGAGCGATGCGGCCGCATCGTCAAGAGCTTCCTGTCGATGGTGCGGCTGCATCCGACCGAGCAGGCCGAGACGGATCTCAACCAGGTGATGCGCTCGGCGCTCGAAGTCACCGCCTATGGGGCGCGCTCCAGCGGCATTATCATCGACACCGACTTTGCCAACGGGCCGCTGCTTGCCATGGCCGATGCCGACCATATCACCCAAGTGGCGGCCAACTTCCTCATCAACAGCCAGCATGCGCTTGCCGGCATCGCCGGCGAGCGGCGCATCAAGGTGCGGACGTTCCGCAACGAGCACGGCAATCCGGGCTTCTCCGTCGAGGACAACGGCCCGGGCATCCCCGCGGCGATCCGCTCGCGCATCTTCGAATCTTATTTCACCACCAAGCCGGTCGGCGTCGGCACCGGCATCGGCCTGTCGATCTCGAAATCGATCGTCGAGCGCCACAAAGGCAACATCTGGTTCGAGGAGGTCGAGCCGCAAGGTGCGCGCTTCGTCGTGCAGTTGCCGGCGATCGCGGGCGGCAGCGCCGCGCCCGGCGAAAGTCCGGCGCGTTCGAGCGGGCTGCGCCACGCGCTGGTGATCGACGACGAGCCGGACGTCGCCGGCTCGTTGTCCGACATACTCGAACTGATGGGCGTGAAGTCGCGCGTCGTGGCAAGCTGGACATCGGCGGCGGACGTGTTGAACGGCTACATGCCGCCGGACATCGTTTTTTCCGATCTGCGCATGCCGGGCATCAGCGGCATTGCGATCTACCGCGAACTGCTTGCTCAGCGGCCCGCGCTGGCGCAGCGCTTCGTGCTGGTCACCGGCGATCTGATCGGCGCTAAGGCGGAAATCGAAGCGCTGCCGCCGCAGCAGCGCCCGCACATCCTGGAAAAGCCATTCTCGACGCTCGACGTCCGCGGCATCCTCTCGACCATTGCCGACGAAGCCGCCGCCGACAACGGCGCCCATATCTGAGCAGGTTAGCCTGGGACCACCAGGTAGGCGGAATCTAAACCTAAACTCGCCGTCGCCGGCTTCGTCGAGATTCAGGTCAGGCTGAGTCGAAATGGTGACTTCCGAGAACCGGAGTGGAGCGTACTTCAGTACGTGAGCACCGGAAGCGCAGGAAGCTGCCCTTCGCAGGTCGGCCTCACCTGAATATCGACAGGCCCCAAAAAAGAGGCTCCCGACCGATTTCCACGGCGGGAGCCTGACTGGAGCGCAGGAGGGCGCGCTCAGGGGAGGTCTTAAAAAACGTTCGGCGTGTTGGTGAGCGGCGCGGCGTTGGCGATCATGCGCACCGCGCGCTCCCTGTGCTGGCCGGATTGCTCGGCGATGGCGCGCAGGCACTCAAGGCTCTCGGCGCCCCAGTTCTGACCCTTGCAGGCAAAGTCGATTGTGGATTCCGGCAGGCGGGCGGTCTTGAGCGTGGTCTGCGCGCCCTCGACGACATTGGCCGGCGGATTGATCGAGGCGAAAGCCGGCCCTGAGGCAGGCGCGGCCAGCATGGCGACAAAGGCGCAGGCGCCGATCAGCATGAACATCGCCATCGGATGGTCGCTGGCGCGCTGCCGCAGCGCAAGCTTCGGCCGGCGGTCATTGCGTTCCGGGCCACTCAGGCGGCGATTGGCATCGGTGGTGCGAACTTTCGCAAACATCGGTTGCTCCCTTCGTTGTCTTTCTTTTTTGCTATGAAACGAACATAATCGCACCAGGTAACTGCCGGATGGTCGGCGATGATTGCCTGTGTAACAGGATTTGAAACAGACCCCGAACGCGCCAGCCTTCCCAATCCGAGGCAACCATTCGAGCGGCCATCGAAATGGTCAGCTCAAATATGCGCCCGCCGTGCCGGCCCAACTGTAAACAGCCTCACACAGCAACGCCTGAATCGAGCGCTCCGCCACTGTCTACGCACGCCCGTGACCGTCGAAACAGGCCTTCTCCGAGACGGGTATCCGCCTTCTGAATTACCCTTCCGCTTCCTCAATTAAGACCCGGATTTTCCGGGATTTTTCCAGCCCGGGCGGGGCCGGATTTGCCGCCATGGAATTTTCATATTTACGCAAGCCATTGCATTTCAATGCAAAATATGCTTATATTGAATGAGTATTCAACAAAAAAGCAGAATATATCCATGAACCCGCACCTTCGTGACGTGGCGATCCCCAACGATTGGGACCGGCGGGGTTTGCCGGGGTGGAGCTACCATTCCAACGCCCTTCTCGAGCTCGAGAAGGAGTACGTCTTCCGCAACCACTGGCAGATCGCCGGCCACGTTTCCGACGTGCCGAATCCGGGCGACTATCTGACCATGGATGTCATCGGCGAGCGCGCCCTGATCGTGCGCGGCAAGGACGGCATCGTGCGCGCCTTCAACAACATGTGCCGCCACCGCGGCAGCCGCGTCGTCGCCGACAGCCAGGGCACCTGCAAGAACGCGCTGGTGTGCCCGTTCCATGGCTGGGTCTACAATCTCGACGGCACGCTGCGCGGCGCTGCCCGTCCGGGCTCGCTCCCCGAGCTCGACAAGACCGAGTTCGGCCTGATGCCGCTCGACCTCGAAATCTGGATGGGCTTTATTTTCATCCGCTTCCGCAAGGGCGGCCCGCAGCCTTCGGTGGCCGAGCTGCTGAAGCCGATCGAGGCCGAGATGGCGCATTACAATGTCGCCGACATGGTCCCGTCCTGGGGCATCTGGACTCAGAAATCGCCGGTCAACTGGAAGTCGGTGCGCGACGTCGACAATGAAGGCTACCACGTCGCCATGGCGCATCCCGCGTTGCAGGACCTCTATGGCGCGACCTATTTTGACGAGCCCTTCATCAACGGCGTGTCGCGGTCCCTCGCCACCTACAATCCGCATGCCGGGCGGCGCTGGAGCGTTCGCGAGTACATCAAGCTCGCGCCCGAGGCCACGCATCTGCCGGAACATCTGCGCAAGGCCTGGATCTATTACGGCATCTTTCCCAACAACGCGCTGTCGATCATGCCGGAATCCGTCCAGTTCTATCAGGAGTTCCCGCTGTCGACCGGCGAGACGCTGCTGCGCGGCGCCATCTACCGCTACAAGGACGAGACGCGCGAACAGGCGGCGGCACGCTACCTCGCCTATCGCATCGACCGCGACACCATGAACGAAGACGTGCAGCTCTCGGTGTGGTCGAACGAATCCATGCTGTCGGAAGCCTTCGAGGGCTTTTACCTCTCCGACCTCGAATACGGCGTGCGCACCCACCACGACCACCTACGCAGGCAGATCCCGGTTCTGAACCTGGAGACGGCACCCGAGGAAAAGGACATGTGGGGATTGAACGACGCGCTGAGGTCGAGGGGATGAGCTCTCACCTTCTCCCCGTTCGACGGGGAGAAGGAAAAGGGCCGTCACCCCCGCCAGACCCCTTCCTTCCTTAAATCATCCATGGTGCGTGAAATACCTTCGCGCAGGATCGCCACCATGTCGTCGACCTGCTCGCGGCTGATGATCAGCGGCGGCGACATCACGCACATGTTGATCAGCGGCCGCACCAGAAGGCCGAGCTCGTGGCAATGCGCATCGATGCGTTTGCCCACATTCTTGTCGAGCTGCAGCGGATCCTTGCTGTCGCGGTCGGCGACGCATTCGACGCAAGCCATCAGCCCGATGCCACGCACCTCGCCGACCAGCGGCAACTCTTCCAGCGTCTTCAGTCGCGCCTGGAAATAGGCCGCGATCTCGCGCGTGTGGGCGAGCACGCCCTCTTCCAGAAGATCGAGATTCTTCAGCGCGACGGCGCAGCCGATCGGATGGCTGGTGTAGGTGAGCCCATGGCCGAACAGCGCATCGGGATGGTTGGAGCGGCGCAGCTCTTCGAGCAGGCGCTCGGAGATGATGACGCCGCCGAGCGGGAAATAGCCCGATGTGACGCCCTTGGCGAAGGTGATCATGTCCGGATCGATGCCGAACACGTCGCCTGAGGCAAAGACATGGCCGAGCCGTCCGAAGCCGGTCACCACCTCGTCCGAGACATAGAGGATGTCGTTCTCGCGGCAGATCTCGCGGATACGCTTCAGGTACCCGTCCGGCGGCACGATGACGCCTCCGGAAGCCTGCACCGGTTCGCCGACAAAGGCGCCGATGCGCTCCGCGCCGACGCGCGCGACGGTGTCGCGGAACTGGTCGACCAGGAAATCGGTGAAGGCGGCGATACTCATCTCCTTCGGCCGCCGGAAGGGGTCGGGCGAGGACAATTTGACCACCAGATCGTCGGCGCCGTCCATCCAGTCGCGGTCACGCGGCCGGCCGTTGAGCGAGGCCGACAGATAGGTCGAGCCGTGATAGGCGGCGCCACGGCTGAGGATCAGCTTCTTCTCCGGCCGTCCGCGCACATTGTTGTAGAACTGCATGAAGCGCAGCGCGGTCTCCACCGCCGAAGAGCCGCCGGTGGTGAAGAAGGTGTGGCTGAGGTCGCCGGGCGCTGCGTCCGCGATGCGCCGGGCAAGTTCGGCCGACGGCGCGTTCATCGTATACCAAGGCGTGTTGTAGGAGAGCGCCATCGCCTGGTCGTACATGACCTTGGCCAACTCCTCGCGGCGATGGCCGACATTGATGCACCACATGCCGGCCGGGCCGTCGATGAGGCGCTTGCCGGAAGCGTCGGTGATGTAGATGCCGTCACCCTCGCCGATCAGCGCGCGCGCCTCGTTGCCGACCGAGCCGGCATAGGGCCAGGGCTGCAAGAGATGGCGCTTGGCGAGCTCGACCGCGTCGTCATCACCGGCATCGATGAGTTCGCTTGCCTTGATCTTGCTTTGAGCCGCCATTTTCGCCTCGCATTGCCAGGGGTTTTTGAATTTCCACCGGATATCAAATTGCGCGGATAACCATGGAAATTCAGCTTTTCATCACGTCATTTTGAATATCCGTTCAATCAATATCTCAGAAATAGCGCTTGATTTCAATCGGCGGATGCGCTCATGATGAAAGAAAGCCGGCAAGCCAGGGAGCGATCGCGCTCCAAGCATAATTCGGGAACAGGCAGCCGGCGCCACGAATGGGAAGGCGCATGGCGGGACAGTCCGAGCCAGCTACCGAAATCACGCCCGGAGCGCTGCAATGACGGTTGCCGCGGAAGGGTCGCCCCCGTTGCGCATGGCGGGATCGAGACGAAGTCCCTTTCTGCAATCGGAAGCCGTCCAGGGCTTTGGCCTGATCAGTCCCACCTTCGTCTACGCTCTCATTCTCCTCGTCCTGCCGATCCTGGTCGTCATCGCCCATTCCTTCTGGACGCAGAACTATCTCACCATCGATCACACATTCACGCTGGAGAACTACCGGATCGCGCTGACCGAGCCGATCTACCGCGACCTGCTCTGGCGCTCGCTCTACATCTCGCTGACCGTCAGCCTGTTGACCGTGGCTCTGGCCTATCCGATCGCCTATTTCATTTCCTTCCATGGCGGCCGCCACAAGAGCCTGTGGCTGTTCCTCATCACCATCCCGTTCTGGACCAGCTACCTGCTGCGCGTGATGTCGTGGAAGGTGATCCTCGGCTATAACGGCGTGCTCAACTCCGGCCTTATGGGCCTCGGCATCATCGACGAGCCGTCGACGGCGCTGCTCTATAATTCCACCGCCGTCATCATCACGCTGACCCATGCCTGGGCGACCTTCGCGATCCTGCCGATCTTCGTTTCGCTGGAGAAGGTCGACCGGACCCTGGTCGAAGCGGCGACCGACCTCGGCGACGGGCCGCTGCGCTCCTTCCTGCGCGTCACCCTGCCGCTGTCGGCGCCCGGCATCATCTCGGCGGGGCTGATCGTCATGATCCCGACCGTCGGCGACTACGTCACGTCGAAGCTCGTCGGCGGCAAGGACGGCGTCATGATCGCCAACGCCATCCAGGCGCAATTCGGCAAGGCGTCGAACTGGCCGCTGGGTGCAGCACTTTCCGTCACCACGATGATTATCGTCTCGCTGATGGCCGGCGCCACTGTGCTGGTCTTCCGCGCCCTGCAGAGGCTGGCACGATGACGGCGATCAGACGTTACCTGCCCGGCTGGCTGTCGAGCTATGCCGTCCTCTATCTGCTGTTCCTTTACCTGCCGGTGGTGTTCCTGCCGATCTTCTCGGTCAACGCGGCGGCGACGCCCAAATTCCCGCTCTCGGGCGTCACGCTGCACTGGTACGAAGACCTGCCGCGCACGCCGGCGCTGATCGACGCCACCTGGAACAGCCTCATCGTCGGCATCTCCGCCTCGATCCTGTCGACGGTGCTGGGCATCCTCGCCGCCCGCTCGATCACCCGCTACCGTTACCCGGGCCGCCGCGCCATCAACGGGCTGATCATGGCGCCGCTGGTGCTGCCGGAGGTGATCGTCGCCATCTCGATGCTGCTGGTCATGCTGCAGTTGGGCTTAAGCCTGTCGCTGTTCACGGTGGTGCTTGGCCATGTGCTGGTCTGCATTCCCTATTCGATGACCGTGCTGACCTCCGGTTTCGAGGGTTTCGATCGCAGCCTCGAGGAGGCCTCGGCCGATCTCGGCGAGAGCGCGTTCGGCACCTTCCGGCGCGTGACGTTGCCGATGGTCGCGCCGGCGATCATCTCCAGCCTGCTCGTCTGCTTCACCATCTCGCTCGACGAATTCATCATCGCCTTCTTCCTCACCGGCACCGAGGCGACGCTGCCGATCTACATCTGGGGCCAGTTGCGGTTTGCGGCCAAGCTTCCCGGCGTGCTGGCGCTCGGCACCTTGCTGCTCTTCGCGTCCTTCCTGTTGATGACGATTGCCGAAATCCTGCGCCGCCGCGCGGCGAGACGCACCCAGAACGAGGGAGGCCTCTATGCTTGAGCGGGTCCAGTCCGAGCGCACCCAAACCGATCGCACCATGATCGAGATCCGCGACGTTACCCGCAGCTACGGATCGTTCAAGGCGCTGGATAATGCCTCGCTGGCGATCAGGGAGGGCGAGTTCTTCTCCCTGCTCGGGCCCTCGGGCTGCGGCAAGACCACGCTGTTGCGCATGATCGCCGGTTTCGACACGCCGACCAGCGGCTCCATCGCCGTCGACGGCCAGCCGATGGACGGCATTCCCGCCAACCGCCGGCCGACCAACATGGTCTTCCAGAGCTATGCGATCTTCCCGCATCTCAATGTCGAGCAGAATGTCGCCTACGGCCTGAAGCGGCTGAAGCTCGACGCCGGCGCGGAGAAGCGCCGCGTCGAGGAAGCGCTGGCGCAGGTCTCGCTTACCGGTCTCGGCAAGCGCCGCGCCACCGAGCTTTCCGGCGGCCAGCGCCAGCGCGTCGCTTTGGCCCGCGCGCTGGTCATGCGGCCCAAGGTGCTGCTGCTCGATGAGCCGCTCTCGGCGTTGGACAAGAAGCTGCGCGAGCAGATGCAGGTCGAACTGCGCCGCTTGCAGCAGGCGGTCGGCATCACCTTCGTGCTGGTCACGCACGATCAGTACGAGGCCCTGGCGATGTCGGACCGCATCGCGGTGATGTTCGGCGGCAAGATCGCGCAGGTCGCTTCGCCAAAGGAAATCTACCAGCGCCCGGTCAATCGCCAGGTCGCCGACTTCCTCGGCGGCATGAATTTCGTAAAAGCCGAGATCGTCGAGGAAAACGGCGCTTCGCTGGTGCTCGACACGCTGGGCTTCGGCCGCGTCAGGACCGACAAGCCAAGGGCTTTCGTGCGCAATGGCGGCGCGGCGACGCTTGGCATCCGGCCCGAACGCCTGCGTGTTTTGTGGGACAACGCGTCAGCAAAATTCGAGGTCGCCGGCAAGGTCGTCGAGCGCCACTATTTCGGTGAGATCACGCATCTGATCGTCGAGATCCCCGGACTGGAAAAGCCGCTTTCGGTGACTGAGACCAACGATTTCGGCGCCGACGACATTCCGATCGGCGCGCCGATCCGTCTCGCCTACGACCCCGAGGCGCTGGTGGCGATGGCGGACTGAATCTTTGCAGCAGCGACGCGCCCCGCCACGATCGCGCCTTCGACATAGCCCGGAAATGACGGCGACACTTCCGAAGCGGCGAAAAAGACCGGCGGCGCGCCGGCAAGGATCACGCGCTCGGCATGCCGCGCGGTGACGTCGACGATGAGGTCGCTATAGGCGCCGCCGCTCCAGCGGTCATGCGTCCAGTCGCGCGAGCTGAAATCGATGACGTCGGCGGCCCGCGGGCCGAGCGCCTGGACAAGCCTCGCGATGATTTCCGCACGCAAGGCCGCCTCGCCGAGCGGGTGCCAGCGCAGCGCCAGCGGCCCGCCAACGAAGACGACAAGCGCGGCATGGTCGGCATCCGTGCTGGCGTCGCAGGCAAACAGCCCCGGCTGGTCGCGCCACATGACCATGCCGCACAGGTCGCGCTCGCGCCAAAAAGGCTTTGCGTAACGCACCAGGATCTTGATCACCGCGCCGCTTTCCCAGACGCCGAGCGCACTCGCCAGTTCAGTCGGCAAAGGCGGCGCGAAGTCGAGCTTCGCGGCCGTCGCCGGCGGCAAGGCGACCAGCGCTGCGCCCGCTTCGACAACGCCGCCGGTCGAGACGACGCGAATGCCTTGCCGCCCGCGCTCGATCCGCGTTGCGGCTTCTCCCAGCCGCAGGCGGTTGCCGAGATCTGCTGCCAGATCATCGGCCAGCGACTGCATCGTCTCGCGCAGAAAATACTGCAGCTCGAAGACTTCGTTGGTGATGCGGCGATCATTGTCGATCAGGTACCACAACGGCACCTTGTCCAGCGGCAGGCACCACAGGCCCTCGATCATCGAACGGAAGGCTGCCTTGGCGTCGGCCGCGTCCGCCTGGCGCTCGAGCCATGTCGCCACGGTCAACCCGGCGATCGACGGATCGTCCGGCTCGATCCCGTTCATGCGCTCGCGGATTGCCATCGCGACATGATAGGTCCGCTCCGCCCGCGCTGGCGTCATCGACGGATAGGTGATGAATTCGCCCTCGACATAGGTCTCGACGAAGCTCTTGCCGTAGGCCCTCGCCAGCGCCATCACTTCGGGCATGTCCACGCACAAGAACTGGCCGCCGCTGTCGATCAATTCGCCGAGCCCATTGCGCACAGCCTCTACCCTGCCGCCGACGCGGTCGCGCGCCTCGAGCACAAGGAAATCGATACCGGCGCGCTTCAATTCGAGTGCGGCGGACAGACCGGTGAAGCCGGCGCCGACGATGACGACGTCGGTCCTTTCGATGATGCTCTTCAATAGCCGGCCTTGATCTTCTCGAATTCGGCGATCATCTTGAGCTTGAGCTCCGAGGGCAGCGGCTGCTGGAACAGCGTCTTGTCGACCCATTTTTCCACGTTGTCGTAGCCCTTTTCCTTCAGGACCGCCGGATCGACGCCGGCCATGCCCTTGGCATTGGCCTGGCCGTAGCCCCAATCCTTCACCAGCACCTTGGCGACTTCCGGATCGTTGACGGCGTTGAGGTAGTCATAGGCTTTGTCGACGTTGCCGGGCGCGTCCTTGAACAGCACGTAGCCGCAGACCCAGGTCGAGATGCCTTCGTCGGTGTCCTTCTTGGATTTGATCGGCACGCCGGCCTTGACCGACTGCACGGTCGCATCGTTCCAGGCCCAGGCGAGGTCGACCTCGCCGCCGGAAAGCAGCTGCACGATGTCGGTGGTGTCGGTCCAGTAGGAGCGCACATTCTTGTGCACCTGGCGCAGGAAATCGGATGCCTGCTTGAACTGGTCGTCCGTCATCTTGGTCCAGTCCTTGAGCCCGATGGCGAGGCTGGCCAACGCGTAGGCGTCGTCGACATTGTCGCCGATCGAAACCCTGCCCTTGTATTTCGGATCGGCGAACGCCTTCAGCGACTGCACGTCCTTTTCGGCGATCTTGTCGGAATTGTAGGTGAGCTGGGTATTGCCCCAGTCCCACGGCATGAACCAGGCCTTGCCGTCGGACGTCGTGGCAAGGTCCTTCATCGCCATGATGCCGGGGTTGAGATCCTTCCAGCCTGCGATCTTGGACGTGTCGAGCGGCTGCAGCAGCCCCGCCTCGCGCCATTTCACCACGCTCTGCGAGCAGGGATGGCCGAGATCGGACTTGAAGCCGGAGCGGATTTTTTCGAAGGCCTCGTCCTCGTCGCCGAAGAAGGCGAAGGTCGGCGAATCGCCGTTCTTCTCGACATACTTGCCGTGGAAGCTCGGATCCTCATAGCCTGACCAGTCGAAGACGATCAGATCCTTGTCGGCGGCGACCGCGAACGCCGCCGCCGAAGCGGCGAGCACGCTCCCAAGCGCCAGGGTCAATGTCAGGCGTCGGCTGAGTTTCTTCATGATGTTCCATCCTCTTTTGCCGGTCTTGTTGGCCGGCTGTTGCTAACCCGGCTTTCGCTAGCTCCAGTTCTCGCTAGCCAAAGTGTTTCGGGAAGGCGGCGGCCAAAAACGCATTCGCCGCCTGCAATGCGGTCTCTCGCGTGGTGTCCTCAGTCCCCATCATCAGCCGCAGCCACAAGCCCTCGAGCATGGCGCTGAGCGCCAGCGCTATGACCTGCGGGTCATAGGTGTAGTTGCCGCTCACTTTGAGCGTCGTGCAGAGATCGATGAAGACCTGCTGGTAATAGGCGTCGCGCGAACTGCTCAGCGCCTGGTAGGTCGGCCGCGACTTGGCTTCGCCCCAGAAGGCGAGCCATGCGGCAAGCTTGCGCTTGTTGCAGATCGAACGGTCGAAATCGGCCCATACCAGATGCTGCAGCTGCCGCGCCGGATCGTCGCCCGCCTTTTGCAGGGAAGTGCGCCAATGCGCCGAATATTCGTCATACATGTGCTGCAGCGTGGCGATCAGCAGCTTTTCCTTGCTCTCGAAATGGAAGTTGACGATGCCGCGCGACAGGCCCGCGCCGTCGGCCACGTCCGCCATCGTCGTTTCGGCATAGCCGCGCTTGGCCAGGGAATCGATCGTCGCCTCGATCAGCTGCAGCCGCCGGACCTCTTTCGAGGCCTTGCGGCCACGCTTTTCGGCATCGCCTTTCCGCGCCGTTTCGGGGAGAGCATCGCTCGCCTCTGCAGTCTTCATGGGTGTGACGGTCTCCAGCATTGCCGGCTATCCGACCGGCTTCCAACCGCGCAGATGAGTGGGGCGGTGCTCGCCACTGTCAAGCACCTTCTGCATCGCCTCCCAGGTCTTGATGTTCTTGTCGACATAGGCCGCGCCGACCGCTGCCGCGGCCCGCGCGTAGAGCGGTCCCTTGAGCCGCGAAAGCTCTTCGCGCGCGACCTCGCGGTACCATGGATTGCGGTCGCGGACCGTAATGTCGGTAAAGCCGGCGCGCCGCATCGCCTCGGCATAGCGCGCCGGCGAGGCCATGGCGAAGGAGAGCCCTTCGGCCGCGACATAGGCCTTCATCTGAGGCGACGGCTCGCCATCATGCGAAATCATCCAGTTCGACGCCGCAAACACCCCGCCAGGCTTCAGCACGCGAAAGATCTCGGCGAACAGCGCGTCCTTGCCCGGCACATGCAAAAGCGCGTCCTTGGAGAAGACGACGTCGAAAGAGGCGTCCGTGAAAGGCAGCGGCCCCGGCGGCGCCTGGACGAAGCTGACACGGTCTTCGAGGCCCTGACTGATCGCGCCTCGCCTCGCCGTCTCGATCACCGGCTTCTCGACATCGAAGCCGGTGGCTTGAGCCGCGCCGTGCGTCGCGACCAGATGCAGCGTGATGCCGCCGGCGCCGCAGCCGATATCGAGGACCGTCTTATCCTTGAGGGAAAGACCTTCGACCACACGGTCGACCTCGTCCGGGCCGCCCGGCGACAGGTAACCCTCGCCCCACAGCGCTTCGAGGAAGCGGATGGCGGTGTCGTCATATTCCGGCTCGGCGTCAGCCGTTTCGATCATCGAATCCTTAGCCCAAATGCCGATGTGGATCAGTCCAGAATGCTGCCAAAGCCTAGCGCATCAAAAGGAAAACGCAACATCATTTGTTGAACATTCATTCAAAATGGCTGGACAAAAAACTGTGATCCGTGTCAAATTCGGGCAATCGGGGAACAAAGCGCGCCGAAAAGAAGGGCGGCCGGATGGAGGGTGAGCGCGCATGAAGGCATGGGACGCGATCGTCATCGGCGGCGGCCATAACGGGCTGGTCACCGCCTGCTATCTGCAGCGCGCCGGGCTGGACGTGCTGGTGGTCGAGAAGAACGACTGGGTCGGCGGCGCGGCCACCAGCCGCGAGCTGACGCTGGGCTTCCTCTATTCCAACTGTTCCTATGTCTGCTCGCTGTTTCGGCCCGAGATCATGCGCGACCTGGAGCTGCCGCGCTTCGGCCTGCAGGTGATCTCCTATGAAGGCGGCGCGGTGTTCACGCGCGACGGCGACTACCTCGCCAACTACCGCGATCATGACGCGCATCGCCGTGAGTTCGCCCGCTTTTCGAAGCGCGACGCCGAGGCCTACGACCGCTATTCGCGCGACGTCACGAGGCAGTGCCGCTTCATCCAGCCGCTCTTGATGCGCACCGCGCCCGACCCGACGAGCTTCAGGCCGCGCGACCTGGGCGAGTTGCTTTATCTCGGCAAGAAATTCGCCGGCCTCTCGGCCGAGGAGATGGCGCTGACCTTGCGCTTCTGGACGATGTCGATCTCGGACTTCCTCGACGAGTATTTCGAGACCGACGTCATCAAGGCGAACTTCGCGCTGTCCGGCATCATCGGCACGGCGCTGGGCCCGATGTCGCCCGGCACGGCTTATGTGCTGCTTCATCATTATATGGGCGAGGTCGACGGCTCGGTCGGCGCCTGGGGCTACGCGCGAGGTGGCATGGGCGCGGTCACCAAGGCGCTGGCCGCCTCCTTCAAGGCCAGTGGCGGCACCATCCGCACCGGCGCCGAGGTCGATCATTTGCTGATCAGGAACGGCAAGGCCAAGGGCGTGGTGCTTGCCGGCGGCGAGGAGATCGACGGCAAGCTCGTCATCTCCAATGCCGACGTCAAGCGCACCTTCCTGAAGCTGGTCGAGGAGAAGGAGCTGCCCGACATCTTCCTGCGCCGCGTCAGGAACTTCAAGATCCGCGGCTCGTCGGGCAAGGTCAACATCGCGCTCGATTCCCTGCCCGAATTCCCGGCTTTGCCGAAGGACTCGCCTGTCTACCGCGCCGACATGCATTTCACCGATTCCATCGAGCGCATGGAGCGCGCCTATGACGACTGGAAGGCCGGACGATGGTCGGCCGATCCCTTCCTCGACATGATGATCCCGACCACGCTCGACCCAACCATGGCGCCGCCGGGCAAGCATTTCATGAGCTGCTTCGTGCAATACGCACCGCCGAAGATAAAAGGGGCGGACTGGACCGACGCCGACCGCGACGGCTTCGCCGAAAGCGTGATTGCGCAGATCGCTGAATATTCGCCCGGCTTCCGCGACCGCATCGTCCACATGGAGGTGCGCACGCCGCGCGAGATCGAGGCCGAGGTCGGCCTCACCGAAGGCAACATTTTCCAGGGCGAGCTCACCTTCGACCAGCTGCTCTTTAACCGCCCGGTGCCGGGCTACGCGCAATACCGCTCGCCGCTCAGTGGGCTCTATATGTGCGGCTCCTCGACCCATCCGGGTGGCGGCGTCATGGGCGCGCCCGGACGCAACGCCGCCGCCGAGATCCTGCGCGATCTTGCCAAGCCAACCCTGCATATGAGCCCGGCCCATGACGTCATCTGATTTGAACTGGGACGTTATCGTCATCGGCGGCGGCCATAACGGCCTCGTCGCCGCCGCCACGCTGGCGAAATCCGGCCGCAAGGTGCTGCTGCTCGAGGCCGGCAACGAGGTCGGCGGCGGCGCGCGCACCGAGGAATTCGCGCCGGGCTTTCGCGTCTCCACGGTCGCGCATCTGCTCAACCGCCTGCATCCCGATGTCGTGAAGACGCTGGAGCTGGAACGCCACGGCCTGAAGGTCGAGCGCGGCGACTTCGTACCGTCGGTTGCGCTGTCGAGAGACGGTCCGCTGGTGCTGCACGGCGCCTATGGCGAGGTGCTGACGGGCGCCAGCCCTTCGGAACAGTCCGCCTGGAAAGATTTGCGCGCGCAATTGCTGCGCTATGCCGGCGTGCTGAAGCCTTTCCTGTCGCGCCGACCGCCTGATCTTGGCGGCATGTCGCTCGCCGAGATGACCGGGCTCGGCCAGACCGCGCTGGCGCTGAAGCGGCTCGGCAAGGAAGATATGCGCGACTTCCTGCGCGTGCTTCTGATGAATGTCTACGACCTGCTCGACGAGCAGCTCCCGGACGACCGGCTGAAGGGCCTGCTTGCGTTCGACGCGACGCTCGGCTCGCATCTTGGGCCGCGCTCGCCGACTTCGCTGCTCGGCCTCTACTACAGGCTTGCCGGCGAGATCGGCGGCCTTGCAGGTGCGCAAGTCCAGCCGAAAGGCGGCATGGGCGCTGTCGTCGCTGCCATCCGCGCGGCGGCGGAAAAGGCGGGCGTTTCGATCCGCCCGGCTTCGCCAGTCGCCAAGGTGATCGTCGAGAAGGGCCGCGCCGTCGGCGTCGTCACGCAGGGCGGCGAAACGCTGCGGACTAAGAGCGTGGTTTCCGCTATCAACCCGGCGACCACCATCCTCGATCTTGTCGGCCCGCGCGACGTCGATACCGGCTTCGTGCGCAAGGTGAAGAACATCCGCATGAAGGGCGATGCGGCCAAGCTGCATCTGGCGCTGGACCGGCCGCCGCAATTTTCGGGCGTCGACGCCGCCGGCCACAAAGGTCGCCTCGTCGTCGCGCCTTCGCCCGACCATGTTGAGCGCGCCTTCAATCCGTCGAAATATGGTGAGTTCTCGCCTGAGCCGGTGATGGAAATCACGCTGCCCAGCCTGGCCGACCCATCGCTCGCCCCATTCGGCGCCTGCGTGCTTTCGGCCGTGGTGCAGTACGCGCCTTATGCGTTGAGAGAGGGCTGGGGCGCCGGCAAGCCGCGCTTCCTCAAGGCGATCATGGCGCAGCTCGAGACCTATGCGCCCGGCATCGGCGCAACGGTCAGCCACGCCGAGCTTTTGACGCCCGCCGACATCGAGGCGCGCTACCGCATGCCTGGCGGCCACTGGCACCATGGCGAGTTGCAGGCCGACCAGATGCTGATGTCGCGGCCGGTCTCCGGCTGGTCGGGCTACGACACGCCGCTCGAAGGCCTGTTCCTCGCCGGCGCCGGCTCGCATCCGGGCGGCGGCATCTCCGGCGCGCCCGGCCTCAACGCCGCGCGCCGCATCATCGCGATGAGGGGGTGAATATGTTTTTGCAAATCGCTGAAGTCGCGCTCCATGGCGCCCCCCTCTGGCCTGCCGGCCATCTCCCCCACGAGGGGGGAGATCAGCAGCTCGATCTGTCGGCGCTTTTCTTGCGACGTTGGAGATTGGCGAAAGTCAGCGTGACGTCCAATCTCCCCCCTTGTGGGGGAGATGTCCGGCAGGACAGAGGGGGGCGCGAAGGAACGCCGTCATGAATCGTCATGTGAAAACCGACGCCGCCCGCACCCTCGCCCAATCCCACTTCCGCACTTTGCGCATGGGCACCCCCTTCCAGCCGCGCATCGACGCGCTGGCGCTGACGAACGACTGGTACAACTGGGCCGGCTACCGCGCGCCGCATTCGTTGTGGGACGAGGAGCTCGAATATTTCGCCATCCGCAGCCAGGCGGCGCTCTTCGACGTCTCGCCGATGACCAAATACCGGATCGAGGGCCCGGATGCCGAAGCCTATCTCGACCGCGTCACGCTGCGCGACATGACCAGGCTGAAACCCGGCCGCGTCCATTACACCGCCTGGTGCGATGACGATGGCTTTGTCCTTGATGATGGCACTTTGTTCCGGCTGTCGCCGACACGCTTCCGTCTCTGCTCGCAAGAGCGCCATCTGCCTTGGCTGCTCGACAGCGCGATCGGCTATGAGATCCGTGTCGAGGAAGAGACCGAAGCGGTCGCCGGACTGGCGCTGCAGGGTCCGACCTCCTTCGCCATCCTGCGCGAAGCGGGCTTTGCCGGCGTTGAGCGGCTGAAAATCTTCGACCTTGCCGAGTTCGCGCATGACGGCGCTGCGGTGACCATCTCGCGCACCGGCTTCACCGGCGATCTCGGCTACGAATTGTTCGTGCCGGCCGACAAGGCGCTGAGCCTGTGGGACCGGCTGATGGCGGCGGGCGAGCTGCGCGGCATCCGCGCCATCGGCTATACCGCGCTGAACCGAGCCCGGCTGGAGGCGGGGCTGATCGTCGCCAATGCCGATTTCACAGCTGCCGAGCACGCGATCCGCGCCGACCGCCTGCGCATGCCGGACGAGATCGGCCTCGGCTTCATGATCGATCCGGACAAAGGCCATTTCAACGGCCGCCGCGCCATCCTCGACGCCCGGGGGAAGAAGAAGCTACGCCATGTGCTGGTCGGCCTGGAGATCGAGGGCAACATCCCGGCCGAGCATGCGATCGTCTACTACAAGGAAAGCCAGGAGGTTGGGCTGGTCAGCGCGGCGATGTGGTCGCCCATGGCCAAGCGCAACATCGCGCTCGCCTCGCTGCGGCGGCCCTATGGCGAAACAATCGTCGACGACCTCTGGGTCGAGATTTACGCCATGCGCGAGTTGCAGTACCAGAAGCTGATGAAGAAGGCGAAGGTGGTGCCGAGGCCCTTCATCAAGCTCGACCGCCGCACCGCCAACCCGCCCGCGGACTTTTGACATGGCAAGCGAAGCGGAAGACCTGGAAGCGGAAGCCGCCGAGCAGTGGCAACTGGTCAACACGCCACTCGGCGAGATGTGGTCCGGCCGCACTCGCTACGCGGCGGCGATGTATTTCTTCAAGCGCGGCGAAATGAACGCCGAGACGCTCGAGGTCTACCGCATTTGCGCCCGGCTCGACGCGGAAAACCCCTTGGCGATCATCCGCGACCGTGGCGTCGGCAAGGAATGGCTGAAGCGTATCGGCTACGACGGATAGACCCGCCTTAGCCTATGGTGCGCTCAAGCACGCTCAACCAATTCCGGTAAGCGATCTTCTCGATCAGCGCGCGCCCGAAACCGCGCGCGGCGAGCGCGTCGATGAGCTTCGGCAGACCGGCGACGTCGCCGATGGGGGCCGGGATCATGGCGCCGTCGAAATCCGAGCCCAGCCCGACCCCGTCTTCACCCAGCGCCTGCAACAGCGAATCGATGTGGCGCACCATGATATCAATGCTGGTGTCGGCGTTCATGCGGCCGTCCTCGCGCAGGAAGCCGGTGGCGAAGTTCAGGCCCACCATGCCGCCGGATTCGCGGATCGCGCCGAGCTGCCAGTCGGTCAGGTTGCGCGAATGGCCGCAGATCGCATGCACATTGGAATGGGTCGCGACCAACGGCGCATCGCTAAGCTCGGCCACGTCGCGAAAACCCTTCTCGTTGAGATGCGAGAGGTCGATCATGATCCTGAGCTGGTTGCACGCCTTGACCAGCGCCTTGCCGGCATCGGTGAGACCTGGCCCGGTGTCGGGCGAGGACGGAAAGCGGAACGGCACGCCGTTGCCGAAGGCGTTGGGGCGGCTCCAGACGATGCCCAGCGAGCGCAGCCCTGCGGCGTGCAGCACATCGAGCATGGCAAGCCCGGGATCGATCGCCTCGACGCCTTCGATGTGGAACACCGCCGCGATCGAGCCCCTGGCCATCGCGTCCCGCACATCGCCGGCGCTGCGGCAGACGGTCAATGCGCCGGCGCGCTCCAGCCGGAACAGGATCGAAGCCATGCCGATGGTCGAGGTGATCGCCTCGGCCTGCGGCAGTTCCGGCGGCAGCGGTTCATTGTCGCTCGGTGCCGGCGGCACGGCGCTGCGTTTCGACTTTTCGACCGGAGGCGGAAAGATCGCGAACATGCCGCCGGCAAAGCCGCCCTTCCTGGCGCGCGGCAGGTCGATATGCCCGCCCGGCGTCCCCTCGATGAACAGCTTTTCGACGTCGGCTTCCTTCGACTGGTAGAGCCGAAGCAGCGTGTCGTTATGTCCGTCGAAAACGGGGATCAGGTCGGTATCGGTCATCAGGGAAGCCATTCAAATCGGAGATGGGCGGGACGACAGGTTTCGTCCGGGCGAACCGTCAACTTAGGCAAGATGACCGGGCGGTGCAAATGCCAAGAGCTTCCCCTTCTCCCCTTGTGGGGTCCGAAGGACGGGCGAGACGCGTGGCTCGCCCCGGGCGGTGGATCGGCGCGACAGCGCCGAGACGGATGAGGGATGTTCCAGGGAATGCGAACGTCTCACTCCGCTGGAACACCCCTCATACGGCCGCTGCGCGGCCACCTTCTCCCACAGGGGGAGAAGGAAAAGACGGTGCTACCGCTTCAGCACATCCGCCCATTCCGGGTGGCGACGGAACTGGGCGTTGGCGAAGGGGCAGAGCGGGATGATCTTCTTGCCGGCGGCACGCGCATCCTCGACCGCGCGGGTGACGAGCCGAAGCCCGGCGCCCTGGCCACGAAAAACATCCGGCACCTCGGTGTGGTCGATGATGAGCTGGTGCTCGCCGATCTTGGTGAACGTCATCTCGGCCTCGGCGCCGCCCGGGCCGCGCAGCACGTAACGCCCCTTGGAGCCGCGGTCTTCCAGTTCGATCTCGGGCAGTTGGTCGGCCATGTTACTTGCCTCCTTCGGCAACGGGCGCCGGCGCGAAAAACCGCCGCGCCGCTTCGATTTCATTCGGCCGAACCTCATGCCCGCCGTCGTGCCATTCCACTGTGACATCGGCGCCGTCGGCGCGCAAATAGGCCTCGAGCCGCGACGTCAAATTGGGCGGACAGATCGGGTCGCGCCTGCCGGCCGTGATCAGGATGCGGCGGCCGGCAAGGCTGCCCTGGACGCGGGGTTCGAACGGGATCAGCGGATGCATCAGCGTCGCGCCATCGAACAGGCCCGGCTCGGCGAACACCACCGACGCCAGGAGGTTGGCGCCGTTGGAGTAGCCGAGGCCGAACACCGCCGAGGGTTTTGCGGTCTCGACATGGGCCTTGACGAAGCCCGCCATCTTCGAGGTCGCGCGCGCCAGGTCGTCCATGTCGTAGACGCCCTCGCCGGTGCGGCGAAAAAAACGGGGAGCACCGTGCTCCGACACATCGCCGCGCGGCGAGACGATCGTCGCCGAAGGCATAAGCTCGCGGCCGAAACCGAGAAGCTGGTTCTCGTCGGCGCCAGTGCCGTGGAGGACGAAGAGCAGCGGGCCGCCCGGCGTACCGGGCAGCACCTTGTGGATGTAAGCGTCCTTGCTCATGGCGTCAGTCTTCCAGCTTCTGCAGATGCTGTTCGAGATAGGGCCGCAGATGCTGGTGCTGCGCCGGCAGCCTCAGCGCCTCGCCGAGATGCGCGGTGTCCTCGTCGCGGTCGAAGCCCGGCTCGTTGGTCGACACCTCGAACAGCACGCCGCCCGGCGTGCGGAAATAGATCGCCCAGAAATAGTCGCGATCGATGACCGGCGTCACGCCATAGCCCGTGTCGACAAGCGCCTTGCGCACTTCCAGCTGCTTGGCACGATCCTCGACCGCGAAGGCGACATGGTGCACCGAGCCGGCGCCGAGATTGGCAAAGCCGGCGCCCGGCAGCGATTCGATGTCGACGACGTCGGCGCCGTTGCCGTTCTTGATCGCCAGCCGGCGGATATTGCCGGACTTGTCGACCTCCTCATAGCCCATGAATTTCAAAAGCTCCTCGGTGGCGCCGCCGTCCTTCAGCCGCAGCGAGACCGAGTGAAAGCCGCGGATCGCCTCGTCGCCGGGAACACCGCCCTTGACCCAGGGCGCCCGCTTGTCGGTCATGTCCTCGACGAGCGCGAAACTGTCGCCGTCCGGGCCGGTGAAGGTGAGCCGCTTTTCGCCGAAGCTTTCGGTGCGGGCAACATTGCCCACGCCCTCATCGGCGAAGCGCTTTTCCCAATAGGCCAAGGTGCCTTCCGGCACCGAGAATACCGTTGTGCCCACCTCGCCGACGCCGTGCCGGCCCTTGGCGATATCGGGGAACGGGAAATAGGTCATCACCGAACCCGGCGTGCCGACCTCGTCGGCATAGTAGAGATGGTAGACATCCGGCGCGTCGAAATTGACGGTCTTCTTCACCCGGCGCAGGCCGAGCTTTTTCGTAAAGAACTCATTGTTGCGGCGTGCATCGCTCGCCATCGAGGTGACGTGATGCAGCCCCTGTATCTGATTGAGCATGATCCTGCTCCTTCCCTTTGTCCTTGTGCGGCCCTTGCCGCTGTCCACGCCAATATGAGGATGAGCGGGCCGGCGGCAAGCGGGCAAACATAGAATGGACTGTATCACGAAAGTGAACGACTGCTCGAAACATGTTCACCAATCTGTCACCAAGCTTGGCTTGCAACGCGGATGATTTCCGTTCCATCTGAACGCTTCCACAAGGAGACGATCTTGGACAATCGCACGCACCCCCCGAACGTCCTGCTCATCACCTGCGACCAGTGGCGTGGCGATTGCCTGTCGGCGGCCGGCCATCCGGTGGTGAAGACGCCGAACGTCGATGCTCTCGCCGCGGAAGGCGTGCTTTTCCGCCGCCATTATGGCGGCGCAGCACCCTGCTCGCCTGCCCGCGCGTGCCTCTACACCGGCCTCTACCAGATGAACAATCGCGTCTGCCGCAATGGCACGCCGCTTGACGCGCGCCATGGCAACATCGCGCTTTCGGCGCGCGCCGCGGGCTATGATCCCACCCTGTTCGGCTACACCGATGTCTCGCTCGATCCGCGCCAGCTGGCGGCCGGGGATCCGCGGCTGCGCAGCTATGAAGGCGTGCTGCCGGGCTTCACCGTGCGCCAGGCCCTGCCCGAGCATCAGAAGCAATGGCTGTCGTGGCTGCGGACCCAAGGCATCGACACCGGTGCAGGCAGCCCCGACATCCACCGTCCGGCCCGAGGCCAGGCGGAACGCGACGTGAACAACGCGCCGCCGATCTATTCGAAAGACCAGACGCCGACCGCGTTCCTGGCCGGCGAATTCATCCGCTGGCTTGGCGAGCAGGAGAGGCGCGCGCCGTGGTTCGCGCATATCTCCCTTATCAGTCCGCACCCGCCCTTCATCGTGCCCGAACCCTACAATACCATGTATGATCCGGCTGAAGGTCCCGCGTTCAAACGCGCTGCAAGTTGGCAGGCCGAGGCCGGCAGCCATCCCTATATCGCCTACGATCTGGCCGGGCAAAAGCGGACAAAATTCGTCCCCGGCATCGAGGGCAACGTGCCCGACTGGAGCGAGGAGAACTTTCGCCGCATCCGCGCGATCTATTACGGCATGATCTCCGAGGTCGACGCGCAGCTCGGCCGCATCTGGCGGGCCATCAAATCAGCGGGCGCCTGGGACGACACCGTGATCGTGCTCACCTCCGACCATGCCGAGATGATGGGCGATCACTTCATGCTCGGCAAAGGCGGCTTCTTCGACGCCAGCTACCACATTCCGTTGATCATCCGCGATCCGCGCCGGGAAGCCACGGCCGGTTTGTCCGTGGATCGCTTCACTGAAGCCGTCGATATCTTCCCGACCATGCTCGACCTGATCGGCGCCGCGCCGCAGCGCCACCTCGACGGCCGTTCGCTCGCGCCCTGGCTGGACGGAACGGAACCGGAAGCCTGGCGCGACGCCGCGCATTGGGAGTTTGATTTCCGCACGGTCGCCCAAGGCGAAGCCGAACGCCATTTCGGTATCGCGTCGAACGCCTGCAACCTCGCCGTTATCCGCGCGGCGGACTTCAAATATGTCCATTTCGGCGGCGGCCTGCCGGCGCTTCTGTTCGACCTATCGAAGGACCCAGGCGAGCTGAACAATGTGGCGAACGACCCGGCCTATCTCCCGGTACGGCTCGAGTTCGCCGAGAAGATGCTTGCCTGGCGCGGCGCTCACCTCGATCAGTCCCTTGCCTTGGCGGAACTGACGGAAGATGGAGTGGTGGGGTACGTGAGTGGGCAGTAGGCAGTAGGCAGTAGGCAGTAGGCAGTAGGCAGTAGGAGATGGTCCGCGTTGGATGGCCGGAGGCAATAGCCTCTTTTCCCTATTCCCTATTCCCTATTCCCTACTGCCTAATTCCTACTGCCTACTGCCTGATCGTCACTTCAGAATCATCCGCTGCTGGTCGCGGTTGGCGGCATAACTGCTCTTGTCATAGGCCGTTTGCGCCTGCAGCTGCTCCTTGGTGAAGTTGGTGTAGAGATACTTCTTGCCGTTCTTGTCGGTCATGAATTTGAGCTTATCCATGCCGATCGCCACTTCCTTGGCGCCGATGCCGAGGAAGCCGCCGACATCGACGATGACCGCGTCCGGCTTGTTGTCGGGCGTCAGCACGACGTCGCCGATCGAACCGATCTTCTCGTCGTTGGCGCCATAGACCGTCGTGCCCTTGAGGTCGTCGACGCGCATGTTGCCCATCGGCATCTCGGTCAGTGTCGACTTGTCGATGGAAGCGGTCTTGGTCTGGTCGGTGGCAGCGCCGCTGTTATCGGCGGGCTTGTTCTCAGCCGTGCTCTGGGCTGGCGGCGTCGCAGGCTTGTTCTCGGCCGTCGGCTTGGCGGGCTCTGCCGGCTTCGCTCCCTTATCGGACGTCGTGCCCGAAGCGACCACCGCAGGCGTGGTCGTTGCCGGCGCGTTGTTCGCGGCCGTCGTCGTGCCGGGCGCCGGATCGTAGGGCTTGCGGTCGAACTCCGGCTGGGCCTGCAGCTGCTCCTTGGTCGTCTCGGCCACCAGCCAGCGGTCGCCGTTCTTCTCCGCCCATTTTGCCTTGTCGAAGTCGAAAGTGACGTTCTTCGTGCCGATGCCGAGGAAGCCGCCGACGCCGATCACCAGCGACTCGGCCTTGCCGTCCTTGGCAAGCACGATGTCCTTCACGTCGCCGATCTTCTGGGCATCGTCCGCAGTGCCGTTATAAACCGACTCGCCCATGATGTTGGTGGCGAGGTTGCCCTCCGCCTTCTTCACCGGCTCGGCCGGTGCGGCCGCGGGAGCCTGGGCTGTTGTCGTGTTGTTGGCGGGCTGCGTAGCGTCGGTAGACTGCGCCGGATCGTAAGGCTTGCGGTCGAACGCCGGCAGAGCGTTCAGCTCATCCTTGGTGGACTTGGCGACCAGCCAGCGGTCGCCGTTCTTCTCTGCCCATTCCAGCTTGCCGTAGTCGAAAGCGACGTCCTTCTTGCCGACGCCGAGAAATCCGCCGACGCCGATGATCGCGGACTTGGCTTTGCCGCCGGAATCGAAGACGACATCGTCAACCTTGCCGATATTCTGTGCATCGTCTCCCGTGCCGTTATAGACGGACTCGCCGATAATATTGCTCATCAGGGCGCCATCGGCGCGCGGGACCGGCGCCGGATTCTCGGCTGCTGGGGGCTGTGGAGCCGGGGCGGGCGTCGTCTGCGCGAAAGCGCCGGTTACTAGAAGGGTTGCGATCGCAGTCGTCGCAAAAAGAGTGCGGATCATCATGATGGTCTCTCCTCGTGCCTGATCTGTGCATGACGCTCCTTGGCCAGCCTCTTGACGGCAGGTCGGAAGCGGCGATGTCTACAGGTTCACAACGTTGTGACCGGAGGGTTGTTCCAACCGCAACGCGTTCACGCGTCCGTGGATGGCTGACCTCCCGGCGGAACCTTTGCGGCGGCCTCCTCGTTTCAGCCTGCGGCTGAGGGTCTGCCGGCACAAAGTGACCCGGACACGGAGCGCGATATGCGGTTTGCTGCGGTGCTGAACCAGGACGGCGGCACCCTCCGTACCATCGACATGGAAGCATTTTCCGAAAAGCTGCGTCAGATCCTCGAAGCGGCGGGGCATTCGGTCGAGATCGACATCGTTGCCGGTCGCGACGTCGCCACGGCGCTGGAAAAGGTCATCGCCAGGCGAAATATCGACGTTGTTCTCGCCGGAGGCGGCGACGGCACGATTTCCACCGCGGCATCCCTCCTCATGAACAAGAAGAAGGCCCTGGCCATCTTGCCGGCTGGCACGATGAACCTGTTTGCGCGCGGCCTGGGCATCCCGCAGACATTGGACGCGGCGTTGCAGTCCTTTGCCGACGGCGAGGTGATCGCCGTCGATATGGCGAGCGCCAACGGCCAGCCCTTCGTGCATCAGTTCTCCGTCGGCATGCACGCCAAGATGGTCCAGTTGCGCGAGAAAATGGATTTCGGCTCGCGCGTTGGAAAGATGCAGGCGTCCGTGCGCGCGGCGTGGGCGGCTATCAAGAACCCGCCGGCGCTCAAGGTGAGCCTGAGCATCGGCAAGACCGAGATCGTCGCCCGCACGACCGGCATCGGCATCTCCAACAATCTGTTCGGCGAAGGCCACCTGCCCTATGCCGACAACCCGGCTGGCGGCGTGCTCGGCATCTATGTCAGCGTCGCGCGCCGGCGCCATCATCTGGCGAAGCTGCTGCTGGACATGCTGCGCGGCAGGTTGCGCCAGAGCGCGCATGTCGAAGTGCATCAGGCTGGCAAGGTCGTGCTGAAAATCCGTTCGCCCACCAGGAAGTTCAGCGCGGTGCTGGACGGCGAATTGATCAGGCTTGAGAGGGAAACCACGGTCGAGATTCACCCCGGCGCCCTGAACGTGCTTGTCCCGTCCCGCAATGCGCAGGCGAAGGCGGCGTGATGGAAAGATCAGCCGCCTTGAGTGGATTTCTGCTCGGCGGGCGGCGCCGTCGGCACGTTCTGCTGGGTGGTCGGCGACTTGATCAGCTCGCCGTAGATCTCGACCGCGCCCCACGCGATGAAGGCGAGCAGCAGCCCGGCGATGAGGATTCTGAGGGCGTGCCAGCCCCAATGCCCCTGGCGAGCTTTGTCTTCAGGTACGATCTTGGTCACGATTGGCCTCCATGCTGCGCGGCGGCGGGCGCTTCAGGCACGACATGGTCGGTAACGGATCCTGTTCGGGAAGGTTCCGTGTCGGAAAAGACGCCCCGCAAGCATGCGGCAACCGATTGCGTGTATATGATGGCCGATTGCGTGGCGTTTTGAGGGAATGGTGAGCAGCAAGGCGGATAGTTTGCCAGCGGACGTCAGCCGCGTCGTGATCGATGCGGAGCGGCTCACCCTCCTTCAGGGCCTGGGCGCCATGGATACGGCAACCGATCCGGACTTGGACCGTATCACCGGTCTCGCTGCGGCAATTGCCGAAGCGCCTGTCGCGTTGGTGAGCCTGATCGGCAGCAGTCGCCGACGATTAAAGGCGCGCATCGGCCTCGACGAGAAGGAGACGCCGGCCAGCACTTCCTTCTGCGCCCACGCCATCGCCGCCGGTGACGATCCCATGGTGGTGACCGACGCCACGCTCGATCCGCGTTTCGCCGACAATCCGCTGGTCACGGGCAAGCAGCACATCCGTTTTTTTATCGGCGTGCCGATGATGGTGGCCGGTGCCAGGATCGGTACGCTCTGCGTGCTCGATCGCCAGCCGAGACCGTTTCCGGCCGAGGAAAAGCTGGCGAAGCTGAGAATGCTGGCCGACCTCGCGGCCAGCCTGTTCGCGCTGAAGGACGCCACCCGCGACGGCGCCATCGCCAAGGCGGAACTGGCGCGCGAGGAAAAGCGCCGCGCCATCGCGCTCGACGCCGCCTCACTGGCGAGCTGGGCGTGGGACATACGCACCGACATGATCGAATGCGACACGCTTCTGGCCGAGCTTTTCAACCTGCCGCCTTCGAACCGGCTGAAGGCGCGCGACATCCTGCGCGCCATCGACCCGCGCGACGTCTACCAGACCGAGACGCGTTTCCGCGACGCGCTGAGCGGCAGCGACGACTATTTTGGCGAGTACCGGGTCAAGGGGGTCCATCCACCCCGCTGGATCGCCACGCGCGGACGCGTGATCGAACGCGACGGCGAGGGCAAGCCGACGCTGATCTTCGGCGTCAACTACGACATCACCGAGCGCAAGCTCGGCGACGAGCGGCAGCGCCTCTTGCTGCGTGAGCTCAACCACCGCGTCAAGAACACATTGGCGACCGTGCAGGCGCTGGCGACGCAGACCGTCCGCCACGCTCGCCAGCCGAGTGTGTTCCTGGAGGCCTTCGGTGCCAGGCTGCAGGCGCTCGGCGCCGCCCATAACCTGCTGTCCGACCGCGAATGGCGCGGCATTGGCATCGGCGAATTGGCACGCATCGAGGTCAGGGCTTTCGACACGGGCCGCCAGCCGCGTATCGCGATTTCGGGTCCCGAGCTTCTGCTCTCGCCCGATCAAGCGGTCGGGCTCGGCCTGTTCCTGCATGAGCTCGCCAGCAACGCGATGAAATACGGCTCACTCTCCGCGCCGTCGGGAAAAGTCGATCTCGACTGGAAGACGCAAGGTCGCAAAGGCGCGCGCCGCCTGGTGCTGACCTGGCGCGAAAGCGGTGGGCCGCGGGTCGAGCCTCCGGATCGCCAGGGTTTTGGCTCGATCCTGATCCGCCGCAGCCTCGCCAAGGTCATCGACAGCGAGGTGATCCACGAATTTCGCCCGGATGGCGTCTTCGCCGAAATATCGATGCCGCTCGAGCCGTCCTTGAAATGAGCGCTCCGGCACTGCTCAAGGCAAGTCTTCCGGGTCCGGCTTCGACGGCCCGGACTTGGTGTTCTCGCGATAGATAGCATACGCGACGACCGCCAGGGCAGGCGCGACAACGGCTCCAAGCCCGCCTTTGCTTTTGGCGAGGGCCGGAAGCAAGGCAAGTGCTGCGGTAACGCCCGCCGCCGTCATATTGGCCTGGCGTCGCCGCGCGCGGCGCTTGCTGCGCATGCCGGCCGCCAGCTTGTGAATGACGAGGATGAGCCCGGCAACCACCAGGAAGCCGATGCCGAAGCCGAGACTGGTCGCCATCGGTCCGTAGCGGACCGCCAGCCAGATGTAGGCGGCGCCGATGAGGAAGCCGACACCGCACACGGCGAAAATGGCGGCAAGCCCGTAAAGGATTGCCGCGGTCCGCGCCCTGTGCAAAGCGGCCATCGCCTCGCCCGAGGCGAGGGCCGAGATCAGCGAGACAAGCGCCCCCATCTGCGGTTAGCGGCGGGAAAGCAGGGCGAACAGGTAACCGACGCCCGCCGCGATGGCCAGCGAGGTCACCGGCTTCTCGCGCACCTTGGCGATCAGCTGCGCTTCGATATCCTCGGCTCTTCCCCGCATGCTCTCGAACGCGGCTTCGCCCTGCGCGCGCAATTGCTCGACGCCGTCCGCGGCAGCGCGACGGGCCGCGCCGTAGCCGTGTTGACCGGTCGTGGCGAGTTGCTCGGTGAGTCGCTGGATGTCCGCTTTCAGTTGCTCGATATCGGCCTCCAGATCGGCGGCGGTTGCTTCGTCTGTGGCGGATTTGCCTGCGGCGGTTGCCATTCTCTAACTCCTTGTGTTTGCGTTGGTTTCAACGCCCCTTCGGCGCCATGGTTCCGGTCGTTGCAAGCCAACCTAGATCAGCGGCCTGCATTCCTCGCCTAGCCCCTCCCAGCGGGCAAGCTTCTTCAGCCCGTCATAGTCGATCACTTCGCAGCCGCCGTCCCGCCAAATGATGAGCTTGCGGTCCATCAGCTTGCGGATCGTCTTGTTGGTATGGACCAGCGAGAGGCCGAGTGTGTCGGCGATGTGCTGCTGCGTGATCGGGATCTGCACCGGTGTCTTGCCGTTGAGACCGGCGCCGCGAGCCCGGCGGGCGATGAAGGCGATAAGATAGGCGGCGCGTTCAAGCGCGGTGCGGCGGCCGATGCTGAGCAGGTTCTCATCCAGCATGCGCTCCTCGCGCGACGCAATCCAGGTGATGTCATAGGCAAGGCCGGGATGGTTGCGATAGAGTTCCTGCAGCTGATCGCGTTCGAAAACGCAAAGCAGCATCGGCGACAGGGCTTCGACGGAATGCTGCATTTCGCCCATCAGACTTCCCTGCAGGCCGATGAGGTCGCCAGGCATGGAAAAATTGAGGATCTGCCGGCGCCCGTCGGGCAAAAGCTTGTAGCGGAACGCCCAACCCGACAGCACCGTGTAAAGATGCGCGCTGTGGCTGCCTTCGACCAGCACGGTCGCACCTCTGTCGACAGCCAATTCGCCACGCTTGAAGGTGTCGATAAAGGACAATTCCTGCTCGTCGAATTCGCGGAAGGCCGGCAGCGCCCGCAGCGGGCATTTTTCACAAGGATATTGGCGAGTGGCAACCAAACGTCCGGACATTCGACCCCTCTTCGAAATCCCTGCCCTAGGGGCGCAAGGAAACGTTTGAGGGGGGCAGCGGTTCCGCCGGGGTCATGTCCATGTCTTTTTTAAATGACATCGTGACGGATTGCGCGCATGAGTGCGTCTGCCAAGGAGATACCCCATGGGTGACAGCATTGCTTGACGGATTGCGCATTCTCGTCCTCGAAGACGAGTTCCTGATAGCGATGGATGTCGAGCAGCTTTGCCGTGACCACGGCGCCGCGGATGTGACGATCGCGCGCGAGATCGCCGACATCGACGGGCAGGCGCTGCCTTCGAGCTTCGACGCGGCAGTTGTCGATCTGATGCTTGGCGGGGTGTCGACCCTGGATTTCGCCGCGCGGTTGCGCGCAGAGGGCGTGCCGTTCGTATTCGCCTCCGGCTATTCGGATTCCGACGAAGTCAAGAACTCGTTCCCCGACGTTCGACTGGTGACCAAGCCTTACTCGGGCGACGATCTCGTCGAAGCCGTGGCGATCGCCTGCGGACGGCCCGCTCCGGCGGCCTGACGGTCGCCGCCGAGGCAATCTCAGGCCGCCTGCGTGCTCACATCATGGCCGGTGCGAATCCGGGTTTCCCAAGGAAATGCCGGATACGTCAAGCGTGCCGAATGATGACGCCGAATGCGCGAGCAGGTACTTGTCGCCTTCGCGTCCCGAAAGTTAAGCCGCGTTCGAACCTGTGACCTGCGCTGAGATCGCGTCGGGTCCGAACTCGTCCTCTCCGGAAATCTTGAGGATCTCCTGCAGCCTGGCGCGCGCCCGGCTGACGCGGCTTTTGATCGTGCCGACCGCGCAGCCGCAGATCTCGGCGGCTTCTTCATAGGAGAAGCCGGAAGCGCCGATCAGGATGATGGCTTCGCGCTGGTCCTCGGGCAGTTGCTCGAGCGCGCCGCGGAAATCCTTGAGATCGAGCTGGCCATGCTGAGCCGGATGAACGGCAAGCCTGGCCGTCATGATGCCGTCGCTGTCCTGCACTTCGCGGCCGCGCTTGCGCATCTGCGAATAGAATTCGTTGCGCAGGATGGTGAACAGCCAGGCCTTCAAATTGGTGCCCGGCTGGAAGCTCTCATGCTTGTCCCATGCCTTGACCAGCGTTTCCTGGACGAGGTCGTCGGCCCGGTCGGCATTCTGTGTGAGCGACACGGCGAAAGCCCGCAGGCTCGGGATCGCGCCGAGCAGCTCGGTCTTGAAACTCTGGGATACCGCCGCCATGCCTCAGTCCTTTTTCTGGGCAGGTTCGGTCTGTTCCAGCTGGCTGAGCAGCTGAGCGAAACGGTCCGGCACACGATCCGAGACCAGTTCGTCATAATACTGCTTGAGCTTGCGAGCGATTTCGGAGTTTGCACCAAGCGGATTGCCATCCCCGTTCCGATGCCTGCTTGCGGCATCAGCCATCTGTTTTTTTGACATTTCCTTCATAAATAGCCCTAATTTCCAGCACCCGAGCCGCTCTTCGACTTCAAACCACAACGCAAGCGGAACCCTCGTCTGGTTGCCCATCCCTGGATCCGAAACGCTTGCCTGCTAATTTAGTTCCGCGGCCGGCGGAACTTTTTCCAGAAGCCGGCGTTTGATGCAGAGGGGCTTGCAACCAATGCGGCCTTGAATATGAAACGTCATCTGAGGGAGACGTCAATAATGAGTCTGTCCGCAACCATCGCTCCGCATCTCCCGTTCCTTCGCCGCTTCTCGCGCGCGGTTTCGGGATCGCAGGAGAGCGGTGACGCGCTGGTCGCCGCGATGCTGGAAGCCATTATCGCCGATACCAACATCTTCCCCGAAGCCTCGAGCGACCGCATCGCGCTGTACAAGGTTTTCGCCAGGCTGTTCACCTCCGTGGCCATCCGCGTGCCGCAGGAACAGGCGCAGACCGCCTGGGAGCAGCGGGCCGCGGCCAATCTGAATGCGATCGCGCCCCTGCCGAGGCAGGCTTTCCTTCTGGTTGCCGTCGAGGGCTTCAGCGAGGACGAGGCGGCGGAGATCCTCGACGTCGACGAGGATGAGTTCTCGGAGCTGCTTGCCCAGGCGAGCAACGAGATTTCCCGGCAAGTTGCGACCGACGTGCTGATCATCGAGGACGAGCCTCTGATCGCCATGGATATCGAGGAGATGGTCGAGAGCCTCGGCCACCGCGTCGTCGGCACGGCGCGCACGCATGCCGAGGCTGTGGCCTTGTTCGGCAGGACGCGGGCGAAAATGGTTCTGGCCGACATCCAGCTGGCCGATGGGAGCTCGGGCATCGAAGCTGTCAACGAGATTTTATCCTCGACGCCTGTGCCGGTGATCTTCATCACTGCCTTCCCTGAACGCCTGCTGACCGGCGAACGGCCCGAGCCGGCCTTCCTGGTCACCAAGCCGTTCAATCCCGACATGGTCAAGGCTTTGATCAGCCAGGCCCTGTTCTTCGACCGTCAGGCCAAGGCCGCCGCCTGATCCCTTCCGAAGCTGGATCTCGAGTGTCATGCGAGGGCTTCGCGCCATGCGTGATGCTTGGCTGTGTGCGGTCTGAAAAGCTCGCTTTGGGGGATCGTCTTTTTCAGCAAATGGTGGAACAAACGGCATCTGGCCACGTTCTTTTCCCGACATAAGAAGGAGACGCATCATGCTGTACTGGGCGCTCGTATTTCTCGTAGTTGCGATCATCGCCGGCGCGCTTGGGTTCGGCGGCATCGCCGGCACTTCGGCAGGCATCGCGCAAATCCTGTTCTTCATCTTTCTCGCCTTCCTGGTGATTTCGCTCATCGCAGGCCTCTTCAGAAGAGCCTGACCGCAACACTGGAAGCCGCACCCCTCAAACGGTTTCCAGCCACCGCCGGACGGCGCCTCGAAAGAGCACCGTCCGGCGGACCGTTTTTGGAAAGACCAATTTCAGGGTGTCGACTCGTGCGGAACAAGTTGCGGATTGGGCCGTTCAAGGGCCGAGTGGGGGATTTCCGATGCCTTCCCAAGGTCCCACACAAGACAGGTTCGAAAAGCGCGAAGTGATCGCGATGCATCCCTCGGAAAGCGGGATGCAGGTGGGGCGGGCCTTGCTTCACGCCCTGCACAATGCAGGTATTTCGGTTCTCTACCAGGATCGGCAGATGGAAACGGTCTGGGCGCGCAACATGAACGCGCCCTGGGCCGCCGATACAGCCGACGGCAAGGACTTGCTCTCGCCGGCGCAGGCCGAACGCATAAGGGCCGCCAAACTCAAGGTGATCGAATCCGGCAACCCGGACCAGCTCGAGCTCAGCATTCCGGGGCACCAGGGGGTGCGCTGGTTCCAGCTTTGGATCGATGCAGACCAGGGGGAAGCCGGCGATGTCCTCGGCGTCGTCACGACGATGGTGGAGACGACGGAGCAGAAACGCCGCGAGCAGACCCTGAAGACATTGCTGCGCGAAGTCAGCCATCGATCGAAAAATCTGCTCGCCATCATCCAGAGCGTCGCCACTCAGACCGGGCGGTATACGGAGACGCTCGGCGAGTTCCTGGCGCGGTTTCGCGGCCGGCTGCAATCGCTCGCGTCCTCGCAGGATCTCGTCACATCCTCCAACTGGCGAGGAGCAGCGCTGCACGAGCTCGTATCCGGCCAGGTCGGCCGCTACAGCAGCGATCTGGCTCAAAGCCTGCGGTTCGCGGGCGAAAATCCTTACCTCAACCCCAACGCTGCCCTGCATATCGGTCTCGCCATGCATGAGTTGGCCGTCAACTCAGTGAGCTATGGCGCACTGTCGCGGCCGGACGGCCATGTCGAGGTGCGCGCCAAGCTCGAGGCTGAAGACGGAACCTCGCCCAACCTCTTGCTGACCTGGACGGAGGCGGTCGGCGACGCGCAGCGCAATGAGAAGCGTTTCGGCAGCGTGGCGCTGGAACGCGTCGTGCCGATGTCGCTGAATGGCTCCGCGACGCTGGAGATCGGCAGAGACCGGATGGAATATCGTCTCACCGTTCCGCACGGGAATTTCGAGACGGATTGAGAGCCGCCGCCGATAGGGTAAGAGCAATTCCAGGAAAAATGTGCAACCGTCAGGCTCGGCGGCTTCGCCGCAGCCGTCCGCAATTTCGTCAGACGGAGATGGGAGCGCTTTGCCGGCGGAGCCCTTAACCGGCTGTTCACCATAAAGTCCGATCCTGTGCTCCCGGCTGACGATGCGCCGGAAACCCACCCGCGCCCCGGCGCGACCTGGGGAGACTGAAATGATGGTTGCCGACATGAACAGGCTGGAGCAGGGCGCCCGCGTCTCGATGAGCGGCTTCCAGGATGCCGAGCTGCCGCGGGCGCCGCGGTCGTCGCATCTTTCGCTCCGCCTGGGCGCGATCGCGCTTCTGGCCGCCGTGGCCTTGACCGCGGCCTGGCAATTGTTCTGACCCCGCACGCGGCTTTGACTTGTCGGCCACTATGGATCCCGCGCTGGACGACTGCGATCGGATCGTCGGGAACGTGCGGCCCGACGGCACGCAATTCGCAACGCGGGAGGTGCCCGGCATGCTTGTCGCGTCGAACGGCAAGCGTGCCGAAAACACTACGTTAGGCAACAGTAAAATCGGGCAGGCAAAGCACCTTTTTTCATGCTAAATGGTTGCTGGCACTGCCGAAAGTGAGGACAAAAGTGAGGAGCAATTCTATGCGGAAGATGATGATTGCCATGGTTGCCGTGGTCGCTGTCAGCGGCTGCACAACGACCGAGCAGGACGTCGTCGGCGGCGGCCTGATCGGCGCCGGCGTGGGCGGCTTGGTCGGCGGCAGCAAGGGTGCGCTGATCGGCGCGGCCGTCGGCGCCGGGTCGGGCCTTCTGGTTCGCAACCTGCGCAACGGCTATTGCCAGTATCGCGATCATCGCGGCCGGATCTACACGGCTCGCTGCAACTAGTTCAGCACGGGAAAGACCGGGGGCCGGCAGCCGGCCTCCGGTTTGCTCTGAATTCAAATTCAAGTCGCTGTCTTGCCTTACGCGCCCAGCGGGATCCTGATTTCCACCTTCAATCCGTCGGCGTGGTAGTCGCGCGCGATCGTGCCGCGCAATTCTCGCGTGACGTTGAGATCTATCAATTTGGTGCCGAAGCCGGTCTTGACTGGCGCTTCCAGTTCCTTCTGACCCGCCTCGCGCCAGTTCAGAACCAGCGTTCGCTCGCGACCGCGGCCGTTGACGCTCCAGTCGACCTTGAGGGCGCCCACCGAACTGCCGGCCTCGCCATATTTCAGCGCGTTGGTGGCAAGTTCGTGGAAGGTCAGCCCTAGCGCCTGCGTCGTCGTCTCGTCCAGCAGCACTTCCGGCCCTGACAACACGCCGTCGGGAAGGTCCTTGCCGAACACCTGCCCGAGCTCGATGCGCAGCAGGTCGCCAAGATCGGCCTTCTGCCAGCGCGAGCGGGTCAGCATGTCCTGCGATGCAGCCATGGCCTGCAGGCGCGCCGAGAACGAAGCCGAAAACTCCTTCACGTCGGTGGCTTGCGAAGCCGTCTGTCGCGCGATCGCCAGCACGCGGGTGATCGAATTCTTGATGCGGTGCTTCATCTCCTGCAGGATCAAATCCTTTTCCAGCAGGCTCTTCTCGGTCGCCTCGTGCAGCGCCGATTTCGCCTCATAGGCGCGCTCCTGGTAACGCGCCACCAGCGCGATGGCGCCGGCAAGCAGCAGGCCGAACAGTCCGAGCATCACCGGAATGGCGCGCGAGGACGGCGGTTCGAAGGCGCTTGTCGGCCTGAACAGCACGGTCCAGGGCCGGCCCGCGACAACGATATCGCGACGCGCCAGAAGCGTCGCCCCGATGCGTTCTGCCGGCGGCGCCTCCGAACGGAACAGAAGATTGCCGTCCTCGGGCTTGCCGTCATAGACCTCGACATTGACCGGCAGCAGCGGAGAACGGCTGAGCGCGACCTGGAACAGGTCCTGCGCGCGGAACGCGGCGTAAAGAAAGCCGGCCGTCGAGGAGCGGCTTGCATTGATGACATCTGGCGCGGTCTCGACGTTCAGACGCACGAAAACCAGGAACCCGGTGAAGGTCTGCGCCACGCCGGCGCCCTGGCCGAGCTGGACCAAACCGCTCGCATGCTGCCGGTCGTCTGCCATCGCCTTTTCGATCGCCGCGCGCCGTACCGGCTCGGTGAACATATCGAAGCCGATGATCGACTGGTTGGAGGCAGCGAGCGGCTCGAACAGCACGATGGGCGTGCGCCATTGCTGCGTCGTGGCAGGATAGATCGGATGCGCCGACCCATGGTCGTGCAGGATGTCGCGTTCCACCGCCGCCTCGTCGCCGGTCTTGGCGAGCCTCAGGAAGCCGATGCCGCGCAGCCCGGCGAAATTGTCGTCGATGTCGAGGGCGGTGAAGAAGGCCTTGAATTCGCCGCGCGAGATGTCGCCGTTGCGGGCATCGAACAGCGCCTGCGTCGAACGCAGCAGCGACAGATGCAGGTCGACGCGGCTCTCGATGCGGTTGACCGCGTCGTCGGCCGTGCCCTCGAACTTGATCCGCGCCGCCTCCTGCGTCGCGAAATAGGCGAACCCTGCCATGGTCAGGCTGATCAGCGCGACGGCGACAAAGGCAAGGATCGGAAAGAGCTTCTTCAAATCAAGGATGCGGCCCGTGGACGGTCGACGATCTTTATGGGCAAGTCTCGGCGCCAACACAATGGCGCGGTCAAACCATCACCGCGGTTGGTACATCACGCAGCCGTTAATTAGCCGGCTACCAGTTCGACTTCATGCTGCGATCTTCAGCGCCCCCGGGCCCGGAATGGCGCCCGGCGGGCATCTGCCGAGGATGATCATGCCGAGCACCTCGTCTTGGGTGACATCGGTGGTGCGCGCCGTGCCGACCACCTGGCCGTTCTTCATCACGCAGACCCGGTCGGCGAGCTCGAACACGTCGTGAATGTCGTGGCTGATCAGGAAGATGCCGATGCCGTCGGCCTTGAGCTGTTTGACCAGTTCGCCGACCTGCGCCGTCTCCTGCGGGCCGAGCGCCGCCGTCGGCTCGTCCATGATCAGGATACGGGCGTTGAACAGGATCGCGCGCGCGATCGCCACCGACTGCCGCTGTCCGCCCGACAGCTTGATAACCGGCTCCTTGAAGCGCTGGAAACGCGGATTGAGCCGGCCCATCACCTTGCGCGCTTCGGCTTCCATGGCGACGTCGTCGAGCGTGCCCCAACCCGTCATCAGTTCGCGGCCGAGGAAGAGATTGGCTGCGGCATCGACATTGTCGGCCAGCGCCAGCGTCTGATAGATCGTCTCGACGCCGTATTTCTTGGCGTCGCGCGGATTGGAGATCGAAGCCTCCTCGCCATTGATGAATATCTGTCCGCTGTCGCGCTTATAGGCGCCGGACAGGATCTTGATCAGCGTCGATTTGCCGGCGCCATTGTGACCGAGCAGCGCCATCACTTCGCCGGGGAAAAGATCGACGGATGCGTCGTCGACGGCGCGGATGCCGCCGAAGGCGATCGAAACGTTGCGCATGTCGACCAGCGGAACGCCGGCGGGAGCGGTCTTGTCAGCCATGATCCCTTTCCTCCCTATAGTCCTTGCTCAGACGCGCTTGCGATAGAGGGTGTCGAGCCACACCGCCACGACCAGCACGGCGCCCACGACGATGCTCTGCAGCGGTGAATCGACGCCGAGCAACACCATGCCGGATTGCAGCGACTGCATCAGCAATGCGCCCAGCATGGCGCCGAGCACGGTTCCGGAACCGCCTGCAAGCGACGTGCCGCCGATGACCGCCGCGGCGATGACCAGCAGTTCATCCAGCGTCCCCAGCGCGTTTGTCGAGGAGTTCTGCCTGGCCGACGAGATCGCCGCCGCGATCGTCGCCAGCACGCCCATGATCATGAACACCTTCATGGTGATCCAGCGCGTGTTGATGCCGGCAAGATTGGCGGCTTCCGGATTGCCGCCGATGGCAAAGACGTAGCGGCCGAATCTAGTGCGCTTGGTGACGAAGGTCATGATCAGGCCGACGGCGACCGCCATCAGCACCGGAATGGCGATGCCGTGCGCGATGAACAGCCCGCCTTCGGGCACGGTGATGTTGTTGGCCGCGGCGTAGCGGTTCACGATGCCGACCGGCCACGGATAGGAGTTGGCGAGCCACACCGCGCCCAGGATGACCGCGCAGGTGACCGTGGCAAGCAGCGTCTCGGCCCAGACCGGACGCAGCGGGAAGCGGAAGCGCTTGCGCTGCACGCGGCCGTTGAAATGCATGAAGATAACCGCCAGACAGGCGACGATGCCGACGGCCCAGCTCCATTTGGCGCCGATCGAGCCCGCCGGGCCGCCGCCCATCAACTGGAACGTGGCGTCGAGCGGCGCAACGGTCTGACCGCTGGTGACCCACCAGGCAGCGCCCCGCCATACTAGCAATCCGCCAAGCGTGACGATGAAGGCCGGCACTTCGAGATAGGCGATAACGAAGCCCTGGAAGGCGCCGATGATGAGGCCGAGCGCCAGGCCGATCAGCAACGCCAGAACCCAGATCCAGGGGTTTCCCAGTTCAAGCCCGACGAAGCGAACCAGGAAATGCGCCTGGGCAAAGCCCATGACCATGCCGATCAGCCCTTCGGCCGACCCGACCGACAGGTCGATGTTGCGCATGACGATGACGAGCACCATGCCGGAGGCCATGATCGCCACGGCCGAAGACTGAACCGACAGGTTCCAGAGATTGCGCGGCGTCAGGAACGTGCGGCTGTCGAAGTCGAGCGGGTTGACGCCAAGCCGCAGGCTGGAAATCACATGCAGCCCGATCCAGATGAGGAGCAGCGCGCCGATCATGCCCAGCATGCGGGTGTCGAGCTCGGTCGCCTTCAGGAACCGGGCAACAGTGCCGAGTTCCGACGCGCGCGCGGTGTCCGCCGGTTGGGTAGACGTCGTGTCGGTCATGATTTCCTCCCACCGGCTTGCCGTCTGGCGCGGATGCCGGAACTCAGCCTAGAAGCTATCCGCCTGAGGCAGAACGGCAAAATCTTTTGAGAAAACGCCGCGGCTTTAAGGCAATCCCAGGAAAGTGCGTAGCGGTTTTCCGTCCGGGATTGCGGCAACAAAAACCAGGAGCGGTTCATTGAACCGCTCCTGGCCGCGGCGCAGGTGTTTTTGATCGAACGTCGGCAAGGCTCAGTTGCAGACCTGGACGCTGCCGGCGGGCACGCCCGCGCAGACCTCGTCCTTCTTGATCCAGCCGGCGTCGATGACGACGTTGAGGTTGTCCTTGGTGATCGCGACCGGCGTCAGGAACAGCGACTTGACGGTGTTGCCGCCGGGCGTCGTGAAGTCCTTGGCGCCGGCGATGTCGCCCATCTTCTTGCCGTCGGCGAGCTGCGAGGCGATCTCGGCGGCGTTCTTGCCGAGCTCGCGCGCGTCTTTCCACACCGACACGGTCTGCGTGCCGAGCGCGATGCGGTTGAGCGCCGCGTGGTCGCCGTCCTGGCCCGAGACCGGCACGGTGCCGGCCAGCCCCTGCGCCGTCAGCGCCGCGACAACGCCGCCGGCGGTGCCGTCATTGGCAGCCACGACCGCGTCGACCTTGTTGTCGTTGGCGGTCAGGAACTGCTCCATGTTCTTCTGCGCGTTGGCCGGCAGCCAGCCGTCCGTGTAGGCCTCGCCGACATTCTTGATCTTGCCGCTGTCGATGGCGTCCTTCAGGACTTCCATGGAGCCCGCGAACAGGAAGTCGGCGTTCGGATCGGAGCCCGAGCCCTTGATGAAGACATAGTTGCCTTCCGGCTTGGCCTTGAACACCTCGCGGGCCTGCATGCGCCCGACTTCCTTGTTGTCGAAGGTCAGGTAGAACACGTCCTTGTTCTCGATCAGGCGGTCATAGCCGACGACCGGGATTCCTTCATCGAGCGCCTTCTGCACTGCCGGGCCGATTGCCGAGGCATCCTGCGCCAGGATGATCAGCGCGTTGGCGCCCTGCGAGATCAGGCTTTCGACGTCGGTTAGCTGCTTGCCCGGATTGGACTGCGCGTCGGCCGAGATATACTTGTCGCCGGCGGCCTCGATGGCGGCCTTCATCGCTGCTTCGTCGGTCTTCCAGCGCTCTTCCTGGAAATTCGACCACGACACGCCGATCACCTTGTCCTTCGCCTCGGCGACGGACGCCAGCGTCAGCGACATGGCAACGCCCGCCAGAATGGCGGCTGCAAATTTCTTCATGATATCCTCCCTGCGCCCGTGCGGCGCGACCCAGACTGGCCCGAAGGCCGGCACAGAGGCTTTTTTTCGAGCCTCAAAAAAATAGTGGTCCAGCACAACAGCGCTGTCAACCGAGATTCTGATGGGTTTTGATGGGCTCAGGCATTTTTTTCGGTATCCGCAATAAATAATGACATGGCCCCTGGCTTCTGCCACAATCCCTAGCGTGTCAGCGACAGGCCATGGCATTATCACAAGGCCGCGATGACTGGGGAGGACGTGCGAAACGATGTCGGTCGGAATCCGCCATGACGATTTGCGCCGGCGCAACCGCGCCATGGTGATTTCGGCGGTACGCCGCGCCGGTCAGCCATCACGGACCGAAATTGCCGCCACCACCGGGCTCAGCCACTCGACCATTTCGGCGATCTCCGCCGACCTGATCCAGGAGGGCATTCTCACCGAAAGCAAGGCCAGCGAGCCGACGGCGTTGAAGCGCGGCCGGCCGCAGATCGGCCTGGCGCTGAACCCTGAAGCCGCCGCGGTGCTGACCGTGGTGTTGTCTCTGAACTTCCTGTCGGTCGCCGTGATCGACTATGCCGGCCAGGTTGTCGCCGAGGAGCAGCAACGCCTGGACACGCTTGTCATGCCCCGCGACGAGCTGATCGGCGAATGCGTGGCGATCGTGCGGCGCCGGCTGCAGGATCCCGACCTCGACATTGGCAGCGTCGCCCGCATCGCCATGGGCATTCAGGGCATCACCGATTCTAATGCACGCGCCATGCTCTGGTCGCCGATAACGCCGCTGACCGACATTCCTTTCGCCGACATTCTCGAGAAGGAGTTCGGCATCTCCGCCACCATGGAGAACGACTGCAACATGATGGCGGTGGCGCTGCAATGGCGCGACCCGGAGCGCTATCGTGACGACTTCATCGCCATCCTGTTGTCGCACGGCATCGGCATGGGTCTCGTGCTCAAGGGTGCGCTGTTCACCGGCACGCATTCCTCCGGCGGCGAGTTCGGCCACATGATTCACCGCCCGGGCGGGGCGCTTTGCCGCTGCGGCCGCCGCGGCTGCGTCGAGGCCTATGCCGGCAACTATGCGATCTGGCGCAGCGCCATGAAAATGAGCGAGGACGCCGAGCCGGTCGACGTCGGCGACGCCGACATGCGGGCCCTTGCCGCGAAGGCGCGCGAGAGGGACGGCCCCGAACGGGAGGCTTACCGCCGGGCCGGCGAAGCGCTTGGTTTCGGTCTCGGCAGCCTGTTCGCCCTCATCGACCCGGCGCCTGTAGCCATGGTCGGCGTCAGCGCGGCCGCCTTCGACCTGATCGAGCCGGCGCTGCGCGAGGCGATCGCCCAGACGGCCGGCGGCCAGCACTCCGAATCGATCTCCTTCGACACCGAGCCGAACGAGTTGCCGCTGATCCGCGAAGGCTGCGCCATGCGCGCGTTGACCTTCGTCGACCAGGAGATTTTCGCGCCGGGAGGCCAGGCAAGAGTGGGGACGGGAAAGAACGTGGCCTGAGGCAGCCTTGAAGAGGTCCGGGACAGCAGCAGACGCTTGAATTAGCGAAGGGAAGGCCCCGCAGCTTCGTCATTCCAGGGCGGAGCAGGAGCGAAGCTCCGTCGCGGAGACCCTGGAATCCATGCCGCTATCTCACGCGTCGAGCGCAGCGGCACAGAATTCTGGACTGTCGCAACGCATCGACATCACGGAATGGATCCTCGGGTCTGCGCTGCGTCGCTGCGCTCCTTGCTCCGCCCGTGGATGACGAAGCACAAGCGTCTCGGCTAACCGCCAATGCACGCGATCCGATGCTGGAGACACAGAACCCGTCAGCGTCTCAGCCCCTATCCCTAATCTTCCCTGATCGCGTAACCCGCCCCGCGGATGGTGCGGATGACGTCCGGCATGCGGCCATTGTTGACCGCTTTGCGCAGACGGCCGACATGGACGTCGACGGTGCGTTCGTCGATATAGATCGTCTCGCCCCAGACATTGTCGAGCAGCTGGCTGCGCGAGAACACCCGGCCGGGATGACGCATCATGAATTCCAGCAGCCGGAACTCGGTCGGGCCGAGCCTGATCTCGCTCTTCTTGCGGTAGACGCGGTGCGACTCGCGGTCGAGCACGATGTCGCCGACCTTGAGCACGCTGGACAGCACCTCCGGCTTGGCGCGGCGCAGCAGCGCCTTGACGCGCGCCATGAACTCCGGCGTCGAGAACGGCTTGACCAGATAGTCGTCGGCGCCGGTCGAGAGGCCGCGCACGCGGTCGCTTTCTTCGCCCCGCGCGGTCAGCATGATGATCGGCAGCCGCTCGGTCTCGGGCCGCATCCTGAGGCGCCGGCAGAGCTCGATGCCGGAAACCGCCGGCACCATCCAGTCGAGCACGAGCAGGTCGGGAACGTTTTCCTGAAGGCGGATTTCGGCCTCGTCGCCGCGGGTCACCACTTCGACCTGGTAACCCTCGGATTCGAGATTGTAGCGGAGCAGCACCCCAAGCGGCTCCTCGTCCTCCACCACCATGATGCGTGGCGCGATCATTGGCAGGTACCCTTCGTCAGGCCGCCGGCGCCGACATTGTCGTCTCGTCCTGCTTGGGACGATTCGCGGGCAATTGCGTGCCGGTCAGCACATAATAGGCGTTCTCGGCGATGTTGGTCACATGGTCGCCGATCCGCTCGAGATTCTTGGCGCAGAACAGAAGATGCGTGCAGGCGGTGATGTTGCGCGGGTCTTCCATCATGTAGGTCAGGAGCTCCCGGAAGACGGATGTGTATTTGACGTCGATGCGCTCGTCGTCGTTGCGAAGCTTGGCCAGCGCCGTGGCGTCGCCCACCGTATATTCCTGGATCACGGCCTGGACCTGGATCAGCACCAGCTGCGCCATGGAATCGATCGAATGCGTGAGGTCGCGCGGCGCGGCGCTGACGCCGACCGAGCCGACGCGCTTGGCGATGTTCTTGGCGAGGTCGCCGATGCGTTCGAGGTCGCCCGCCATGCGGATCGAGCCAACCACATTGCGCAGGTCGTCGGCCATCGGCTGGCGCTTGGCGATCAGCGTGATGGCGCGGTCGTCGAGCTCGCGCTGGCGCGCGTCCATGATGGCATCGTCGGAAACGACGCGCTGCGCCATGGCATTGTCGGTCTCAAGCAGAGCCTTGGTCGAAGCGCCGACCATCGAGCTGGCGAGATCGCCCATGTCGTTGATGAGCCGGCTGATCTGCCTCAGATCCTCGTCGAAGGAAGCGACGGTATGTTCGGCCATGATGATGTCCTCGTATGAGCTCAGCCGAAGCGGCCGGTGATGTAGTCCTGCGTGCGCTTTTCGCGGGGCGAGGTGAAGATCTTCTCGGTCCGGTCGAACTCCACCAGCTCGCCCAGATACATGAACGCCGTCTGCCGCGACACGCGCGCCGCCTGCTGCATGTTGTGGGTGACGATGACGATCGTGTAGTCGGCCTGCAGCTCGTCGATCAGTTCCTCGATCTTGGCGGTCGACAGCGGATCGAGCGCCGAGGCCGGCTCGTCGAGCAGGATGACCTCGGGCTTCACAGCAACGGTACGGGCGATGCACAGGCGCTGCTGCTGGCCGCCCGAGAGGCTGAGGCCGCTGGCGTTGAGCTTGTCCTTGACCTCGTTCCAGAGTGCTGCGCGCTTCAGCGCCTGCTCGACGCGGCTGTCCATCTCGGCCTTGCTGATCTTCTCATAGAGCCTGACGCCGAAAGCGATGTTCTCGTAGATCGACATCGGGAACGGCGTCGGCTTCTGAAACACCATGCCGATCTTGGTCCTGAGCAGGTTGAGGTCCTGCGAGCGGTCGAGGATGTTCTTGCCGTCGAGCAGCACCTGGCCCTCGGCGCTCTGCTTCGGATAGAGCTCGTAGATGCGGTTGAGCACGCGCAGCAGCGTCGACTTCCCGCAGCCCGACGGGCCGATGAAGGCGGTCACGCTGCGCTCGGGCAGGGACAGGTTGATGTCCTTCAGCGCCTTCGACTGGCCATAGTAGAAATTGAGGTTCTTGACCTCGATCTTGGCCTTCTCGACGGTCGTGTCGGCTGCGTTCAGGTCGGTGGACAACATCGGTTTCATCTGTCCTCTCTGCGTCCGGTTAGGCTGCGGGCGATGATGCTCAGCCCGAGAACCGTCAGGGTGATTATGAGTGCGCCCGTCCAGGCCAGTTGCTGCCATTCCTCGTAGGGGCTGAGAGCGAACTGGAAGATGGTTACCGGCAGGCTGGCCATCGGCGCATTGAGATTGCTCGACCAGAACTGGTTGTTGAGCGCGGTGAAGAGAAGCGGCGCCGTCTCGCCGGAGATGCGGGCGATCGCCAAAAGGATGCCGGTGACGATGCCGGACAGCGCCGCGCGATAGGCAACCGAGCGGATCACCACCCAGCGCGGCGCTCCGATGGCGGTGCCTGCTTCGCGCAGCGCGTTGGGCACAAGGTTCAGCATGTCCTCGGTGGTGCGCACCACGACGGGGATCACCAGGATCGACAGCGCGACCGCGCCGGCAATCGCCGAGAAGTGCCCCATCGGCCGCACCATCAGCTCGTAGACGAACAGGCCGATGATGATCGACGGCGCCGACAGGAGGATGTCGTTGATGAAGCGCACCACCGTCGTGAGCTTCGAGAAGCGTCCGTATTCGGCCATGTAGGTGCCGGCCAGCACGCCGATCGGCGTGCCGACGACGATACCGATGATCGTCATGACGATGCTGCCGTAGATGGCATTGAGCAGGCCGCCGGCATCGCCGGGCGGCGGCGTCATTTCCGTGAACACGGAGAGCGACACCCCGGAAAGCCCCTTGTAGAGCAGGGCGCCGAGAATCAGCGCCAGCCAGGCCAGCCCGATGCCCGCCGCGACGACGCACAGCGTCATCATCACGGCATTCTTGCGCTTGCGGCTTTGGTGAAGCGATGCGGCAGTCGACATCGGTCAGGCTCCCGTGCGGCTATCGATGCGCAACAGCATGTAGCGTGCGAGCGCGAGGATGATGAAGGTGATGATGAACAGGATCAGGCCGAGCGATACCAGCGAGGATGTATAAAGGTTGCCGTCGGCTTCGGTGAATTCGTTGGCGATGGTCGCCGAGATCGTCGTGCCCGGCGCAAACAGCGAGGCGCTGATGCGGTGCGCGTTGCCGATGACGAAGGTGACGGCCATCGTCTCGCCGAGCGCGCGGCCGAGGCCGAGCATGACGCCGCCCATGATGCCGATGCGGGTATAGGGGATGGTCACGCGCCGGGTCACTTCCCAGGTCGTGCAGCCGATCCCGTAGGCCGATTCCTTCAGCACCGCCGGCACCGTGTCGAACACGTCCTTGGTGATCGAGGTGATGAAAGGCAGCACCATTATGGCGAGGATCAGCGACGAGGTCAGCAAGCCGATGCCGTAGGGCGGACCGGCAAACAGGCTGGAGAGCCCCGGTATGCCGTGGAAAAGACTGATGATGAAGGGCTGCACAGTCGTCTGCAGGAACGGCGCGAAGACGAACAGGCCCCAGATGCCGTAGATGATCGAGGGAATGCCGGCGAGCAGCTCGACGGCGATGCCAATCGGACGCCTGAGCGGGCGCGGACAAAGCTCGGTCAGGAAGATGGCGATACCGATGCCGATCGGCACGGCGATGAGAATGGCGATGGCCGAAGTGACGATGGTGCCGTAGATGGGCGCGAGCGCGCCGAAATTCTCGGTGACCGGGTTCCAGGATTCGGTGGTCAGGAAGGAGAAGCCGAACTTCGACAGGGCCTCCCACGATCCGGCGACCAGCGAGATCGCGACCCCCCCGAGCAGAACGAGCACGAGTATGGCGGAAAGGCGCGTCGCCGTCCGGAAAACCATGTCGGTGACGGCGAAGCGGCGCACCGTCGCTTCTCTGGTCCGCAGGGCGGACGATGTCGCGGCTTCGGAAACGGCTGTCATTTAGCCCCTCGCATTTCGAAAGAGACAGGAGGGCGCTAGAGGCGCCCTCCTCATTCGGCGGGAATTACATGCCGGAGTAGACCGGCTTGCCATCCTTGTCGACGATGTCCTTGCCCCACATCTCCTCGACGCTCTTCACGACCTTGTCGGGCATCGGAACGTAGTCAAGCTCAGCAGCCATCTTGTCGCCCTTGGCATAGGACCAGGCGAAGAACTTGAGCGCTTCGGCCGTGGCTGCCGCATCATCGGGCTTCTGGTAGACGAGGATCCAGGTGGCGGAAGTCATCGGCCAGGATTCGGCGCCCGCCTGGTTGGCCAGGATAACGCCGTAGCCCGGCTGCGAGCTCCAGTCGGCATTGGCCGCGGCGGCCGAGAACGCCTTCGCGGTCGGCTCGACCTTCTTGCCGTCCTTGTTCACCATGTCGGTATAGGTGAGCTTGTTCTGCTTGGCATAGGCGTATTCGACATAGCCGATCGCGCCGCCAGTCTGCGACACGTTGTTGGCGACGCCTTCATTGCCCTTGGCGCCGATGCCCACCGGCCATTCAAGCGCGGTGTTGACGCCGACCTTCGATTTCCAGTCGGCGCTGACGTCGGCCAGGTAGTAGCTGAAGTTGAAGGTGGTGCCCGAGCCGTCCGAACGGTGGACGACGGCAATCGCCTGGTCGGGCAGCTTGATCTTGGGGTTGAGCTTCTTGATCGCCGCGTCGTTCCAGTTGGTGATCTTGCCGGCGAAGATGTCGGCGAGCGTCGGACCGTCGAGCACCAGCTCGCCCGGCTTGATGCCTTCGAGGTTGACGACCGGCACGATGCCGCCCATCACCATCGGGAACTGCGCGAGGCCGGTGGAGGTGAGATCCTCGCCCTTCAGCGGCGCGTCGGAAGCGCCGAAGGTGACGGTCTTGGCCTTGATCTGCTTGATGCCGCCGCCGGAGCCGATCGACTGGTAGTTGAGACCGATGCCGGTCTCCTTCTTGTAGGCGTCGGCCCACTTCGCGTAGATCGGATAGGGGAAGGTGGCGCCAGCGCCGGAAATGTCGGCTGCCATCGCGGCGGCCATGCTAAGGGTTGATGCCGCAGCCATTGCAATTGCAACGGCCGCCGAGCGGATGAAATGTCTCATGTGGCCTGCTCCTGTTCGGAAGATGGTCTTTCGGCACCCGTTGTATCGGCGCCCGGTCAGCGCAATAGCCCTCGATTATTACAGTCGCATGACAGTTTCGTGTCAGCCCGGTAACGTCTGGACGAGAATGCTCGGAAGGGGTTCCGCAGCAGCCTCGAAGGGCCGGACGGAGTTTGCCGCGGAAATCAGCAACTTGTCTGACTTTTGAAACAAAATTTATCCCGGCGGCCGGATGACGGCCGCCGGGAAATAAAATCCGGACGAGAGTGCGTTGCCTGTAAGCCAGAGCGGATCATGGCCTGGCCATCGCCGAAAACAGGGTCCGTTGGGGTAGAGTCGACGCTGTTTCTTGTCGGCGGTCGCTGCTCCCGCCCGTAACCGAAGAGCGGAATCAATGTCATGATTGTCCGAGCTTGGCGCTTGCTTTGGTATGGTGCGATCGCACCATACGCATGCGTCAGCCCCTTGCCGCCGTCCTGCCCGCCAAATTCGTTTTAACCGGCGTTGCGCCGGGTCTCGACGTCCGAACCCAGCCAGCGCTCGAGCTTTTCGAGCAGCGCCCGCGGACTGATCGGCTTCGGCAGGTAATCGTCCATGCCGGCTTCCAGGCAGCGTTCGCGGTCGCCCTTCAGTGCATGCGCGGTGACGCCGACGATCGGCACATGCGTGCCCATGTCCTCCTCGAGCCGGCGGATCGCGCCCGTCGCCTCCAGCCCGTTCATTTCCGGCATCGATACATCCATCAGGATCATGCGCGGATTGAGCCTGCCGAAGGCGTCGAGCGCCTTGCGGCCGTTGCCGACGATCTCGAAGCGGTAACCGGTCTCGCCAAGAATCTGGGTGAACACCATCTGGTTCACCTCATTGTCCTCGGCGACGAGGATGTCGAGCTCGCGCTCGGCATCGGCGGGGCGCGGACGCGCTCGCGCCGGGGGCGGTTGCAGCATGGCGCGCTCCGATGCCGCCGTCTGCGCCGGAGCGGCTCGCGGGGGACTGGCGGTGCCAATGGCGGGTTGCGCCGCCGCGCTGCTGTGGCGGTGGCGCTGGATGGTCGAGACCAGCGTTTCCAGGAGAATGGAGGAGCGCGCCGGCTTGATCAGCTGCGCATCGATGCCGAGGTCGCGATAGGCCGTGCCGGCAAGCGACTGGTCGACCGAGGTCAGCATGATGATGGGCGTATGCGCCAGGCCCGCCGTATTGCGCACGATGCGCGCCATCTCGGCGCCGGTCATGCCCGGCATCTGATAATCAAGCACGACGCAGTCGACCGGCACGCCGTAGGCGGCGGCGGCAATCAGCACCTTCAACCCCTCGGCGCCGCTTTCGGCCGCGCAGGAATCGAACGTCCACGACGCCATCTGCTCGCTGAGGATCGAGCGGTTGACGGCATTGTCGTCGACGATGAGCACGCGCGCGCCGGTGACGTCGACCGGCATGATGCGCTGCCCGCCCTGCTCGGCCTTGGGCAGCGTGATCGTGAACCAGAAGGTCGAACCCTTGCCTTCGGCGCTGTCGACGCCGATCTCGCCGGCCATCATCTCGACCAGCCGCGAGGTGATGGCAAGGCCAAGCCCGGTGCCCTCATGCCGCCTGGTCGAGGAGGTGTCGACCTGGCTGAACTTTTCGAAAACCTGCTTCAGCTTGTCTTCCGGAATGCCGATGCCGGTATCGGTCACGGAAATGGTGAGCCTCGTTCCCGCCGGAACCCGCTCACCCGTCACGTCGACCAGGACATGACCCTTGTCGGTGAATTTCACCGCGTTGCCGACCAGGTTGGTGACGATCTGCCTGACACGGCCGACATCGCCGACGAACTGGCCGTCGAGGCCCGGCTGGATGCGAACGATGAGCTCGAGGTCCTTCTCCTTGGCGCGCGTCGATACCAGCGTCGCCACATCCTCGATCGCCTCGGCGAGATTGAAGGGCGCCGGGTCGAGCACCAGCTGACCGGCGTCGATCTTGGAGAAGTCGAGGATGTCATTGATGATGGTGAGCAGCGCATTGCCGGATTTGACGATGATGTCGGTGAATGTCTTCTGCTTCGGATCGAGGTCCGACTTTGCCAGCAGTTCCGCCATTCCAAGGACCCCGTTCATCGGCGTGCGGATCTCGTGGCTCATATTGGCGAGGAATTCCGATTTGGCCCGGTCGGCGAGCACAGCGCGCCGGCGTGCTTCGCTCAGCTCGGCCTCGCGCTGCTTGAGCTCGGTGATGTCGGTGGTGGAACCGATGAGATAGAGCGAGCCGTCCGAGGCAATCATCGCGCCCTTGCGCGCGAACTGGTGCCTGACGCTGCCGTCCGGCATCGTCACCGTCTCTTCGATCTCCTGCGTCTCGCCGGTGCGAAGCACGGCAAGGTCGCCGGCGACGAAGGCTTCGCCGTCCGCGCCGAAAATCTCGACATCGGTCTTGCCGATCGCTTCTTCCCTGCTGAAGCCGGTGAGATCGCACCAGCCCTTGTTGACATAGAATTGCCTGAGGTCCGAGCGCTTGGCGTAGATCGACACCGGCACATTGTCGATGAGGCTGCGGAACACCTCGTTCTCGCTCATGCTCTGCCGCAGCGCCTGCTCACGCGCCTTGACGTCGGTGATGTCGGTGCTGGAGCCGACCAGATGCACCGACCCGTCGATCGCCACCAGCCGGCTCTTGCGCGTCATCAGCTGGCGCACCGTGCCGTCGCGGTGGGTGACGGCTTCCTCGATCTCGCGTCCCGCGCCGGTCGCCACGACTTCGTTGTCGTCATTGCTGAAACCGTCCGCCTCTTCGGTCGCGAAAAGCTCGCGATCGGTCTTGCCGAGCACCTCGTCCTTGGGCAGTCCGGTCAGCGCGCACCAGGCCTTGTTGACGAATTCTATGCTGAGATCGTCGGCCTTGATGAAGGCTGCCACGGGCAATTCGTCCATCACATGCCGGTAAAGGTCGATCTGGCGCATGGAATCGCGCAACGCCTTCTCGCGCGCCTTGATGTCGGTGATATCGACACGCACGCCGATGAATGTGCCGTCGTCGGTGCGCATGTCATAGACCTGGTACCAGCGGCCGTCGGCGTTGAGGCGTTCGTAGGCCGAGCTCGGCAAACGGTACCGCTTGAGCATGGCGTCAAGCCAGCGCTCGGTGTCGACGCCATACAGGCTGTCGATTCCGGGGTCGCCGCTCGAGCGGAAATAGCCGACGGAGTGGCCAAGCGCCAATGCCTCACGGAACGTGCGGCCAGGCTGCCAGGCCGGCTTCAGCGCCGGCAGCGTATCCTGCAGCTTGCGGTTGGCGAAGACGAAGCGGTCGTCGCGATCGTAGATGATGACCCCCGCCGGCAGCGACTCCAGCACGGTGACGAGATTCTTGCGCGCATCCTCCGCCTCGTTCTCGCGCTGTTTCATGTCGGTGATGTCGACATAGGAGATCAGCCGCTTGCCACCTGGAAGAGGCGCCAGCGAGGCGATCAGCGTGCGGCCGTCCTTGCGCGGCAACTGCTTGGACCCTGCGCTTCCAGCCCGGATTTCGGCCTCCCGTTCGGCCACATGGCTTTGCCAGGCCTGTTCCTCGGCGCCGAACGGATCGGCATCACGACTGGCTTCCATGAGGTCGCGAAAGCGACTGCCGGCCGGAGCGCGCCGCGGATCGATCTGCCAGAAGTCGTAAAATGCCCGGTTGACCACCTCCGCCCGCAATTCGGCATCGAGAACGATGACGCCGATCGGCATCGAATCGACCATCAGCCTGAGATTGGCAAGCGCCTCCGAGGTCCCGGCCATATCGTGGACGTCGCCGAGAAAGGCCTCGTTGCCGCGTCTGTCCGCCTTGTTGTCCGCCTCGACAGTCCCGTCCGAATCCGCCATTCCTACCCCCAAGGCCGAACTGTGCCGGTCCGTCGGGGGAATGTGCCCGACAAGCATTAACGATCCGCTAACCATAATGATCGCAACCGCCTGCCACCCGGTGCCGTTGAGCCAGCTTCCGACCCTGGCGCCGGCTGCGGTGATCCGCCCCGTTGGCGATGAGGGCAACAGCGCATTATAAGGTGCCTGAGGTGTTGCTAATGTTTGGTCGAATCGCGGCTTTCATCCTGTGCCCGGCGCTGCTTGCGGCGGGCGGCTGCGCGCGCAGCGACGACGGCACGGTGATCGTCCCGAGCCGGATGGACGTCAGGCGTGTCTGGGACAAGGCGCCGCCGGGAACGACCGCGTCGCGGCAGATCGCGTCGGACGTGTTTCCTTTGCCGCCGCCGGCCGCGCCGCAAGGCCCGTCGGTCCGGCGCTATTCCAGGTCTCCGGCAAGGCCTTCATATAACCAGAATCTGGCTGATCAGTCTTCGGACGAGCAGACCGCTCTTACCTGCAGGAATGTCGGCGAAACCGGCAAGCGCTACCGCGTCATCTGCGAGTAGCTTTGCCTCGATCCGCCGGTCGATGCCGGCTGGATCCACTGCCCGTGAAGAAAGACAGCCCGACAGATTCAGCCCGGCCGCGACCGCGGCGCGATCACGGATCGCTGATGAAACCTTTGCCCGGTGACGGACGTTGTTGGCGTTGATGTGACGCGCGCTGCGCAGAGGAGACTGAAGATGTCCTTTCACTTCACCGTCTCTGGCCTGACCAGGAACTTGATCCATTCGCTTGGGCTGGATCATGAGCACGCGCTGAGACCCCTTACCCCCGAACAAAACCTTCTGCTGGATTGCTACCTGGCCGGGCAGATCCCGGACTCCGCCTGGAACGATTATGTCTTCGAGATGCCGGAGTTGGAAAAGCACGCCCAGATCAGGCGCACACGCGGTTTGATCTGAAAGCAATTCCGGGAAAAGTGCGATACGGCTAAAGCATGCCTGCCGAAAGTGGGAACCGATTTCGGGATAGAGACATGCCCAAAAACCTAAAGCGCATGGAGCGAATCTAGAAAGATCGCGACGCGCCTTAGGCTCGGTGCCTTCGCCGTGGCCTACTTCTTCGGCGAGTTGAACTGCAGCGTAAAGACGTTTCCGGCGATGCCTTGCGCCAGCGAGGGCGAAAGGCTGAGCGGCAGACAATCGTTCAGGGCCTTGGTCGCAGCGTCGATGTACGCCTTACGCGCCTTGTCGTCGCCGCTGACATGGATAGCAGTTGTTTTCGGCGGTCCGATCAGCGTGCCGTCGCGTTTGAAGCTGAAGCTGAGCGTCACCGAGGAATTGTCGGAATTGGCCGGCGGCGTCCAGCAGGCGAGCAGGGCGGCGCCAACCTCGTTCATACCGTTGAGCGGCGCGGCTTCGACCGTGATGGCGGCGCTCGCCAGGAGCGCGCTCGCGACCGCGGAAAGTTTCACCATTCTTTTCATCGCAGTCCTCGTCGCTTTTTGCCCGGCTCGCACCTGTCGACCCAAGGTAATGGTAGGATCAATCACGCCGATGACAATAGGATTTCAACCGGTCTGGCACCGGATAAGTCGCATGTCGTGATTGCCGGTGGGAGGCGATACAACCGCCGGAAAAGCAAAAGGCCGGCGCTGGGCCGACCTTTCCCTTCGCCTCCGCTTCGCGCCAGTACATCCGTGGTCGCGGCGAGGACTGTGACCAGTAGACAGGCGTTGGGTAAATGAAACCTTAACCTGAGCCGGCTGTTAGGCCCTGGCCTGCGATTTCACATGCGCGATGTAGCCGCGCACGTCGCCTGCCGGCTCCGCATAGGCCTTGCCGAGCTTCTTCTCCATGGCCGCCATGTATTCCTTCGCCCAGCTGGGCAGCGCGTAGTCGATGACCGCCAGGAACTCGAGCGTTGCCGCCAGCCTTATGTCGGCGATCGACGGGTTGTTGCCGCCGATGAATGGTTTGCCGTTGCGAAAGAAGGAGTGAAACACCTCGAGCGGCTCGGCGATCGCAGCCATCGCCGCCTTTTGCGCTTCCGATTTCTTGTCGGGATGGACGTCGCTGTGGCCGACCTCGCCGGCATATTGCGGAAAGCCGAGCGCCGGATACGTCGCGCGCGCGACATAGGGATAAAGCGTGCCGACAAGGTAGAACATGGCGCTATCGATCATCGCCCGCTTTGCTGGCGCCTTCGGATAGAACTTGTCCAGCCCGTGCTTGTTGGCGAGATACTGCATGATGGCGCAGCTTTCCCACAGCACGCCGCGCGGCAGGCCCTTGTCCTCGATCATCGGCGTCAGATGCGCCGGATTGCGCGCCAGGAATTCGGGCGAACGCGTAAGGCCCCAGGCATCGGTCTCCGCCGGATCGAGCCCGGCCGCGCGCGCGAACACCCGCACCGTCATGTTGTTGACGCTCGGCCTCAGCATGCTGAGTTTTATGCCCGGCTTCTTAGCTGGCTTCGCCACTTTCGAGGTCGCGGCCGCTTTGGCAGTCGCCTTCGCCGATGCCTTGGCGCCCGATTTCGCGGCGGCTTTTACCGCGGCTTTCGGCGCTACCTTGGCAGCGGGTTTCTTCGCGCTCTTTGTTGCGGCTTTTGCCATTTCATGTCCCTCCCTTTGCTCGCTCAGTACGGATTCTTCGGCGCCCTGTTTTCCGACAGGGTTGCGCGTGACCGCTCGACCAGCGCCTGGATGGCGTCGGCAAGGTGCAATTCGGCGATGTTGTAGTCGTCGCGCGCCACGCGGATCTTGTGCGCCTCCATCAGCACGTCGGCATGGGTGAAGCCGACCGGCGGGTCGAAGCGGTAGGACGCGAGCTCGATCAACAGCCCGAGCGGATCTTCGAAATAGATCGAATCCATGAAGCCGCGATCCTTGACGCCGCTGTGCTTGATACCGCGCTCGTCGAGCCGCGCGACTGCCTGCAGGAATGTGACCCGCGACACCGAGAACGCGATGTGATGGACGCAGCCTATATCGGTCGGTGTCCGCCGCTTGACCGGGACCCGGGTCTCGTCGGTGAAGACGGTGATCAGCCGCCCGTCGCCCGGATCGAAATAGAGATGGCTTTCGCTCGCCTTGTCGAGATTGGGCTGCTCGAAGATGAAAGGCATGCCGAGCACGCCCTCCCAGAAGTCGATCGAGGTCTGGCGCCCGGCGCCGACCAGCGTGATGTGATGAACGCCTTGCGACTGCAGCTTCCGCATTGGACTCCTCCCGCCCGCACTTGCGGCAGGCTTTGTACAGGGAATGCTAAAGCAACTGCAGGCGCCGCGCCAGAACTGACGAACAGGCGCTCGCCGGATTGGACCCAGCAGGGATTGGTCTTTCGGTCTACAGGAGAGTTGCTTGGTACGCCCAAGGGGAATCGAACCCCTGTTCCCGCCGTGAGAGGGCGGTGTCCTGACCGCTAGACGATGGGCGCGCTCAAGAACCGGCTACATAGGCTGGCGGCTGGGAAAAAGCAACTGGGGTTTCCGGCACTTTGCGTGCTTTGCCCAAAGCTGCTGGTCAGCGCTGCCGTTTCGGCTCGATCAGGTCCCAGAGATTGCCGTAGAGATCGGCGAAAACGGCCACCGTGCCATAGGCTTCGTGGCGCGGCGCTTCGCGGAACTCGACGCCCTTGGCGAGCATCGCCTGGTGATCGCGGGAAAAATCGTCGGTTTCGAGAAACAGGAAGACGCGGCCGCCGGTCTGGCTGCCGATGCGGCTTGCCTGCTCTTCGCCGGATGCTTCCGCCAGGAGCAGCCTCGCCCCCTTGCCCTTCGCCGGCGCGACGGTGACCCAGCGCTTGCCGCCGCCGAGATCGACATCCTCGCTCAGCGCGAAGCCGAGCCGCTCGACATACCAGGCGATCGCCTCGTCGTAATTGCCGACGACGAGCGCGACGGTTGCAATGCTGCGCTGCTCGGCAAAACCGCTCATTTGTTGCGAACCGCGAATTGGCCGATGATGCGGCGCTCGGCGATGTCGTAGACGAAGATCGAACGGCCGCCGTCGGCAAGCTCGGCGTCGATCGACAGACGGTTGCCGGAGAGCGACTGGCTGATCACCTTGGCGCCGACGGGCAGCACGATGTCGCCCGAGAGCGGCGCACCGGCCGGAGCCTGAACATCGCCGGCGGGCGCCGATCCGGCCACCGGCGCGTTGCGGGCTTTGTAGACAAGCGCCCCGATCACCACCATAAGGGCGAGGAACAGAAGGCCGAGATTGACGATCATGAAGCGGACGAGCTTGCGGCGCACATTCTCGGCCGCGGGATCGAGCGGCTTTTCCTCATCTTCTTCGGCGATCGGCCGGGCCATGGCTAAACAATCCGCAACGGGTTTCGATGAGCGCTCATAACGAAGAGAGTTCGACATTGATAGGGGAGGAACCGACGGACGATGAGTTGGCCGCAGGCGAAGCCACCGTGCTGGAAGCCGGCGCCGACGCCGCCGGCCAGCGCCTCGACCAGTGGCTTGCCGCCAAGCTCGGTCCGGAGCTCTCGCGCAGCCGCGTGCAGGCGCTGATCAAGCAAGGCGCGGTCTCCATCGCCGGCAGGAAGGTGCTGGAAGCCAAGCGCAAGCTGGCGGTCGGTGAGACGATCGAGATCCTGGTGCCCGCGCCGGAGCCGGCAGAGCCGCAGGGCGAGGACATTGCCCTCGACATTCTTTACGAGGACGAAGAGCTGATCGTCATCAACAAGCCGGCGGGACTGGTCGTCCATCCCGGCGCCGGCAACTGGACCGGCACGCTGGTCAACGCGCTGATCCATCACTGCGGCGACAGCCTGTCCGGCATTGGCGGCGTAAGGCGTCCTGGCATCGTCCATCGCCTCGACAAGGAAACCAGCGGCGTCATGGTCGTGGCCAAGACCGACCGCGCCCACAAGGCGCTGTCGGAAGCCTTTGCCGATCATGGCCGCACCGGCGACCTCGAGCGCGCCTATCTGGCGCTGGTCTGGGGCATCCCGCAACGGCCGACCGGCACCATCGAAGCTGCCTTGGGTCGCGCCGCTGACCGCGTCCGCCGCGCGGTAGTGCCTGAAAGTCGCGACGACGCCCGCCATGCCGTCACCCATTTCAGCACTGTCGAACGTTTCGGCGAACGACAGCAGGCTTTCGCCACGGCAAGCCTGGTCGAATGCCGGCTGGAGACCGGCCGGACCCACCAGATCCGCGTCCACATGGCCCATATCGGGCACCCGGTGATCGGCGACCCGGATTACGGGCAGGCCTTCCGCACCAAGGCCAACCGGCTGCCCGAACCCTTGAAGGCCAAGGTCAAAGCCTTTCCCCGGCAGGCCCTGCACGCATGGCTCCTTGAATTCCGGCATCCGACCACCCATCTAACGATGACGTTCGAAGCGCCGATACCAGGAGACATGGAGGAACTCGTCGGCGACTTCCGAAAACTCTGAACCGACCCGCCACGAACAAGCTGCAAACCAGCCATCAAAAAACCTGACCGGCGTTGTTCACTTTAGCGTGACAGACTGTTTAGCGTTGAACAAATGCCTGTCTTTTCTGGTTTTGTTCCTATATACACAGGTTGTCGCGGATGAGCCTTTGGCATCCGTGACGAATGCCCGCCGCGTTTCGGGGGCATCCACTCCAAAGAGAGAGGGGCGCTATCATGGCCCAATCATTACCCAGTATCGTTTCCGGTGAAGGCGGTCTCGCCCGTTACCTGGAAGAAATCCGCCGCTTTCCGATGCTTCAGCCGCAGGAAGAGTACATGCTCGCAAAGCGTTATGCCGAGCATCAGGACACCACGGCTGCCCACAAGCTCGTCACCAGCCATTTGCGGCTCGTCGCCAAGATCGCCATGGGCTATCGCGGCTACGGCCTGCCGATCGGCGAGGTGATCTCGGAAGGCAATGTCGGCCTCATGCAGGCCGTGAAGAAATTCGAACCGGAGCGTGGTTTCCGGCTCGCCACCTATGCCATGTGGTGGATCAAGGCCTCGATCCAGGAATACATCCTGCGCTCGTGGAGCCTGGTCAAGATGGGCACCACCGCCAATCAGAAGCGTCTGTTCTTTAACCTGCGCAAGGTGAAGGGCAAGATCCAGGCGCTCGACGATGGCGACCTGAAGCCCGAGCAGATCGCCGAGATCGCCACTCGCCTCAACGTTTCCGAGGCCGAAGTGGTGTCGATGAACCGCCGCCTTTCGGGCGACGCTTCGCTCAACGCCCCGATCCGGGCGAGCGAAGGCGAGTCCGGCGAATGGCAGGACTGGCTGGTCGACGACCACGAGAGCCAGGAAGAGATGCTCATCGAGCAGGACGAGCTGGAAAACCGGCGCTCCATGCTGTCGGGCGCTCTGTCGGTGCTCAACGACCGCGAGCGGCGCATCTTCGAGGCGCGTCGCCTGGCCGAAGAGCCGCTGACGCTGGAAGAACTCTCGGCCGAGTTCGACATCAGCCGCGAGCGCGTGCGCCAGATCGAGGTGCGTGCCTTCGAGAAGGTGCAGGACGCGGTCAAGGCCGCCGCCAAGCGTCAGACCCAGGCGCTGCGGACCATCGAGGCGCAGCCGGCGGCGTAACAAGCTCAAGGAATCAATCAATAAGGCGGCGCTTCGGCGCCGCCTTTTTTGTTTGGCGAAAGCGGTCGCGCGCCCCTTTCTCCCCGTCACTATACGGGGAGAAATGCCCGGCAGGTCAATGAGGGGCAGCGCCGAGGCTGCGAGGTTGTCTTTTCCAGCAACTGTCTTCGCGAGGCAGGCGCGCTGATCCTCGACCGCGGCGCCGCCCCTCATCCGCCCTTCGGGCACCTTCTCCCCGTGGAACGGGGAGAAGGAAAGGCTCAGGCCGTCGGCTGCTTGGTCTTCCTGAGGTAAGGAAGAACCGTCTCATACGCGCCGAAACGCTTGATCGCGTCTTCGTTGGAGACGGCGGCGGTGATGATGACGTCGTCGCCCTGCTTCCAGTTGGCCGGCGTCGCCACCTGGTGCTTGGCCGTCAGCTGGATGGAATCGATGACGCGCAGGATCTCGTCGAAGTTGCGGCCCGTGGTCATCGGATAGGTCAGCGCCAGCTTGATCTTCTTGTCCGGGCCGATGACATAGACCGAGCGCACGGTGGCGTTGTCGGCCGGCGTGCGGCCCTCGGAGGTCTCGCCGGCGCCTGCGGGCAACATTTCATAAAGCTTGGCGACCTTGAGATCCTTATCACCGATCAAAGGATAGTTCACCGTCTGGCCGGTGGCGGTCTTGATGTCGGCCTGCCACTTCTCGTGGCTCGATACCGGATCGACCGAGATGCCGATGATCTTGACGTTGCGCTTTTTGAACTCGCCTTCGAGGCCGGCCATGGTGCCGAGCTCGGTGGTGCAGACCGGCGTGAAATTCTTCGGATGGCTGAACAGCACCGCCCAGCCGTCGCCGATCCAGTCGTGGAACTTGATGGTGCCCTGCGTGGTTTCGGCCGTGAAATCCGGCGCGACATCGTTGATACGAAGACTCATGACCTATCCCTACCCTTTTTTATGAAACGATGGCCGGCGCGGCCGGCAAGCATTCTAAGCTACCACCATCGCGGCATCGGTCAAACGCCAGGAGCCATAACCTAGCTCGCTGCAGCCAAATATTTTTTTGGCGAGCACGGCGACGTTCGGCAGGATTTTTCCGCTTTTGCGAGAGGGTGGGCCGCTCAGGCTTTCCTTATCGCGAGCGTCGCCGTGAGGTCTTCCATGCGCTGCGCGAGCGCCCCGAGCGCGGTCGTGAGCACGCTGTCGCTCTTGTCGGCCTTGGTCAGCGCCTCGTCGCGCGTCTTGCGCAAGGTCAGCACTTCGCTCTCCATGCCTTTGACACGCTTGGTGAGCTCCGAGAGCTCGTCCATCACCATGATGCCGGCCATGACGGTGAGCCGCTGGTCGCCGATCTCGCCGAAGGAATCCTTCAGGTGCGAGACATAGCGGTCGAAGCGCTCGGCAAGGTCGATCAGATGCTCTTCCTGGCCTTCGTCGCAGGCCATGCGATACTGTTTGCCGTCGATGGAAACCGTGACCTGTGCCATTGCCTTACCTGTCCAGGACCGCGCGGATGGTTTCCATGGCGGTCACCAGCCGCCGCGACACTTCCTTGTTGGCGTCCTCCAGCCGTTCGGCGCGCGCTTCGGAATTGTCGAGCTCCTGCGCCAGGCGCGAACGATCGGCGTTCATGCGCTGCACCTCGGCCTCGGCTTCCGAATAATCGCGCTCATGCTCGAGCTTCGCCGCCACGGCGTTTTCCAGCCCTTCCATGGCCTTGCCAAGCCTGGCGATGACTTCCTTGAGGGTCGTTTCCCCGGTCATGGCTTCGTCCTATGCCCTGCCCATCACCGAATCGCACGCGTTCAGAATGCGTTACCTGGGAAAGATTAGGCGCCGGGTGAAGGGCGCGTCAACAAAGCTCTCGCGACTGTCCCCTGCTATCGCTAATGTAGGCGCCGGGCGCCATCACAAGCCCGGCAAAATCCATCCCGATTTGTTGACTAAAAGACCGTGCCTGCTATGTGTCGCGGCATCCTTTTCCAAGGGTTCTCCCCAGGCTCCAACTCACTTCCGGAGGAAGCATGACCTCGCGTGAACAACATGATCGGATGGCCAACGCGATCCGTTTCCTTTCCATGGACGCCGTCGAGAAGGCGAACTCCGGTCACCCAGGCCTGCCCATGGGCTGCGCCGACATCGCCACGGTGCTGTTCAGCCGTTTCCTGAAATTCGACGCCAAGGCACCGCACTGGGCCGACCGCGACCGCTTCATTCTGTCGGCCGGCCACGGCTCGATGCTGCTCTATTCGCTCCTCTACCTCACCGGCTATGAGGACATGACGATCGACCAGATCAAGAATTTCCGCCAGCTCGGCTCCAAGACCGCCGGCCATCCCGAATACGGCCATGCCGCCGGCATCGAGACCACCACCGGCCCGCTCGGCCAGGGCCTCGCCAATTCGGTCGGCTTCGCGCTCGGCGAGCGCATCATGAACGCCGCCTTCGGCAACGACCTCGTCAACCACTACACCTATGTGCTGGCCGGCGACGGATGCCTGATGGAAGGCGTCTCCCAGGAAGCCATCGCGCTGGCCGGGCATCTGAAGCTCAACAAGCTGATCGTCTTCTGGGACAACAACAACATCTCGATCGACGGCCCGGTCTCGCTGGCCGACAACACCGACCAGGTCGCCCGCTTCCAGGCCTCGGGCTGGAACGCCAGTCACATCGACGGCACCGATCCGGAAGCGATCGCCTATGCCATCGAGACAGCGCGCCATTCCGACAAGCCGACGATGATCGCCTGCAAGACCACCATCGGCTTCGGCGCCCCGACCAAGGCCGGCACCAACAAGGCGCATGGCTCGCCGCTCGGCGCCGAGGAAATCGCCGGCGCGCGCAAATTCTTCAACTGGGACTCGCCGCCCTTCGAGATTCCGGCCGACATCCTCGACGCATGGCGCGCCGTCGGCACGGGTGGCGCCAAGGCCCGCGCCGATTGGGAAGGCCGCCTGGCGAAGGCCGAGCCGAAGCTCAAGGCCGAGTTCGAGCGCCGCCTCGCCGGCAAGCTGCCCTCCAACTTCGACGCCGTCATCGCCGACTACAAGAAGAAGCTGTCGGCCGACAAGCCGAAGGTTGCCACCCGCAAGTCGTCGGAGATGGCGCTGGAAGTCATCAACGGCGCGGTGCCGGAAACCATCGGCGGCTCGGCCGACCTCACCGGCTCCAACAACACCAAGACCAGCCAGACCAAGAACATCACCCCCGATGATTACGGCCAGCGCTATGTCCATTACGGCATTCGCGAGCACGGCATGGCGGCGGCGATCAACGGCCTGACCCTGCATGGCGGCCTGATCGCCTATGGCGGCACCTTCCTGTGCTTCTCCGACTACGCCCGCCCGTCGATGCGCCTTGCCTCGCTGATGGGCATCCGCTCGATCTTCGTCATGACGCATGATTCGATCGGCCTCGGCGAGGACGGCCCGACGCATCAGCCGGTCGAGCATCTGGCGGCGCTGCGCGCCATCCCCAACCACAATGTCTTCCGCCCGGCCGACGCGGTCGAAACCGCCGAATGCTGGCAGATCGCGCTGGAATCCGAAAAGACGCCCTCGACGCTGGCGCTGACCCGCCAGAACCTGCCGACCGTGCGCACGGAGCATTCGGCGACGAACCTCTCCAGCCAGGGCGCCTATGAGCTGGCCGCCGCCGGCGGCGAGGCCGTGGTGACGATCTTCGCCACCGGCTCCGAGGTCGAGATCGCGCTTGGCGCGCGCGACCTGCTGGAAAAGCACGGCCATCCGACCCGCGTCGTCTCTGTGCCCTGCTTCGAGCTGTTCGACCAGCAGAGCGAGGATTACCGCAAGAAGACGATCGGCAACGCCAAGGTGAAGGTCGCGATCGAAGCCGGCATCCGCCAGGGCTGGGATCACCTGATCGGCACCGACGGCATTTTTGTCGGCATGCACGGTTTTGGCGCCTCCGGCTCGATCGAGCAGCTCTATCCGCATTTCGGCATCACCGCCGAAGCTGCGGCCAAGGCGGTCGAAGCCCGGCTGCACGGCGACTGAGAATTGGCTCAGCCCGGCAACGTCGGTTGACGCTTTGCCGGGCTGGACCAACCTAATCGATTTAAATGCGACCTTCTGCGGCTGGATTCTTGCGCCTTCCGCCGTTATGACACTGCGGACCCATCCGCCCCAAGGGAGAGAACAATGACCGTCAGAGTTGCCATCAACGGATTTGGCCGCATCGGCCGCAACATCCTGCGCGCCATCCATGAATCCGGCCGCAAGGACATCGACGTGGTCGCCGTCAACGACCTCGGCCCGGTCGAGACCAACGCGCACCTGTTGCGCTATGACAGCGTGCATGGCCGCTTCCCGCATGAAGTGACCGTGGACGGCGACCAGATCTCGGTCGGCAAGGAGAAGTTCAAGGTCACCGCGATCAAGGACCCGACCCAGCTGCCCTGGAAGGAGCTCGGCGTCGACATCGCGCTCGAATGCACGGGCATCTTCACCGCCCGCGACAAGGCGGCCGCGCACCTGACCGCCGGCGCCAAGCGCGTGCTCGTCTCGGCCCCGGCCGAAGGCGCCGACCTCACCGTCGTCTACGGCATCAACCACGACAAGCTGACCAAGGACCACATCGTCATCTCGAACGCGTCCTGCACCACCAACTGCCTGGCGCCGCTGGCGGCCGTGCTGCACGAAACCGTCGGCATCGAGAAGGGCATGATGACGACGATCCACTCCTACACCGGCGACCAGCCGACGCTTGACACCATGCACAAGGATCTCTACCGCGCCCGCGCCGCGGCGCTGTCGCAGATCCCGACCTCGACGGGCGCCGCCAAGGCGATCGGCCTTGTGCTGCCCGAGCTCAAGGGCAAGCTCGACGGCATTTCGATCCGCGTGCCGACCCCGAACGTCTCGGTTGTCGACTTCAAGTTCATCGCCAAGCGCTCGACTTCCGCTCAGGAGATCAACGAAGCGGTCATCGCCGCATCCAATGGCAAGCTGAAGGGTGTTCTGTCCGTCACTCATCACCCGAACGTGTCGATCGACTTCAACCATGATCCGCATTCCTCGATCGTGGCACTCGACCAGACCAAGGTGATGGACGGCAACTTCGTCTCGGTGCTGTCCTGGTACGACAACGAATGGGGCTTCTCAAACCGCATGGGCGACACCGCCGTCGCCTTCGGCAAGACCATCGGCTGATCGCTGCCGTCAATTTGCAGTTCAAAACGCCCGGCTTCGGCCGGGCGTTTTCGTTTAAGTCTCGGCGGATCCGCGCACCATGGTGACTAGCCGGAACACCAGTCGCGTCGTCATTCCAGAATCCGCGACGGAGCTTCGCCCTGGAATGACGAAGTTTGGAAGCATTGAACCCAAAAAACATCCTGTTGCCTTGCACTGGTCATGTCTTCGCCCCACTCTGCCGTAAAGCCACAAACAGAGGGATTTGGAGGGGCAATAGCGGATGGAGCATGCGATCTATCTCGTGACGCTGGTCGGCACGGCACTCATTGTCGCCGCCGCGTTTTCGAGCCTGATCGCCTTCCGCTTCGGCGCTCCTTTGCTGCTGCTCTTCCTCTGCATCGGGCTTGCCACCGGCGTCGACGGCCTCGGCATCGAATTCGACAATGCGCGGCTGGCTTATTTTGCCGGCTCACTGGCTTTGGCCGTGATCCTGTTCGATTCCGGTTTCGGCACGCCGCTCAACGCGCTCAGGCAAGCAGCCGGGCCGGCGCTGTCGCTGGCCACGATCGGCGTTATCCTGACCACAGCCATCTTCAGCGCCGCCGCTTCCTATGTTCTCAAGCTCAGCTGGCTGGAATCCTCCCTGCTTGGCGCTGCCGTCGCCTCCACCGACGCGGCCGCCGTCTTCTTCCTGCTGCGCGCCGGCGAGATCCATCTGCGCGAGCGCGTGCGCGCGACGCTCGAGGTGGAATCCGGCACCAACGACCCGATCGCCATCTTCCTCACCATCACCCTGGTCGAGATCATCGCCGCGCATGCCAACCCGGAAGCCAACGTGCTGGCCACCAACCTTTTGCTCGGCTTCCTCGCCAATATGGGGCTCGGCGCCGTCATCGGCGTGCTCGGCGGTTTTGCCATCGTGCGTCTGGTCGAGCGGTTGAATCTCGATCACGGCCTGCTGCCCATCTTCGTGCTGACGCTATCGCTGATGGTGTTCGCGGCAGCCGGCGCCGTCGGCGGCTCGGGTTTCCTCGCCGTCTATCTTGCCGGGCTGATCGCCGGCAATTCCGACATACGCGCCGTCACCATCCTGAAGCGTTTCCAGGACGGCATGTCGTGGCTGGCGCAGATCATCATGTTCCTGATCCTCGGCCTGTTCGCCACACCCTCGCAATTCCCCGAAATCCTTGTGCCGGCGATCCTGCTCGGCCTGTTCCTGATCTTCGTCGCCCGCCCGGTCGCCGTCTGGCTTTGCCTGACCCCGTTCCGGCTGCCGCGGCCAGAGGTCGCCTTCGTCTCCTGGGTCGGCCTGCGCGGCGCGGTCTCGATCCTGCTCGCCATAACGCCGCTGCTCGGCGGGCTCGAGCACGGCCGGCTGATCTTCAACGCCGCCTTCATCATCGTGCTGGTGTCGCTGGTGGTGCAGGGCTGGACGGTCGGTCCGCTGGCGCGCCGCCTCGGGCTGATCGTGCCGGCCCGTCTTGGGCCGCTGGACAAGGTTGAGCTCGAATTGCCGGGCTCGGCACATCATGAGCTGCTCGCCTATCGCGTAGCACCCGGCAGCCCGGTGGCGCGGGGCGAGCGCATCCCGCGCTGGGCGAGGCCCTCGCTGGTGCTGCGCGACGGCCGCTCGATGCGCTTCCAGGACATGGGCCGGCTGGCGGCCGGCGATCAGGTCTACATCTTCGTACCGGACCGCTACCCGCGCCTGCTCGACAAGCTTTTTGCCAGCCGCGCCGTGGTCGATCCTGAGGATGCCGACTTCTTCGGCGCCTTTGCCGTCGATCCGGCCCGCTCGGCCGCGGAGCTGGAAGCCGCCTATGCCCCCGGCCTGTCCGAGGCCGAGCAGAAGCTCACCGTTGCAGCGCTCGTTACCGAGCGGCTCGGCGGCCGTGCCGAATATGCCGACCGTGTGATGATCGGCCCGATCGAGCTGATCGTGCGCGATGTGGACGAGAAAGGCAGGATCACCGGCCTTGGCCTGTCCTTCGAGCCGACCGCGCCGGTCGCGCGCGTGCCGGTGTTCATGAGCGCCGGCGAGATCGGGGACCGCATCGCGGCGCTGATCCGCAGCTGGCGCAGGCCGGCGGCGAAGCAGGCAGCCGACGACGTGCCGGTCGACACGGTGGCGCCCGCAGCGGACGGGCAGAAGGCAACCGGCGAAGGCTGATATCTCACGGCGACATCATTTTTGCGCGCGCGCCATTGACGCGGCCCTTGCATCGTCCTTCGCGCCGAGTAAGGTCGCCGCGTTTTCGCTAGAGCAATTTCACGAAAAGTGTGGGCGGTTTTCCGTCCGGATTGCGTCAAGGCACCAGGAAGGAACGACCATGGCCGGCTTCAAGACACTCGACGATATCGGCGCCGTCAGCGGCAAGCGCGTCCTGGTGCGCGTCGACCTCAACGTTCCCGTCGCCGACGGCAAGGTGACCGACGCCACTCGCATCGAGCGCATCGGCCCGACCATCGCCGAGCTCTCGAAAAAGGGCGCCAAGGTCATCCTGCTTGCGCATTTCGGCCGCCCCAAGGACGGCCCGTCGGACGAATTCTCGCTGGAGCCGATCGCCAGGGCCACGGCTGACGTTCTCGGCCGCCCGGTCGGTTTCGCCGCCGACTGCATCGGCGCCAAGGCCGCGGACGCCGTCGCGGCGATGAAGGACGGCGACGTCCTGCTGCTCGAGAACACCCGCTTCCACAAGGCGGAGGAGAAGAACGAACTGGCCTTCACCGAACAGCTCGCCGCCAATGGAGACATCTATGTCAACGACGCCTTTTCGGCCGCGCACCGCGCGCATGCTTCGACCGAGGGTCTGGCGCATCATTTGCCGGCCTATGCCGGCCGCACCATGCAGGCCGAGCTCGACGCGCTGGAAAAGGGCCTCGGCGATCCGGTACGGCCGGTGGTGGCCATCGTCGGCGGCGCCAAGGTCTCGACCAAGATCGACCTGTTGATGAACCTGGTGAAGAAGGTCGATGCGCTGGTGATCGGCGGCGGCATGGCCAATACCTTCCTTGCCGCGCGCGGCACCGATGTCGGCAAATCGCTCTGCGAGCATGACCTCGCCGGCACCGCCAAGCAGATCATGATCGAGGCGGCGGAAGCCGGCTGCGCCATCATCCTGCCTGCCGATGGCGTCGTGGCCAAGGAATTCAAGGCGGGCGCCGCCAGCGAGACCGTCGCCATCTCGGACGTGCCGGCCGACGGCATGATCCTCGATGTCGGCGCAAAGACCGTGCAGAGCGTCAACGACTGGATCGACCGCGCCGCGACGCTGGTCTGGAATGGGCCGCTCGGCGCCTTCGAGATCGAGCCTTTCGACCGCGCTACGGTGGCCGCGGCAAAGCATGCCGCCGCACGCACCAAGGAAGGCAAGCTGGTCTCGGTGGCCGGCGGCGGCGACACGGTGGCCGCGCTCAACCATGCCGGCGTCGCCGACGACTTCACCTATGTCTCGACCGCCGGCGGCGCGTTCCTCGAATGGATGGAAGGCAAGCCGCTGCCCGGCGTCGAGGTGCTGAAGCGGTAAACAGTCCGAGACCAGGCAAAGCCCGCGCGGCTTTCAATCGATTCTAGCTTTCCGGCGTCATTCCTTTGGCGGTAGTGTTCTGCTAGCGCGGAATAAACGCAGCGTAGGAGAGCACCCATGAGCGAACGTCTCGAAGATATCGCCGCCGCTATGGTGAGCGGCGGCAAGGGCCTGTTGGCGGCCGATGAGAGCTCCGGCACCATCAAGAAGCGTTTTGACGTCATCGGCGTCGAATCCACGGCCGATAACCGGCGCGACTATCGCGAGATGATGTTCCGGTCCAAGGAGGCGATGTCAAAATACATCTCCGGCGTCATTCTCTACGATGAGACCATTCGCCAGAAGGCCGCCGACGGCACACCGCTGGTCGACATCATCAAGGCGTCCGGCGCCATTCCCGGCATCAAGGTCGATCTCGGCGCCAAGCCTCTCGCCGGCTTTCCCGGCGACACCATCACCGAGGGCCTGGATGGGCTGCGCGAGCGGCTCGCCGACTACTACAAGCTTGGCGCCCATTTCGCCAAATGGCGCGCGGTGATCGACATCGACACCGGCAAAGGCGTACCCTCGGCCAATTCGATCGCCTCGAACACCCACGCGCTGGCCCGCTATGCCGCGCTCTGCCAGGAAGCCGGCATCGTGCCGATCGTCGAGCCGGAAGTGCTGATGGACGGGGCGCATTCGATCGACACCTGCTACGACGTCTCCAAGGCGACGCTGATCAAGCTCTATGACGAGCTTTACGCGGCCCGCGTCGTGCTGGAAGGCTCGATCCTGAAGCCGAACATGGTCATCTCAGGCAAGAAGTCGGGCAAGACCGACAGCCCGGAGGAAATCGCCGAGAAGACGATCAAGCTGTTCCGCGAGGTGGTGCCGTCGGCAGTGCCCGGCATCGCCTTCCTCTCCGGCGGCCAGGAGGACGAGGAGGCGACCGCCAACCTCAATGCCATCAACGCCATCGGCCCGCATCCTTGGAAACTGACCTTCTCCTATGGCCGCGCGCTGCAGGCCGCGCCGCAGAAGGCATGGAGTGGCAAGGCCTCGAACATTGCCGCCGGCCAGGCTGCCTTCACTCACCGGGCCCACATGAACCATCTGGCGGCGCTCGGAAAATGGCAGCCGGCGCTGGAAAAGGCCGCCTGACGCCATCTCTGAGCAGTGCATAAACCCGGGCCGGCAGCCCGGGTTTTTGCTTTTTGCGGGCCGCCTTCCCACTTGTCAGGCGCCGACCGCTATCGACCATGTCGGATCGCGCCGATGTCGAACGTCCTTGGCAGGAGAGGACAGGAGATGGTCATGCATCGCAATGCCGTGGTTTCGCGCGAAGACTGGTTCGAAGCGCATCGCAAGCATCTCGAGCGCGAGAAGGAGCTGACAAAGTTCCGCGAGCTTATCGCCGCGGAGCGGCGGCAACTGCCCTGGTTCAAACTGCGCAAGGATTATGTTTTCGAGAGCGAAGCGGGGCCGAAGCATCTTGCCGAACTGTTCGCCGGCAAGAGCCAGCTCATCGTCTATCATTTCATGATGGCGCCGGGCTCCGACCACCGCTGCGAGGGCTGCTCGTTCCTCGCCGACCATATCGATGGCGCCAACCGGCATCTGAAGCATCATGACGTCTCGCTGGTCGTCGTCTCGCGTGCGCCGCTGGCCGAAATCCTGCCTTACAAGCAGCGCATGGGCTGGAAGTTCGACTGGGTGTCGTCCTATGCGTCCGATTTCAACTTCGACCTGCAGGTCTCCTTCACCGACAGGCAGATCGCGGCGGGCGAAACCACCTACAATTTCGAGAAGCGCCCGTTGCGCTCGAAAGACCTGCCCGGCACCAGCATCTTCTATCGCAACGAGTGCGGCGACATCTTCCTCACCTTCATGTCGCGCGCCCGCGGCGGCGACGCGCTGATCGGCGCCTATCATTATCTCGACATGACGCCGAAGGGCCGCGGCGAGACGGGTCCCTATCACAACCTGATGGACTGGGTGCGCCTGCATGACGAATATCGGGACAAAGACAAGGATCGGTCGGACTGCTGCGCGTGAACGGCAGGACGCGCCACTCGCGGGCGGTCCCCCGAACAGGCCTATACCCAGTGTCCAAGCACCGCCGCCAGCGAGATCGCGGCCATCGCAAGCAGCGCCAGCTTCCAAAAATCGCTGCGCCGCTTCAGCCCCGGCCAGCCCAGCGGCTTGATGACCTGGATCAGCATGATGCCGCAGATGACAAGGGCGAGCAGTTTCGTCATGCCGCCTTTGACCAGCATCGATGGCGACTGTCAAAGCTGTTCTCGAGCGCACCCTCGGGCGGAGCATTCCTGACAGAAATAGGGCCTATTCGAACGCTGCGAGCGGCACCGCACCGTCTTTCTCCGCACCCTGTCAACTTCCTGACAGACTGCTGTCAGGAGGGGTGTGAGATACTCTTCCCATCCAAGAGAGGAGTGAGGTCATGAACGGTTTTACAATTCTGCGTAGTGTGCAGCATTATGTCGGCAGAATCCGCACCGTGCGCAACGAGATTCGCACCCAGCGTTTCCTGAACACCTTGCCGGCGGACATCCGCAAGGACATCGGCTGGCCGGACCTTTACCAGGGCCGCGTACGCGAAAACTGAAATTTCGCTGCCGCGACTTGGATTGTGGCGGCAGCGCGCCCAGATGTAATGGCGGCCAGCGATGTTGAGTTCAGGGAAAGAAGCCTTTGTTTGCCGGTAGCTTCGCCGCATGCCTCCTGACAGTATGTTGTCAGGAGGCATGCGGTAATTGGAGCGGCTTCGATCCTGACAGCAACGAACATGGTTCGACGATCCGGAGTAATCCGCAATGGTGAGAAGCTGGAACGACAAGCTGAACGCACCGGGCGTCAACCACATCAAGCCGTCGCCGCGACTGTCCTTCGGAGCGAAATTCATTGCCGCGCAGCGCAAGCGCGAAGGGCTTATGCCATAATCCTCGGGGGATCTAGCGATGCGTCGTGCTGACAGGCTTTTCCAGATCGTGCAGCATTTGCGGGGCGGCCGGCTGGTCACCGCGCAGAAGCTAGGCGCATGGCTCGAGGTGTCCGAGCGCACCATTTACCGCGACATAGCCGACCTGCAGTCGACCGGCGTGCCGATCGATGGCGAAGCGGGCGTCGGCTACATGATGCGGGAGGGATTCGATCTTCCCCCGCTGATGTTCACACGTGACGAGATCGTGGCGCTGGTTGCCGGCGCCCGCATGGTGCGCGCCTTCGGCGGCGCCACAATGGCGAGGGCCGCCGACGAGGCGCTGGTCAAGATCGGCGCCGTGCTGCCCGACACCGAAAAGGACCGCATCGCCCGCACCGAGATCCACACGCCGATGTGGGTGGTGAGCGACGCCGCGCGGGAAGCGATCGACCTGATCGAGCGCGCCATCGAGAAGCGCCAGGTGCTGACCATCGACTATTCCGACGAAGCCGGCCGCGGCACCGCGCGCGACATCAGGCCGTTGGGGCTGTGGTTCTGGGGCAAGGTCTGGACACTGGTCGCCTGGTGCGAGATGCGCGACGATTTCCGCGCCTTCCGCATCGACCGCATCGCCTCGGTCGTCATTGCCGGCCGCATCTTCAAGCCGGAGCGAGGCAAGCAGCTCGCCGATTTCTACCGCGCCGTCGAGCGCTCAGAGGATTACGGCATGGCCCCCGACCGCGCCGCGCGGACGTGACTTGCGCTTTTCTCCTTCTCCCCTTGTGGGAGAAGGTGGCCGCGAAGCGGCCGGATGAGGGGTGTTCCAGGGAACGCCGACGTCTCACTCCGCTGGAACACCCCTCATCCGTCTCGGCGCTATCGCGCCGATCCACCTTCTCCCACAAGGGGAGAAGGTAAGAGCGCTCATTCCTCGTCTTCGTTCTTGTCTTTCGACTTGAGCGCCGAAAGCTTGGCGAAGACGGCGTTGGCATCGAGCTCCTGGTCCTCATCCTTCGGCTTCTCCGGCGCCGGCACCAGCCGTTCGGTGAGCGCGGCGGGCAGCAGCGTGTCGCCGACGGGCTGCGCCGGCTCGCGGCCGCGCGAGGCGCGGTTGACTTCGAGGTCCAGGTCGATCTGCGAGGTGAGGCCGAGCGTCACCGGATCCATCGGCTGCAGATTGGCCGAGTTCCAGTGCTTGCGCTCGCGGATCTGCTCGATCGTCGACTTGGTGGTGCCTACGAGACGAGCAATCTGCGCATCCTTGAGCTCGGGATGGTTGCGCACCAGCCACAAGATGGCGTTCGGCCGGTCCTGGCGCTTCGACAAAGGCGTGTAGCGCGGGCCCTTGCGCTTCGATTCCGGCACCCGCACCTTCGGCTCCGACAGCTTCAGCCGGTAGTTGATGTCCTTCTCGCCGCGCGCGATCTCGTCGCGCGTCAACTGGCCGGTGATGATCGGGTCCATGCCCTTGATGCCCTGGGCCGACTCGCCGTCGGCGATCGCCTTGACCTCCAGCGGATGCAGCCCGCAGAACTGCGCGATCTGCTCGAAGGAGAGCGCGGTGTTGTCGACCAGCCAGACGGCGGTCGCCTTGGGCATCAGCAGCGAATTGGCCATATCAAAAATCCTTCTCGTTCGCCCGCGTTCCCGCGCGGGCGGTGGTTTTAGAGCCACCAAAATGGGAAATTCGCGGCCTGTATAAACGCTCCCTCCAATTTTCGCAATGTTTTTGGGAAGGGCCGATTCAAGGCCCTAAAAAGACAAAACCCGCTGGACGAGGTCCAGCGGGCTTGGAACCGGAAACAAAGCAAGCGTCTCGACGGCTCTGGCTTGCATGTCGCAGCCCGACCGCGAGGCCGGGCTGCGTCTGATTACACCGCCTGGCGCGCGATACGCTCGATGTCGGCCCGGTTGATGCCGAGGTCGCTCAGCTGGCGGGCATTGAGCTTGTTCAATTCGCGCACGGTCTCGTTGTACATGCGCCACTTACGGAAAGCACTGATCGGGTTCATGATGGTTCTCCAGTCGTTTGGTCAAATCGTTTGATGCCGCGTAAATAGGCACTCCTGCCCACAAATTGAACGGACGCTTTTGCATGGCCGCAATGCGTTTTGTGCAATGCAGCATTAAGGTTTCGTTCAGCTTGGAACCGGACACGCGCCGACGCCAAGATGGGTCGAGATTCAGGTCAGGCCGAGTCGAAAATGGTGGACTTCGAGAACCGGAGCGGAGCGTACTTCCGCATGTCCCGGAAAAGTGGATTTCCGGTTTTCCGATCAGGACATGCGGCAGCTGGAAACCACGTGAGCACCGGAAGCGCAGAAGCCCGGCATTTGCAGGCCGGCCTCACCTGAATAACGACCCATCCTACTCCACGTCGAGGACGATCTTGCCGATATGCTCGCCCTCTTCCATCCGCTCGTGCGCCCGCCAGGCTTCGGTCAGCGGAAAGATCATGTCCATCACAGGAGCCACCTTGCGCGTGCCGAGCAGTGGCCACACCTGGGCCTCGAGCGCGGCTGCGATCGCCGCCTTGAACTCGACGGTACGCGGGCGAAGCGTCGAGCCGGTATGGGTCAGCCGCTTCACCATGATCTTGGAGAAGTCGGCGCTGGCCACGGCCCCGGCCTGCACCGCGATCTGTACGATGCGCCCTTCGACGGCCGCGGCATCGTAATTGCGCCCGACATAATCGCCGCCGACCATGTCGAGGATGACGTCGGCGCCCTTGCCATCGGTCGCATCGTTCACGGCGGCGACGAAATCCTCCTCGCGGTAGTTGACTGCCCGGTCGGCGCCGAGCTTCAGGCAGGCGTCGCATTTCTCCTTGCTACCGGCGGTGGTGATCACAGTGGCGCCGAAGGCCGAGGCGAGTTGGATGGCGGTGGTGCCAATGCCGGACGAACCGCCATGGACGAGCAGCGTCTCGCCTTTCTTCAGGCCGCCGCGCTCGAATACATTGTGCCAGACGGTGAAGTAGTTTTCCGGAACCGCGGCGGCTTCCGAATGCGTGAAACCCGCCGGCAGCGGCAGCACGCTGCCGGTATGAACCTTGACATATTCGGCATAGCCGCCGCCCGGCGTCAGCGCGCAGACCCGGTCGCCGATGCGCCAGCGCGATATCTCGTCGCCGAGCGCCGCGATTTCGCCCGACGCTTCGAGGCCCGGCAAGTCGGATGCACCGGGCGGCGGCGGATAGGCGCCCTTGCGCTGCTGGACGTCCGGCCGGTTGACGCCGGCCGCGTGCACCCGGATCAGCACTTCGCCGGGGCCGGGCACCGGCACGTCGCGCGTTTCCGGCTTGAGCACCCTTGGCCCACCCGGTTGCGAGATCGCGATGGCCGTCATCTTCGCCGGAATCTTCTGTCCGTTTGCCATGATATCGTGTTCTCCCTGTATCCCGGTCTATCGCCGCCCGTTTGCATCGGCGCCCCCGCCTGGAGCAGTTCGGCGCTTGAAGAAGCGCCAACCTGCTCCAACTCTTTGTTCCTACGCTATTCCGGGCGGAAAACCGCTACGCATTTTTCCCGGAATTGCTCTATGTATGCCGATTGCCAAATCAGGCAAATGGCCGAGTAAGGGAGGAGCGACGGATGGCGATCTTCGACGACGAACCCAGGAAAAAGCAGCGCCCGCACGAGATCGGCCAGGACCTGTCTTTGCTGTCCGTCGACGAATTGTCCGAGCGCATCGCATTGCTGCGCGATGAGATCGCCAGGCTGGAAGCCGAGCGCACCGCCAAGGGCGCCACCAAATCCGCCGCCGAGTCGCTGTTCCGCCGCGGATAAATTGTTCGGCGTGCTCTCTCGCCGCCGAAAAGCCCGAATACATCTGTCTTCAGGCCCTGCGTCTCGAACCCGGATCAAGCGATGTTTGCAACCTACAGACCGATCCTCTCGCTGCTGCGCGGCACCGCGTTCCTGCTCGCCGCATCCGGCCTGCACGGGCTGCTCCTGCCGCTGCGCGGCCAGGTGGAAGGCTTTTCGACCGCATCGCTCGGCCTGATGGGCACGGCCTGGGCCGGCGGCTTCGTCGCCGGCTGCTTCTTCGCGCCGCGTCTCGTGCGCCGCGCCGGCCATGTCAGGGCTTTCGGCGCCTTCGCCGCGTCGGGCGCGATCATCGCGCTGCTAACCGGCCTCATCATCGACGAATATTTCTGGATCCTTTTGCGCGCCTTCACCGGCTTCACCATGGCCGGGGCCTTCATGGTGATCGAGAGCTGGCTGAACGAGAAGGCCACCAACGAGAACCGCGGCACCGTCTTCGGCCTCTATATGATGGTCACCTATGCCTCGATCATGGGCGGCCAGATGATCGTCGCCGGCGGCGATGTTCGGTCGGCCTCGCTGTTCATGATCACCGGCATCCTGTTTTGCCTGTCGCTCATTCCGACGGCCGTGTCGACGCAGTCGCATCCCAAGCCCCTGCAGGACGTCAAGCTCGACGTCAAAGGCCTTTACGCCAACTCGCCGGTGTCGGCGGTGGCCTGCCTCCTGATCGGCATCGCCAACGGTGCCTGGGGCACGCTGGGCGCCGTCTATGGCGCGCGCGTCGGCATATCGACCGCCGAGATCGCACTGATGATGAGCCTGGTCGTCATTTCCGGTGCCGCCATGCAGCTACCGGCCGGGCGGCTGTCGGATACAACCGACCGGCGCTTCGTACTGGCCGGCGCAGCCTTCGGCGCAGCCCTGGTGGCGATGCTGATCTTCCTGATCGCGCCGCGTTCAGGCGTCTTCATCATCGTGATGACCGCCGCCTACGGCGCCTTCGCCTATACGCTCTATTCGATCGCCGTCGCTCATGCCAACGACCACGCCCGCTCCGAGGACTTCGTCAAGGTTTCGGGCGGTCTGCTCTTGCTCTACGGCTTTGGCACGATGATCGGCCCGCTTTTGGCCGCGGCCTTGATGGGCTGGGTGCGTCCGGAGGGGCTTTTCCTGGCAACCGCGCTCGCGCATCTCAGCCTCGCCGGCTACACGCTGCTTCGCATCCGCGCCCGCGCGCCGGTGCCGATCGAAGACCGCGATGCCTTCAAGACGCAGCCCGCGGACCGCGCCGTCACGCCCGAGGCCACGCGGCTCGATCCGCGCAGAAAGGTTGAAACCGATAGTTGAGATTCGCGAGACTTTGCCTCACAAATAAAGGCATGATGTTTTCTGACGCCTTTATGGCGATAGCCGATCCCAACCGGCGCTATCTCTTGGAAGAACTCCGGCGCGGCCCAAAGACGGTGAACGAATTGGCCGCCGGATTGCCCGTCTCACGCCCGGCGGTTTCCCAGCATCTGAAGGTCCTGCTGGACGCCGGCCTGGTCAACGCCAAGCCCGAAGGCACAAGGCGCGTCTATACTGTCAGCAGCGCCGGCTTCCTCAGGCTCAATATCTGGCTCGACCAGTTCTGGGAAACGGCGCCTGGGGAATAGCCTTTGGCGTTTGATGCATGTCGCTCAGAAGTGTGCAGCGGTTCTGAGACAACGACAGGCGTCAAGACCCAAAGCGCGATGCGCTTTGGCCGGAGCCCTCAGCTCCCAGTGCCGTCCCGAGCGCGTCGAGCAATTCGCCGGTGCCGTGCTCGCGGGTGGCCGGTGAGTCGATGCCGTCGAAAAAGGCGCCCTGTTCCGTCAGGATGAGCCGCGTTCCCTTGCCTTCGGCGATGAGCTCGATCGTCGCAAGCGACACGGAGACTCGGGTTCCGCCGAACAGAAGCTCATAGCTGTAGACGATGCGCCGGTTGGGCACGATATCGTGATAGATCGCGTTGTAGAAATGCATCTGTCCGTCGCTGGGACAGCCGGCATTCACTTCCTTGCCGCCGACCCGAAAATCCATCTCATGCCGGCTGGGCATGGGGTTGTCGGGGTCAAAGAACCAGCGCTTCTTCGCCGTCGGATCGCTCAGCGCGAAATAGACCTTCTCCGGCGCCGCCGGATAGACGCGCTCGATGACGAAGGTGGAATGGACGACGGATCGTTCGCTCATGACGGGACCCTTCAGGTTTCATCTTTCGTTTCAGCGAGGAAATCGCCGAGGCGGTCGAGCCGACGCTCCCAGGCAAGCCGCCGCTCGTTGATCCAGTGCTCGACGGCCCGAAGCGCCTGCGGCTCGATCCGGCAGGTCCGCACCCGGCCAAGCTTTTCGGTCCGCACCAAGCCGCTTGCCTCAAGCACGTTGAGATGCTGGACGACGGCCGACAACGACATCGCTAACGGTTCAGCAAGCTGGCTGACCGAAGCCGGCCCGCGCGACAGACGGTCCACCATCTGCCGCCGCGCCGGGTCGGCGAGCGCCTGGAACATCAGGTCGAGCTGGGCGGGATCGTGGAGCATCTCGCTCTAGCCGTTATTGTACGGAAAGAGCTTGAAATAAGGTCTCGCTTCCTCGATCACCCGGGCGAAGGACGGGCGCGCGAGCCGCCGGTCGTGGTAGCGTTTCAAGGCCGGGAATTTTTCGCCGAAGGGCTCGACCTTGTTGGCGTAGAACAGCGCCGGCGAGGCGGCGCAGTCGGCCATGGTGAAGCTTTCGCCTACGGCCCAGGTCCTTGCCGCCATCTCCTCGTCGACAATGGCGTAGGAGTTGCCCAGCTGCGCGCGGGCCTCCTCGACCCCGAACGGATCGGTCTTGTCCGTCGGCCGCAGCCTGTCGCCGACGATCTTCTGATGCTGCACGTAGAAATCGTAGAAGCGGTCTGCCTGGCGGACCTGCAGGGCGAGATCGATATCGGCGGGAATGAGCTCGACCGGCCCGGGGTAATGCGCGGCGAGATATTCGACGACGATGGTCGATTCCAGCACCGTGCGGTCCCGCGCATCGTCACGCAGCGCCGGCATCTTGCCGGTCGGCGACACTTTCAGGAATGCGGCGCGGGAAGCCTCGTCGCCGAGGTCGACAATGACCGGCTCGAATGGCGTGTCGTTCTCGTAAAGCGCGATCAGCGGCTTCCAGCAGAACGAGGCCAGCGGGTGGAAATGCAGCGTCAGGGACATTCCGGCTCTCTTTCGCATTCGGATAATCGATACTGAAGTAACTACTTCACTATTGTCGCGGACGGCTCGAGTCAAGCCGGCGTCTTGCCGGCGCTAGCCGTGTGCGGCGATGGCTTCGACGATCTGTGGCCAGTCGTTGCGATGCAGTTCGTGGCCACCGCCTTCGACCTTGACCAGCCTCGCGCCAGGAACGGCTTCGGCCAAAGCTTGGCCATGCTCGATCGGGAAGAGCGGATCGGCGGTGCCGTGGATGACGAGCAACGGCACGCGAAGATCCCGCACCGTCCGCTGCGAGCCGCCGCCTTTGAGCAGGAAATGGTTGGTCGCGCTGGCGAGACCGCCGGAGCGGTCGTAATCCTCCTCGATCATCTTGCGCGTCCGCCCCTCATCGAACGGATGGCGAGTGCTGGCAATGGCACGGGCATCCTTGACCATGAAGTCGAGCACCTGCTCCCGCTTCGACCAGTCGACGTTGCCGCCTTCGGCCGAGTGCTGCTTGTAGGCTTCGGTCGTTCCGGGCAGGGCGGACGTATCGACGCCGAGCGGCGAACAGGAGATCACGGTGAGCGCGCTGACGCGTTCGGGATATTTCAGCGCCACGCTCTGCGCGAGCATGCCGCCCATCGACATGCCGGCGACATGCGCTCTGGTGACGCCATGGTCGTCGAGCACGCGCATGGCGTCGTCCACCATGTCCTCGAACGTGTAGGACGGCGCGCCCGGTGGATATTTCGTCGACAGGCCGGTGTCGCGGTTGTCGTAGCGGATGACGAAGCGGCCGCGCTCGGCAAGTTGCCGGCAGAAGGCTTCCGGCCACCACAGCATCGAAGCCATGGCGCCCATGATCAAAAGAATCGCTGGATTTTTCGGACTGCCGAAGCTTTCCGAAACGATGTCGGGGCGCTGCGCTGCGGTGGTCATCTGCTCCTCCTATCCGATTGCATTTTGCAATCAGTTGCACGATAATCAAACCGATATCATAATGCAACTGGTTTTCTGGAGAGTGCCATGAGCATCGACCGTCGGTCCGGCTGCCCGATCAATCTGTCGCTCGAAGTCTTTGGCGACCGCTGGAGCCTGATCATCTTGCGCGACATGATCTTTGGCGGCAGGCGCCATTTCCGCGAGTTGCTCAACGGCTCGCTGGAAGGCATCGCCTCCAACATCCTGGCCGACCGGCTGAAGCGGCTGATGGAGCTCGGTCTGCTGACCAAGGCCGACGACCCCAGTCACAAGCAGAAGGCGATCTACAGCCTGACCGAGATGGCGATCACGCTGGTGCCCATCCTGGCGCAGCTCGGGGCCTGGGGACGCGTCTGGCTGCCGGTCACGGAAGAATTGTCGATCCGAGCCGAGCTGCTCGAAAAGGGCGGTCCGCCGCTATGGGACCAATTCATGGACGAACTGCGTCACGAGCATCTGGGCGCACCATCCAAGACGCCGCCGGGCACGCCGACCGTGCGCCAGCAACTGCGCGCTGCCTATGAGGCAGTGGTCGCGCGAAAGGCTGAGGCAACGTCAATTTAAGTTTATATCCCGGCTCGCCGACCGCATCGACACCGAGAAGCCGGCCAGCACGTCGAACAGCGCGATGACCATCAGCGTGAAGAAGACGGAGTGCGCCGCGCCCTTCACCAGCAGGAATTCGACCAGGAAGGCGATGAAGACCAGCGTCGACAAAAGGTGATCGAGGATCGAGGCATTGGTGGTGCGCACCGATTTCGATATCTCGACGAACAGGAAGATCAGCCCGATCAGCACCATCAGGCCACCGAGCGTCATCGAGAACACGCCGCCCGACATCATGCGGAAAGAGAACATCTCAGTCGTCCAGGGATCGTCGCCGCCGCCGAACAATCCCAGCAGACCGAGATTGTAGAGTACGAAGGGCACGATCAGCAGCGGGATGGCACCGAACATCTGGGCGACTCCATGGGCACCCCTTTTGTAAAATCCGCGGCAGGCGCGCCGTCAAGGCTTTTTGCCGGCGGCGGCGAACACGCTCTAAGACCTAATGAAATAACAATGTCAGCCGGTTGACCGGCTTTTCTGCAGCCTGCGAGATCCAGGCCTCCATCAGCCAAGGGTCGCACGCAAAAAGACCGGCCAGAGGCCGGTCTTTTGAAACGTCACGAACCGCGGAAGCTTCTCAGCTTTCCTTCGGCTCAAGAACCTGGCGGCCGCGATACATGCCGGTCTTCAGGTCGATGTGGTGCGGGCGGCGCATTTCGCCGGAATTCTTGTCCTCGACATAGGTCGGGGCCTTGAGCGCGTCGGCCGAGCGGCGCATGCCGCGCTTCGACGGAGAGGTTTTTCTTTTTGGAACGGCCATGGATATGCTCCACTACATGGTCAAAATGCCCCGGCAACCCTCGCGAAAGGGCCGCATCGAGGCCATAATCTGAGAAAGTCGGGTGCCTATACACGCCTTGCGCCGTTTTGGCCAGCGCCGGCGCGAATTTTTTTGCCGCAGGAGGACAGGAACTAGGTGTGTCGAGATTCAAGTCAGGCCGAGCCGAGAACGGTGGCCACCGAGAACCGGAGCGGAGCGTACTGAAAGTACGTGAGCACCGGAAGCGCAGGTAGCCGCCGTTCGCAGGCCGGGCTCACTTGAATATCGATGCACCTAGTCAAGGCAGCCGACATAGGCGGCTGACCTGCTCGCGCGCCGCTCGATCAGCGAGGCCAGCCGCCGCAGGCCCGGCCCCGGCCTGGCGGGATTGCGCGCGATCGGGTTGGGCAGGCTGACGGCAAGCAGCGCCGCCTGCCGGCGCGACAATTGCTTGGCAGAGACGCCGAAATGATGCCTGGCGGCAGCCTCGATGCCGTAGATGCCCGGCCCCCATTCGGCGATGTTGAGATAGATTTCCATGATCCGCCGCTTCGACATCACAGCATCGAAATAGACGGCCAGGGGCAGCTCGACCACCTTGCGCACGCTGCCCAATGGGCGCGACCACAGAAAAAGGTTCTTCACCGTCTGCATGGTGATGGTGGAGGCGCCGCGCGTCGCCTCGCCGGCCAGCGCGTCGTCGACCACGCCGCGCAACTCGCCCAGATCGACGCCGCGATGAAAGCAGAACTGCCCGTCCTCCGACATGATCACCGAATGCGCCAGCACCGGCGCCACGTCATCGATCGAAACCCAGCGCCGGTCGTAGCTGGAAAAAGTCACGAGGTCCTTCAGCATCAGCGTCGAGACCGGATGCACGAAAAATGGCAGATAAAGGAAGGTGAGCACGACCGGTATGACCGCCAGCACGAGCGCCACGACCAGGCAACGCCGGCCAAGCCGCTTGAGACCGGCGCGGTTCAGGCGCCGACGTCGCGCCATGTCCAGCCCTTCGCTTTCATAGTCGACGATCGGTTCCGTCAAGCCGTCCACCCGTGCCTCGCCTCCTCCGGCATAAAGGCGCGAGCCTGCTTGCGCAATGTCTGAGTGTCGGCTACCGGTCCCGGCCATGGGCAAAGACGACCAGATCGCCTTCGAATCCGCGCTTTTCATGCGCGCCGCCGCGGTCGAGACCGAGCTGCGGCGGATCCTCGACGCGCGTCCGCTCACCAGTGAGATCGTGCGGCCGGAGCGCCTGATGGCGGCCATGCGCCATGGCGTGCTCAATGGCGGCAAGCGGCTGCGGCCATTTCTGGTCATGGAAAGTGCCGCGCTGTTTTCGGCCGATAGCGAGGCGGCGCTGCGCGTCGCCGCGGCGCTCGAATGCGTGCATTGCTACTCGCTTATCCATGACGACCTGCCTTCCATGGACGACGACGATTTGAGGCGCGGCCAGCCGACGGTGCACAGGGCCTTCGACGAGGCGACCGCGGTCCTCGCCGGCGACGCGTTGCTGACCTTGGCCTTCGACGTCGTCGCCGACGACGCGACGTTGCTGGCGGCGGAGCGCCGCGCCACCCTGGTTCTCGCCCTTGCCCGCGCGGCCGGTGCCGGCGGCATGGTCGGCGGCCAGATGCTGGACCTGGAAGCGGAGCGCGAACGGCCGGACGAGGCGGGGATCATCACCCTGCAGGCGATGAAGACGGGCGCGCTGATCCGCTTCGCCTGCGAGGCCGGCGCGATCGTCGCCGGCGCGCCTGCTGCCGACCGCGAGCGGCTAGCGGAGTTCGGCTCGGCGATCGGCCTTGCCTTCCAGCTCGCCGACGACCTGCTCGACCTGACCGCCGACGCAAAGCAGATGGGCAAAGCGACGAACAAGGATGCGGCCGCCGGCAAGGCGACGCTCGCAGCACTGCACGGTCCAGACTGGGCGCGCGGTCAGCTCCACGGCCTCATCGACCAGGCGCATGCCCTGCTTGAGCCCTATGGCGAGCGGGCTGAGCTGCTCAAGCAAGCGGCGACCTTCGTGGCGACGCGCAGCAGCTGAACTGTGGCGCGGCGGGCGGCAATTGCCGAAGCCGACAACAGCTCCGATTGTTCGCTATGTTCGAATACTGCTGTCGATGGCCGGGTGATTATCCGGCATCCGCAGCAGTCTATATCCGCTCCAGGACAACGAACGGACATCATCGGTCCGTTCGCTGACGCCGCCCCGGCCCTTCATCCAGAGCCGAAATCCACCGGAAGGAACCTGGAATGCCCTTTGCCAACTTCAAGATGCCCGAGGCCGCTCTCTCAAAGGCGCAGAAGGAAGACCTCGTCCACAAGACCACGCAGATGTTCGTCGACTATTTCGGCGAAGGTGTACGCCCCTACACCATGGTGCTGATCGAAGAAGTTCCCGACGGAGGCTATGGCCGCGCCGACGAGGTCTTCATTCTTCCCGACGCTTACCGGGCCGAGGATAGTGCCTGACTTGAACCGGGCGAGTCGCTTGCCGAGCGGCACGCCCAGCTTTCCGTGTCGGAGCCGATACTCGCTTTCCCTTGGATCAGCCCCGGTTCGGCAAGCTCCGCAGAAAATCGATCATCGCGGCGTTGACCTCGTCTGGGCGCTCCTGCTGGGTCCAATGCCCGCAGCCGGGCAGCATCAGCGTATCGCGGATTTGTGGGACGAAGTTCCTGAGATTGGCCAACAGTTGATCCATGCCGGGGAAGGCGACCACAAGGTCGCGGTCGCCCGCTGCGTAGAGAGCGGGAACCTTGATCCGCGCGCCGGCAAAGGGCGCCATCAGTTCCCAGTTCCGGTCGATGTTGCGGTACCAGTTGAGACCTCCGGCAAAGCCGGTGCGCTGGAACTCGCCGGCGTAGAAATCGCTGTCGCTTTCGCTGAGCCAGTGCGGCAGACTTGCAGGAACCTCGGCGGCCTGCAGGAGACCTCCGCCGTGCGGGACCATGGCAATTCTGGCGCCGCCATCCGAAGCGTCTCCCGACACCGCGTAAAGCATGGCGCGCACCGTGGCCCGAGGGTCCCGTTCCAGCTCCGCCTCGGCAATGCCGGGTTGCTGGAAATAGAGCTGGTAGAACTGGGACTCCGCCGTTCGCGGCATGAGGCTGGTCGGACGCGCATTGCCGCGCGGCCGGAACGGCACGCTGAGGCCGACGACGGCATGGAAGCGGTCCGGCCGTAGCAGCGCGGCATGCCAGGCCACCACCGCACCCCAGTCGTGGCCGACGATGACGGCGCTGGGGACCTCGAGGGCGTCGAGAAGACCCACCATGTCGCCGACCAGATGAAAGAGCGTGTATTGGTCGATCGCTTCCGGCCGGTCGCTCTTGCCGTAGCCTCGCATGTCGGGGGCGACGGCACGGAAGCCCGCCGCTGCGAGCGCGCCCAGCTGATGCCGCCAGGAATACCAGGATTCAGGGAAGCCATGGCACAAAAGCACCACCGGCCCTTCGCCCTGCTCCGCGATATTGAGGCGGATGCCGTTGGTCTCAACTATCCGCTGTATAGGTTCGCTCACGGCCGCTTCTCATGCTCGCGTTCCACCTCTGATCCATGGCGAAAGGCCAGACGCCGCAACGGGTGGCCGAGCCAGCGGGGTGCCAAGTTTTGGAGGCGCGCATCTTCCATTGACTGTCTCAGGGGCGGTCGCGGCAGTCAATATGCGACATGGTCAAGTAGCGCCACGGCGTCCACGCACTTGAATAGTTCTGGCGATGCGCGTCCATTCGTGCAGGATCGCTGACTGAGGAGGCGGGGAACCAATGCTTAAGCTGAAAGCCTGGCTGGCCGATTATTGGGTCATCGGCGCAGGGTTCATGGCAGCATCGCTCATAGCGGCCGCGCCGGTCTTATCGCTTCCGCTGCCGGTGTTCCTGATCTTCCTGCACAGCCCGTTTTACATGGTCCATCAGGTCGAAGAGCACGCCGGCGACCGATTCCGCAAATTCGCGAACGAAAATGTTTTCGGCGGCCGTGACGCTCTTACCGTCGCCTCGGTTCTCGTCATCAACCTGCCGTTTGTCTGGGGCATCAACCTGCTGGCTCTTTATGCGGCATTCCTGTGGGGACCCGCCTGGGGCCTGGTTGCCCCGTATGTCATGATCGTCAACGCGCTCGCGCACCTCGTCACATCGGCGCGGCTCGGCAAATACAATCCCGGCCTCGTCACCAGCGTCATTTTGTTTTTGCCGCTGAGCGTCGCCACGATCTGGATGATCGGCCGGACGGGAGGTTTTGTCCCGCAATTGATCGGCGCAGCTCTCGCGATCCTGCTTCACCTGGCGATCATTGCGGTCGTGGCCGCCCGATACCGCTCTCTCGTCGTCACCTCACAGCATCGGCGGCGACGTCATCAGTCTTGATCATCGGCAAAACGGCCCTTTGTCCTCAACCGCACCACATTCGCGCTGGCCGGCTGTTCCGGCTCGGCGCTCTGCGCGGCGACTGCCATATCGGCCCGGGGCAGATAGATCGTCACCGTCGTGCCCTTGCCGACTTCGCTTTCAATTGTGACCGCGCCGCCGGACTGCTGCGCCAAGCCGTAGACCTGGGCGAGGCCGAGACCTGTACCCTTCTCGGGCCCTTTGGTCGTGAAGAACGGTTCGAAAACCTGCGGAAGCACGTCTGCCGCAATGCCGATGCCTGTGTCGGTCACCCGCAACGCGACGAATTCACCTTGCAGGCCGGCTGCGTTATCCTCGCTCGACAACAGCACGTTCTCCGCCGTTATCGTTACCAGGCCACCGTCTGGCATGGCGTCCCGCGCGTTGAAGGCAATGTTGACGAGACCAAGCTCCAGTTCGCCGGGGTCGACCTTGACTGGCCAGGTTTCGGGTCCGACAGCGGCGACCAATTTCACCGATTTGCGCATGGAGCCCGCTATCATTGCGCGGACGGCTTCCACGCGCTCTGCCAGCGAGACGACCTCGGCGCGGGCAGCCTGCTTGCGCGAGAAGGCCAGCAACTGGCGTGTCAATGCGGCGCCGCGCTGGAGCGCAAGCTCCACGGATTCGGTCGCGCGCTTCATTTCGGGATCGGCACCGACCTTCTTGCCCAGTCGAACAAAGCTTTCGACCACCGTCAGCAGATTGTTGAAATCATGCACGATGCTGCCGGTCAGTTGGCCGAGCGCATCCATTTTCTGCGTATGAACGCGTTGCGCTTGCGCCTGCCGGAGTGCGATCTCAGCATCGCGTCGATCGGTGATGTCGCGCGTGATCTTGGCGAAACCGATCAGCTCTCCCCGCTCGTCGCGGATCGGATCGATCACGACATTCGCCCAGAACAGCGTCCCGTCCTTACGGACGCGATGGCCCTCGGTCTCGAAGCGTCCATCCCGTGTTGCCGTATAGAGCGCGCGGCCAGGTAAACCGGCGGCGCGGTCGTGCTCCGTGTAAAACCGGGAGAAGTGCTGACCGATGATTTCTTCGGCCGCATAGCCCTTGATGCGCTCCGCGCCGGCGTTCCAACTGGTCACCAGCCCGTTGGGGTCAAGCATCAAGAGCGCATAGTCGGTCACGCCGCTCACCAGAAGGCGGAACTGGCGCTCGCTTTGGCGCAAGGCTTCGTGCGCCGCACGGCGTTCGGTGATGTCGCGCGTGACCTTGGCGAATCCTTCGAGTCGGCCTGCGTCGTTATGGATCGGGGTAACGACAACCGATGCCCAGAAACGGCTGCCGTCCTTGCGTACGCGCCAACCCTCGCCTTCATATCGCCCGTTCTGCACGGCTGCTTCGAGGACGCGGAGCGGCGTGCCTTTTGCGCGTTCTTCACGGGTATAGAATTTGGAGAAATGCTGGCCCACGATTTCCTCGGCAGCGTAGCCTTTCAGCCGCTCGGCGCCGGCGTTCCAATTGGTGACAATGCCGCTTGGATCGAGCATGTAGATGGCATAGTCGGTCACGCCGTCGACAAGGATGCGGAAGCGTCGCTCGCTCTGCAGCAGCGACTGATGCGCGGCGACGCGCTCGGTGATGTCGCGCGTGATCTTCGCGTAACCCAAAAGAACGCCGTTGCGGTCCAGTACCCGTTGAACAAGGCCGCTCGACCAGAACCTGGTTCCGTCCTTGCGCACCCGCCATCCTTCGGCCTCGTATCTTCCCTCCGCCTTTGCCGCGGCAAGCATCCTGCTCGGAACCCCATTCGCCTGATCTTCGACTGTGAAAAATCGGGAAAAATGCTGCCCCAGGACTTCCGAAGCCGCGTAGCCCTTTATCTTCTCGGCGCCGGCATTCCAGCTGGTGATGAGGCCATCTGCATCGAGGGTGTAGATCGCGTAGTCGGCGACAGCGTCGATGAAGAGTTCGAGGCGGCGGCTGTCGGAAAGATGTTGCGCGTCGGCTGTGGTCAGTGGCATTGTCGAACCCGCATTACGCTCGCATCAGGCAGTTCGTCCGGTGACACGTCTGCAACATAAGCGTGCCTATCCTGCATAGCAACGAGCTTGGATCAATGGCGACATATTCATCCGCTCTCGCAGCCAATCTCAGAAACCCGGGTTATTTGTACAGCTTTGCTCCGGAAAACGAGCCTGGAGATGACGAGGAAAATCCCGTCTCTCACGAACTCGGCTCTGCCGAGCATGACGAACTCCCGTATAGGGTCGAGTTGTGGAACGCCGCCAAGAACGGTGTCGAACAAGTCCTCGCCGTCACGGCAAATGCCAGCATCGGCTACGCTGCCTACTACGCAGCGACGCGTGAGCACCCGGACCGCTACGTCACCTTGCGGCACAAGAACAATTTCGTTTCGAGATGGAACGGTCCGGCGAATTAGGCAGGGGCCTGTCTATGACACGGAGCGCCAACTCTTCCCGTTCGGCCGAAGCGCTGCCCTATCGTATCGAACTCTGGCACGCTGACAGCCATGAGGTCATCGAACGGGTCCTCGCACGCGCCGCTACGGCCCAGCTTGCCCGCGCCATTTTTCAAGCCGCGAGAGACGAGCATCCTCGACGGCGGATCACGCTGCGCAAGGGAAACGGGATCCTCTCCGATACATCGGATTGACGATCTGCCGTTCGGTTCGAGGCGCTGTCCGGAACTCGAGTGCGCTTACCCTGTCTGTCACGGACAGCGATACGTCGCCTTGTCAGAAGCTGCGACAAGGCCACCCTCCCTCCAACGAAATCTTAATGTAAATCAAGCGTAATCCCGACCATTAAAATTGTGCGTATGTGTTGGGGTTGCGCATGCCGGAATATTCTTCCTTCCTCCGGTCGATCCGGATCCGTTACATTTCGGGATTGCTTGTCTTCGCGCTGGCCTCGGCCGCCGTCATGTTCGCGCTCAACCGTGTGAATTCGTACCGCCACGAGGTCGATGCTCTCAGCGGCAATTTCGTCATCTTCGCCCGCGACCTGCGCAACGCCACCAATTTCGCCGAGACCACCGGCACCGCCTGGCGCAGCGAGACGCGCGATGCGTTGGCGACCGCCGCGCGCGGCCATTCCGAACGGCTGATGGGCGAGATCGGGATCCTGAACGCCCAGCTTGCCGCGATCAGGCCGCGCCTGTCGAACAACACCGTCAACGCGCTGGACACTGCTTCGGTCAATGACGACCTGTTCTGGTCGGCGCGCGATATGGTGCGCAACTTCAACTTGATGGCAGTCGCCCAGAAGGTCGACGAGTGGAGCTACCGCGAGATCCGTAACCAGAACGACCTTTTCGCCCAGCCGATGCTGGTGAAGGTGCGCACCGCGCTCGACGAGGAGCGCCGCCTCGCCGATGCTTCCAGCGACCGGCTGCTCCTGTGGGCGAGCGGCCTGCTGTTCGCCGTGCTCGCCATCGCGGCGTTTCTGATATTCCGGCCGATGGAGAATGCGATCCGCCGCGCCTTCGCCGAGACCGCCGCATCTTTGTTCAAGGCCGAGGCCGCCGACCGCGCCAAATCAGAATTCCTTGCCAATATGAGCCATGAGATCCGCACGCCGATGAACGGCGTTCTCGGCATGGCCGAGCTGCTTGCCAAGACCGAGCTGACGCCGCGACAAAAGACCTTCACCGACGTCATCGTCAAATCCGGCAACGCGCTGCTCACCATCATCAACGACATCCTCGATTTCTCGAAGATCAATGCCGGCCAGCTGACGCTCGACCCCGCCCCTTTCCGCCTCGCGGAGGCGGTCGAGGATGTGGCGACGCTGGTGTCGGCGCGCGTTGCCGAAAAGAACCTCGAGCTCATCGTGCGCGTCGACCCGCGCCTGCCTGCCTTCGTCGTTGGCGATGCCGGGCGCTTCCGCCAGATCGTCACCAACCTGCTCGGCAACGCAGTGAAATTCACCGAGAAGGGCCATGTCCTGATCGATGTCGGCGGCGATGTCGTCAACGGTGTGGTCCAGCTCAAGGTCCGCGTCGAGGACACCGGCATCGGCATCCCGGCCGAAAAACTGCAAAGCGTGTTCGAGAAATTTGCCCAGGTCGACGGCTCCTCGACCCGCCGCCATGAAGGCACCGGCCTTGGCCTTGCGATCGGCGCCCGGCTTGTCGACCTGATGGGCGGCAAGATCGGCGTCGAAAGCGAGATCGGCCGCGGCTCCGTGTTCTGGTTCGCCGTGCCGCTGCCGGCGCATAGCCAGCAGGCGCGTGACGAGCTGGTGCCGGTCGACGTCACCGGCGCCCGTGTCCTGGTCATCGACGACAATCCGGTCAACCGCGAGATCCTGCTGGAGCAGCTCAGAAGCTGGAGCTTCGACTGCGCGGCCGCCGAAAGCGGCGCGGTCGGCCTCGCTTTCCTCGACCGAGCCTGCCAGCTCGGCGCCTCGGTCGACTGCATCATCCTCGATTACCAGATGCCCGGCATGAACGGCGCCGACGTCGCCAGAGCCATCGCCGCCGACAGCCGCCTCTCCTCCATCCCCGTCGTGCTGCTCACCTCGGTCGACCAGGTCGATTTCGGCCGCATGGTGATCGATTTCGGCATCGTCGCGCATCTCACCAAGCCGGCGCGTTCGGCGGTGCTGCTGGGCACCGTGATCGCCGCCATCCAGAAGGCGCGCACGCAAGGCGCCAAGGCGCATTTCGTGCGCGAGCCGGTCGCGGCCCAGGCGGCCCCGCCGGCCTTCACCGTCATCCGCGGCCCGTCGGTGTCCTTGCCGGCGGCGCCGGAATCGACGGCAGCGCCGAGCGGCCCGATCGATATCCTGATCGCCGAGGACAATGACGTGAACCAGCTGGTCTTCGGCCAGATCCTCAACGGTTTTGGCCTCAGCTATCGCATAGCCGGCAATGGTCGGACGGCTGTCGAGATGTACCGCTCGTTGCGCCCGCGCCTGGTGCTGATGGACGTCTCCATGCCGGAGATGAACGGCTATGAGGCGACCCGCGCCATCCGCGCCATCGAAGAGCAGAACGGCGATCACACGCCGATCATCGGCGTCACCGCGCATGCGCTCAAGGGCGACCGTGAAAAATGCATCGAGGCAGGCATGGACGACTATCTGCCGAAACCGGTCTCGCCCGACCGCCTCGGCGCCAAGATCGGCACCTGGCTCAGCGAGACCGTGGCGGCGAAGACGGCTTAAGCGTCAGGCGCCAGGTGCGTTCGGCGGCCACCGCCGAGTTCCTTCGCGCCCCCCTCTGCCCTGCCGGGCATCTCCCCCACGAGGGGGGAGATCAGCAGTTCCGGCGCTTCGTCCGTCCGTTGGAGATTGGCGAAAGCAAACGTGACGGCCAATCTCCCCCCCTTGTGGGGGAGATGTCCGGCAGGACAGAGGGGGGCGCTGTCCCGCCGACTCTGAACCAGCTCTTTTCGAGCCTTCAGCCCCGCCGGAACGGATACAGGAATTGCCGCCAATATCCTTTCGGCACCGGATGGCCGTGAATGCCATAGCCCTTCGGCCAGCGTCCCTCGGGCAGATGATAGGTGCCGAACAGCCGGTCGAGCAGCGGGAAATGAATGGCGAAATTGACGTCGATCGCCTCTTTCTCGAGGCCGTGATGCCAATGATGGAAGCGAGGCGACACGAGCATCTTTTCGACCGGACCGAAACTGGTTCCGATGTTGGAATGGATGAAGGACGAATAAACGTAGACGATCAGGATATAGGCCTGGATCGCCGATTCATCGAAGCCGAGCACGAACATCGGCGTCGCCGTCAGGCTGCGAAGAACGATGATTTCCAGGAAATGCATCCGCGCGCCGGCGATCCAGTCCATCGACTTGGCTGAATGATGCACGGCGTGGAAATTCCACAGGAATGGGATGCGATGGAAGGCGCGGTGCACCCAATATTGGGCGAGATCGGTCAGGAACATCACCGCCAGCAGTTGCACGATCCAAGGCAGATCGTGGACCCAGGCGCGCACCGACCCAAGACCGCCTTGCGCATTGACGAAATTGGACGGCGCGAGCGTCAGGTAGGTCAATATTTGCACCAGCAGCGACGAGACCAAATAGTAGAACAGGTCCTCGCGCCATTCGTCGCGGAACACGGTCTGGCCCTTGTTGCGGGCAAAAATGCGCTCGAGCGGAACGAACAAAACCCCCATGAACAGGGCGTTCAGGATGAAGAAGTCGAGACCGAAGAACACCCCCTCGATCCGCAACTCGTGACGCACCGGCAGCATGCCGATGAGCGAGGCCAACAGCACGGTGACCGTCGCCGCCACGCCAAGTGTCTTTTCCCTGCGCAGCATCATGCTCAGAATGGCCAGAATGTAGCCGGAGATAAGCACGAAATAGAGGACCGGCTTGAAGAACAGCATCTGGTGGATCGGAGCCAGATCCGGCATCGAGGTCAGCGATGGATAGCGCAACACGATGACCATCAAGAGGGCGGTGATGCCCGCAAGCAATGCGATCGAGCCGGACAGCCAGCCGGACCCGAACGGCCGCTTGGTGCGCGGTGTTTCGAGCTCACCGATCACCCTTTTAAGGAAATTCCCTCCGGCATGATGCTCCCCCTGTATGATCCGAATAAAAACGCGCCCTGGAAAACACTGTGCCCGCTCTTACTATGGCAAAGCGCAATAAGATTTGAACGCCACCGCCCTGACAAGCGGATTCTCGTCGCAACATTAGCAATTGGCTATCGGCGTTGTTGACGGCCGGGAAGCTCGCGTCCCCGCCAGGAATGCAAGTCGCTACAATTTAAATCGCTGCTGGATGAGGCGGGCGCATTCGCCGGCATCAGCCGGCTGGTGTCGAGCTCAAGGTCGTAGGCGACACCCCGGTGCACGCGTTCGAATTGCCAGCGTGCAAGTCCGGGCAGTCGGTCTGCAACGCCGGCTTTCGCGCGTTTCGAGCACCTCTTGCGGCCCCCTCTCCTGGCGTTGCGTCACCGATTGCGCAACACCACGCAGGCGCCGCCGACGCTTTGCAGCTTGGTGCAGATGCCGTTGGCCTCGCCACGCGAGTCGGCGCCGATCCTGACCGCATAGATGCCGCGGCGGCCGATCGGCGTGCGCACCCGGCTCACCACCGGATCACGGCTGGCGAGCAAGGCCGGGAACCGGCTTTTGACCCTCAGCCATTGGCCGATCGCCGCCGAGCGGCGGAAATTGCCCGCCACCTGCACGCCCCACGGCTTCACGTTGATCGAAGCCATGGCGACGGTCCGCGACATGATCACCGGCAGCCGGCGGCAGGCAAGCGCGAAGCTCATCTTCGGGTCGAGCGGCTGGACGGTGCCGGCATAGGACCTGTCCGAGAACTTGTCGACGGGCTCGCCCATGACGTCGAAGACATAGCTTTCCGTCTCCATTGGCAGGAAGCCGCCCGAGCTCAGCCAGCGCGACACGCGGTTCTCGCCGGCATTGTAGGCCGCGGCCGCGAGCCCGAGATTGCCATAGCTGACCTTCATCTCGGCGAGATATTTCGCCGAGGCCGGGATGGCCTGTCCGATGTCGAAGGGATCGGCGAGCCCGCGCATCTTCGCGGTGCCCGGCATGAATTGCGCGATGCCTTCGGCGCCGACCGGGCTCACCGCGCCCGGATCGAAGCGGCTCTCCTTCCAGATCAGCCGGGCGAAGAAATCCTTGGGCAGCCCGTTCTGTTGGGCCTGGGTCTCGATCAGATCGCAGACGCGGGAAATCAGGCGCTTGGCGGCCGACTTCGACTGCGGCGGATCGGCGAATGCGTGTGTCGCCGCGATCAGCACGAAAAACAAGAGCAGCGTTGCCTCTAGGAAACGCCGCATCGGTTCATTCCGCGGCGGCTTTGCCGTGCCCGTACCGCTGCTCGATATAGTCGCCGACCATCTTCTCGAAATCCTGCGCGATCGAGGGCCCGCGCAGCGTAGCAGCCTTCTTGCCGTCGATGAAGACAGGCGCCGTCGGCGTCTCGCCGGTGCCGGGCAGCGATATGCCGATATCGGCGTGCTTGGATTCGCCGGGACCGTTGACGATGCAGCCCATCACCGCGACCTTGAGGTTCTCGACGCCGGGATATTTCTCGCGCCACACCGGCATGTTCTTGCGGATATCGGCCTGGATGCTCTGGGCAAGTTCCTGGAACACAGTGGAGGTGGTGCGGCCGCAGCCGGGGCAGGCCGCGACAATCGGCACGAACTGCCGGAAGCCCATGGTCTGCAGAAGCTCTTGCGACACCTGCACCTCGCGGGTGCGGTCGCCATTCGGCTCCGGCGTCAGCGAAATACGGATCGTGTCGCCGATGCCCTGCTGCAAGAGGATGCCCATCGCGGCGGAAGAAGCGACAATGCCCTTGGTGCCCATGCCGGCTTCGGTGAGGCCCAGATGCAGCGCATGGTCGGAGCGGGTGGCAAGCTCGGTGTAGACGGCGATCAGGTCCTGCACACCGCTGACCTTGGCCGACAGGATGATCTTTTCGCGGCCAAGCCCGATCTCTTCCGCCATCTCGGCCGACAGGATCGCCGACTGTACGATCGCCTCGCGCGTGACTTCCTGCGCGGTGAGCGGCGAGCCCTTCGCCTGGTTGTCGTCCATCAGCCGGGTCAAAAGCTCCTGGTCGAGCGATCCCCAATTGACGCCGATGCGTACCGGTTTGTCATATCTGATCGCCATCTCGACGATCGCGGCGAACTGGCGGTCCTTCTTGTCCTTGAAGCCGACATTGCCCGGATTGATGCGGTATTTGGCCAGCGCTTCGGCGCAGGCCGGATGATCGGCGAGCAGCTTGTGCCCGATATAGTGGAAGTCGCCGACCAGCGGCACATCGATGCCGAGCCGCAACAGCCGCTCATGGATGCGCGGAACCGCCGCCGCGCTCTCGTCGCGGTCGACCGTGATGCGCACGATCTCGGAGCCGGCACGATGCAGCGCCGCGACCTGGGCGACGGTCTGGTCGACATCGGCGGTATCGGTGTTGGTCATCGATTGCACGACGACCGGTGCGCCGCCGCCGACCATCACGCCGCCGACCGATACGCCGACCGACCGGCGACGCGGGAAGGGAGAAGAAAAATATCCGGTCATGCCGGCCGCCTTTATTTGGGAGTTTCGGCATGAGGTGGCGGAGCAAAGATGGCTTGTCAATGGCAAGCGGCGAGCCAGCCTGCAAATCGGCTAGAGCCGTGCGGGAAATAACAACCGGTCCGACCGCAAGATTTGCGGCCAGCTTTCCGTCAATTTCAGTTAAAGCACCGACCCGGTGGCATTTCTTGCCACCAGAAATTCACCGCAGCGGGTTGCGATGATGGTGCCTGGAAGAGCTTCAGTGTGTCGTCGGACTAGCTTTCAGCTTTTCAATCTCGTCCTTGATTGCCAGCTTGCGTCGCTTGAGATTCACGATTTCGAGGTCGTCGACCGAAGGATGGTTCATCGCATCGGTGAGCTCGCGCTCGATATCACCGTGTTTCCGCTGCAACTCGTCAAGATGGGATGCAAGAGACATGAATGGTTCTCCCTTTCATGGTTTCCTCGATTGCAGCCGTCGCAGGAGCCTCCACCGCAGGTTGCGACTGTGACGGCACCATGACAGTTTGCCACCAACCGATCTCGATGTCGAATGCCACGTGGTAGCATTCCACGACAAAGTGAAATGTGGTAAGGGCTGCGCGCCGGTCACAAACCCGCAAGTCACGGCCCCGCCCAAACAGCCCGATTGGGCGATGCATACGCAGACGGTAGATAATGTCCGAACAGGAACAGGCTGAAATACGCCTCGAATATTCCCGGCTCAAACAAGAACACGCCGATTTCGACGCCGCCATCAACGCGATGATCGCCACCGGCTGCGACCCGCTTCAGATCCAGCGCATGAAGAAGAAGAAGCTGATGCTGAAAGACCGGCTGTCGGCGCTGGAAGACCGCATCATTCCCGACATCATTGCCTGAGCGGATCGCACCGCGCCGTCAAGAGATCGATAGCCGTGCCGCGCGTTCGCGCAGCAGCGCGAGAAGTTCGCCGGTCCGTTCTTCGGACGTGTCGATCGGCACCACAAGGCACATGGTCGCTTCGACCTTGCCTGGCGCAGAGAACACCGGCGCCGCAAGGCATTTGGTGTAGGCATCGACCAGGCCTGACGTGACGCAATAGCCGGTGATGCGCGCCCGCGCGATATCGTCGATGAAATCGTCGAGTTCGAGCTTGCGGCCGTCCGGCAGCACGAGGTCGTCTCGCGTGACCATCGCTTCGATCCCGCCGCGATCGAGGCCGGCAAGCAGCAGCCGGCCGGAAGCAGTCCAGGGCAGCGGGATCTGCAGGCCGGTGGCCGAACTGATGCGGAATGGCCTGGTGCCCGGGCTCGAATGGACGATCGTGTAGCGGCCGCTCTGCAGCATGCAGAGCTCGGAGGTCTCGCCGGTCTCGCGCGACAGCGTGTCGACCTCCTGGCGGCCGCGCCTGAGCAGGTCGTTGCCGCGCATATAAGCCATTCCATAGAGATAGAGCTTCTTGCCGAAATAGACGCGGTTGCCGTCGCCAGCCATTTCCAGCAGCCCGGCTTCGACCAACTCGCGCACCAGCGTATAGGTCGTCGAGCGCGGCGCGTTGAGCCCTTTGGCCAAGTCGCCGATGCCGATCGCACGCTGGTTGGCGTGCAGGAATTCCAGGATGTTCAAAGCCCTGTTGAGCCCCTTCTCGCGCGAGCCCGCCGGCCGCTCTTCATCCGCACCGTCGCTTGGCCACCCGGTCAGCGTTTCACTCTCTTGCATTGCTTATTCCTAGTGCTAGTATCTGTCTTGTACAGGATACACACGTCTCTTGTAAGAGACAATCGCTGATTGCGACGCGTATCTCTGCTGCATTGGGGAACACACCATCAAAGGAGGTCGCCGTGAACGACACATCCGGCAGACGTGATTTTCTGAAACTGGGAATGGCGGGGCTGGCCACCGCCGGCGCGCTCACCGCCATCAGCGCCGAGAAGGCGGCGGCGCAAGCCGCGTCCGACAGCGTGCTGCGCACCGCGCTCGATCGCGGCAAGCTGATCGTCGGCACCGGCAGCACCAACGCGCCGTGGCATTTCGAAAACGATGCCGGCGAGCTGGTCGGTATGGACATCACCATGGGCCGCATCCTTGCCAAGGGCCTTTTCGACGACCCGACCAAGGTCGAGTTCGTCATGCAGGATCCGGCGCAGCGTATTCCGAACGTGACGACCAACAAGGTCGACATCACCATCCAGTTCATGACCATGACGGCGCAGCGCTCGCAGCTGATCCACTTCTCGCGGCCATATTACGTCGAAGGCGTCGCGCTGCTGACGCTGCCCGGCTCCGAGAACAAGACCTTCGACAAGCTCCTGGCGAACGGTTCCGCCACACGCGTCTCGATCCTGCAGAATGTCGATGCCGAAAGCTCGGTGCATTTTGCCTTGCCGCAGGCGCAGGTGCTGCAGATCGATACCCAGGCGAACGTTCTGCAGGCGTTGGAATCCAAGCGCGCCGACGCCGCCGCTGTCGATCTGTCGACGGTGCGCTGGCTCGCCTCGCGCAATCCCGACAAGTATTTCGACGCCGGCAAGAGCTGGTACTCGATGCTTTACGGCGCTGCGGTCCGGCAAGGCGACCTCGACTGGCTGACCTTCGTCAACCAGACCTTCACCATCGCCATGTTCGGCCATGAGACGGCGCTCTACGATGCCGCCTTCAAGGAATATTTCGGTCAGGAGCCGCCGCCGCGCCACCCGGGCTTCCCGGTCATCTGACGCGCCACACGACCAACCGGCGGAAGGGCGAGGCAACCGTTCTTCCGCCTGTTCTCCTCACACCGGCCCATGCGAATGATGAATGCTATGTTCGCCGCGGGCCATTGAGACGGACGCATGGGCTATACGCTCAATTTCAACCTGATCTGGCGGCATTTCGATAAGCTGTGGGGTGGCTTGCTGCTCAGCCTCGAGCTTGCCGTCATCTCGATCGCCATCGGCATCGTCATCGGCTTGGTGTTGGCCGTCTGGTATGTCTCGGCCGGACGCGTGGTGCGCGCCATCATCGCCGCCTATGTCGAATTCATCCGCAACGTACCGCTGATCCTGCTGGTCTATTTGGTCTTCTACGGCCTGCCGACGGTCGTCGACCTTGCCTACAGCGCCCCTACCTCGTTTGTCCTGACGCTATCGGTCTATAGCGGCGCCTATCTCGTCGAGGTGTTCCGCTCGGGCCTGGAAGCGGTGCCGCGCGGTCAGCTCGACGCCGGCAAGGCGATCGGCCTTACTCCATGGCAGCGCCTGATCCACGTACGCCTGCCGACGATGCTGCGCATCACGCTGCCGGCACTGTCCAACACCTTCATCTCGCTGTTCAAGGACACCTCGATCGCCTCGGTGATCTCGGTGCCCGAGCTCACCTACGGCGCCCAGTGGATCAACTTCAACACGTTCCGCATCGTCGAGGTCTATCTGGTGACGACGGCGATGTATCTGGTGACCGGCTACACCTTGCTGTTTGCGCTGCGGCTGGTCGAACGCCGATTCAGGGCGGCGCGCTGAGATGCTGAGCCAGATCCTCTACGCCCTGCCGTTCCTTGCCGAAGGCTTCGCCGTGACCTTATGGGTCTCGCTGCTGGTCGTGGTCCTGTCCTTGGTCGCAGGGGTCCTGCTGGGCGTCGGCCTGGTCTATGGGCCAGCGCCGCTGCGTTGGGCAGTGCGCATCTTCTCGGACACCATCCGCGGCATCCCGATCCTCGTGCTGATGTTCTTCGTCTATTACGGCCTGCCCGCGGTCGGCGTGCACCTTCAGTCCTTCTGGGCGGCGGTGCTGGCGCTGACCTTGTTCAAGACGGCGCAGGTCGTCGAATATCTGCGCGGCGCCGTCGCCTCGATCCCGAAAGGCCAGTCGGAAGCGGCGATGGCGATCGGCCTCACCTTCCGCCAGCGCCTCACCTCGGTGATCTTCCCGCAGGCTTTCCGCCGCTTCCTGCCACCCTGGATCAACGGCGTCACCGATGCCGTGAAGGGCAGTGCGCTGGTTTCGCTGCTCGGCATCACCGATCTGATGCAGGCGATCAACCAGGTCATCGGCCGCACCTATGAGGCGATGCCGCTCTATATCCTCGGCGCTCTCATCTATTTCGCCGTCAATTATGCGCTTTCCTATGCCAGCCGGCGGCTGGAACGGCGCTTCGCTTTCATCCGGGATTAAGTGATGGCCAGTTCGAACGACAACCCAGCGCTTCTCGACATTGCCGAGGTCTCGAAATCCTTCGGCTCGGTCAGTGTGCTGCGCTCGGTCAGCTTGCAGGTGGCGAAGGGCGAGGTGGTGACCATTATCGGCCCTTCGGGCAGCGGCAAGACCACGCTGCTGCGCTGCGTCAACTTCCTCGAAAGCTATGACTCGGGCTCGATCCGCATCGACGGCAAGGAGGTCGGCTTTCGCGACGGCGGCGCGCGCCAGCGGCGTAGCGAACGCGATCTTGCAGCCATGCGGGCCGAAACCGGCATGGTGTTCCAGGGCTTCAACCTCTTCCCGCATCTGACCGCCGCCGGCAACATCATGCTCGGCCTGACCAAGGTGCGCGGCAAGAGCAAGACGGAGGCGCGCTCGATTGCCGAGCATTGGCTGGGCCGCGTCGGCCTCGCCCACAAGGCAGACAGCCTGCCCGCCGAATTGTCGGGTGGCCAGCAGCAGCGAGTCGGCATTGCCCGCGCAGTCGCCATGGAGCCCAAAATCCTGCTGCTCGACGAGATCACCTCGGCGCTCGACCCGGAGCTCGTCGGAGAGGTGCTGGCGGTGGTCCGCAGCCTCGCCGAAGACGGGATGACCATGGTGATGGTCACGCACGAGATGGCCTTCGCCCGCGATGCCTCCAGCCGCATCGTCTTCATGGCCGATGGCGGTGTCTCGGCCGTCGGTCCGCCGAAAGAAGTGCTCGCGGCGGAAACGACCAACGAGCGCCTCCGCGCATTTCTGGCGCGTTTCCGCGCCTCGCATTTCTGAAAGCGGATGGCCTCGGCCATCCAGGGAGTACCCTTCCATGTCGCCTTACATACGGCTCGCCGAGCTTGGCCTGACGTTGCCGGAGCCGCCGACGCCCATCGCCAATTTCGTCACCCATGCCGAGAGCGGCCGGCTGATCTTTCTTTCGGGACAGGGGCCGCTGCGTGCCGACGGCACGCTTTGCACCGGCAAGGTCGGCGATGACGTGACCGTGGATCAGGCCTATGAGCATGCCCGCCTCACCGGCCTCAATTTGCTCGCCGTCATGCATGCCGCGGCGGGCGATCTCGGCCGCATTGTGCGGGTCGTCAAGCTGCTCGGCTTCGTCAACGCCACGCCGACCTTCAGCGACCACCCCAAAGTGGTCAATGGCTGCTCGGACCTCTTCGCCGATGTTTTCGACAAGCTTGGCGGCCATGCTCGCTCGGCCATCGGCGTCGGCTCGCTGCCACGCAATATCACTGTCGAAATCGAAGCGGTTGTGGAGATCGCCGCCTGACTTAACGGAGTCCACTCACATGAAGACCTATTCCGACACCGGCTCCAACACCACCATCCGCGAGCGGCTGGGCTTGAGGCCAATCATCAATGTCTCGGGCACGATGACGGCGCTGGGCGCCTCGATCATCGTTCCCGAAGCGATCAGCGCCATGGCCGAAATCGCTTCGCAATGGGTGGAGATGGACGATTTGCAGCGCGCCGCGAGCGCGGTGGTCGCACGCCTCACCGGCGGCGAGGCCGGCTTCATCACCGCCTGCTGCGCCTCGGGCATCACCATGGCCATCGCCGGCGCAATGACAGGCAACAACCTTCTCGCGATCGAACGCCTGCCGGACGACACCGAAGGGCTGAAGTCCGAGGTCGTCATCCAGCTCGGCCACATCGTCAACTATGGCGCGCCCATCGACCAGTCGATCCGCGTCGCCGGCGCCAAGGTCATTCCGGCGGGCACCGTCAGCGTCACCCAGGACTATCACGTGCGCGAAGCGATCAATGAGCGGACGGCGGCGGCTCTCTACGTCGTTGCCCACCATACGGTGCAATACGGCATGCTCTCGCTGGAGGAATTCTGCGAGATTTGCCATGCCAAGAATATTCCAGTGATCGTTGACGCCGCGTCCGAATATGACCTGCGCAGCTTCCTGGCGCGCGGCGCCGACATCGTCGTTTATAGCGGCCACAAATTCCTTTCGGGCCCGACCAGCGGCATCGTCACCGGCCGCAAGGACCTGGTACGCGCCGCTTATCTGCAGAACCGCGGCGTTGCGCGCGCCATGAAGGTCGGCAAGGAAAGCATCGCCGGTACCATGGCGGCGCTCGACGCCTGGGAGAAACGCGACCATGCCGGCATCCGCCGGCGCGAGGAGGCGGCGCTCAATCTGTGGAAGGATTCACTTCAAGGCATTCCCGGCATCGGCGCTGAGATCATTCCCGACCCGACGAACAATCCTCTCGACCGCCTGCAGGTGTTCGTGCGTCCGGAAAGCCGCTTCACCGCCGCCGGCCTGGCTTCCGCTTTGGCCGCCGGCTCGCCGCCGGTGATCGTCCGCAACCACGAGGTCGAGCGCGGCCACTTCTTCCTCGACCCCTGCAATTTGCACCCCGGCGAGGCGGAGATCGTCGCCGAGCAGCTGCGCGCCGTGTTGACGGCGAAGGAGCGTCCGTCCGATGCGATGAAAATCGCGCGCAAGGACTCTTCGGGCTCCCTGCGTTGGCCGGGCTAGCTCGGTGCGCATTCACCACATCCTTGCGGCTGTCGGCGAATTCCGCTAAGGCGCGCCTTTGCCGCCGCGGAGCCACACCTTGACCGATCAGCGTGCCGACGTCGCCATCATCATGGGCAGCCAGTCCGACTGGGCGACGATGCGCCAGGCGGCGGAAACGCTGGAGGCGTTGGGCATCCCGCACAGGAGGCTGATCGTCTCCGCCCACCGCACGCCCGACCGCCTCTATGAATTCGCCAAGGGCGCCAAGGCGGCCGGCTATAAGGTGATCATCGCCGGCGCCGGCGGAGCGGCGCATCTGCCCGGCATGACGGCGGCGATGACGCCGCTGCCCGTCTTCGGCGTTCCGGTGGAATCCAAAGCGCTGTCGGGCCAGGACTCGCTGCTCTCCATCGTGCAGATGCCGGCCGGCATCCCGGTCGGCACTTTGGCGATCGGCAAGGCGGGCGCCGCCAATGCAGCGCTTCTCGCAGCGGCGGTGCTGGCGCTGAACGACGATAAGCTCGCTGCCCGGCTCGACGCCTGGCGCGCGGCGCAGACCGCCAAGGTCGCCGCCGAGCCGGCGGACGCGCCGTGAGCCTGACGCCGGGATCGACCATCGGCATCATCGGCGGCGGCCAGCTTGGCCGCATGCTGGCGATGGCCGCGGCGCGCCTCGGTTATCGCATCGTCGTGTTGGAGCCCCAGCCCGACTGCCCGGCCGCGCAGGTCGCCAACCGGCAGATCGTCGCCGCCTATGACGATCCGGCAGCGCTTGCCGATCTGGCCAGCGCCAGCGCCGTCGTCACTTACGAATTCGAGAACGTCCCGGTCGCCGCGGCGCTAACGCTGTCTGCAACGGTCCCGGTCTATCCGCCGGCCCATGCGCTCGAAGTCGCGCAGGATCGCCTCACCGAAAAGAGCTTTCTCAACGGCATCGGCATCCCGACGGCGGAGTTCTGTCCGGTCGACAATGACGATCAACTGACCGAGGCCCTCAAAACGTTCAACGGCAGCGGCGTGCTGAAGACCCGCCGCATGGGCTATGACGGCAAGGGCCAGCGCGTCTTCCGCAACATGCAGACCGGCGGCTTTGCCGGCACCTGCGAGGCGATGGGCAATGTGCCGCTGATCCTGGAATCGCTGGTCGCCTTCGAGCGCGAGATTTCGGTGATCGCCGCGCGTGGGCTCGACGGCTCAGTCGCCGTCTTCGATCCGGCCGAAAACGTCCACCGCGAAGGCATATTGCGCAGCTCCACTTTGCCGGCCGCCATCCGCCCGGAAACGGCCGCCGCCGCCAAGGATGCCGCCGCGAAAATCCTTTCGGCGCTCGGCTATGTCGGCGTCATCGGCGTCGAGTTCTTCGTTCTTGCCGACGGCGCGCTTCTGGCCAATGAGCTGGCGCCGCGCGTGCACAATTCCGGCCACTGGACGGAGGCTGCCTGCGTCGTCTCGCAGTTCGAGCAGCATATCCGCGCTGTCGCCGGCCTGCCGCTTGGTTCGCCCGCCCGCCATTTTGACTGCGTGATGGAAAACCTGATCGGCGACGACATGCTGAAGGTGCCGACGCTGCTTAACGAACCCGACCTGGTGCTGCATCTCTATGGCAAGGCCGAGTCGCGTCCCGGCCGCAAGATGGGTCATTTCACGCGTCTCATCAGGTCGCGATAACGCCCTATTGCATATCCTGATCGTCGCCCGCGTCCGAACCGGCGCAGTTCGGATCGCTCAGCTTGCAGCTGGCGTCGGAGGTGAGCTGCTTTGTGCGCTCGTTGGTCAGCTTCGTCAGGCACTGCGAAACCTCCATCGGATGGATGGATCCGCCCTCGCTGTCGGCGGTCGAATAGGCGCATTCGGCATCGCGAAAGGCGATCCAGGCGCGTTGCGCCGCCTGCAACAGCTTGTTCGAGGCCTGATCGTTGCTGCCGACGATATTCTTATAGGCGGCATTGAGCTTGGCGTCGGCCGCCTGGTAGTCGGCATCGGCGCAGATGTTCAGCATCGACTGGCTGTCGTCGTTGCGGTCGCATTCCTGCGCCCGAGCGGCCGGCGCCGTCGCCAGCAAGACCAGACAGGCAGGCAGAAGCAGGCGGCGCATGTGCAATCTCCGGTCGTTCGCGCAAATCGCACCATTCCAGCCGCCCTTGAGTCGCGCAATGCAGCTTCGCCGGGATGGCGAATATTTGATATGCCGGCCCACTTGCGGCATTCGGCCACGCGCATGTGGTTGACACGGGCAAGGCTCCTCGTTTATGAGCCACGCAAGTTCAAAAGGGCGCGCTTTTTCCGGGCGCGCCTTTAAAATTCGGCCCGGGACGGGCCCTGACCGAACAGGCAAGACCATGAAGATCAAGAATTCGCTCAAGGCGCTCAAGGCGCGTCACCGCGACAACCGGCTGGTTCGCCGCAAGGGACGCATCTACATCATCAACAAGACCGCTCCGCGCTACAAGGCGCGCCAGGGCTGAGCCTTGCGCGCGGCCTGATGCATGTCGCCCGAAAGGCAAGCGACATGCAAGGAGACCAGGCCGCGCTGATGTCGAATGCCGGTTCGCCGGCGCTCTCACGCTAAAATCACTTTGACGATCCGCCGTCCGGGACTAGATTCCGGCGATGCGGATTCTTTTTGCATTTTTCACCGCCTTTTTGCTTTCCGGCACGGCTTTGCCTGCAGGAGCAGAAGAGGTGCCCGGTGCGCTGCCTCCAGATGCCGCGCCGTCAGCCGCCGCCACGCCCCCGCCGGCCGCTCCCAGCAAGCAGGGCCGCCTCGACCAGCTCTTCACCGAGCTGAAGCGCGAGCGCAATGAAAAGGCCGCCGAGCGCATCGCCGGCCGCATCTGGAACGAGTGGAACCAGTCGGGCAGTGCCTCGATCGACCTGATGATGCAATGGGCGCAGAAGGCGACGGAAGACCAGAAATTCGACGTCGCCCTCGACTTCCTCGACCAGGTCGTGACCTTGCAGCCCGACTATGCCGAAGGCTGGAACCGCCGCGCCACCGTCCATTTCATGATGAAGAATTACGGGAAGTCGATGGCCGACATCGACCGCACCTTGCAGCTCGAGCCGCGCCATTTCGGCGCGCTTTCGGGCCTCGCTCAGATCATGGCCGAAACCGGCCACAAGCAGTCGGCGCTGGAGGCTTGGCAAAAGGTGCTGGCGATCTACCCGATGATGCGCAGCGCCCAGAACCAGGTCTCGACGCTCTCGGAAGAGCTCGCCGGCGAGGGGATTTAGGCAGTAGGAATTGGGCAGTAGGCAATAGGAAAGAGAGCAACCTACTGCCTACTGCCTACTGCCTACTGCCTACTGCCTACTGCCCTAAACTAATTCCGCCCTACCCCGTATCTCCCCGCATGAACCTCATCTGCGCCGCCCTCCTCTTCCTCGTTGCTCTCCTCTTTGCCTTCGCCGGCGTCACCCGCGCCGGCGTCTGGCTGGTCGAGCGGCGCAGCCCGCCTGCCGGCGCCTTCGCCGAGATCGATGGCGCGCGCATCCATTACGTCCATATCCCGGCGCCCGCCGGCGCCGACCTGCCGCCGGTCGTCTTCATCCATGGCGCCAGCGCCAATCTCAAGGACCAGATGCTGCCGCTGAAGCCCCTCCTCGAGGGTCGCGCCGAAATGCTGTTCCTGGACCGCCCGGGGCTCGGCTGGTCGGAGCGCGGAGACAATGAGACGTTGGCGAAGCAGGCGGATACCATTGCCGCGCTGATGGACCGGCTGGGAATCCGCGACGCAGTCATCGTCGCCCATTCCTTCGGCGGCGCGATCACCACGGCCTTCGCCCGTCAGCATCCGGAAAAAACGCTTGGCCTCGTCTTCCTTTCGCCCGCCACGCATCCCTGGCCGGGCGGCGCGACCGCCTGGTACTACAAGCTCACGGCCACGCCGGCGATCGGCTGGCTGTTTTCCGAAACGCTCGCCTATCCGGCCGGCATGCTGCAGATCGGCGGCGCGACGTCTTGCGTCTTCTCGCCGAACGCTGTGCCGGACTCCTACGTCGACAATGCCTCGATCCCGCTGGTGCTGCGGCCGTCCGCCTTCCGCGCCAACGCCCGCGATGTCGCCCAGCTCTACGACTATGTTCGCGCCGCCTCGCCTGGCTATCGCGCAATCAAGGCGCCGACGGTCGTCATCTCGGGCGATCGCGACAAGGTGGTCTACGCGACAATCCATTCCATCGGCGTGGAACGCGACATTCCCGGCGCCGAGCTGGTCTGGATCCACAATCTCGGCCACAAGCCGGACTGGATCGCGCCCGACCTCGTGGTCGGCGCCATTGCGAAAGTGGCCGGCGCGCAGATCGATTTGCAGGCGATCGCCAAGACCGCGGAAGGCCGGATCGCCGGCGACGCGCAGGGCGCCGGCAAATGTCCTGAGCTCCGGGTGCCAGACGCAGAACTCGCGCCGGGCTGAACTCGGAGGTTCAAGCGCCAAGGGCGTGTTGAGATTCGGGTCAGGCCGGCCTCACCCGAATATCGACTACGCTCTAGTGAGTCTCCGATCCCACATAGGCAATCCGCAGCATGTTGGTCGAGCCCGGCGTCCGCAGCGGCACGCCGGCCGTGATGATGACGCGGTCGCCCGGCTTGCCGAAGCCTTCCTCCAGCGCGATGCGGCAGGCCCGGTCGACCATGTCGTCGAGGTCGGTCGCGTCCGGCGAGACGACGCAATGCGTGCCCCACAAGAGCGACAGCCGGCGCGCCGTGTTGACGATCGGCGACAACGCCACGATCGGCACCTGCGGGCGCTCGCGCGCGGCGCGCAAACCGGTGGTGCCCGACGCGGTGTAGGAGATGATCGCCGACAGTTTCAGCGTTTCGGCGATCTCGCGCGCGGCCAGCGAGATGGCGTCGGCGCCGGTGGCTTCCGGCTCCGAGCGCTGCGCATTGATGATGCCGGCATAGGTCGGGTCGGTTTCGACCTTGGTGGCAATGCGGTTCATCATGGCGACCGCCTCGACTGGATAGGCGCCGGCCGCGGATTCGGCCGAAAGCATGATCGCGTCCGCGCCTTCGAAGACGGCGATCGACACGTCGGAGACCTCGGCGCGGGTCGGCACGGGCGCGGTGATCATCGATTCCAGCATCTGCGTGGCGATCACCACCGGCTTGCCGGCGCGGCGCGCCGCGCGCGTGATCTGCTTCTGGATGCCAGGCACGGCTTCGAGCGGCATCTCGACGCCGAGATCGCCGCGGGCGACCATCAGCGCGTCGGAGAGCTCGATGATTTCGGGGAGCCGCGCCACCGCCTGCGGCTTCTCGATCTTGGCCATGATCAGCGCGCGGCCGCGCGCGATCTTGCGGGCCTCCGCAAGGTCCTCCGGCCGCTGCACGAAGGACAGCGCCACCCAGTCGACGCCGGTGGCAAGAACCGCGTCGAGATCGGCACGGTCCTTCTCGGTCAGCGCGCCGACCGGCAGGTCGGTGTCGGGCAGGCTGACGCCCTTCTTGTCGGAAATGCCCGAGCCGGCGACGACCGTGCAGGTGATCGATTTGCCGTCGCTCTTCAGCGCCTTCAGCTCCAGCTTGCCGTCGTCGATCAAAAGACGGTGACCGGCCTCGACCGAGCTCAGGATTTCGGGATGCGGCAGATATACCCGCTTCGACGTGCCGGCTTCGGGATTGTCGTCGAGCGTGAAAGTCTGGCCGACAGCCAGCGCTTCCTTGACGTTGGCGAACTTGCCGACCCTGAGCTTCGGGCCCTGCAGGTCGGCCAGGATGCCGATCGGTCGGCCGACGGCCGCCTCGACGGCGCGGATGCGGCCGACCAGCGTGCGCATCAGCTCGTGGTCGGTATGGCTCATATTGATGCGGAAGACATCTGCGCCCGCTTCGAAGAGCTTTCTCAGCATCTCCTCGGAGGAGGAAGCCGGACCGATGGTGGCGAGGATCTTGACCTTGCGGCTACGTCTCATTGACTGTTTGTTCCCGGAGCGGGGGTCGCTGGCGCGCCTCCCGTTGCGGGCTCGTCGGTCAGCTGGACCATCCAGCTGGCCTGCTCGCCCGTGTCATATTCCTGAAATCCGGCGCGTTGGAAGCCCCGGGCGACGCAATCATTCACGCCGGCTATCTTGAACTCTTTTTCGGCGACGCACATGTTGATCGGGCCGTCCCAGCGCCCGCCACGTTCGGCGTCTTCTGCATAAAGATAGTAAAACCTTGATGACAGCGGACCCTCGATCAGCGTCTTGCAGGTCGATCCTTCGATGTGCCACCAGCCCTCGGTGATCCAGCCGGCCTTGGCGCGATAGCCGATGCCGACGCCCACCAGATTTTGCGTCGCGTTGCAAACGCGGAAGTCGGCCCGGGCCGGCGAGGTCGCGGCTATCGCGAAAAAACCCGCGCCGACGATCAGCAACGGCACGGCCAGGCGCTTGCGCAACCGACCGGCAAAACCCGTCGCAGATCCCCTTGCGAACCACATTTGCATCTCTCGAAGCCCTTTTCAGCAAACTCCGGGCGCATGTCAACGCGCCGTTTTGTTCAATTCCAATCGATTTAGAAGGGCCCGTCGCGCAAATTCTCCCTCGGTCGGGGATTTTTTGCGGAAACCTTGGCCAAACAACGGCATTGCGCCGGCGTCCTCTTCGTGGAATGACGATAGCACATCGCAGCCGCCATCCCCTTTTCAGCCGATGACCCGATCCACAGTTTTCACGCCGTTCGACATAGTCGAGGGCGACCGCAAGAGAGGCGTCGTGCTTCTCGCCGACCACGCCCGCCGCGATCTCCCCGACGAATACGGCAGTCTCGGCTTGCCGGCGTCCGAATTCGACCGTCACATCGCCTATGACATCGGCGTCGAGACGGTGACGCGCGAGCTCGCCGCTGCGCTTGACGTGCCGGCGGTGCTTGCCGGCTTCTCGCGGCTGCTGATCGACCCCAACCGGGGCGAGGACGACCCAACCATGATCCGCCAGCTCTATGACGGGACCGTGGTGCCGGGAAACTATCCGATTGCCCGGGAGGAGCGCGAGCGGCGGCTCGACCGTTTCTACCAGCCCTATCACGACGCCGTCGGGGCGATGATCGCCTCCGTCGCCCATGCTTCGGGCAAGGCGCCGTTCATCCTCTCCGTGCATTCCTTCACGCCGGCGATGCAGGGTTTTGTCCGCCCCTGGCATGTCGGCGTCCTGTGGGACCGAGACGACCGCGTGGCGCGGCCGCTGATCGACATGCTGGCCGAGGACAAGTCCCTCGTCGTCGGCGACAACGAACCCTATGACGGCGCGCTGCGCGGCGACACCATGTTCCGCCATGCCATCGTCAACGGCTACGCACATGCTCTGATCGAAATCCGTCAGGACCTGATCGCCGACCGCGCCGGCGCCTTGGCCTGGGCCGAACGCTTGGCGCCGATCGTTGACGCCATCGACCGGCGCCCCGATATTCATCAGGTGAAAATGTTCGGCTCGCGCACCGGACCTGTGTGACGAGACCGACGGCGGAGTTCCCCATGACCGAGCTCAACGACGACCAGAAACGCGATTTCGAGGCAGCCGCGTTTCGCCGGCTGGTGGCGCATCTGCGCGAGCGCGGCGATGTCCAGAACATCGACCTGATGAACCTCGCCGGCTTCTGCCGCAACTGCCTGTCCAACTGGTATCGCGAAGCCGCCGAAGCCGAAGGTGTGGCATTGTCGAAAGACGCTGCGCGCGAGATCATCTACGGCATGCCCTATGCCGAATGGCAGGCGCTCAACCAGACCGAGGCGTCGGAAGCCAAGAAGGCCGAGTTCGAGGCGCGACGGCCAAAGGATCACTAAGCAGCGACGACGCACGCTTTCGCGACTTCGTCATTCCAGGGCGGAGCGTAGCGGAGACCCTGGAATCCATTCCGTGACGACTGCCGAAGAGCACGGCGATCCAGAATATCGTCGCATCGGCGCCGCCCGGGAACATTCTGCATGGTAGCGGCGCTCCTAAGTCACGGAATGGATCCTCGGGTCCACGCGCGTCGCTTCGCTCCTTGCTCCGCCCGTGGATGACGAACGGAGAGGCGTCGCAGCAATCGTCAAAGCAGCAGCCTGCCGCGAACGACGCCGACCCCCGATCGCGCCCTTGGTCCAAGCACTTCCCCGCTGCGGTCCTTGACTACGAATTGAATCGATCTAATTTGCCGCGCGAATCCTTTGCATGGCGGATTTCAGACGATGAGCGTGCAAACCACGATGCAGGCCGCGGCGCGCGGCCGCTGGGCCGTCGCCGGTATTTTCCTCGCCAATGGTTTCTTGACCGGCAGCTGGGCGCCGCAGATCCCGGTGTTCCTCACCCGGCTCGACATCACCCGATTCACCCTCGGCCTGCTGATCCTCCTGTTCGGCGTCGGCGCGGTCATCGCCATGACCTGGTGCGGCCATCTGATCTCCCGGCACGGCTCGCGCAGCGTGACGCGCTGGTTCGGTGTTTGCGGCAGCTTCGGCCTGCTGATCGTGGCGCTCGCCCCTAACGTTCCGCTGGCGGCGATTGCCATGCTCGTCTTCGGCGGCTCAATCGGCGGCATGGATGTCGCGATGAACTCGAATGCCGTCGTGGTGGAAAGGCGGCTTTCGCGCGCGATCATGTCGTCGTCGCACGGCTTCTGGAGCCTCGGCGGCTTCGCCGGTGGCGCGCTCGGCGGCTACTCGATCCAGAATTACGGCTATCTTGCCCATGCCGTCGCGGTGACGGTGATCGCCTTTGCCATCATCGCGTTTGCCGTTCGTTATCTCATCGCCGAGGGCCGGCCGCAGGCGGTCGAGCACCAGAAGTTCACGCTGCCGCGGCACATGGCCGTCTATCTGGTCGGGCTGATGGCGCTGCTCACCATGATCTCGGAGGGCGCGGTGCTCGACTGGGCGGCGCTCTTCCTGCACCAGGAGCTGGGTGCCGATCTCGCGGTCGCCGGGCTGGCCTATGCCGCCTTCTCCGGGGTCATGGCGCTGATGCGTTTCCTGGGCGACGGCGTGCGCAACCGCTTCGGCGCGGTGTCGACCTTGCGCGGCTCCGCGCTGGTCGCCGCCGCCGGCATGCTGGTCGCCGGCCTCTCGCCCTCGCCTTACCTTGCCATAACCGCCTTTGCTTTCTGCGGCTTCGGCATTGCCAACATGGTGCCGATCATCTTTTCGGCCGGCGGCAATCAGGAAGGCATGTCGTCCGGCACCGGCATGAGCGTCGTCACCACCATGGGCTATTCCGGCATATTGGTGGCGCCGTCGGCAATCGGCTTCGTCGCAGAGCATTCGAGCTTCGGCCCGATCTTCGTCGCGCTGTCCGCGCTGCTGGTCGTCGTGCTCTTGATGGCCGGCCTCGCTCACCGGGCCGAATTTGCACCTGAACCTGTCCCAGCCGAATAGCGCTTCAGTTCCTCGTGCAGGAAATCCGCCACGCGGCGGATGCGCATGCTGGTGCGCACGTCTCGATGCATGGCAAGCCAGACCGGCAGAACCGGCGGGGGCAAATAGGGCAACAGTTTTTCCAGGTTCGGATCGGCATGCCCTGGTGGGTGCTGCGCGCCGGCAGCCCGTTCGTGGCCATGTGGCGCGAGATCGTCTCGATGTCCTATCTGCGCTTCGAAGCGCACCGGCTGGTCTCGACGCGGCTGGAGGAGGTCATCGGCGAAATCCCGCACACCCCGCTCGACCAAGCGGTGAAGGAAGCATTGCAGGATATCGGCGTCGCCGCGGAGCCGTCGCGCCTCGCCGCCTGATCAGGACAAAATGAACCGGCCGGGCTGAAGCCCGGCCGCAATTCGTTTGGATCAGATCCTGCCCATCAACAAGAGTATCAACAGCACGACCAGGATGACGCCAACGATCCCCGACGGCCCGTAGCCCCAGGAGCGCGAATGCGGCCAGGCCGGCACCGCGCCGATCAAAATCAGGATCAAGATTATTACGAGAATTGTGCCGATCGTCATGAGAAACCCTCGCCGTCTGGTTGAACTTGAAGGCACAATGCAAAAAGCCGCCCGGTTGTTCCCGGGCGGCTTTTTTCCTTGGGGTTGTGAAACGCTCTATTCCGCGGCTTTCGGGAAGGCCTCCGCCGGCCCCGCGCCCGTCTCGCTGTCCGGCTCGTCGGTCATGACCTTGCCTTTGCCGCGCCGCAACAGGCGGCTGAACCAGCCGCGGCGCTGGTCGGGCTTCACCTTGGCGCGGGTGAACACCATCAGCATCGAGGGCGTCACCACCAGCGTCAGCAGCGTGGCGAAGGACAGGCCGAAGACGATCGCCGAGGACAGCGAGATCCACCATTGCGTCGACGGCGCGTTGATCGTCGTCTCGTGATGAAAGATTTCGAGACCGAGCCCGAAGGCGATCGGCAGCACGCCGAGAATGGCCGACACCGCCGTCAGCACCACCGGACGGGCGCGCTCGCGGCAGGTCTGCAGCACCGCATCCATCTTGTCCCAGCCTTCCTCGCGCAACCGGTCGTAAGTGTCGATGAGCACGATGTTGTTGTTCACCACCACACCGGCCAGCGCGATGACGCCGATGCCCGACATGACGATGCCAAAGGCCTCGCCTGTCAGAAGCAATCCGAGGAACACGCCGATCGTCGCCATGATCACGCAGGACAGGACGAGCCACACGCTGGTGAATTTGTTGAACTGCGCAAGCAGCACCAGGAAGATCAGGAAGATCGCTGCGCCGAAAGCCTTGCCGAGGAAGGCGCTGGCTTCCGCGCTGTCCTCGTTTGAGCCGGCGAGCTTCCAGCGGATGCCGCTGCCGAGATCCATATCGCTGACGGCCTTGGTCACCTGCTCCTGCACCGCCGCGACCTGCGCGCCGGCGCTGACATTGGCCTGCACGACCACGGTGCGCGCGCCGTCGATGCGGTTCAGGATGCCGACGGTCGGCTCCGGCTTGCGCACGACGAAGTTCGAGATCGGCACCGACCCTTGCGAGGTCTGCACCCTGAGCTCGTCGAGCGTCGACAGCGTGCGCCGGTCCTCGGGCAGGCGGAGCCGAATGTCGACCGCGTCGTCGGCGCCGGCCGGCCGGTATTCCGACAGCTTGAGGCCGTTGGTCACCAGCTGCACCACCGTGCCGACCGAAGTCGGGCTGATGCCGTATTGCGCCGCCTTGGCGCGGTCGACCTCGATCGCCCAATCGACGCCGGGCGGCGGCAGGCCGTCCGAAATGTCGATGACATTGGGGATCTTGGCGATGCGTGCCGCGACCGCGCGCGCCTTATCGTCGAGCCCGGCCGGGTCGACGGCCGAAAGCCTGATCTGGATCGGCTTGCCGGTCGGCGGGCCGGCTTCCGGCACGCGCACTTCGACATCGACGCCGGGAATGCCGGCCATCACGCCGCGCAGGTCGTCGAGGATCTGGTTGGCAGACTTGCGCTCGCGCCAATCGACGAACTCGTACTGGATGACGCCGACCACGTCTTCCGGAATGTCCTGGCCGCCGCCTTGCGTCTTGCCGACGCGGGTATAGACCGACTTCACGCCGGGCCAGCCGAGCAGACGGTTCTCCGCCGTCTTCGTCGCGGCGTCCATTTCGGCCAGCGAAAGATTGCCGCGGGCATGCACATAGAGCAGGCCGTAATCCGGCTCGACGCTGGGGAAGAACTCGACGCCGGCGCCATATTTCGAATAGGCGAAGCCGACGCCGACCAGAAGTCCGACGGTGAGCAGGATCACCGTGATCGGGAAGCGCACCGCCTGCTTGACCACCGCCATGTACCAGCCGTCGCGGTTGCCTTCCTCGTGATGTTCCGGCGCCTTGGCGAAGATCGCGCCCAAAGTCGGCGCGAAGACCAGCGCGTAGAGCATCGAGGCCGACAGTGTCACGATCAGCGTGATCGGCATATATTTCATGAAGTCGCCGATGATGCCCGGCCAGAACAGCAGCGGCGAGAAGGCGGCGATGCGTGTCATCGTCGCCGCGATGACCGGGCCGGCCATGCGCTTGGCTGCCAGCGCGAAGGCATCCGCCTTCGGCATGCCCTCGCTCATGCGCCGTTCCGCGAATTCGGTGACGATGATGGCGTCATCCACCAGCATGCCGACGGCCAGGATCAGGCTGAACAGCACGATCATGTTGATCGTGTAGCCCATCATGGCAAGCAGCAGGATGCCCATCAGGAACGATGACGGGATGGCAAGCCCGATGAGCAGCGAGGCCCGCCCCGACAGCGCATAAAGGATGACGATGAACACCAGGATGACGGCGATCATCACATGGTTCTGCAGGTCGCCCAGCAGCTGGTTGACGAAGACCGACTTGTCCTGCGTGTAGGTGACATGCATGCCCTGGGGCATGGTCTTGATAAAGGTATCGGACACTTCCCTGACGTGGTTCAACGTGTCGATCAGGTTGGCGCCTATGCGCTTCTTGACTTCGATGGCGATCGCAGGCTTGCCGTTGAGGCGAGTGACCGTCTCGGCGTCCTTGAAGGTCGAGCGTATGGTCGCGATGTCCTTGGCCTGGACCACGGCGTTCGGCGTGGCGACCACCGGCAGGTTGGCGACGTCCTCGGGCGTCTCGATCAGCGACGGCACCTTGACCGCGTATTTGCCTTCCGAGCCTTCGAGATTGCCGGCCGCGACCAGGCTGTTGGAGGAGGCGACGCCCTGGATCACCTGGTCGAGCTGCAGTCCGTAGGAGGAAAGCTTCACCGGATCGACGACCACCTCGACAAGGTCGTCGCGAGCGCCCTGCAGCGAGCCTTCGAGCACGCCGGGCACCTCCTCGATGCGGTCGCGCAGCTCGCGCGCGGCCGACGTCAGCACGCGCTCCGGCACATCGCCGGAAAGTGTGACGACCAGAACCGGGAATTCCGAGACGTTGACCTCGTTGACGGTCGGCTCTTCCGCCGCCTGCGGCAGGTCGGCCTTGGCGTCCTGCACCTTGCTGCGCGTATCCTGCAGCGCCGTCGCGAGATCCGTCTGCGGCTGGAATTCGACCAGCACATAGCCGCCGCCCTGGAAGGCGGCTGAGCGCATCTCCTTGAGCCCCTTGAGACTCTTGAGCTTGCTTTCCATCGGCCTGAGCAGCAGGCGCTCGGAATCCTCCGGCGAGATGCCCTGATAGATCAGGCTGACATACATCATCGGAATCGGAACGTCGGGCTCTGCTTCCTTCGGCGTGGACTGGTAGGCGACCCAGCCCGCGACGACCAGGAACAGCAGCGCCGATATGGTGAGGCGAGCGTTGTTGATGGCGAGTCTGACGATATCCATGACTTCGGCCTGTTATGCTTCGGGGGCCGCGGACTGCCATCGCCGGATTGGCCCGGCGACGGACGCGTCCTGCTTTACTGCGTGCCGGCGGTGGCTTCGCCGATCAGCTTGTTGATGGTCGCCTGGTCGGCCTCGACGGGCTTCACCAGGTCGCCTTCCTTCACCAGCTCCTGGCCGGCGACGATGATGCGCGCATCTTGCGGAATACCGCCCAGCACCAGGCCGTGCGGCGTGTCGTCGACCAGGTCGATCGGAAAGAACGCCACCTTGTCGTCCTTGCCGACGGCGCGAATGCCGAGGTCGCCCTTGTCGCCCAGCGTCACCACCGAACGCGGCAGCATGACCGCGTTGGTCGGCTCGGCGCTGAGCTCGATCTCGGCCGTCATGCCGGCGGGGATGGAGCCGTCGGGATTGGGTATCGCCACCTCGACGCGGAAGGTGCGGGTCTGCGCCGAGGCATCGCGGCTGATGTAGCGCACGGTGCCGGTGACCTTCTGGTCGTTGACGAGGCGGACATCGGCCTCGTCGCCGATCTTGACGTAGCGCAGGTCGCGCTCGCTGATCTCGCCCCGGGCGATGACCGGATCGAGCTTCAGGACTGTCGCCACCTCGCCGCCCTGCATCACCGAGCTGCCGAGCTCCACCGGGATGCGGTCGATGACGCCGTCGAACGGCGCCTTGACCTCGTTGCGGTCGAGCTCCGCCTGCGCGGTGTCGAGCTGCGATTGCGCCAGCGTCAGGTTGGAGCGGGCGGTATCGAGCTGCAGCTTCGGCAGATTGCCTGTCTTGGCCAGCCGCTCGGCAGCATCGAGCTCGGCTTTGCGCTGCGCCAGCAATTGCTTGGCATTGTCGACGTTGGAGATCTTCTCCTCGGCCGCGAGCATCAGCACGAGGTCGCCGGTCTTGACCCGATCGCCCTGCTTGACCGGCAACTTCTCGATGACGCCGGCGACGCGCGTCGCCAGCACGGCCCGCTTGTCGGCCTCGGTCAGGCCGGAGATGCGGATGGCGCGCGCATAGGTCTTGCGCGGCGGCGTCACCACGGCGACCGTGCGCAACGCGGCCTTGGGCTCGGCTTGCGCGGCGTCCGGCTTGGTGGCCCCCGGCTGAGCGGGCTTGCCGGCGTCGGCGTGCTTGTCGGTGGCGACCGACTTGTCGGCGGCGCTACCGACGGACGAAAACTCACCCGTGCCCATCCAGGCCGCGAATCCGATGAGCACGACAATGGCAGCAAGCTTGTGAAACCTGATTTTCGGCATCGTCATTTTTTCCGTTGCAGGACCTGGCGAGGTCGGCGCTTCCGACTTCGGGCGCGCGGCCGATATGGGTGTGCGCGGGGCCTAGTTCAATTTGCCGTGATCGGCGAAGCGCAGCTTCTACCTGAAAGTTGCGGCGCAATATAGTCGGAAAAGTTGCGGTAGCATTGCGAAGTGGAACGTGGTTCCTCGACAAATCCAAGCTTTTCTGCCAGACGGCTGCGCTTTTTTCCGGCGCGCCGATAGTTTTCCACGGCTTCCCTAACGTTACTGGCAACAGCCGTCAGGATGATGCGGAAAGCTCCCATATGAAGCGCCGATCATCCGCGTTGACCGCGGTCCCATCCCCGCCATTCCCGGACTGAAGCTGTCAAGTGATGAGCTTCAGCAGCCGAAAAAGACGCTCGAATGTCTTGCCATAGGGCGGGCGCAGCAGGCCGCCGGCGCTGAGCTTCGACTGGATGAAGATCGGCTTTTCCTTGCTGAAGGTGCGAAAACCCCACTCGCCGTGATAGGCGCCCATGCCGCTGTCGCCGACGCCGCCGAAGGGCTGCCGCTCCTGCGCCAGATGCATCATGCAGTCATTGACCGTGACGCCGCCGGCCACGGTTTCGCGCATGACCCTGCGGCGATTGGCGCTGTCGCTGCCGAACCAGTAAAGCGCCAGTGGACGCTCGCCCCGGTTCACATGATCGATAGCCTCGTCCACGCTGCCATATTCGACGATCGGCAGCACCGGTCCGAAAATCTCCTCGCGCATCAGCCGCAGAGTCTCGCCGGCATTGCGCACCAGCACCGGCGCCATCTTGCGGTCGCTGATGCCGAGCTTCTCGTTGGCCGGGTTGATCTCGGTAATGTCGGCGCCGCTGTCGCGCGCCTCGGCGATCATGTCGCTCAGCCGCCGGTGATGCCGCTCGCTGACGATCGCCGTATAGTCGGGATTGTCGCCGAGGCGCGGATAGAGCTTTGCGATTGCCGCCGCGAACTTGGCCGCGACCGCCGCGCCCTGGCCTTGCGGGACCATCAGATAGTCGGGCGCGATGCAGGTCTGGCCGGCATTGAGCAATTTGCCGTAGGCAACGCTGGCGACCGCCGCATCGAGATCGCAGGAGGGATCGAAGATTGCCGGCGACTTGCCGCCGAGCTCGAGCGTCACCGGCGTCAGATTGGCCGCGGCGGCCAGTGCCACCTGGCGGCCGACGGCGGTCGAGCCAGTGAACAGGAGGTGGTCGAACGGCAAGGACACGAACGCCTTGCCGACCTCCGCGTCGCCGACCGCCACGCTGACCTCGTCGGCGGCGAAATATTTTTCGACCAGGCTGGCGAGCAGGTCCGAAAATTTCGGCGTCAGCTCCGAAGGCTTGATCAGCACGCGGTTGCCGGCGGCCAGAGCGGCGGTCGCCGGCGCGATGGCGAGCTGGAAAGGATAGTTCCATGGCGAGACGATGCCGACGACGCCGAGCGGCTGCGGCAAGAGGCGGTTGCGGCCGGGCAGGAAGGGCAGGCTGGTGGCGACGCGGCGCTCGCGCATCCAGGCGCCGAGATGCGACAGCGCATGCCTGATGCCGGCGCGCACGACGAACAGTTCGGCAAGCCGCGTCTCCTGAGCCGAGCGGGCGGAAAAATCGCTGTCGATCGCCGCGCAGATCTCGGCCTCGTGCTTTTCAGTGAGCGCCAGCAGGCGCTTCAGCCGATCCTTGCGCACGTCCAGCGTCGGGAACGGCTCCTTCTCGAAGGCCCTGCACTGCGCTTCAAACCTGACCCCGAGAGCGTTTTGTCTGGTTTGCAGCATCGCGACCTCCCCTTTACGTTCAGGTAAGCTATATCGCCCCGACAACCGAATCCAGCATTGCCCCGGTTCCGCTGGGGAAGATGCTGACAGCCGGAGCGGACTTGCTGACAGGTATGGAAGACATCAGGCCCGCCGCCGCGCGGATTCCGGCTTGATGTGCGCTGCCAGGAACTCCTTGACGCGACGCCCGGGTGCCGGGCCGCGCAGTGGCTTGAAGCCGTCGTCTAGCTCGCCTGAAAGATCGAGCGTGGCGTTCTGGCCGACGGCGTCGTAGTTCTCTTCCAGCCAGTCGCTGGCGGCACTGCGGCCGAGGTCGCGCAGATAGGCGATGAAAGCCCATTCGGCGTTGACCTTGGACGACGCGGAGAGGTCCTTGAAAGCCTCGTCGGCATCGATGCGGTGCATGCGGATGTCGCGATATTCGCCATGCGGCAGGCGTCCGGCCGCGATCAACTCCTTGACGAAGGCGATCGAGCGGAATTCGCGCAGCAGCCCGGCATTGAAGGTGATCTCGTCGATGCGGTTCTGGATCTCATTGGCGCTCTTCGGCGTGCCTTCGCGCACCACCGGATTGATCTGCACCAGAAGCACGTCCTCGGTCGCCGCCGTCTTGAAAAACGGATAAAGCGCCGGATTGCCGCCATAGCCGCCGTCCCAATAGGGCACGCCTTTGATCTCGACGGCGCGGAACAATTGCGGCAGGCAGGCCGAAGCCATCACTGTGTCGAGGTCGATCTCGCCGTCGGAGAAGACGCGCAGTTGTCCGGTTTCGACATTGGTCGCCGAGATGAACAGCTCAATCGACTTGCAGGCGCGCACATTGTCGAAGTCGATCTCCTTCGCCACCACATCGCGCAGCGGGTTGAGGCCGAGCGGATTGGCGACATAGGGCGAGAACACCCGCGACATCGTGTCGAAGAAGACATAGCCGGGCGTGTTCTCGATCGACCAATTGCCCCAGACCACGTCCCACGGCATGCGCTGCACCGGGCTGAAACGGCCCTTCGAGGCCACCGCCCGCCAGAAGTCCTCGAGCTTCTTGCGCGCGCCTTCCACGCCGCCCCGGACAAAGCCGTCGGCCAGCGCCACCGCGTTCATGGCGCCGGCACTGGTGCCGGACACCGCCGCGATCTCCAGCCGCCCGTCCTCCAGCAGCTGGTCGAGCACGCCCCAGGAAAAGGCGCCATGCGAACCGCCGCCCTGGAGGGCGATGTTGATCTTCTTCTTTTCCTCCGCCTTGCCGTTCTTCGCCATGGCGTTCCTTGTCTCGATGCGCCGGCCTACCGCTGCCTCATTTTGCACGGAGACGGCGCAGTCAGCCTATGTTGCAGCGCAGCATATAAGGGCGAACCAAGGCAAGAACACGAACACACAAGCGTGATCATGGGATTTTCCTCGCCCCACGAAGTGGGCTACGGCATGCTGTGACTGGCGCGACTGATCAGGGGAAGCTTGATTGCCAGGTGGTTCCCCCAATCCGTCGCTGCTTCGCAGCGCCACCTTTCCCCCTCCGGAGGGAAAGGAAGGAGCGTTGCTGGACGAGCATTGACGGCAAAAAGCTTGGCGCCTTCCTCTACCCCGTCGATCGGGGGAGAGGTGGCTCGGCGCAGCCGAGACGGAGTGGGGGTCGACCAGCGCTGCATAAGACAATGGATGCGCCAAGCTGCCATGCACGCTATCGCCAAAGACCAGCCGCTTGGAAATGGGTGGATGCCGTAGACGAGGTTGGGCGAGGAACTACCTCTCAAGCCACCAGGTCGGGCACTGGCCCGACATAACGCGACTGCGGCCGGATGAGCCGCCCGGTCGCCTGCTGCTCGCGCGCGTGCGCAATCCAGCCGGCAACGCGGCCGGCGGCGAACACGTTGGAGAAGGCCTCCTTCGGGAAGCCGACCGCTTCCAGGAGGAGCGCGGTGTAGAATTCGACATTGGTCTGGATCGAGCGCTGCGGCTTGGCGATGCTGAGCACCTCGAGCGCCGCCTGCTCCACGGTTTCGGCGAAGGCCAACCTGCTACCCATCTCCTTGCTGCTCGTCTTGTTGCGCGAACCGAGTTGCCGCACGACCGTCTTCAGCGCGTCGGCTCGCGGGTCGCGCACGCGGTAGATGCGATGGCCGAAACCCATGATGCGCTGGCCATGGGCGATCTCGTTGCGCAGCCATGCCGTGGCGTCGCCGCTGGCCTCGATGGCGTCCAGCATCTCGATCACCGGCCCCGGCGCGCCGCCATGCAGCGGACCTTTCAGCGCGCCGAGCCCGGCCAGGATCGCCGAGGTCAGTCCGGCCTGGGTCGAGGCTACCACGCGGGTCGCGAAGGTCGAGGCGTTGAGCCCGTGGTCGCAGACCGTCACCAGATAGCTGTCGAGCGCCTTGGCAAGCGCCGGCGAGGCGGAGCCGGAGAGCATGCGCAACATGTCGCCGGCATGATCGGCCTTTTCGTCGGGAGCAATAGGCGTCTTACCCCGGCCAAGGCGCAGCAAGGCCGGCGTCAGCACCGCAGGCGCCGCGACCAGCCGCAGCGCATCGGCAAGCCTGTCGCCGTCCGGCAGGACGGCCATGCCGGCGCGCATGCCGCTGTAGACGTCGAGCGGCGCAAGCTGGGCAAGCATCGGCTGGACGCGATCGAACACTTCTACCCGAGCCTTGCCGATCGCCTCCTCCAGTTCGGCATCGCTCGGAAGGTCGTCGAAGAAGCCGTCGAACAGCAGACGCACCACCTGCGCGTAGCGCCGGCGGCCGGCCAGTTCCATCAGCGAATGGCCTCGGATGGTGAGGTACCCACCCGCACCATCGACATCGGAAAGCACCGTGTCTGCCGCCACAACATCATCGAGCCCATTTGCCATGATCGTCTCCTTGACCTTTGGTGCATGACAATTAATGCTGCGCAATCAATGCATCAATCTTGATCAAGATAATCAATGTAAGGCGGCAAATGACGGAATGGCTGACCCGGGATGAGGCGCTGGAGCGGCTCAACGTCCGGCCGCAGACGCTTTATGCCTATGTCAGCCGCGGCCGCATCGGCATGAAGCCGGACGAGGCAGACCCGCGCCGCAGCCGGTACCGCGCCGACGACATCGCCGCGCTCGCCACGCGCCGCGACCGCGGAAGGAGCCCGCAGGCAATCGCCGAAAGCGCCATCGCCTGGGGCGAGCCGGCGATTCCCACTTCGATCTCGACGGTGCTGCATGGTCGTCTCATCTATCGGGGCAGGGACGCGGTGGAGCTTTCGGCGACGGCGACGCTCGAGGAGACCGCCGGACTGCTGTGGGCTTCCGCCCGTCCGGTATCGTTCGCCTCGCTGACCCCTTCGGCCGCCCGGCAAAGCGGCACGCCCACCGCCTTCGCCAGGCTTTCGGCGCTCGCCGCCGGAGGCTGGTCCTCGCTCGGACGCAGGCCGGCGATGCTGCAGCAGGATGGCGCCGCCGCGACCAGCGCACTGGCAACCGCGCTCGGCGCGTCGCCGGGCTCCGAACCTGTGCATATCAGGCTGGCGCAGGGCTGGTCGGTGGAAGCCGCCGGCGCCGATCTCATCCGCAAGGCGCTGGTGCTTTTGGCCGACCATGAGCTCAACGCCTCGACCTTCGCCGCCCGGGTCGCGGCCTCCACCGGCGCGCCGGTCGCCGCCTGCCTGCTCGCAGGCCTTGCGACGCTGACCGGCCCGCGCCATGGCGGCGCCGGCGCGGCGGCGATCACGCTTGTCGAGGATGCCGGGCGGCTGGGTCCGGACGAGGCGATTGCACGCTGGCTCGCTCATGACCGGCCGCTGCCAAGCTTCGGCCACCCGCTCTACCCGGAAGGCGATCCGCGCGCGCAAGCACTGCTGCCCGACCTGGAGATCGATGACGGGATCGTCCATCTTCGCGACGCCGTGCTCGCCGCGACCGGGCTGCATCCGAACATCGATTTTGCGCTGGCCGCGATGACGCGCAGCCTCAGCCTGCCGGCCGATGCGCCGTTCCGCCTGTTCGCGCTCGGCCGCAGCGTCGGTTGGACGGCCCATGCCGTCGAACAGGTGACCAGCAACAGGCCGATCAGGCCCCGCGCCCGTTACGACGGGCCAATTAGCGCGGGATGATGACTTGCAGATTAGCCGGAACGCGTTTGAGGTCGTCATTCTAGGGCGGAGCAAGGAGCGAAGCGACGCGCGCAGACCCTAGAATCCATTCCGTGACGCTAAGGCGTTGCAACGTATACAGAATTCTGCACCGCTGCGCCCTACGGCGTCGGTCACGGAATGGATCCTCGGGTCAAGCCCGAGGATGACGAAGGGATGGGCCTTTGCGCCAATCTCCAGCGTTCGCGACCGCCGCCAAACGGCGGCACACCCGTCAGGACATCGTGTCCAGCTTGCGCTGCATCGCCGCAATCTGCGCCTTCAATTCCTGCAGATCGTCGCCCTTCTCTTCCTTCTTCGCGGGCTCGGCGGCCGGCGCTGAATTGCCGCCGGCGGGCGGGAACGGCGTGAACATGCGCATGGCGTTCTGGAACATCTCGACATTGCGTCGCGTCTGTTCCTCGAGCGCCTTGATCGGCGTCTTCATCATGTCGATCGGCGTTTTCCCGAAGGTACCCTTGAGCTGCTCGCGAAACCGCTCCTGCTCCTTGGAGAAGGCGATCATCGATTGTTCGAGGAAGCTCGGCACGATCATCTGCATCTGATCGCCGTAGAAGGAGATGAGTTGGCGCAGGAACGGGATCGGCAGCATGTTCTGCCCGTCCTTGTTCTCCAGCTCGAAGATGATCTGCGTCAGCACCGGGTGCGTGATGTCGTCGCCGGTCTTTGCGTCCTGGACCGTGAACTCCTCACCCTTCTTGACCATCTCGGCCAAGTCCTCGAGCGTCACATAGGTGCTCGTGCCGGTATTGTAGAGCCGGCGATTGGCATACTTCTTGATGACGATCGGGTCGTCTTTTGCGGCCATCCGTATCCTCCCCAGGACACCGGCACCTCTAGGAGTAAGCGGCCGGTAACGATTGCGCCCTTTATCGAGGATACGCGCAAAAGCCTCACAATTCCAAGCGGTTTGTGCACTGCGGCATCAATTAATGCTGCAGGGCATGACAAAATTCGCCGCGCGGTCAACGTCATGTTGCCACAACCGGCGCGCGCTCTGCTTGCCGCGCATGGCGGCCATGCCCATTTCCGGTTTGACTCGGCTGCCTGAACCGGCAAGAAAGTCTTCAAGGATAGCCTAGAACACGACACCTCGAAGTCTGGAGAAGAAAATGTCCGCTTCCAATTCCATCGTCGTCGCCAGCGCCGCTCGCACCGCGGTCGGATCCTTCAACGGCAGTTTCGCCGCCACGCCGGCGCATGAACTCGGCGCCGTAGTCATCAGGGAATTGCTGGCGCGCGCGAACGTCGAGGCGGCGGAAGTCGACGAGGTCATCCTCGGCCAGGTGCTGACCGCTGCGCAAGGACAGAACCCGGCTCGCCAGGCCTCGATCAATGCCGGCCTGCCGAAGGAGACCACGGCCTGGGGCCTCAATCAGGTTTGCGGCTCGGGCCTGCGCGCCATTGCGCTCGGCATGCAGCAGATCGCCACCGGCGACGCCAAGGTGATCGTTGCCGGAGGCCAGGAATCGATGTCGATGTCGCCGCATGCCGAGCACCTGCGCGCCGGCGTCAAGATGGGCGACTACAAGATGATCGACACCATGATCAAGGACGGCCTGTGGGATGCCTTCAATGGCTACCATATGGGCAACACCGCCGAGAACGTCGCCCGCCAGTTCCAGATCACCCGCGAAACCCAGGACGAGTTCGCGCTCGCCTCGCAGAACAAGGCGGAGGCTGCGCAGAAGGCCGGCAAGTTCAAGGACGAGATCGTCGCCTTCACCATCAAGGGCAAGAAGGGCGACACAACAGTCGACCAGGACGAGTACATCCGGCACGGCGCGACGCTCGACGCCATGACCAAGCTGAAGCCTGCTTTCGACAAGGACGGCACGGTCACCGCCGCCAACGCGTCGGGCATCAATGACGGCGCCGCCGGCGCGCTGCTGATGACCGAGGCCGAGGCCGTGCGGCGCGGCATCACCCCGCTGGTGCGCATCGCCTCCTGGGCGACCGCCGGCGTCGATCCGGCAATCATGGGCACGGGGCCTATTCCCGCTTCGAAGCGGGCGCTGGAGAAGGCCGGCTGGTCGGTCAAGGACCTCGACCTCGTCGAGGCCAACGAGGCGTTCGCCGCGCAGGCCTGCGCCGTCAACAAGGGCATGGGCTGGGATCCCTCGATCGTCAACGTCAACGGCGGCGCCATCGCCATCGGCCATCCGATCGGCGCTTCGGGCGCCCGCGTCTTCAACACGCTGGTCTACGAGATGCGTCGCCGCGGCGCCAAGAAGGGCCTTGCCACGCTGTGCATCGGCGGCGGCATGGGCGTTGCAATGTGCGTGGAAGCGCTGAACTGAGCGAATAGCGAATAGGGAGTAGCGAATAGGGAAAACGGCGTCGGCGCAGCAGGCTTCAATCCCCTACTCGCTATTCGCTACTCCCTATTCGCTCCTCCGATCAACAGGGAGGAGCACACATGACCAAAGTAGCAATCGTCACGGGCGGAACACGCGGCATCGGCGCGGCGATATCGGTCGCCTTGAAGACCGCCGGCTATTCGGTCGCGGCGAACTATGCCGGCAATGACGAGGCGGCCCAGAAATTCAAGGCCGAGACTGGTATCCCCGTCTACAAATGGTCGGTCGCCGACTACGAGGCCTGCGCCGCAGGCATCAAGCAGGTGGAGGCCGATCTCGGCCCGGTCTCCGTGCTGGTCAACAATGCCGGCATTACTCGCGACACCATGTTCCACAAGATGACGCCCGCACAGTGGAAGGAAGTGATCGACACCAACCTGTCCGGCGTCTTCAACATGACGCATCCTTTGTGGAGCGGCATGCGCGACCGCAAGTTCGGCCGCGTCATCACCATTTCCTCGATCAACGGCCAGAAGGGTCAGATGGGCCAGGTCAATTATTCGGCCTCGAAAGCCGGCGATATCGGCTTCACCAAGGCGCTGGCTCAAGAGGGGGCTCGCGCCGGCATCACAGTCAATGTCGTCTGCCCCGGCTACATCGCCACCGACATGGTCATGGCCGTGCCGGAAAAAGTACGGGAGTCGATCATCGCTCAGATCCCGGTCGGTCGCCTCGGCGAGCCGGAAGAGATCGCGCGCTGCGTCGCCTTCCTGGCTTCCGATGAGGCCGGCTTCATCACCGGCTCGACCATCACCGCCAATGGCGGTCAGTATTTCGCCTGACACCCCAGTAGGTCGCCCGACACCATTTACCGCCAAAGGCGGCTCCGGCACCGAAGCCGCCTTTTTTGTTCGCCGGCACGCCGGCGCGACACCTTGCCTCAATTCGGCACGCAAAAGTTAACGGCCGCAGCCACGCTCTGTGCATAACCGCTGCGACAAGCTGTGAATCCTCGGTGGGCAAGCTGTGGATAACACCATATCTAGGGGTGAACAAACCGGGAAAACCGTCGGATCACTGATTCGTCGCCGATTCGTTCCGGCTTTGGCCGGAAAGTTAACAGTGGACGGTGCAAACGTCACCGAACTCATTAAAGGCGATTAAGAAAAATCAACAATTTCATACCGTTGAAGTCTGCGCTCAGGTCGGATCTGACCATTGCCCGGCAAAGGTTAACGACGACCCGGGTCCGGCCGAGGCCAAGCAGGAATCGGGCCAGTTCAGCGATTCAGCATGTGGTGAGACTTACCGTCAAAAAATCCACATATAGCCGTGAACAAAACCTGAATCAGAACGAGTCACCGATTCGTCGCTGATTCGTTCCAGACTCGTTCCAGCTGTTAACAAGCGGCCGATTTTGGCTGCTCCCTCCGGCATAGCCAGTTCGCGAGGGAACATTCCGCTTTCGCTTCACGCCCGAAGTCCCTATGTGTCGCCTGTCACACGCGGCGGCAGCGCCGTGCTTCAGACTACGGGCGGCAGAAACCTTATTTCCGAGCCGATGAACATCCAGCCGAAACACTCCCACCCGCTGATCCTTTCGGGCCGCGACGTGACGGCCGTGCTGGGCCCGACCAACACCGGCAAGACGCATCTCGCCATCGAGCGCATGGTCGCGCATGAAACCGGTGTCATCGGCCTACCGCTGAGGCTGCTCGCCCGCGAAGTCTATGCGCGCGTCTGCGAGAAGGTCGGCGCCCATAAGGTGGCGCTGATCACCGGCGAGGAGAAGATCGTGCCTGCCGGCGCGAAATATTCGGTCTGCACCGTCGAGGCGATGCCGCGCGAGACCGACGCCGCCTTCGTCGCCATCGACGAGGTGCAGCTCGCCGGCGATCTCGAGCGCGGCCATATCTTCACCGATCGCATCCTGCATCTGCGCGGCCGCCAGGAGACGCTGCTCCTGGGCGCGGCCACCATGCATGGCATCCTGCAGCGCCTGTTGAAGGGCGTGTCGGTGGTGACGCGGCCGCGGCTGTCGCACCTTGCCTATGCCGGCTCGAAGAAGCTCACCCGGTTGCCGCGGCGCACGGCGATCGTCGCCTTCTCGGCCGACGAGGTCTATGCGATCGCCGAGCTGATCCGCCGCCAGCAGGGGGGAGCTGCCGTCGTGCTCGGCGCTCTTTCCCCGCGCACCCGAAACGCTCAAGTGGAGATATTCCAGTCCGGCGATGTCGACTATCTCGTCGCCACCGACGCCATCGGCATGGGCCTGAACCTCGACCTCGATCACGTCGCCTTCGCTCAGAACCGCAAGTTCGACGGCTATCAATACCGCAACCTGACCGCCGCCGAGCTTGGCCAGATCGCCGGCCGCGCCGGCCGGCACCTGCGCGACGGAACGTTCGGCGTCACCGGCCAGGTCGACCCGTTCGACGAGGAACTGGTTGCCAAGATCGAGGGACACGATTTCGATCCGGTGAAGGTGCTGCAGTGGCGCACCGCCGATTTCGACTTTTCCAGCCTCGATGCGCTGAAGCGCTCGATTGAGGCCAATGCGCCGGTCGAAGGCTTGACCCGCGCGCTGCCGACCGTCGACGCGCAGGCGCTGGAACAGCTGTCGCGCGACGGCGACATCCGCGATTTGGCCACCGGCAAGGAGCGCGTGGCGCTGCTTTGGGAAGCCTGCGCGCTCCCCGACTATCGCAAGATCGCGCCGGCACAGCATGCCGATCTTATCGCCTCGATCTATATGGACCTTGCGCGTCACGGCCATGTCGATGAGAATTACATGGCCGAGCAGGTGCGGCGCGCCGACACGACGGAAGGCGATATCGACACGCTGTCGCACCGGATCGCGCAGATCCGCACCTGGACTTTCGTCTCCAACCGCCCCGGCTGGCTGGCCGATCAGCTACACTGGCAGGAAAAGACGCGCGAAATCGAAGACAGATTGTCGGATGCGCTGCATGAGCGGTTGACGAAACGCTTCGTAGACCGCAGGACTTCCGTCCTCATGCGGCGCCTTAGAGAAAATACCATGCCTGAAGCCGAAATCAGCCCGTCCGGAACCGTCCTCGTCGAAGGCCATCACGTCGGCGAGTTGCAGGGGTTCCGCTTCACCGCCGACCAGAGCGCCGGCGGCGAGGACGCCAAGGCGGTGCGCACCGCCGCCCAGAAGGCGCTCGCGGCCGAGTTCGAGGCGCGCGCCGAGCGCTTTGCCGCCTGCGCCAATGGCGACCTGGCTTTGGGCTCGGACGGCGTCCTGCGCTGGATCGGCGCGCCGATCGGCACGCTGGTCGCCGCCGACGAGGCGCTGAAACCGCGCCTGGTTCTGCTTGCCGACGAGCAGCTGACCGGCCCCGCCCGCGACAAGGTCGCGGCGCGCGCCGAGCGTTTCGTCAATTTCCAGATCGAAACGCTTTTGAAGCCGCTGGTCGACCTGAAGAATGCCGACCAGCTCGCCGGCATCGCCCGCGGCATCGCCTTCCAGCTGGTCGAGCATTTCGGCCTGATCAATCGCCGCGACATCGCGGAGGAGATGAAGTCGCTCGACCAGGAAGGCCGCGCAGCGCTTCGCCGCCTCGGCGTCCGCTTCGGCGCCTACCATGTCTTCGTGCCGGCGCTGATCAAGCCGGCGCCGGCTGGCCTGGTGACGTTGCTGTGGGCGCTGAAGAACGACGGCAAGGACAAGCCCGGCTTCGGCGATGTGGTGCATGCGCTGGCTTCCGGCCGCACTTCGGTCGTCATCGACCCGGCCTTCGACAAGACCTTCTACAAGCTCGCCGGCTACCGCAATCTCGGCCGTCGCGCCGTGCGCGTCGATATCCTCGAGCGGCTTGCCGACCTCATCCGCCCGGCGACCAACTGGAAGCCCGGCCTCGGCCAGCGTCCAGACGGCGCCTATGACGGCCACGCCTTCATGGTGACGCCACCGATGATGTCGATCCTCGGCGCCACGGCCGACGACATGGAGGAGATCCTGAAAGGTCTCGGCTATCGCTCGGAGGCCAAGCCGGCTGCCGAGGTTAAGGCGAAGCTCGACGCGCTGGACGACGCCGCCCGCGAAGCGGCCGCGGCCAAGCTCGCCGCGGATAATGCCGCGCGCGCCGCGCGGGAGGCAGAGGCACAAGCTGCGGCAACTGATACGGTCGCGGAGGTAACCGTCGAGGGCTCGGAGCCGGCTGCCGCCGAAGCTCCGGCCGAAGCCGTCGCGGAAGTGGCGGTGGAACCTGCCACGGCAGAGCCGGCAGAAGCTCCGGCCGCGGTTACGGAAGAGGCCGCCGCTATGGAAGACGCCGCAGCGGTGGACATTGCGGCAGCGCCCGAGCCGGCCGAAAGCGCCGACGCTCTTACCTCGCCCCACCACCAGGTGGAGGGTACTGCCGGCGGCGAGGCGCCAGCCGAAGCCGAGGAACCAAAACCTGTGCTCCTGTGGCGCCAGGCGCGTTTCGACCATCAGCGTCCGCGCCATCGCCACGACAACCGTCGCGACAATCGCCCGCGCGGCGCCCAGCCCGCACGCGAGGCAGGCGCCGCAAGCGGTCAGCCCGGCGATCGGCCCGCCCAGGAAGGCCGCCGCGAGCAGCGCGAAGGCGCCGGCAAGCCGCGCTTCGACCGCTCGAAGTTCAAGCCGAGGCCCGAGACGGGCGACCGGCGTGAGGGCGCTGAACGGCGCGAAGGCAAGCCGCAAGGCGAACGCCGCGAAGGCCGGCCGGACTGGAAGGGCGGCAGGCAGGACGGCAAGGGCAACGCCCCGGGCGGCAAGCCAGCCTTCCAGGGCAAGCCGCGCGAGGAACGCCCGCAGCGCTTCGATCCGGATTCGCCCTTCGCCAAGCTCGCCGCCTTGCGCGACCAACTGAAGAAATAGGTTCGAGCATGATCCCGAAAAGTGGGACCCGGTTTTCGGGCGAGATCATGCTCCATCAAAGAACCAGCATGATCTCGAACCGAAGGACCGCGTCAGCGAAAAGTGGGAACCGGTTTTCGGATAAGATCATGCTCCACCAAAGCTAGCCGCGATGGTTGGAGAAGGCCGCCAGCGCATCGACAAATGGCTGTTCTTCTCGCGCGCGGTGAAGTCGCGGTCCTTGGCGGCAAAGGTCGTCGTCGCGGGACGCGTCCGCATCAATCGCGACAAAGCAGCGCAGGCGTCGGATCTGGTCAAGCCCGGCGACGTGCTCACCATCATGCTCGAGCGCCGTATCCTCGTCTGGAAGGTGCTGAACTGTGGCGCCAGGCGCGGCCCGGCCGACGAGGCGCGGCTGCTTTACGAGGACATGTCGCCGGCGCCGACACCCAAAGGCGAGGCGGTTCCGGACGCCGTTCCAGCCTTGCGCGAGGCCGGCAGCGGCCGCCCGACCAAACGCGAGCGGCGGCAGACCGACCGGCTGCTCGGCGACGACTGAGATATAGCCGGGCCGCGGCACGGCTGCAGCAATTCCAGGAAAACTGCGCAACGGTTGGGCTGGAGGACTTGGCCGAAGCTTTCCGGCTGGAATTCCATTCCGCGACACCGGCTGCGCCTGCAATCCCTGCCCTTGCATGCGGCGGGCAAAGGCGTTACCTCAGCCGAAAAGCCCAGCAAAATGGGACGTTCCGGAGCCTGCAATGACCTATGTCGTGACCGACAATTGCATCAAATGCAAATATATGGACTGCATCGAGGTCTGTCCGGTCGACTGTTTCTACGAGGGCGAGAACATGCTCGTCATCCATCCTGACGAGTGCATCGACTGCGGCGTCTGCGAGCCCGAATGCCCGGCCGACGCGATCAAGCCGGACACCGAGGGCGGCCTCGACAAATGGTTGCAGATCAATTCCGAATACGCCGAGAAGTGGCCCAATATCACCGCCAAGAAGGAGCCGCCGGCGGACGCCAAGACCTTCGACGGCGAGACCGGTAAGTTCGAGAAATATTTCTCGGCGGAGCCCGGCGAAGGCGATTGATATAGCGGCCGGGAACACCGGCATGACGCGGCGTAACCGGACCGATACAATTGCTGTCTTGACGGGCAGCGCTGCCGCTTGGCGTTAGCGAATGCAGCAAAACCTTGATTCTTCCGACTTTTTGTGTTACATCAACGAAACATGCCGGTGACACAACGTCGATTTATGGCGCTAACGCCCCAAATCACTGAAAGGTGAGCTTTTAGATCCGGACCAGAGCGATCTGGGGCAGGCGGTCGCATTCGTGCGATATGCCGGCCCTTGGCTTTCCGGTGGGTTCATCCTGTGCGCGGCTAACGGTCGGCTTTGCCGACCTCGTGGGTTCGAGTCGGCATGATGCCGGCTGCACAACTTAAGGAGTTCAGGGCGTAATGGCAACGATCACCCCGCAGAAGAAGTCCAACGCGGCTCGCCACGGGTTCAAGACCGGCGAATTCATCGTCTATCCGGCGCATGGCGTCGGCCAGATCGTGGCGATCGACGAGCAGGAAGTTGCGGGTCACAAGCTGGAACTGTTCGTCATCGATTTCCAGAAGGACAAGATGCGGCTGAAGGTGCCGGTCGCCAAGGCGACCTCGATCGGCATGCGCAAGCTGTCGGAAGAGGATTATGTCGACCGCGCGCTGAAGGTCGTGCAGGGCCGCGCCCGCATCAAGCGCACCATGTGGTCGCGCCGCGCCCAGGAATATGACGCTAAGATCAACTCGGGCGACCTGATCTCGATCTCGGAAGTTGTGCGCGACCTCTACCGCGCCGACAACCAGCCGGAGCAGTCCTATTCCGAGCGCCAGCTCTACGAAGCCGCGCTCGACCGCATGGCCCGCGAGATCGCCGCGGTGAACCGCATGTCGGAGACCGAGGCGGTGCGCCTCATCGAGGTCAACCTCAACAAGGGTCCGAAGCGCGGCGCCAAGGCCGACAACGAGGAAGCCGAGCAGGAAGAAGCTGCCTGAGCTTTTTCGCTTTTGAGTTTACGAAGAACCCGGCCTCGCGCCGGGTTTTTTGTTTTTGAGCCCTCTACCCTTCCCTATGGGGGTTATTCCAACAAGCCCAGATGAATAAACCCACTACAGGTTCCTGTAGTTGACTCGCCCCTCTACAAGCGGGCGTTCGCCCATCCGGCTTGGGCAAATCGCCCGACCCAGCGGATGCTACCATCTAATGGAGCGTAATGGACCTTAATGGAAGCTAATGGAGGCTAATGGAACTCTGATTAACCTAGCCCTCGAATCGAGCACCTTTCGCAACATCACTCTTAGCCCTAGCGGCCCGAATAGCGTTTATCCAAGCGGCAAATGAGTTGGTAGGCAGGCGGTATAAGCCGCGCTGAGACTCGTCTTGAATAATCACCTCTTTCATTTTCAAGGCCCTTAACGCATTCGTTACATTGGCCTCCGATACGCCCGATTCTTTGATAATGGTTTTTCGAGATACCCAGCCATCGCCATGATCAGCCATCGTATCTAGGACCCGTCGATATTCCTCGGACGACACGCGAGCGTGGTACATGTCGTTGAAGAATTTGTCGCCCAACTGCGTCAGCGCACCTCCTTCCTTAAACGCGCCGTTGCCAACATCCTCGTCATCGATAATGTTGTCCGTATCCTGCTGGAAGGCCGAATATGCAAACTGCTGGATGAAATGAGGGTATCCCTCAGAGAGTTCCGCGAGAAAATCGACCGCCTCGTCTGTGATCTTTGTCGCTATAGAATTCTTTTTGTTGGCTTCCTCAATGCCGTTGCGGACGACGCGCTTACGTTCCTCCATCTCCAGCGGCTCCAGGAGCATTGTATGGAATAGACGAGGTGACGACTCGTGGCTCTCTCTCAGCTTTCCGAGGAGAGTTGGTAGGCCCGCCAATCCGAAAATCACCCTTTCGCAACTGCGCCATTTCAGGCGCTCCGAAATCATCTTGAGGTATGAGCCCAGCGCCGCCTCTACAGGCGGCCTATCCGCCTCATCTATGAGGAACAATATGCCATCGATATCCGACTCAGCGGCATCGCAAAATACAGCAATGTTCTCTACGAATTGCTCGACGATCTCTTCCATGTCGAAAGCGATAGAGTCTTTATTGTAGCTTACTCCGAGCACTTCCCAATTGGTTATCCAATCCCAAAATGCCTTCGCCTTTTCTTTAATTACTTGCCTGGAGGCGATCTCCTTCCTTAGACCTCGAGCAATCTTTCTGACGACATCTATTTGAGTGGAGCATCCACCAAGGTCTACTGAGACGGAGAGAAACCGAAACGGCTCCGCCGCAGTCGCAGGAGGCAACATGCCATTCGCAAGCATTTTCACTATGAACAGCAGTGACGATTTCCCAATGCCTCGCTCGCCTTGAGCGATAAAGTGCAGGGGGTTACCGTGTTTAGCTTGGAAAAGGCATCTCTCGATCGTATCTAGTTCGTCTATCCGACCGACAAACATGCCCGTATGGATAATATCGTTGGGTCGAAACGGATTGTACTTGAGGTCCTTAATTTCCGCCATTTGGGTGCGCCCGTTCACGTGTCACTTTTTCTCTAATTCACGCACGGGTAACTTCGCAACCTTCTTCAAGACGCTTTTGAAGCGCTCCTCAGGTAAAGAGCTCAGCTGCCGGCTTCCTTCTGCGCCTCCTCTTGCCTGAGCGAGGCGATGAAGCGCTTGGTTCGCTCGCGCTCCGGATTGTCGAACACGACCGAAGCCGGGCCTTTCTCGACGATCGAGCCGGCGTCCAGAAACACCACCTCCTGCGCGATCTTGGAGGCGAGCCTGAGATCATGCGTGGCCATCACCATGGTCGTGCCTTCGCGTGCGAGCTGTCCGAGCACGTCGACCACCTCCTGCGCCAGTTCCGGATCGAGCGCAGAGGTAGGCTCGTCGCAGAGCAGCACGCGCGGCGACGGCGCCAGCGCCCGGGCGATCGCCACGCGCTGCTGCTGGCCGCCGGACAGCGTCGCCGGCCAGTCATCGGCCTTGTGAGCCATGCCGACCTTTTCGAGCAGCGCCATCGCCCGCTCGCGCGCCCTCGGCTCAGGCCATTTCAGCACCGTCACCAGCCCTTCCATGACATTCTCGATCGCTGTGCGATGCGGGAAGAGCTGGAAATTCTGAAACACCATGCCGGTCTGCAGGCGGATGCGCTGAATATCCTTGGCCGGCACCTTGCCGCCCGGATGGAACGCAAGCGTCTCGTCGCCGATGCGCAGGGAACCGGACGTCGGGATTTCCAACAGGTTGATGCAGCGCAAGAGCGTGCTTTTGCCGCCGCCGGAAGGGCCGACCAGCGCAGTCACGCTGCCCTCGTCGAGGGTGACGGTCACGCCCTTCAGCACCAGATTGTCGCCGAAGCGCTTTTCGATGTTGCTGAGGCCGATCATGCGTTGGCCTCCAGGAACCCGCCATAGCGGTTGAGCCGCACTTCCAGCCGCGCCTGCAGCGCCGACAGCACCGAGCTCAACGCGAGATAGAGCGCGGCCGCTTCGACATAGAGGATCAGCGGCTCATAGGTGGTCGCGACGATGCGCTGCGCGGCCTGAAACATCTCGGGCACCGTGATTGCCGCCGCGAGCGAGGTGTCCTTGACCAGCGAGATGAAGGTGTTGGAAAGCGGCGGCACGGCAACGCGGCCCGCCTGTGGCAGGATGGTGCGCCGCATCGCCTGGCTCCAGGTCATGCCGATCGAATAGGAAGCTTCCCACTGCCCCTTCGGCACCGAGCCGATGACGGCCCGGATGATCTCAGACGTATAGGCGCCGATGTTGAGCGTGAAGCCTATCAGAGCGGCGGGAAAGGCATCGAGCAGAATGCCGACCGACGGCAGGCCGTAGAAGATCAGGAACAACTGAACGAGCAGCGGCGTGCCGCGAAAAATCCAGACATAGAAGCGCACCATCGCGACCAGCGGCTTCGGGCCGAACAGCCGGATCAGCGCCGTCACCAGTCCGGCGATGAGCCCAAGCGCGAAGGACAGGAGCGTCAGCGGCACGGTGAAGATCAGCGCCGCCCACAACAGCGTCGGCAACGATTCCAGCATCAATTGCAGCCAGTGCGGCACGAAGCGCTTCTCCCTTCCAGATACGGCGGCGCGTCCCCCGTATGGACCGACTATCATGCAAAAACCGGCGGGCCGTCAAAGACGACCCCGATGAATGCCGTGCAAAAACAGCGGGCCGTCGAAGACGGCCCGCCGGTATCCGAGCAAGGAGACGATTGCCTTACTTCGAAACGTCCTGGCCGAAATACTTGTCGGCGATCTTCTGGTAGGTGCCGTCGGCCTTGATGTCGGCCAGCGCCTTGTTGATGGCCGCGACCAGCTCCGGATCGCCCTTGCGCACGATGACGCCGGAATAATCGGCATTCTCTTCCTGCGCCGCGATCTTCACATTGGCGTCCGGCTTGTGCTTCTTGAAATCGAGGAAGGACAGGCTGTCATTGATCGTGGCGTCGGCGCGGCCGGTGAGCAGAAGCTGGATCGACTGGTCGAACCCGTCGGTGCCGACGAGCTCGGCGCCGTTCTTCTCGGCGAGCTTGCCGAAATTGGAGGTCAGCGACTGCGCCGACTTCTTGCCCTTGAGATCGGCGAAGGTCTTGATGTCGGTGTTGTCGCCGCGCACGATCAGCACCGCCTTCGAGGCGATGTAGGGATCGGAGAAATCATACTTGGCCTTGCGCGCATCGGTGATGCCGACCTCGTTGATGACGGCGTCGTAGCGGTTGGCGTCGAGGCCGGCGATCAGGCCGTCCCACTTGCCTTCGAGGAATTGAACCTTGACGCCGAGCTTGTCGCCGATGGCCTTGGCGATCTCGACGTCGAAGCCGACCAGCGCGTTGGATTCGTCGTGATAGGTGAAGGGCGCATAGGTGCCTTCAGTGCCTACCTTGAGCACCCCGGCCTGCTTGATCTGGTCGAGATTGGCGCCGGCATAGCCGGCGGTGATCGCCAGAACCTGCAGCGTTCCGGCGATAAGAAGCGGTTTGAGCCATTTCATTTTTCTGTGATCCCGTTTTGACCGGTGTCCCGGCGCGATTGTGCGAGCCGGAAACTGGCAGATAGAAGGCAGCAAAATAAGGAACCAGATTTCAAAAATCGGCTCTGCCAGAAATCTGATTCTCTAAACCGCCGAGAATTCGCCAGAAGGCCTTCCCGGTAGATAACAGAACGTTTCCGCCGGCACCATCTGCCCCCTCGGGCGGCGGAACCATCCATGCGCCTGACACGTTGCATGGCTGTTGTAGGGCGCGGCGGCATCTTTTCAACCGCCATACGCGCAATCGTCGCAAAAGGAGCCGGCATGATCGAAGACGCGGCAGGACGGACATTGGTCCGGGCGGCAATGAAGGCTCCATACCTCGAGCGCGACGAGGAGCATGTCCTTGCGCTTCGTTGGAAGGAAGAGAACGACCAGCACGCGCTGCACAGGATCACTGTCGCTCATATGCGCCTTGTGATCTCCATGGCCTCGAAATTCCGCCATTACGGCCTGCCGCTCGGCGATCTGATTCAGGAGGGCCATGTCGGCCTGCTCGAGGCGGCCGCCCGTTTCGAACCCGCGCGCGAAGTACGCTTCTCAACCTATGCCACCTGGTGGATCCGCGCCTCGATGCAGGATTACATCCTGCGCAACTGGTCGATCGTACGCGGCGGCACCAGTTCCGCGCAGAAGGCGCTGTTCTTCAATCTCAGGCGTCTGCGCGCGCGCCTCGCCAACGGCGCCGAGCCGCTCTCCAATGCCTCGCTCTACCGCGAGGTCTCGGCGGCGCTGGGCGTGCCGGAGGCCGACGTGGCGATGATGGATTCGCGCCTGTCTTCCCCCGATAGCTCGCTCAACGCGCCTTTGGCGGACGAGAACGGCGCTGCCGAGCGGATGGATTTCCTGGTCTCCGAAGACCCGCTTCCCGACGAGATCGTCGGCGAGAGGATCGACGTCCAGCGCCGCGCTATCTGGCTGCGGAGCGCGCTCGGCGCGCTCAATGCCCGGGAGCTCCGCATCATCGAGGAGCGCAGGCTGAGCGATGACGGCGCCACGCTGGAATCGCTTGGCGAGCAGCTCGGCATCTCCAAGGAGCGCGTCCGCCAGATCGAGGCGCGCGCCATGGAAAAGCTGAAGCTGGCGCTGGTGAAGCAAAATCCTGAATTCCTGGCGGAAGCCGCCTGAAGCTAGTCCGGGCCAAGCTCAAAGATTAAGAACTTTATTGATAAGAGCACGCCGTCATCGGGGCCATTTTTCCTCGGTAATAACTAGGATTGTGAGCTCTTTAATAGACTGTTGCGCCGCAATCGGCTTTTTGACTCCTCCAGATCACACCACATGGGGGATTTGCCATGCTGCGATGCTGCGCGCTGATTGCACTCTTGATCCTCGTGGGTCTCACGACGTTTCAAGCGCATGCCGAGCGAAGGGTTGCCCTTGTGATCGGCAATTCGCAATACCGCGAAATCCCGACGCTCAAGAACCCGGACAAGGACGCAGAAAACGTGTCGAGGACATTCCGGCTGGCCGGCTTCGAGGTGTTCGCCGCCAAGGACCTGACCAAGCTTCAGTTCGAAGAGCGGTTCCGCAACTATCTGGCGGCGGCGGACGGCGCCGATCTGGCGGTCATCTATTATTCGGGACACGGCTTCCAGATCGGCGGAGAGAATTTCCTGATTCCGGTCGATGCGTCGCTGAAAGATGCGGCCGACATGGAGGTCCAGGCCATCAAGGTCGACGACATATTGCGGCAGCTGCGCTCGAGATCGAAAGTCCAGATGATCATCCTCGACGCTTGCCGCAACGATCCTTTCCCGCGCAAGGACTATTGGCTGCGCGATCAGTTGATCGTCGCCGGCGGCGGCGGTCTTGCGCAGGTAACGGGTTCGCAGAACACGCTGATTGCCTTTGCCACCGAGCCGGGGGCGGTCGCCTATGACGGGTCCGGCGACCTCAGCCCGTTTTCGTCGTCCTTCTCCCGCCGTGCGCTGACGCCGGACCAGGAGATACGGTCGGTGATGGCGGCCGTCCGCCGCGACGTGGTCAAGGCCACCAACGGCAAGCAGGTTCCGTGGGAAAACTCCTCGCTGATCGACGACGTCGTGCTGATGCGCCGGGCGGAGGAACCAGCGCCATCGCCCGATACGCAACAGAACGAGCAGGTGGCGGAGCGCGGAATCCAAGTCGCCGATGCCGCCGAAGCGATTGGAAGTCTCGATATCCGTGTCCCGCTCGGCGTCGGTCCGGTTCCGCTGAAACTGGAGCTTCCGGCCAAGGATGCCTCTATCAGCCTTAAGCTTGCGAGCTACCCGGCGGCCGGCACGCTGTCCCTGCCCGATCGTGTCCTTTCGCCGCAATCGAGGTTGACGGCCGCCGAGGTCGACAAACTGCGCTACGAGCCGCAGATCGGCTCGGTCGCGCCCGTCGAAGTTGGCATCGAGATCCGCGCGGGCAGCGCCGCGAAGCGATCGACTATGCAACTCTCGCCGAGCGTCGACCCTTGCGACCAAGCCGCCGGCGAGCCGCTCGACCTGCAGGGCGTTGTCTCGGGCCGCTTGCCGAACGAGATCGGCGGCGGAGCTGTCGAAGCTTGCGAGGCAGCGGTGAAGTCCTATCCCGACATTGCGCGCTTCCGCTACGAGTTGGGGCGGGCACTGCTGGCGTCGGGCCGGATTGACGAAGCCAGGAATGTGATCCAGGAGGCGGCCGATAAGGGGCACGTCCGTGCCGTGTACGAGCTCGGCTACATCGCCGCATCCGGAATGAGCGCGGCTCCGGATTTGACCAAAGCCAACAGTCTCTATGCGCAGGCGTCGGACAAGGGAGATCCCTACGGCATGACTGCCTTGGGGCGCGCTTTGTTCGACGGTGTCGGCGTCCAGCGCGACACCGGCAAGGGACTGGACCTGCTGCTCCAGGCGGCGGCGATGGGGCATGTCGATGCCACCAAGGACCTTGCGATGATCTTCAAGGAAGGCCGCAACGGCGTGCCCGCCGACCCGGCCCGCGCCTTGGCTTTCCTCCGAGCCGGCATCGACCGGCAGGAGGCTTATTCGATGGCCATTCTCGGTCTCTCGCCCAAGCGAAGCGAAAAGACGGTCCCGGTGTGCAAGCCCAAGGTGGTGACCAAAGTGGTCACGAAGATAAAGGTGGTCCGTACCCCCGCGCCAAAAGCGCCGCCACCGGTCACCAAGATACCGGCCAAGCGCATACCGAACGGCACCGGATCGGCATCTTGGCGTGGCAATGGCGGCGATCACCCCGAGCCCCGCGGCGGCGGATCTGACAGCGGCAGCACCGACGGTGACAGCACCGGCAGCACCGACTCCGGCAGCACCGACACTGGCAGCACCGGCAGCACTGACTCCGGCAGCACCGACACTGGCAGTCCCGGCAGCACCGACTCCGGCAGCACCGACACTGGCAGCACCGGCAGCACTGATTCCGGCGGCACTGATACTGGCAGCACCGGCGGCTCTGACGGGATCAGATAGCAGCAGCGATGGCGTGGACGCAGCCAGCCGAACGGCAGCGTCGAGAGAGCATGATCCCGATAAGTGGGAACCGGTTTCGGATGACATCATGCTCCAACAAGGATCGTGCTGGCGATTCAACGAAACGCCATCACCATCAAGCGGAAGCCGCCGGAAAGGGGCGTCGGGATTATTTGTCGGTGACGATCTTGACCTTGTCGCCGGACGACACAGTCGCGCCCGGCGACATGGCGTTGAGCACCCGGAACAGATCGAGCTTGCGGTCGACGCCGACCATCTGCGCGGCGAGCGAGCCCATGGTCTGGCCGGCCTGGACGGTGACGACCCTGATATGCAGCGGCTTCAGCGCCGCCTTCTCGGCTGGGCTCAGCACGCGGAAGGAACCGCTGACCGAGCGCGCCACCGGGTCCAGCGAAGTGCTGGCCGAGGGCGCGGCCGTCAGCAGCCTGTAGACCTGGCCGCCGGCGCGGATCACCGCGATGTCGAACTGCCAGCCTTGCGCGCTGGCATGCGCCGTCGCCGCATCGTTGCCGTTGATCGTGTCCCGGCGCACGCTGGCGTCTTCCAGCCCCGCTACCCAGCCGCTGCGGATGTAATCGGTGAGCGACACGGACTTGTCGATCGCCACGCCGTCGAAGCGGATGGCGATGTCGCCCGGCCCGGTCGCGGTCACGGCGGCCGCCGAATTGTCGATGACAAAGCCGTCCGGCACGGTAAACGAGACGCCGAGATTGGGATGCATGAAGGTCTGGCCGCGCACATAGCCTTCTTCCGGCGTGTCGCCGTAAAGCAGGCCGTCTATGCCGGCCAGAAATGCGTCGCGGTCGCGCGTGCCGACGCCGGGCGGGCCGAAATTGCGCGCCAGCCGCTGCGCCAGCTCGATACGCTGCGGCGTGTTCGGGTGCGTCGCCAGGAAGTCGAGGCTGGCGTCGGTGGCGCCGCTCACCGAGCGGAAATCCGTATAGGCCGACATCGACTGCAGGAAGCGGCCGGCGGCATAGGGATCATAGCCCGCCTCGCCGATCGACTTGATGCCGATGGCGTCGGCCTGCAGTTCCTGGTTGCGCGAGAATTGCGCGAGCCTGAGCTTGCCGCGGATCAGTGCCGCCTTGGCGGTCGGGCTGTCGCCGAGCACATCGGAAACCACCTTGGTCGCCAGGCCCTCCTCGGCTTCGAGCTGCTGCCGCTGCAGGCCGTGATTCGCGGTGACGTGCCCCATCTCATGCGCGATGACGGCGGCAAGCTCGGAGGAATCGTTGGCCAGCGCCAGCAGGCCCCGCGTCACATAGAGATAGCCGCCCGGCAGCGCGAAGGCGTTGACATTGGGCGAGTTGAGGATGGTTATGCGATAGGTCTGGGTCGGGTTGGCCGACACCACCGTCAGATTGCCGACGACCTTGGCCACCATGCGTTCGAGCTTTGGGTCGGAATATTCGCCGCCATAGGTGGCGAGAATCCGCGGGTGCTGCGCCTTCGCCATCTCTGCGAGCTTGGCGTTGGCCACGACATTGTCGACGGTGATCGGCTTGTCGGAAGGTTGGAAGCCGCTCTCCTGCACGTCCGGCGGCGTGAACATCTGGCAGCTCGCCAGCACGGCGACGCTCGCCAGCGCGAGAAATCGTGCCAGCGGCTTCATCCACACCTTGTCAGCGCCGCTCGACAGGTCGGCTTCCTTTCCAAATCTTTCGGCAAATCACGGCCCATCCGGACCAGCATGGCCGGACCTAGCCATACTCCCCCGGACAAGGCAAGGAAACGCCGGATCGCCCATTGCCGGTTTGGCCATAAATTATGTCCGCTTCCGGGCAACATGTTGTGATCCGGCAACGGTGCCGCCTCGATCGCCGATATAGCGTCTGAATGCATCCGGTCCAGACCGATCGAAGAAATCCTCGGCCGGCCCGGCTGCCGCGATCGTGCCTTCGTAGAGAAATGCCACGTCCTGCCCGATGCGGCGCGCATCTTCCGGCTGATGCGTGACGAACAACACCGTCATTTCGCGCTCGGCATGAATGCCAGCCACAAGGTCCAGCATATCGTCGCGCAGCGCCGGGCCGAGCGACGCGAAAGGTTCGTCGAGCAGCAAAACGGGCCGGTCGCGCAGCAGCACGCGCGCCAGCGCCACGCGCTGCCGCTCGCCGCCGGACAGCTCGCGCGGCAGCCGCTTTTCCTTGCCGGCAAGACCAACCCGCGCCAGCGCCTCGGCGACGTCGGCGCGATCGGCGTCGCCGAGTTTCAGCGACGGCGAGCGGCCGAGCCCGACATTGGCTTCGACGGAAAGATGCGCAAACAAATTGTTTTCCTGGAACACCATCGACACCGGCCGCGTCGAAGGCGGCGTGTTTCCGAGACCGACGCCGCCGATCAGGACCTTGCCCGCATCGGGCACTTCGAAGCCGGCTATCAGATTGAGCAGCGTCGACTTGCCGGAACCGCTCGGCCCCATGATGGCGGTGATCCTGCCGGCCGCGAATTCGGCATCGAAGCGAAACGAAGACTCGCCATAGCTGAACGAGACGCCATTCAGCGCGACGGCGAGGCCCTTTTGCGCGGCGGTGCCGTCGATGGTCGTCGTCATGACTTTCCTTCCCGCCCCAGCCAGTCCGCGGCGACCACCAGCATCAGGCAGACGAGGCCGAGCAGCAAGGCAAGTCCCGCAGCGTCGGCTGTCCTGTAGCTGCTCATGCGCGCCAAAAGCAGATAGGGCAAGGTCTGCACGGAATCGCTGCCGAACAGCGCGATCACGCCGAGATCGCCGAGCGACAGCGCAATGGCGAAGGCGAAGCCGGTGGCCAAGGGCCGCCTCAGCGACGGCCAGTCGATCAGGCTGAGCCGGTTCCAGCCGGCTATGCCGAGCGCCAGGCAAAGCCGCTCATGGCGTTCGCTCGCCGCGTCATAGGCCGGGCGAATCGCGCGGATGGCGAAGGGCATCGCCATCACCGCGTTGACGGCGACGACCATGACCGGCGCGATGGCAAAGACATCGGTGACGTGGCGCAGCGCCAGGAACCAGCCGGCGCCGAGCACGATCGGCGGCACGACGAGCACGAAGCCGGCGCCGGTGTCGGCGGCATATTCGAGCAGGCCCATGGCCCCGCCTGCTCGGCGCCGCAGGGCCAGCGCGCGCCGTGCCGCGATCAGCGCCAGCGACAGCGTCACGCTGAGAAGCGCTGCAAGCAGGGCAAGGCCCGCGCTGGTGAGGGTGGCGCGGCGCACCGCTTCCTCGCCTGCCAGCCGGCCGAGATCGGCCTCCAGGCCTGAAAGCAGCGTCGCCGCCATCGGTCCGGCAACGAACAGCAGGGTAAGCGCGATGAGGCCGGCATTCAGCACGGTTTCGAGCGGGCCCGCGGAAAGGTAGCGGCGCGGCGCGACCGGCAGATTGGCATCACCGACCGTGTTGGCGCCGAGCCGCGTGAGTGCTGCGACCACGACGAAGGTGAGCGCGATCTGAAGAAACGTCAGTGTTACGGCCCGCGTAGGATCGAAATCGAAGCGCAGCGCCTGGTAGATGGCCACTTCCAGTGTCGTCGCGGCCGGACCGCCGCCGAGCGTCAGCACGATGGTGAAGGAGGTGATGCAGAGCATGAAGACCAACCCGGCAATCCCCGGCAGGGCCGCGCGCAGCACCGGCCATTCGATCAGCCGGAAGGCCGGCCAGGCACCCATGCCGAGCTGGCTCGCCAGCCGCCACTGGTCGGCGGGAACGGTGCCCAGCGCCTCGAGGAACAGGCGCGTCGCCAAGGGCAGGTTGAAGAAGACATGAGCGACAAGGATGCCGGAGAGGCCGTAGATCCCCGGCCAATCCGCACCGCCAAGTCCGGCGAAGACGCCGGCAAAATATCCGGCCCGACCGTAGAGCGCCAGAATGCCGAGCGCGGCGACGATCGCCGGCAAGGCCAGCGGCACGGTGAACAATTGCAGGATCAGGCGGCGTCCCTGGAAACTTGGGTGTCTCGACAAGGCGCGCGCCACGAGCAGCGCCGGCGCGACCGACAGCAGCGTCGAGAGAGCCGCCTGCCACAGCGTGAAGCGGGCGACGCGCAGGAGATAATTGTCGAAGGCGGCGGCAGCGCCGGAGAGATCGTGCGCGCCTTCGACGGCGAGGCCGGCGAGGGCACCGCCGATGAGGATGGCGATGGCCGCGAGCGCGACGACGCCGGCGGTGATGCGGGAGTCAGGGTGCGCGGCGGCTTGCACGTTGCACCGTGGTGGAATTCAGCAAACGCCGCGTTCCTTCGCGCCCCCCTCTGTCCTGCCGGACATCTCCCCCACAAGGGGGGAGATCAGCAGCGCCCGCGCCTCGCTCATCACTGCAACGTTGCCAGTTGGCGAAACCGCCGATGACGGCCAATCTCCCCCCCTGTGGGGGAGATGTCCGGCAGGACAGAGGGGGGCGCCGTAGAGCGATCATCTTGCGCGAATAGCGTTCCTACTTGCTCATCACCGCCAGCCACTCATCCACCCACGCCTTGCGGTTGGCGGCGACCTCCTGCGGGCTGAACAGCAAGGTCTTGGTCGGCTTCACCAGTCTGTCGAAGGCCGGGTTGAGCGGCTTGTCGGTCTTGGCGGCCGGGAACATCCAGTTGGTTTCCGGAATGACATCCTGGAATTTCGGTCCGGTCATGAAGGCGATGAACTTTTGCGCCAGCGGGTTCTTCGCGCCCGTCGTGGTGATGCCGGCAACCTCGATCTGCAGGTATTCGCCTTCCTCGAACGAGGCGGCCTGGTAGCGCTCGGTGTTCTCGGCCACCATGTGGTAGGCCGGCGAGGTGGTGTAGGAAAGCACCATTGGCGCCTCGCCCTTGGTGAACAGGCCATAGGCCTCGCTCCAGCCCGGCGTCACCGTCAGCACTTTCGATTTCAGCTTGGCCCAGGCTTCCGGCGCCTTGTCGCCATAGACCGATTTCACCCACAAGAGCAGGCCGAGGCCCGGCGTCGAGGTGCGCGGATCCTGGATGACGATCTTGTCCGTGCCGGCGCCTTCGACCAGTTCCTTCAGGCTCTTCGGCGGGACTTTAAGCTTCTGCGTGTCATAGACGACGGCGAAATAGCCGTAGTCGAAAGGCACGAAAGTGTCGTCGCTCCAGCCTCCAGGCACGTCGATGGCGGAGACTTCGCCATGCGGCGCGAACAGTCCGCTCGCCTTGGCGTCGGCGGTGAGATTGGTGTCGAGGCCGAGCACGATGTCGGCCTTGGTGCCGGCGCCTTCGAGCTTGACGCGGTTGAGGAGCGCCACGCCGTCGGCCACCGAGACGAATTCGAGATCGCAGCCGCATTCGGCCTCGAATTCCTTCTTCACCGCCGGGCCGGGGCCCCAATCGGCGGTAAAGCTTTCATAGGTATAGACGGTGAGCTTGTCCTTCGCAGCGGCAGGCGCTACGCCCGCCAGAAGCGAAACAAAGCCGGTTGCGAGAATGAGATGGGACAGTATTGCGCGCATATCGGCGCCTCCTTCGTTCGAGTGACAAGGAATTGAGGCGCCGGATGGTCCGAAACGTCTAATCCCTCCGCCGGTACAAACCGGATCAGGTTCAGCGGGTTGGCTTGATCGCCTCTCAGCCGGATCACGTCCGGCACCCCGTTAGAGCGTTTCGACAGATAGGCCCGGCCGAAGCGGCGCGCAAGCGGAAGTTTGCCGGGCAGCTAATGGTCGCCGGTAGCCTCGCAACAGAAGCGCTGGGCATCCCGCTTCCGTTTCGCCCGACGGGCTGGTAAGGGCGACGGCCATGGGCACATTCACCATCCTGCTTGGCGGCGAGCTTATCCGCACGCCCCGGCTCGAACGCCAGATCGAAGGCTCGCGCGTCATCGCCGCCGATGCCGGCATCGGCCATGCCCGCATGCTTGGACTTGTCCCCGAACTTTGGGTCGGCGATTTCGACTCGGTGCCGGCGAACCTGCCGGATGATCTCGCCGCCGTGCCGCGAAAAGTCTTTCCGGCCGAAAAGGATATGACCGATGGCGAGCTGGCCATAGCGGAAGCGCTTCAGCGTGGCGCCACCAGCCTCGTGCTGGCCGGCGCCTTTGGCGGCAAACGCGCCGACCATGCCTTCCTGCATCTGGCGCTGGCCGTGCGGCTGGCCGAGGCTGGCACGACCGTGCTGCTGACCAGTGGCGCGCAGGAAGGCGCTCCCATCCTGCCCAGCAAGGCCAGCTTCGACTATGACGACGGCACCTTGTTTTCGGTGCTCGGCTTTTCCGACCTGTCCGGCCTGACGGTCACCGGCGCCAAATGGCCGCTCGACCGCGTCGAGGTGGCGTTCGGTTCCTCGCTCACTATATCAAATGAGGTCAAAGGGCAGCTTGGCATCGCGCTGGAGCGCGGCCGGGCCCTGCTTCTGGCCCACCCCTATCCTCTTCCAGAAAGTTGACATGGCGCCGCCACTCCTCAACCTCGACGGCATTAAACTGACTTTCGGCGGCACCCCGCTGCTCGACGGCGCGGCGCTCAGCGCATCCGCCGGCGAGAAGATCGCGCTGGTCGGACGCAACGGCTCGGGCAAGTCGACGCTGCTCAAGATCGCCGCTGGGATGATCGAGCCGCAGGATGGCGAGGTGTTCCGCCAGCCCTCGGCCACGGTCCGCTATCTGCCGCAGATGCCGGACATGGACGGCTTCGCCGACGTGCGCGCCTATGTCGAGGCGGGCCTTGGCCCAGCCGACGATCCGCATCGCGCCACCTATCTGATGGACCATCTTGGCCTGACCGGCGAGGAGCGGCCGAACGACCTGTCCGGCGGCGAGGCGCGCCGCGCCGCCCTTGCCCGCGTCATGGCGCCGGAACCCGACATCCTGCTCCTCGACGAGCCGACCAACCATCTCGACCTTTCGGTGATTGAATGGCTGGAAGAAGAGCTCGCCCGCACCTCCTCCGCGGTGATCCTGATCTCGCATGACCGCCGCTTTCTCGAGCGCGTCACGCGCGCCACTGTCTGGCTGGACCGCGGCCAGACGCGGCGGCTGGACAAGGGCTTTGCGCATTTCGAGGAATGGCGCGACCAGGTGCTGGAAGAGGAAGAGCGCGACCAGCACAAGCTCGGCCGCCAGATCGTGCGCGAGGAACATTGGCTGCGCTATGGCGTGACCGCCAGGCGCAAACGCAACATGCGCCGCCTCGGCGAGTTGCAAACCATGCGCCAGCGCTTCCGCAGCCATCGCGGCGCAGAGGGCACCGCGACGATGGTGGCCAGCGACGCCGCCGAGTCCGGCAAGCTGGTGATCGAGGCCAGGAACATCGACAAGAGCTTTGGCGATCTCACCGTGGTCAAGGGGTTCTCGACCCGCATCCAGCGCGGCGACCGCGTCGGCCTGGTCGGCCCGAACGGCGCCGGCAAGACGACATTGTTGAAGATGCTGACCGGCGAGCTGGCGCCGGATGCCGGCACGGTGCGGCTTGGCGTCAATCTCGAGATTGCGACGCTCGATCAGAAGCGCGAGGCCGTCGATCCGCAGGAGACGCTGGCGCATTACCTCACCGACGGACGCGGCGAGAACCTTGTCGTCAATGGCGAGCAGCGTCATGTCGTCTCCTACATGAAGGATTTCCTGTTTAAGCCGGAGCAGGCCCGCACGCCGGTGCGCGAGCTTTCCGGCGGCGAACGCGCGCGGCTGCTTTTGGCCCGCGTGCTGGCCCGGCCGGCGAACCTTCTGGTGCTGGACGAACCGACCAACGATCTCGACATGGAGACGCTGGAGCTGCTGCAGGAGCTTGTCGCGGGCTTTGCCGGAACCGTGATACTGGTCAGCCACGACCGCGACTTCCTTGACCGCACCGTCACCAGCGTGATCGCGCCGGACGGCGGCGGCCGCTGGATCGAATATGCCGGCGGCTATTCCGACATGCTGGCGCAGCGCGGCGGCTCCAGGCTGGAAGACCGCAAGGCAAGGTCCAAGACCGAGGCGAGCGAGGCTGGACCGAAAGCCGAACCGGCGGCGCCCAAAGGCGCCGCGAAAAAGCTCTCGTTCAAGCAGAAATTCGCACTGGATTCGCTGCCTAAGAAGATCGAAGCGGTGACGGCCTCGATCTCGCGACTGGAGAACAACATCGCCGACCCGTCCTTCTACGAGCGCGACCCGGCCTCGTTCCAGAAGACCATCGCCGCGCTCGACAAGGAGCGCACGACGCTGGCGGCACTCGAGGAAGAGTGGCTGGAATTGGAGATGCTACGCGAAGAGATGGAGGGGTAGGCTTGCCTGCACGTTCTATGCGCTTATATTATGCGCATGGAATAGAGAGGCTGCCGTGCTCCAATCAACTGCGAAACCGCAACGCAAATCGGTAAACACCTCGATCGATTCGAGATTGATCGAGGAGGCCAAGGCATTGGGTATCAACATGTCCCGTGCTGCGGAGCAAGGAATCGCCAAGGCGATTTCTGCCGAGAAGACACGTCGCTGGCAGGAGGAGAACAAGGAAGCGCTCGAAAGCTCTAACGAATACGTCAAGCGTAACGGTCTGCCTTTGGCCAAGTACCGGCTGTTTTGATGGCTCGCTACGATTTCTACCGAAGCACGGGAAGCGACGGTTATCTCCTCGATGTCCAGTCCGACATACTAGAACAGCTCGATACCAACGTCGTCGTTCCCCTTCTGCCCCCCAACATCGCACCGCTGCCGGCACGCAGGCTGAACCCGATCTTCAGGATCGATGGCAAGGAACACGTTATGGTCACTCAGTTCATTTCGGCTGTGACGGCTTCCGAATTGCGGGCGGCAGAAGGAAACCTTGGCAGGCATCATGACGAGATCGTCGCCGCTCTCGACATGCTTTTTCAGGGATTTTGAGCAGCGGCGCCATTGCGCCACCGCTGCTGCCATCACCCCGATGTCTTCGCCGCCCAGGCCTTCAGCGCCTCGTCAAACACCTTCTCGCCGGGGATGCCCTTTTCCATGGTGAGCAGGGCGCGGCGTCCGGTCTTGTAGACCACCGGCACGTCGATCCAGGCCTGGCCTCTCAGCAGCGTCAGGTTGGCGTCCTCGTCGGCCTTGGTGTCGTTGAGCGCGACGAGGAAGAAGCCGTCGGCGATCTTGGCCGGGATGCCGATCAGCGGGCTGCCGGCGTCCTGCTCGGAGCTCTTCATGGCGATGCGCAGGATATTGTCGACGCCGCCGCCATCGAACCCTTCCGGCGTCAGGAAGATCATCTCGATGATGTGGCTGGCGGGCAGTGTCTGGTCGGTGTTGCGCCGGATCGTCATGCGCAGCTGGATATTCTTGCCCGGGATCGTCGCCTCGGCGCGGATCGCCGGTTCCGGCGGCAGGTCGCCGCCGGGCGATTCCTGCACGAGCGACCACACGATGCTGCCAGGCTCAGCTGTGCCCTGCTGCGTGCTGGTGCGCTCCTCATAGAAGATCGCCTTCTGCCCGACTGGCACCGTTGCCTCGGCGGTCGCAGGCGCCGGCGCAGCCGGTGTCGTGCCCGCGGGCGGCGGCGTTGTCGCTGCCGCAGGCGGCGTGGCGCCGGCCGCGGGCGGTGTTGCCGCGTTAGCCGCCGGCGGTGTGGTTCCGGCTGCGGGCGGCGGTGGATTGGCAGCGTCGGTCGCCGGCGCCCCGGCGGCAGGCGTCTCAGGCGTCGGCGTGGCCGGAGCAGGCGTGGCCGGAGCAGGCGGGGTCGTCGCCGGCGTCGCCGGCGGCCGCGAGGTCAGCGCCGCGACGGATTCGCCTTCGCCGATCGTGGGCTGTCCGCCGGCCGGGCCGGGATCCGTCTCCTTGCCCTCGGGCGTCAGGCGTTGCGTGAACTTGTTGGTGTCGGCCGCCTCGCCGCCGCCGGACGCAGCCGGCGCGGCCGCCGTCTCCGTCGCCGGCTTGGCCGGAGCCGGCTTGACCAGCGGCTCTGTCGAGGCCGTCTTGCTGCCACCGCCGCCAAGGCCGAAGAGCGACCCGAACGCATTCTTGTTCAGCCATATGCCGTAGCCGCCGCCGGCCAGCACCAGGAGCGCGACGACGGCGGCGATCAAGCCGCCATAGCTGCGCTTGCGCTTTTGCGGCTGTGGCCGCAGGCGCTGGAAGGTATCGGCCGCCGGCTGCTCGTCATTCGCAAAGACATCGCTGCCGTCATCGGCATCGTCCATGCCCGCCAGGCTTACATCGTCTTCGCGCGGCGACGGCATCGGCGGCGGCGCCTTCTGCCAGGCTGGTTCCGCCTTTGGCGCGGTCTGCCAGTTCGGCTCGGTCCTTGCCGTGTTCTGCCAGACTGGCTCTTCCTTCGCAGGGGTTTGCCGCGCGGGTTCCGCCTTCGGCCCGCTTTGCCAGCTTGGTTCGGTCCTGGCGGGCGCGGGCGACGGCCTGAACGGCTCGGACTTGAACGGATCCGGCTTGGCGGGTTCCGGCGCCGCCGGCTGGCGGGAATGGCTCGACTGGTTCTTGTTGCGGTCGATGGAGGAGAAAATATGCTCCAGCTCCGCCAGCGGATCCTCGGCCGGAACGCTTTTGACATACTCGCGCTCGACACTGGAAATGGCGTCTTCCAGCGAGCGCTTCTGCTTGCTGACGACATCGGGCGCAAGCGGCGGGGAATACTCGGCCAGTTTCTTTGCCAGCACCGCGCGGGCGCCGTCGTATATCTGCTTGCGCATCTCGAACGAAGGGTCGACCTTCTTGTCGAGCTGCTTTTTCAGAACACTAACGAAATCTGCCATGCGTCAGGTGACCTGCATTCTTTTCCCGCCGACCGCAAATCAGCCATAGCGCCGGGAAGGGCTGTGAAACTAGTCTTGAAACGGGTCGGTCACAAGTATTGTGTCGTCCCGCTCGGGGCTGGTGGAGAGCAACGCCACGGGGGCACCGATCAGCTCCTCGATATGGCGGACATATTTGACGGCTTGCGCCGGCAAATCGTTCCAGCTTCTGGCGCCGGCCGTGGTTCCCTTCCAGCCTTCGAGCGTCTCGTAGACGGGCTCGACCCGCGCTTGCGCGCCCTGGCTGGCCGGCAGGTAATCGATCGTCTCGCCGTCGAGGCGATAGCCCGTGCAGACCTTGATCTCGTCGAGCCCGTCGAGCACGTCGAGCTTGGTGAGAGCGATGCCCTTGATGCCGTTGACAGCGACGGCCTGGCGCACCAGCACGGCGTCGAACCAGCCGCAGCGGCGCTTGCGGCCGGTGACGACGCCGAACTCGTGGCCGCGCGTGCCGAGGAACTCGCCGATCTCGTTCTTCTGCTCGGTCGGGAACGGCCCTTCGCCGACGCGCGTCGTGTAGGCCTTGGTGATGCCGAGCACATAGCCGATGACGCCGGGGCCTACGCCCGAACCGGCGGCGGCCTGCCCGGCCACGGTGTTGGACGACGTGACGAAGGGATAGGTGCCGTGGTCGATGTCGAGCAGCGTGCCCTGCGCGCCCTCGAACAGGATGCGTTCGCCGGCGCGACGCCTGTCGTCGAGCACCTTCCAGACGCGGTCCATATAAGGCAGGATCTCGGCGGCCACCGAGGTCAGTTCCTGCATGATCGCCTCATGCGTCGCTTCCGCATGACCGAGCCCGCGGCGCAGCGCATTGTGATGCGTCAGCAACCTGTCGACCTTCAAGGGCAGCGTTTCCAGATCCGCCAAATCCATCACCCGCACCGCGCGCCGGCCCACCTTGTCCTCATAGGCGGGGCCGATGCCGCGTCGTGTCGTGCCAATCTTGGTTCCTGAATTCGAGGCTGCGTCTTCGCGCAATCCGTCCAGCTCCCGGTGCAGGGACAGGATAAGCGCGGTGTTTTCGGCTATTTTCAGGCGTTCCGGCGTGACCTCCACGCCCTGCTCCTTGAGCTTCTTGGCTTCGGCGACGAAGGCGTGGGGGTCGAACACCACGCCGTTGCCGATGATCGAAAGCTTGCCCTTTCTGACCACGCCGGAGGGCAGCAGCGACAGCTTGTAGACCTTGCCGTCGACGACCAGCGTGTGGCCGGCATTGTGGCCGCCCTGGAAGCGCACGACCACATCGGCCCGTTCCGACAGCCAGTCGACGATCTTGCCCTTGCCTTCGTCACCCCATTGCGAGCCGACGACCACCACATTGGCCATGTTCTTTTCCCTTTGAAATGCCGCGCCGGCGGCCTGAAACGACAGGCCTCTATAGCGTCAAGCGGAGGCTGGCGCGACCCTTTCTTTGCCGCCGAAACCATCGTTGGAGCATGACCCGAACCGAAGGTCGGCGAACCCAAAAAGCGGGAACCGGCTTCCGCAAGTGACCATGCCCCTCAAGGACTTGGATCAAAATGACGCCAACGCCGAGACGTCAACCTGGTCCAGGCACAACAAATTCCGGCTTTCGCATCATTTACTTGCCGCCGCCGCCACTCTAGGCCGGGCCGAACCCTCGAGCACCCGCAGGGCCGGAACCTCCATGCACCGAGCCGCCTATCTGTTCCTTCTGTCGACCATGCTCTTGTGGGGCGGCAATTCGGTGGCGGGCAAGCTTGCCGTCGGCCATGTCTCGCCGATGACGCTGGTGTTCCTGCGCTGGGTGATGGCGGTGCTGATCCTGCTGCCCATCGGCTGGCGGACGCTGCGCGAGGATTGGCCCGAAGTGCGCAGGCACTGGAGGCTGCTTGCCGGGCTCGGCGCTTGCGGCTTCACCATCTTCAACGTCATCTTCTACACCGCGCTCAACTACACGACCGCCATCAATGTCTCGATCGAGCAGGCAGCCATCCCGATCGTCATCATCCTTGCCAATTTCGTGCTGTTCAGGCTGCGCGTGCAGCCTCTGCAGATCGTCGGCGTCGTGCTCACCATCGCCGGCGTCGCGCTGACGGCAAGTCATGGCGACCTCGGCCAGCTGCTGAAGCTCGAGCTCAATTTCGGCGACGCCATCATGCTTGTGGCGGTGCTTTGCTACAGCCTCTATTCGGTGGGACTGCGCCTCAGGCCGGCAATCCGCTGGCAAAGTTTCATGCTGGCGCTGTCGATCGCCGCGCTGCTGGTTTCCCTGCCCTTCTTCGTCTGGGAGGTCGCGTCTGGCCGCGTCATCGTGCCGGACGCCCGTGGCTGGGCGCTCACGCTCTACACGGCGCTTGGCGCTTCGGTCGTCTCGCAGGTCCTCTACATCAAGGGCAACGAATTGATCGGCGCCAACCGCGCCGGCCTGTTCATCAATCTGGTGCCGATCTTCGGCACGTTGCTTTCGGTGCTGATCGTCGGCGAGCAGTTTCAGGCGTATCAGGCCTTCGCGCTGGCGCTTGTCCTCGGCGGCATTGCGCTTGCCGAGTACAGCGGCAGCCGAGCAGCGCTGCAGACAGGGTGAATATCTCAACTTCCCGGCAAGCGGCCATCGGGTGACGGCCATCTCATGAATGCCCCGCCTGCTGATGCAAGCGGGGCGTTTTCACGTCCGGACGTTACTCGCTGCCGACGTCGAAGCGCAGCCGCTTTGCCGAGTCGATCGACTTGTGCGCGCGTACCTGCTCCAGCACACTTTCCGGGAAGGGCGCATCGAGATAAAGCAGCGCGATCGCATCGCCGCCCGGTCGGTTGCGGCCGAGCTGGAAGTTGGCGATGTTGACGCCGTTCTCGCCGCACACCGTGCCAAGCAGGCCGATGATGCCGGGCGCGTCGGCATTGGTGGTGTAGAGCATGTGCTGGCCGACCTCGGCATCGAGATTGATGCCCTTTATCTGGATGAAGCGCGGCTTGTGGTCGGAGAAGCAGGTGCCGGCGATCGAGCGCGTCATATGCTCGGTCTTGACGGTGAGCTTGATATAGCCGTCGAACACGCCCGACTTGTCGCGCTTGACCTCGGCGACGATGATGCCGCGCTCCTTCACCATGATCGGTGCCGACACCATGTTGACGTCAGAGACCTGCGGCCGGATGAGGCCTGCAAGGGCAGCGCTCACCAGCGCGCGCGTGTTCATCGTCGCGGTCGAGCCGTCGAACAGTATCTCGACCTCCTTGATCGGATCCTCGGTGACCTGACCGACAAAGGCGCCGAGCACTTCGGCAAGCTTGACGAAGGGTTTCAGCCGCGGCGCCTCCTCGGCTGTGATCGAAGGCATGTTGATGGCGTTGGAGACCGCGCCCTTGATTAGGTAGTCGCTCATCTGCTCTGCAACCTGCAGCGCGACATTCTCCTGCGCCTCGGTGGTCGAGGCGCCGAGATGCGGCGTTGCCACGACATTCTCCATGCCGAACAGCGGGTTGTTCTCGGCCGGCTCGACCTCGAACACGTCGATGCCGGCCCCGGCCACCTTGCCGCTCTTCAGCGCCGCGACCAGGTCCGCCTCGACGATCAATCCGCCGCGGGCGCAATTGATGATGCGCACGCCGTCCTTCATCTTGGCGATCGCCGCCGCGTCGATGATGTTGCGCGTCTTGTCGGTCAGCGGCGTGTGCAGCGTGATGAAGTCGGCGCGAGCGAAGAGCTCGTCGAGCTCGACTTTCTGGACGCCGAGCTCCTCGGCGCGGCTGTCCGACAGGAACGGATCGAAAGCGATCACATGCATCTTCAGCCCGACGCCGCGCGTGGCCACGATCGAGCCGATATTGCCGCAGCCGATCACGCCCAGCGTCTTGCTGGTGATCTCGACACCCATGAAGCGGTTCTTTTCCCACTTGCCGGAATGGGTCGAGGCATTGGCTTCCGGTATCTGCCGCGCCAGCGCGAAGATCATCGCCACCGCATGCTCGGCCGTGGTGATCGAATTGCCGAAGGGCGTGTTCATCACGATGATGCCCTTGCGGCTGGCGGCCGGGATGTCGACATTGTCGACGCCGATACCGGCGCGGCCGACGACCTTGAGCCTGGTTGCCGCATTGATCAGCTTCTCGGTGACCTTGGTCGCCGAGCGGATGGCGAGGCCGTCATATTGGCCGATCACCTCGGCGAGCTTTTCCTTGTCCTTGCCGAGATCGGGCAGATAGTCGACGTCGATGCCGCGATCCTTGAAGATCTGCACGGCGGTGGTGGAAAGTTTATCCGAAACGAGAACGCGGGGCGCCATTGCGGCCTCCTTGACGTGGGAATGGATGTGTCGGGAACTGACGGCCCGCGGGCCGCCATGAAACTCAGGCCGCTGCCTTGAGCGACGCCTTCTGCGTGGCGAAGGCCCAGTCGAGCCAGGGCAGCAACGCTTCGAGATCGGCGGTCTCGACGGTGGCGCCGCACCAGATGCGCAGGCCGGGCGGCGCATCGCGGTAGGAGCCGATGTCGTAGGCGACGCCTTCCTTGTCGAGCGCGGACACGATCCCCTTGGCGAAGGCCGCCTGGCTATCGGCGTCGAGCGCCGCCACTTGCGCGTCGGTGAAGGAGAGGCACACTGACGTGTTCGAGCGCGTCGCCGGATCGACGGCGAGGTGGCCGAGCCACGTCGACTTCTCAGCGAACCGGTCGAGCACCGCGGCATTCGCGTCCGCGCGGGCGATCAACGCTTCCAGGCCGCCGATCGACTTCGCCCAGCGGAGCGCATCGAGATAATCCTCCACGCACAGCATCGACGGCGTGTTGATGGTCTCGCCCTTGAAGATGCCCTCGATCAGCTTGCCGCCCGAGGTCAGACGGAAGATTTTCGGCAGCGGCCAGGCCGGCTTGTAGGTCTCCAGCCGCGCGACGGCGCGGGGCGACAGGATCAGCATGCCATGCGCGCCCTCGCCGCCCAGCACCTTCTGCCAGGAGAAGGTGACGACATCGAGCTTCTCGAAGTCGAGCCGCTGCGCGAACGCCGCCGAGGTCGCGTCGCAGATGGTCAGACCCTTGCGGTTTGCCGGAATGAAATCGCCGTTCGGAACGCGCACGCCCGAGGTCGTGCCGTTCCAGGTGAAGACGACGTCGCGGTCGAAGTCGACCTGCGCCAGATCGGGCAGCTCGCCGTAGCCGGCCTCGAACTTGCGGACATCGGCGAGCTTGAGCTGCTTGACGACATCTGTCACCCAGCCGGAGCCAAAACTTTCCCAGGCAACCATGTCGACGCCGCGCTCGCCGAGCAGCGACCAGAGCGCCATCTCAACCGCGCCGGTGTCCGACGCCGGCACGATGCCGATGCGGTAGCTGGCGGGAACATTGAGGATTTCGCGCGTCAGCTCGATAGCCTGCTCGAGCTTCGCCTTGCCGATCTTGGCGCGGTGGGAGCGCCCAAGCGCGGCGGCTTTCAGCGCCTCGACCGACCAGCCGGGGCGTTTTGCGCAGGGACCTGAAGAGAAATTGGGGTTTGCCGGACGGAGTCCGGGCTTGGTAAGCGTCGTCATCGTGGTCTATCCTTCCAGATAGTGGCCCCTCGTTGGGGAGGGGTGGCCCACGGACGGCGATATGCGCTCAGAGCTTCGGCGTCAAGAGCAAAGTTTTTGTCGCGGACGGGATATTCGTTCCAACTCGCGCTCGATCCGAAAGGAGAACGGCGGGCCCTTAGGACCCGCCGTCGAAACCTCTCAGCCTGCGTGGCTCACCAGAGATCGTAACGCAACCCAAGCTTGATCTGATGATTGCTGATGCCCTTGTGGACAGGGAAGGAATTCAGGCTTGCGGCCGTGACATATTCGGCCTCGGGCGCGGAGAAATACTGATAGCCAAGGTCGATCAGAACATTCTTCGAGACCTGGTAGGCAAGGCCGGCGTTCAATGTGTAGGCCAAGGAATATTTTGTTTTGCTGCTGCGCCGAGAGAAGTCGTCGCTTGCATCCCCGTTGTCGGTGAAATAATCCGCCGAAAGACTGTATCTGCTTTGAACGATACCAATACCTGCGCCAACATAAGGCGTGACGCCGACATATGTGCCAAGGTCGACATAGCCGTTCAATATGCCTGAGAAGGCATAGTTCTTGAGGCTTCCATCTCCTACTGTTGCGGGTGCAATGACGCCTGAATCATCATAGCTGAAGCTGGCTTTGTTGCCGGGCAGGTAGCCGAGGTTGATGTCGGCGCGAAGGTAATCGTTGAAATGATATCCGAAGCCGATGCTCGCGAAATACGCGTCCTCGCTCTCGCTAAAACTTTCGCTGGCGATCGTCGACGGGAAGGTGAAATCCCCGTTCTTGAAGCTCTTGTTCGCCAGATACGAGACATCGCCGCGCAGGTACCAGCCCGAGCCGATCTCGACCGGCTGGTAGTCCGGCGCCTGGTCGACATAGATCGGCGGATCGTAGTCGGCCGCAAGCGCCGGCGTCATCGGCAACAGGATGATTGCGGCAAGCGCTGACGCGATACGCGATCTTGATATCATGGTCCCCGGCTCCTGAAATTGGCGCCAGCCGCGAACGCGGGCGCCGTTTCAAGGAGCCATTGTTAACCATAGTGGTTAAGTGGCGGTTAAGGATAACGGCCGGTTACCGAATTGATTTCAATCAACATTTATCGGCGACGCATAAACGAAAGCCGCCCGGCTAGCGCCGGGCGGCTTTGAAATTCCAGGATTCAGGAAGCGATTACTTGGTGTAGATCGGTTCCGGTTCCGGCTGATAGGCGACCACTGGTGCGGCGCAGCCATTGTTGCCGCCGAACTGGTAGCGCAGGCCGCCGCGCACTTCATGCGTGTTTATGCCATGATCGAACCCCGGCCCGGAGCTGGTCGAATCGAACTCGAACATGCGGCCGCCCTGGATGTGGGTGAAGCGATAGCCCGCATCGAGGATCACCCTGTCGGTCAGGCAGTAGGAAGCGCCCGCCATGAGAGCGTAGGCGAAGCGCCAGTTGGATGACCCCGGATTGGTCTCGGTGGTGTTCGGATCGTGGACCGTGTCCCACTTGATGTGCGCGCCGCCGATGCCGGCGCCGACGTAAGGCGTGATGCCGTGCCAGGTGCCAATATCCACATAGGCGTTGGCGAGCAGCAGCAGGGCGCTCATCCTCGACACTTCGGTTGATGTCGTGGTGAGGTCCGAGGTCTGGCCGTTGAAGTTCGATTTGAACCAATAGTCGGCAGTCAGATCGGTACGGAAGTAGTCGTTGACTTTGTAGCCGACACCGCCGCCTAGCGAGAAGCCACCCTTTAGCTTGCCGAAATCGAAATCGTTGGTGCCGGGCGGTGGTCCGTACGTGATGTAGTCGATGCCACGCAAAGTCGACTTGTGATAGTCGATGTCGCCACGGATATACCAGCCGCCGACATCAATCGGCTGCGGTTCGACTACCGGCGGTGGAGCTTCTTCGATTTGCGGTTCCGCGAGATCGGCGGCGAGAGCCGGTCCGGCTATCCCCGCGAACAGCGCGGCAAGCAATGCCATTCTTGCTGTCTTGAACATTCTGTCACCCCTAAGAAGCCTCGGGACGACATCGCCCGAAGATGATTGACCTCGGGTTTGGATAATGAATTGCAAAGGTTAAAAGCCGTTTAACCGTACCGATTAACCACGAATCTATACAATTTTAGAGCGAACACCGTTGTCCGATCTGCTCGCCCGGCGACAAAAAGCCCGCCTGGCGGCGGGCTTGCGGACTTAGAGGAACTGCGGGACGGCGTTCAGGCGGCGCTGCGGGTGTCCTGCAGGATGCCGACGATATCGTTGACGACCGCTTCGACCAGCTGCGGATCATCGCCCTCGGCCATGACCCGGATGAGCGGCTCGGTGCCGGAGGGACGGATCACCAGGCGGCCGGCTTTGCCAAGCCGGTTGCGCGCATCCTCGATGGCCGCCTTGACCGGAGCTTCCTCCAGCGGCTTGCCGCCGGAGATGCGGACATTCTTCAGAAGCTGCGGCACCGGCTCGAACTTCTTCGACAATTCGCTGACCGGCCGGTTCTGCCGCTTGATGCAGGCCAGCACCTGCAGCGCCGAGACCAGGCCGTCGCCGGTGGTCGAGAAATCGGACAGCACGATATGGCCGGACTGCTCGCCGCCGACATTCAAGCCATGCGCGCGCATGTGCTCGACCACATAGCGGTCGCCGACCTTGGTGCGGTGCAGCTGCAGCTTCATGTCGCCAAGAAAGCGTTCCAGCCCGAGATTGGACATTACGGTGGAGACGACGCCGCCGCCGGCCAACCGCCCGCTCTGGTGCCAGGACTCGGCGATCAGAGCCATGATCTGGTCGCCGTCGACGATGGTGCCGTTCTCGTCGACGATGACGACGCGGTCGGCGTCGCCGTCGAGCGCGATGCCGATATCGGCGCGCACCTCGTGCACCTTCTTCTGCAGGCCGGCCGGATGGGTCGAGCCGCACTCCTTGTTGATGTTGAAGCCGTTCGGCTCGACATTGATCGCCACCACCTCGGCGCCGAGCTCCCACAGCGCCTCGGGCGCCACCTTGTAGGACGCGCCGTTGGCGCAGTCGACGACGATCCTCAGCCCAGAAAGCGACATCGAGCGCGGCAGCGTGCGCTTGGCGAATTCGATATATCGGTCATGCACGCCGTCGACGCGCTTGGCGCGGCCGAGCCCGTCGGAATCGGCGAGCGCCAGCTCGATTTCCTTGTCGAGCATGCCTTCGATGCGTTCCTCGATCTCGTCGGAAAGCTTGTAGCCGTCGGGACCGAACAGCTTGATGCCGTTGTCGTAGTAAGGATTGTGCGAGGCCGAGATCATCACGCCGATGTCGGCGCGCAGCGAGCGCACCAGCATGGCGACGGCGGGCGTGGGTATTGGGCCGAGCAGGAACACGTCCATCCCGGCGGCGCACAGGCCCGCCACCATGGCGTTCTCGATCATGTAGCCGGAAAGCCGCGTGTCCTTGCCGAGCACGACACGGTGTCGATGATTGCCGCGCTGGAAGGAGAGCCCGGCGGCCATGCCGACGCGCATGGCGACCTCGGCCGTCATCGGAAATTTGTTGGCGCGTCCGCGGATACCGTCGGTGCCGAAATACTGACCTGCCATGTGTCTCAAAGTCCCCGTCGGTTTTTCAGCCGCCCGTTTTGCCACAAATTGAGCCGCATCCGATCATCAAATTTCGTGATTGTATATTACCAATTCTTAGAAAAACATTGTAGCGGGCGATGCAAGCGATTCGACAGCCTTTCACCACCTTTGACGTGGCAGCGCTATACCTGCCGGTGCGAGGCTTGTCGGCGCCCTGTTCCCGGCAAAGCCTGGCTGGCGGCGAACCGGCAGGCAATTCATCACCTTATCGCGAATAACACACTTTGTGAGAGCGCCTGTGCCGGAAGCATCTGGCGCAACCGGACATTGAGAGCTATTGATTTGGCATAGGGACACTTATTGGCGGCAGCAAGGGAGAAAACGCCATGCTTATTCATAGACTTGCAGCTTTGACGGGTATCGCCGTCGCAACCTTGTTCCTGGCGGCGCCGGCCAACGCGCTGACCATGGCCGAGTGCAGCACCAAGTATAACGCGGCCAAGGATGCGGGAACGCTCGCCGGCCAGACCTGGAACCAGTTCCGCAAGGCCCAGTGCGGCAGCGACGCCACCGCGACCGACACCAAGGCCGCGACCGATACGAAGGCCGCCGACACCAAGCCCGCCAAGAAGACGAAGGCGGCCGCCGCTGCCGACGACGCGGCCAAGGGCCTGAGCTCCAAGGAGTGCAGCACCAAATACCAGGCCGCAAAATCCGCCGGCACGCTCAACGGCATGAAGTGGAACGACTTCCGCAAGGCCGAGTGCGGCCCTGGCGCAACCGCTGCGGCTGCCACCGCCCCCGCCACCAAAACCGCCACGACGACCAAGACCTCGACCGCCGCTGCCGATGGCGGCAAGGGCCTGACCATGGCCGAGTGCAGCACCAAGTACCAGGCTGCGAAGACCGCCAACAAGCTGAACGGCATGAAGTGGAACGACTTCCGCAAGGCCGAATGCGGCGCAGGTGCCGACGATGACGACACCGTGCCTGCGCCGACTGAGGCGACTTTCACGAAGGAACCGGCCAAGCCGACTGTGACGGCTCCGAAGGGCGTCACTTTCCCGGCCGCCATCTCGCCGAAATTCGCCAACGAGACCCCGGCCAAGGGCCGCATGCATACCTGCCTCGAGCAGTACTATGCCAACAAGGATGCCAACACGCTGAACGGCCTGAAGTGGATCCAGAAAGGCGGCGGCTTCTACAGCCTCTGCAACGCCAAGCTGAAGAGCTGATCGCCTAATTATTCGAAGGGAAAAGGCCCGCGCGTCGCAAGATGCGCGGGCCTTTTGTTGCAGGCGAAGACGCCCGCTGCCTTGCTCGCATCTGCATATGGCGGGACTGTCGGCATCGTCAATTTGCCCACACTGCCCATCGCCAGGTTTTGTCGGGAGCTCGCAAAGATTCCGGTTGAACATATAGAGAACAAACAGTATACAAAAGATGTCCAACTTATCATCAATCAGGAGGGTCTCAATGTTCAGTTTGAAATTGGCGGCGTTGGCTGTGACGGCATTGGTCGCTTGGAACGCCTCACCTGCGAGCGCGCTGACGATGAAGGAATGCAGCGAGACCTATCGGGCGGCCAAGGAAGGCGGCACTCTGAACGGCATGGACTGGGCCGCTTTCCGCAAGGAGAAATGCGCGACGTCCGCCGCGGAGAGCGTCAGCGCGGATCCGGTCACATCCGCGGAGCAGCAGAAAACGGAAACCAGCGCGGCGGTCGTCCCCACGGTAGCGCCGGCGGGCGTGACATTCCCAACCACCCTCGCCGCCGAGTTCAAGACCGAAAAGCCCGCTAAGGCCCGGATGAAGACCTGCCTGCAGGGTTACCACAACAACAAGGAAGCGGGTACGTTGAACGGCCTTCGCTGGATCCAGAAAGGCGGCGGTTACTACAGCCTCTGCAATGCGCGGCTGAAAGCTGAATCATAAAAATCAAATACGGCGGATAAAGCGGTTCACCGTTTTTCCCGCAGACGTTGAGCCATCATCCTCGGGAGTATCTGGGATCTGCTGTTGGGCGATATCTACGCGCCAGGACGAGGGAAGCCTTGTCTTGTCTCCAATGCAAACAAAAACGCCGCGGAGCAAGCCGCGGCGTTTCTCGATCAGTCTTTCGCGCACCACCTCAGCTTGACGGCTGCGGCTCCATGCCGCCCTCGGGCTCGGGGCCCTTCTTGCGGCGGCCGCCGGTGCCGGCCTTCGGCACGGCCGAGCCGCGGCTGGGCGGGGTGTCGTCGCCGAGGTCGCGGGCGGGCTTGTTGCCCGCGATCAGCTGCTTGATCTCGTCGCCGGACAGCGTCTCGTATTCGAGCAGTCCTTCGGCGAGCGCGATCCATTCCTTCTTCTTCTTGGTCAGGATGGTCTTGGCGGTCGAATAGGCATCGTCGATCAGGCGCCGCACCTCCGCGTCGATGATCTGCGCCGTCTCTTCCGAGATGTTCTGGGTGCGCGCCACCGAATGGCCGAGGAAGACCTCTTCCTGGTTGTCGCCATAGGCGACGTGGCCGAGCTTGTCGGAGAAGCCCCAGCGCGTGACCATGGCGCGCGCCAGCTTGGTCGCCTGCTCGATATCGGAGGAGGCGCCCGACGTGATGTTCTCCTTGCCGAACTTGAACTCTTCGGCGACGCGGCCGCCCATCATGATCGCAAGCCGCGAGATCATGTACTTGTAGCTCATCGAATAGCGGTCGCCTTCCGGCAACTGCATGACCATGCCGAGCGCGCGGCCGCGCGGGATGATGGTCGCCTTGTGCAGCGGATCGGCCGACGGCACGTTGAGCGCCAGGATCGCGTGCCCGGCCTCGTGATAAGCGGTCAGCTCCTTCTCGGCCTGCGTCATAGCCGACGAGCGACGCTCGGCGCCCATCATGATCTTGTCCTTGGCGTCCTCGAACTCGGCCATGGTGACGAGCCGCTTGTTGCGGCGCGCCGCCATCAGCGCGGATTCGTTGACGAGGTTCATCAGATCGGCGCCGGAAAAGCCCGGGGTGCCGCGCGCAACCACCTTGAGGTCGACATTGGGCGCCAGCGGCACGTTGCGCACATGCACCTTGAGGATCTTCTCGCGGCCGACGATGTCGGGGTTCGGCACCACGACCTGGCGGTCGAAACGGCCGGGCCTCAGCAGCGCCGGGTCGAGCACGTCGGGTCGGTTGGTGGCGGCGATGAGGATGATGCTCTCGTTGGACTCGAAACCGTCCATCTCGACCAGCAGCTGGTTCAGCGTCTGCTCGCGTTCGTCATTGCCGCCGCCGAGGCCGGCGCCGCGATGGCGGCCGACCGCGTCGATTTCGTCGATGAAGATGATGCAGGGCGCGTTCTTCTTGGCTTGGTCGAACATGTCGCGCACACGGCTTGCGCCGACGCCGACGAACATCTCGACGAAGTCCGAGCCGGAAATGGTGAAGAACGGCACGTTGGCCTCACCGGCAACCGAGCGGGCGAGCAGCGTCTTGCCGGTGCCGGGCGGGCCGACCAGGAGCACGCCGCGCGGGATCTTGCCGCCGAGGCGCTGGAACTTCTGCGGATCGCGCAGGAACTCGACGATCTCTTCGAGATCCTCCTTGGCCTCGTCGACACCGGCGACGTCCTGGAAGGTGACGCGGCCGTGCGCCTCGGTCAAAAGCTTGGCCTTCGACTTCCCGAAGCCCATGGCGCGGCCGGAGCCCGATTGCATCTGGCGCATGAAGAATATCCACACGCCGAGGATCAGGATCATCGGCAACCACGAGATCAGATAGCCGAACAGCGAATTGGAGCCGTCGGTCTCGGGCTTTGCGGTGATGGTGACGTTTTTGTCCTGCAGCCTGGAGACTAGCGACGGGTCGCCGGGCGAATAGGTCTGAAAGCCGTTGGCGTTGTCCGTGTAGTTGCCGAAGATGCGGGCGCCGGCGATGGTCACGCTTTTGACCCGGCCCGACGCGACGTCCTGCAGGAACTGCGAATAGGCGATATCCGTGGTGGCGCCGCGCGTCTGCGGCGTCTGGAAAAGATTGAACAGGGCTATGAGCAGGACCGCTATGATCGCCCAGAGCGCGAGGTTGCGATAATTCGGATTCATCTATTGTCCCGTTGGCGTCCGCGCGCGGACCCGCGATGATGGATTAGCTTGGGCCTAACATAGGGAGAGCGCCCCCCCTTGCCAAGCAGAACAGCACGTATCGGTTAAGCTTTCGCCCACCCTCAACCACCATCATGGCGGCGGAATGGCAGTGCCGGCAACGGCGGCGCGCCGACCAGGGCCGCCGCGGCGGCGGCGGGCTCGATGTCGAAGGACGGCAGGAAGCGCTCGAAAGGAGCCACCGCCGGAGCGATCGAGACCGATCGCGAGCCGGCATTGCCGCCCGCAAAACCAAGGCATTCGCTGGCGGACCACAGCGCGGGCTCCGCGGCAAGCGCGGCGCGCGAAAGGCTCGGCGGGATATCCTCACTCAAGGGCGCTTTCCCGGCGGCGGCAGCCCCCAGCGGCGCGATCACCAAATCGCCAGGCCCGTCTTTCAAAGTGATGCGCCGCCGATTGTCCCAGAGCCGGTTGTGCTGCGGTGGCGCGGCTGCAGGCAGGTCGCGGTTCTCGCGCCGAAGGAAAATGCCGGTTCGTCGCGCGTCGATAACCGTCCGCGACAATGTGGCGCGAAACGGAGCGGACCGCAGGCGCGAATGCAGCGCAGCGCAGCGCGTCTCGTCGGCAAGAAACGAGACGCCGCCGATGGTGGCCAACAGGATGCGCAGCGCATGGATGGCGGCTTGGCCATCCTCATGTCCGGCAAACTTGCGATCGAGGCGGATGAGGCCCGGAACCGGCCTGCCGGCAAAGGCGTCGATGAGCATGGCGGCGCGGCGGCCGATTTCCCGGCGCTCGAGAGCCGCCTGGCCCGCTCGTGCCAGCGCCTGCGCGACACGCTGTTCGCCGTCGCCCTGAGCGAGCTTCGCCCGCACGCGCGGCCGCTCGAAGCGGGCATCGGCATTGGTCGGATCCTCGATCCAGCCGATGTCGCGAGCCCGCAGCATCTCGCGCAGTGCCGCGCGCCTTGTGCCAAGTAGCGGCCGGACGATCCATGTCCGCCAGTCGAACAGCGTGGCGGGCGCCATGCCGGCGAGGCCCCGGCCCTCATCGTCGCGCGCCTGCCGCATCAGCACCGTCTCAGCCTGGTCGTCGGCAGTGTGGCCGGTCAGGATCAGCTTGATGCCTTCGGCGCCGGCAGCTTCGGCAAGCAGCCGGTAGCGCGCCTCGCGCGCGGCGGCCGCCAGACCGGTCGCGGGCTTGTCGCCGCGCCAGGCAAGAATGCGATGCGCGATGCCGCGCTCGGCGCAGAAGCGTTGAACGAGCCGCGCCTCAGCGGCCGAGTCCGGCCTCAGGCCATGATCGATGGTCACCGCGAGCAGCCTGGCGGCCGATGCCGTCCGGTCGAGGTGATCTTTGAGGAGAAGGAGAAGGGCGGTCGAGTCGCTGCCGCCGGACACGGCAGCAATGGCGCCGGTCGAAAGATCCAGGTCGGAGAAAAGGCAGTCCAAAAGGTCAGGTTTGCTGTCGGGCGTCAGCACGACGCCAGGGCCCTTTCCTGCTTGATGCGTTCCTTGAGGGCGCCGGAAACATCGGGATAGCGCTTGCCGATTTCACTGAAGGTGGCGCAGGCGACGTCGTTCTGCTTCAGGCCGACCAGCGAAACGCCGAGCTTGAGCAGCATGTCGGGCGCCTTCTTCGCCTTCGGATAGTCCTTGCTGGCGGCGAGGAAGACTTCGGCCGCGTCACGGTATTTCTGCTGCCCGAGCAGCGACTCGCCTAGCCAGTAATGCGCATCAGCCGCCTTGGCGTCCTTGGGGAAGCGGGAAATATGGTCGCGAAAACCCTGCTCGGCGGTCGGATAATCGCCCGACAGGATGAATTGGTAGGAATTGCGATAGAGCTCGTCGGGATTGTTGGTCGACGGCAGTGCCGCCACTTCGGTGCCGCCGGACTTGCTCTTCTTGGCCGGCGTTTCGGCGGAAGGAGCGCTTGCCGTGGGCGCGGAAGCTTCCGCCGGCGCGCTGGCCTGCGGGCCGGTCTCGGCATTGACCACGTTGCCGTTCTTGTCGACGGTGATGGTGCCGAAATTCTTCGGCGGCGCGCCGGTGATCAGCTTGCCGGGATCGCCGGTCTGCGATTCCACGATGACGTCGCCAACGCTTTTGCCGCCGTTTTGCGCACCGGTGCCAGCCGGCGGCTGCGTCGCCGGGGCCTGGGCAACGCTATTGTCGGCTCCGGCGTCGCCGGTGCCGGATTGACCGGTGCCGGCATCGCCGAGATTGGTGTTGCCGTTATTGTTGTCCTGGGGCGCGGCTTCCGATTTCTTCTGCCCGGCCGGCTTGGCGCCTCCTTGGCCCTCCAGCTGCTGGAAACGGAACTCATTGTCTTCCTGCTGCTTGCGGATCTGTTCCTGCATCTGCAGGATCTGGAAATTCATCTCCTCGATCTTGCCGTTCAGCTGGCGCAGTTGGTCTTCCAAACCAGTCACGCCGGCGCCGCCCTCCTGTTGTGCGACCTGCGCCTGTTCCGGCTTCTTCTTGTCGCCGAAGATGCCGAGCGTGGGCAGATGGAAGGTGAACCCGCTGTCGGCGGCCGGCCCGGCACTGTCGGCCGGCGCGGCAAGGCTTGGGAGGCTTGATACGAGCAGCAGCGCAAGCGTGCCGCTCAGGACCGTTCTGAAGTGCATTCTGTCTCTCGCGGTGGGTGTTGGCCTGATGCGCCTTTCCAAATCAAACAAGGGAGGAAGCGCCCTCGCGCTCATAGCAGGACGCGAGACTTCGGCCAAATTTTGTTTCGGTTTGTTGCAAAGGAAAAAGGCGGCCCTGAGGCCGCCTTTCATTTTTGGGATGTTGTATTTTTGTCGCCTGGGACGCCGAGCGCCGTTACCGAAAATCGACCCCGATCTTCGGTATCATGCGTCAGGAGCCGGCGCCGGAAAGCGTGGTGACGGCGCGGCGGTTCTGCGACCAGCAGGAGATGTCGTCGCAGACCGCGACCGGACGCTCCTTGCCGTAAGAGATCGTCTTCAGGCGGCCGGCGGAGACGCCCTTGGAGACAAGGAAGTCGCGGGTGGCGGCGGCGCGGCGGGCGCCCAGTGCCAGATTGTACTCACGCGTGCCGCGCTCGTCGGCATGGCCTTCGATGACGATCGCATACTGGCGGTACTGATTCAGCCACTGCGCCTGGCGGGCCAGCGTGGTCTGCGCATCGGCGCGGATCGACGAGGAATCGGTATCGAAGAAGATGCGGTCGCCGATGTTGACGGTGAAGTCCTGCGCCGAACCGGGCGTGGCGGCGCCGGCACCGTTGAGGCCGAGATCGGCCGCGCTGTTCGGGGTCTTCTTCGAGGCGCAACCGGTAATGGCGAGCGCCATCACGAGAGCGATCATCGCTGGGTTTCTGGTAAGTGCTGCGATACGGCCCATGCCGCCTCTCCTTCGCATATGAGTGATTTCGTTGATCACCCAGTAACCACGTTTGGGTTAACCGGCATTCAAGAAACACGGTTAATTTTTGGTTTCGAGCCGCCGTCCGCGACTGCTTGCCCCGCGCTTTACGAAGGGGCGACACTGCGCGCGGACCCTAGGCGGAAATGCGGCCAAAACGCGACCGGGTTGTGAAAAAGGGGAATTGAAGAATTGAGGAATTGAAGAATTGGCGAAAAGGGTCACTTCAATCTCTCCCTTAGATTCACCAGCATTCCATAGATGTGGGCATAGGCTTGCAGCCATTCGTCGCGTTGCCGCTGCGTGATGTAGCCAAGATCAAACGCGTAAGAAATCCACGTTTCCATTTCGCTGCACGATCCCAGAGCCATCGAGATGAACCGCGCGAATTCGGGCCTGGAATGGGTCTGTTTGGCGAAGCCCTCAGCCAGATTGGCGCAGATCGCCTTGCTGGATCGACGCATTTGGTCAGCCAGCGCGTATTGCTCGATTTTCGGGAAAACGAGTGTGGCTCTATGGACCTCGAGGGAAACTGCATAAGCACGCCTATAGACCTCCAGATCCTTCGCGCGCTTTATGTAGCTACCCTCTTTCTCCATCCTTCAATTCTTCAATTCTTCAATTCCTCAATTCCTCAGTTCCCCGCCCCCCTCACTCAAGCAACGGCGACCAAGCCGGGTCCGAAGCATAGTTCGCCGTCGGAATCTGCTGCTCGTTGCGGCCGGTGAGATCGACCGAGACCAGCTTGGGGCCGCCGGCGGAGTCGCGGAAGAACATCAGCACGCGGCCGTTCGGCGCCCAGGTCGGACCCTCCTGCTGGAAGCCGGAGGACAGGATGCGCTCGCCCGAGCCGTCGGTCTTCATGACGCCGATCTGGAACTCGCCGCCGCTCTGCTTGGTGAAAGCGATGAGATCGCCGCGCGGCGACCAGACGGGCGTCGAATAGACGCCGTCGCCGAACGAGATGCGGTGCGGATTTGAGCCGTCCGCGCCCATGACATAGATCTGCGAACGGCCGCTGCCGCCGCCGCGGTCGGAGGTGAAGACGATCTGCGAGCCGTCCGGCGAATAGGAGGGAGAAGTGTCGATCGCGGTCGAATCGGTGAGCCGCGTCGTCGAGCGGCTCCTCAGATCCATGGCGAAGATGTTGGAGTTGCCGTCGTCGCGCAGCAGGCTCATGATCACCTTCTGGCCGTCGGGCGAGAAGCGCGGCGCGAACGTCATGCCGGGGAAGTTGCCCACCAGCTCGCGCTGTCCCGTCTCGATCTGCAGCAGATAAACCTTCGGCTGCCCGCTTTCATAGGACATGTAGGTGATTTCCTGCCGGTTCGGCGAAAAACGCGGCGTCAGAACGATCGCGCGACCGTCCGACAAATAGCGTATGTTGGCGCCATCCTGGTCCATGATGGCGAGACGCTTCTTGCGGGCGTTCTTGGCGCCGGACTCGTCGACGAAGACGACGCGCGTGTCGAAATAGCCTTTTTCGCCGGTGATCCGCTCATAGATGGCGTCGGCGATGATATGGGCGACGCGCCTGGTGTTGGCGTCGTTGGCGAAGAACTGCTCGCCCGCCATCTGCTGGCCCGCAAACGTATCCCACAACCGGTACTGGGCGCGGATGCGGCCGTCGGCTTCCTTGCCGACGCTGCCGGTGACCAGCGCCTGCGCGTTGATCACCTTCCAGTCGTCGAAGCGCGGCGTGGCGTCCGGGCCGGAAATCTTTTCGATGAAAGCGCTCTTGTCGATCGGCGCGAACAGGCCGGAGCGCTTCAGGTCGGCGGTTACGATCTCGGTGATCTGCGCGCCCAGCGCATCATTCGACTGAAAATCCGTGATGGCGATCGGCAGCGGTTCGACATTGCCCTTGTTGACGTTGATCTCGACGAGAGCCCATGCCGGCGCGGCGGCGCCAACGATAGAACCCAGTGCTATTGTCGCGACCATCAGGAGCGGCTTGAGGGTGAATTTCATATCTTCTCGCTTCTCTTCGCTGATTGTGCGGAGGGCAGGCCTCAGAGGCCAAGCATTTCCCTCGGATCGAAAGTGACCTTGATCTGCGCCCAGATGTCCTGTTTTCCGGGAGGAACCTGCAGGCCGGCCATGTTGCATTTCTGGATAGCGCGCACCGCGCTTTCGTCGACCTGGCGGTTTCCGCTCGATTTCTCGACGACAGGCCGGCCGTCCAGCTTGCCTGAGGCGTCGAGGTTGAACGAGATCACGGCGATGAGATCGTCCGAGGCTTCCATGCCCGCCGGGAAGGTCCAGCAACCCGCAAGCTGATCGCGCAGGGCCCCTTCCTCCGACTTCGACAGCTTCTGGCCCTGGTCCTTTTCGCCGCCGAGCGAGGCCTGCTGCGTCGAGCGCTTGGCGCCGCCGCCGGACGGCTTCTGCTTGTCCAGCAGGGCGGAAATCTCATCGGCATTGAACTGCTTGTCGTCCGACTTCGGCTTGGAAGACGCTTCCTTCACCGGCTTGTCGGCGTCCTTGCGGTCCGGCGCCTTGGCGCTTTCGGCCTGGGCCGGCTGCGGCTTCGGCCGCGCTTCCGGCGCAGGCGCGGAGTCCGGAAGCTTGGCCTCGTCGGTGGGTTGCTGCTGGGCGATCGCCTCGGCGACGGCGTCGGGCTTCACCTCGTCCTTCGAAATAGCGGCGGTCGTGTCCTTCGGCGGCGTCGGTGTCGGCTGCTTGGCCGGCGTCGGCTTGGGCTCCGTCTGCTTGACCGGCTCGGGCTTGACCTCTTCCTTCGGCGTCGGAGTCGGCGCGACTTCCGTCGCCGGGGTCGGCTTCGGCTTTTCCTGCGGCTTCGGCACGTCCTCGACCGACGGCTTCTCGGTCGGCGTCGGCGCGGGCGGCGGCGCCGCCGTTTTCTCGACCGGCTTCGGCTTGGCTTCGTCCGTCACCGGCTTATCGGTGTCGACGGTGTTCTCGCCGACCTTCTGTGCATTGGGCACGACGTCCGGCCGCTTGGTCGGCAGCGGCGCCGGTTTTTCATGCATCACCGACTTCTTGTCACCCTGCAGCGTCTGCGGCACGGCTTCCATAGGCACAATGTCGACCGCCACCGACTCCACGTCGGCCGCGGGCATGGCAGGTGGCGACGACAGCGTGAACAGCCCGAAGGCCAGCGCCACCGTATGCAAGATCACCGATGAGGTGAGGCCGGTCCGCATTTGGCGTCTACTGATCCTGTTCCTGCAGCGAGACCAGGCCGATATTCTTGTAGCCGGCCGCCGAAATGCGGGCCATCACCTTCATTGCCGTGCCGTAATCGGTCGCCTTGTCGCCGCGGATGAAGATGCGTTCGTCGTAACCGGTCTTCGAGATCGCCTGCAGCTTGGCTACCAGCTCCTCGATCGGGATCTCGGTCTCCTGCAGGAAAATCTTGCCCGTCGAGTCAATCGAGACGGTGATCGGCTGCGTGTCGACATTCATCGCCTTGGCCTGCGTGTCCGGCAGGTCGATTGGAACGCCGACGGTGAGCAGCGGCGCCGCGACCATGAAGATGATCAACAGCACCAGCATCACGTCGACCATCGGCGTGACGTTGATCTCGGACATCAGGGCATGGTGACGGCCACGCCGCCTATGGCCGCGCCCGCCCCGCCCCGAGCCACTTGCGCCTGCAGCAGACATCCCCATGATCGATCCTCAGCCCTTCTGCGCTACTTTTTCATCGATTTGGCGCGAGAGTATGGCGGAGAACTCGTCCGCAAACCCTTCCATGCGCATGCCGAGCTTGTTCGCGTCCGATGACAGCTTGTTGTAGGCGATGACCGCGGGAATGGCCGCGAGCAGGCCGATCGCGGTGGCGAGCAGCGCCTCGGCGATACCGGGCGCCACAACCGAAAGGCTGGTGTTCTTCGAGGCGGCGATCGCCTGGAACGAAGTCATGATGCCGATGACGGTGCCGAACAGCCCGATGAACGGTGCGGCCGAGCCGGTGGTGGCGAGGAAGCCGAGGCGACCCTCCAGCTTCTCCATCTCGCGCGTCAGCGCCAGGTCCATCGCCTTGTCGATGCGGGTCTGCAGCGCCAGCGCCGATTTCGCGCCCTTTTCGAAACTCTTCTTCCACTCGCGCATGGCGGCGACGAAGATCGCGCCCATGCCGGTGGTTTTGCGATCGGCCAGCGTGCGGTAGAGATCCTCCAGCGACTGGCCCGACCAGAACACCTGCTCGAAGCGGTTGAGCGCCAGCCGCATGCGGCTATAGGCGACGAGCTTGTCGATGATGATCGCCCAGGTCCAGATCGAGGCGCAGAGCAGGCCGATCATGACCAGCTTGACCACCCAGCCGGCCTGCATGAATAGGGCCCAGAGCGACAGATGCGCGCCCGGTTCGGCGAGTGCGATATTTTCCATGACTTACGTCCTTAAAATTTTCCGGGCATCGCTGGCGGCTGGCCCATGGGCATTCCTTTGGTCCGATCGCGCGAAGCTAGAAGCTTGCGGATAGCCCCGAATGCACCGTTTCGCGGCCTTTTCGAGGCAAATATTGGTGAAAGGAAGGCGCACGGATTGCGCCAATCTTCGCCAATTCCTTCATGAACCGTTATGGTTAAGGATGGGTTAGGGGATCAGGCGCGACGCATTGCCGCGCATGGCTGGGGCGGCCGGCAACCGGAGCCGTCCGGTTGAAGCCTTCAAGATGGGCCTCGGGTGGAAGCTTCAGGCTTTTGCCTTCGGCATGAAAGCCGCGATCCATTCCTTTGGGAAACGCTTTGGCCGGCCGCTTTCGCCGACGATCGCCGCTTCGACCTTGGCCTCGACCAGCACATCGCCGCCACGCTTCAATTGCTGGCCCATGAAGATGCGGGCGCCGGAAATATCGTCGGTGCGCGTGTCGATGGTGAGGATATCGTCCATACGCGCCGGCGAACGGAAGTCGATCTCCATGCGCCGCACCACCCAGACGATGCGCTCACCATGCTTGCCGTCCAGGAGTTCGGTGTGGTGGACGCCGGTCAGTCTCAGATAGTCGGAGCGCCCGCGTTCGAGGAATTCGAGATAGCGCGCATGATAGACGACGCCGGAGAAATCGGTGTCGGCATAGTAGACCCTCGCCATCAGCCGGTGGCCGAACTCCGTCAGCGCTCCGGAAAGCCCGGCGCCGAGCGCCGCCGATTCACCATGATCGTCCATCGCGCTTTCCTTTTCAGGCCCGAACAGGCACCTAAAGCCCTCGGGCTTTAGGCATTTTTCTGTGCGTGTCGTTGTCCCAAACCGCTGCACACTTTTAGGCGACACGCACTGTTTTCGCGCGGGAACGGGATGGCATTGTTGGGCACGATGATCAAGACCTTGATGGCCGCGCTGCTTGCGCTTGGCCCATTCGCGTTGCCCGCCGCAGCGGCGACCTTCTCGATGAAGCGCGGCCTCAATCTCGACCAGTGGGTCACCTGGCCGGTCGAGGACAGATGGGGCGAGCGCCAGGCAATCCTGCCTTACCCGGAATGGCGTAAGTTCCTTAAGGAGGACGACCTCAAGGCGCTCAAGAGCGCCGGTCTCGATTTCCTGCGCATGCCGGTCGATCCCTCGCCCTTTTTTTCGGACCGCACCACGGCCCTTCGCGACGACCTCTATGCCAGCGTGCTGGCCTCCGCGCGCATGATCAACCGTGCCGGCCTGAAGGTGATCGTCGACCTGCATCTGATCCCCGCCGGGGGCAACCGCAAGATCGGTATGAGCGAGGTGATGCATGACCCGGCCGTCTTCGATGCCTATGCCGAGCTGGTGCGCAAGATGGCGCGGACGCTGGCCAAGGAGGATCCGAAGCTTGTCGCGCTGGAACTGATGAACGAGCCGCTGGCCGATTGCGAGGCGAACGGCACCAACCTTTGGCCCGACCGCCAGAAGCAGCTGTTCGCCGCCGCGCGCGCCTCCGCCACCAGGCTCACGCTGGTGCTGAGCGGCGGCTGCTATTCGAACGCGGAGTCGCTGGCCAGGATCGACCCCAAGACGATCGCCGATGACAACATCATCTGGACCTTCCATTCCTACGACCCGTTCCTTTTGACGCATCAGGGCGCAAGCTGGGCCGGCGACTTCATCCCCTACGCAACCGGCCTGCCCTATCCGTTGACGGCTGTCCCGAAGGCGCAACTCGACATGGCGCTGGACGCGATCCGCGACCGGATCAGGGCCGAGGCGCCCTGGGCGCGGCAAAGCGGCCTGCTTAGCTATCTCGACGAGCAGGTGGCGACGACGGACAGTCCTGAAAAGCTGCTTGGCGTGATGGATGCGCCGTTCGCGACGGTCGACGCCTGGGCGAAGGCCAACGGGATCAAGCCGCAGGACATCACGCTCGGTGAATTCGGCATGATCCGCAAGGAATACGGCAACGGCTTCGTCATGCCGGCCGCATACCGCGCCGCCTATGTGCACGACATGATCGCCCGCGCCGAGGCGCATGGCTTTTCCTGGTCGGTGTGGAGCTATGGCGGCGCCTTCGGCGTCATCGACGCCTTCGACGGCGAGAAGGCCGAGCCGGACGTGATGGAGGTGATCAGGTCGCTGCGCTGAGGCAGCGGGCCGGGGCGACACGCCTCAGCCCAGATCGATCTGCAGCATCTCCGGCCGCACCCCGAGACGAACCGGCAGAATGCTGAAGCCCAGCCCGCCCGACACGATCAGGTTGCGGTCATTCTCCACGACATGGCCGTAGGCGAAGCGATTGCCATAGTCCGAAGGTACGACCGGCGAATAGCCGAACAGCCGCACCTGTCCGCCATGCGTGTGCCCGGACAAGGTGAGCGATACCCGCCAGGGCACCTTCGGAAAGATGTCCGGTTCATGTGCAAGCAGGATGATCGGCTCGCTCCCCTGGATCTTGGCCAAGGTGCCCGGGAGATCGTCGAAGCCCTGGAAACTGTCGCGTCCCTTGGCCTTGTTCGGCAGCAGCGCGAGTTGATCGGCTAACCCGGCGATCCAGAAACCATGGCCGTCCTTTTCCAGCCGCACGACGTCGTTTTCCAGCACCGGGATGCCGACATGCTCGAGCGCCTTGCGCGACTGGGTCGGGCCGGCTTCCGCTCGCTGGGCGAAGAAATCGGTCCACCAGTCGTGATTGCCGAGGATCGACAGCACGCCGAGCGGTGCCTTCAGCCCCGACAATGCCTCGGCCCACTCCTCCACCCGCACCCGGCCCGTCACCAGCTTTGTCCCGGCGGTATAGTCACCGAGCAGCACGATCAGATCCGGCTGCAACGCGTTGGCCTCCTCGGCAAGCGCTGCGATCCGTTCCGGTGTCATCCAGGGCCGGCAGGAGTGGATATCGGCAAGCGCCACGACGCGCAGCTTGAGCCCGGCCGGCCAGTGCGGCGGCGTCAATGTGTAGCGCTTCACATGGGTGAGCAGCATCGGCTCGATGCCGACCGCATAGGCGCTGAGCGACACCATGGCGAAGGCCGAGCCGCCGACAAGGCGCAGGAAAGCGCGTCTGGTGATCATAGGTCGCCCCAAGCCCTAGGATTGCGTCAGATAGCCTATCTTAAAGGATGCAATTGCGCCCTCAGTCGGGCCGAGGCGCGCAGATTCTGCGCAGATGGGCCATCGCGCCGCCGAAACGGCGAACAAATCTGCGTTACTCTTCCTGAAACAGGCTGATCTGCTGCTGGGCGATATCCTTCGGCGGGTCGAGGCCGAGATGGCGCCAGGCGTTGGCGGTCAGCACGCGGCCGCGCGGCGTGCGCTGGATGAAGCCCTGCTGGATCAGGTAAGGCTCGATGATGTCCTCGATCGCGTCGCGCGGCTCGGAGAGCCCGGCCGCGATCGTCTCGATGCCGACCGGGCCACCGCCGAAATTGCGCGCGATCATCGACAGATAGCGGCGATCGAGCGCGTCGAGGCCGAGCGCATCGACCTCCAGCCTGGTCAGCGCCTCGTCGGCGATCCTCCTGTCGACATGACCGGCCCCGGCGACCGAAGCAAAATCACGCACCCGGCGCAGCAGTCTGCCGGCGATGCGCGGTGTGCCGCGCGCGCGGCGCGCGATCTCCACCGCCCCATCGTCGCCGAGCGGCATCGACAGGATACGGGCGCCGCGGCGCACGATCTGCTCCAGTTCCTCGACCGTGTAGAAATTGAGCCGGACCGGAATGCCGAAACGGTCGCGCAACGGATTGGTCAGCAGGCCGAGCCTCGTCGTTGCCGCGACCAGCGTGAAACGGGCAAGGTCGATCTTGACCGAGCGCGCCGCCGGCCCCTCGCCGATGATGAGATCGAGCTGGAAATCCTCCATTGCCGGATAGAGGATTTCCTCGACCGCCGGATTGAGGCGATGGATCTCGTCGATGAAAAGGACGTCGCGCTCCTCGAGATTGGTGAGCAGCGCGGCGAGATCGCCGGCCTTGGCGATAACCGGACCCGAGGTCGAGCGGAAATTGACGCCGAGCTCGCGCGCCATGATCTGCGCCAGCGTCGTCTTGCCGAGCCCAGGCGGCCCGACGAACAGCACATGGTCAAGCGCCTCGCCGCGGCTCTTGGCGGCATCGACGAAGACCTTGAGATTGGCGCGCACCGCCGCCTGGCCGACGAACTCATCGAGCGACTGCGGCCGCAGCGTCTGGTCGGCATCCTCGCCGCGCTTGTCGGGAGCAATGAGGCGGTCGTTCACAAATCCATCCTCGTCCTGAATCAGAGCATTGCCAAACGCTTTCAGTCAACCGACTTCGATGGTCACGGCAGGAGACTTCCATGACATCCCGTAGAGATCGCGAATGCTCTCGAGCCGCGACTCACCGTAGCTGGCCCACAGTAGTTGTTTCCTAAGCACTTCGCTGCCGTCTTTTCCATCGAACATGGCAAAAGCGGCTCCCTGGAGTCTCTTATCGAGATTGGAGCTGACAGCCGCCGCGAATTCCTTCCGCTCCCGGCCAGAGTACTCGGCGACGAACGCTGCAAGATTGGCGACGTGCCTGTTGAGCCCGCTGACCACCACAAACTGATAGGCTTTCAACTCTTCGGCAAGGTCGGCTGCAAGGAGCGGAACCACATCGTCCACAGCACCTTCCGCCACCCATGCAAGGATATTTTTTTCATAAGCAAGACCAGACAGCGCCTTGTGCCGTAAAGCATAGAATGCGGTCTTGAGTTTGAGTCTATGACCGTCATCGAAGGCAATGACATAGCCTTCGATGCCCTCTTCGCTTCGGGCAATCGTAACGAAATCCCTTGTCGGAGTCGTCATCTGAAGCGACGGGATCAGCGGCACGTCGAATTGATCGGCCAGCGATTGAAGCTCCTGATGGGTTGAGTAGCGCCCGGTCCGGTTGTCACGAGCGGCCAGCAGCGTCAGCGACGGCTGATCATAGGCGATGACGACCCTGTTTTCGGGCGACGTGAACTCGAACAGCGCCGTGATGCCTGCTTCGACGGCCCATTTCGAGAGGCTGCGAATGTCCTCGTCGGCATGCTTCAACGCGGCGCTCGATTGCGCCGTGACGCCCATTCGGGTCATGAACACGAGTTCACCGCGAACGACGCAGGGGTGAACCATCGAGCCATCGAGCTTCGACAAAACGACATGAGGTACTGTCCAGTCGATGTCTTCCGGACGCTGCCTCTCCCCAAGGTTGAAGAATTTGTGAAACGGCCGGGCAATGAGTCGCCCGTCCTTGTCAAACTTCAAGCCACGGCATTCAAGCGCCATCGGGCTGCGGAACGTATCGTCGCCCACAAATCCATATTCGATAACGTCATAGTCATCGAAGCGGGTCAGAAAGAAACCGATGTTCCCCTGAATGTGCGGCAGAACATCGGCTACGGTTTCGATTACCGGGAACATTGCTCGCTCCAAATAAAAAGGCCGCTCCCGATGAAGCGGCCTGACGAGTGGATTGCTGTGTGAAGCTATCTTCGACAATGCCGCAAGCGCGCGCGACGTTCGGACTCGGCCGCGACCGATCCTGAGTTCACTTCGATATTGATCGCAAAAAGGCACATGTCGATTACTCATGCAAAAAGAAGCGCACTTAAGAAACCAAACTATTCTGGAAGTCAATCCGGGCGCTGAGTTTCACAGACTTACCGCGCCAGTTCCTTCAGGCCGAAGCGGATCAACTTCGAAGCGTCGGCACCCTCGCCGGCTGATTTCAGCGCCGCGGCAACCGCGTTCGCCGCGATGTCTCGCGAATAGCCGAGATTGACGAGCGCCGAGACCGCATCGGTGATCGGTGCGGCCGCGACACCTTCGCCAAGCTCCTGCTTGAGCCCGATCGTACCGCTGGCCGCGCCCGCATAGGCCGGCGCTTTGGTGCGCAGTTCGGTGACGATGCGTTCCGCCACCTTCTTGCCGACGCCTGGCGCTCTGGAAACCATGGCAATGTCGCGCAGCGCGATCGCGTTCGCGAGGTCGGCCGGCGCCAGCGTCGATAGGATGGCCAGCGCCACCTTGGCGCCGACGCCCTGCACATTGTTCATCAGAAGGCGGAACCACTCGCGCTCCAGCCCGGTCTGGAAGCCATAGAGCCGGATCATGTCCTCGCGCACATAGGTCTCGATGAACAGCACCACCGCCTCGCCGGGCGAGGGCAGCGCGGCCAGCGTTCGCACCGAGCAATGGGCGACATAGCCGACGCCGTGCACATCGATGAGGCAGCTATCCTCGTCGATCTCGTCCAACGTGCCTTTCAGCTTGCCGATCATGATTGTCCCCTCACGCCAGCGCGGCCATGCGGTAGGCTGTGCTCGGGCGGTGATGCGCATGGCAGATGGCGATGGCCAGAGCGTCGGCGGCGTCGTCGGTGTCGAAGACAGCCTTCGGCATCAGCACCTTCACCATCATGTGGATCTGCTTCTTCTCGCCGTGGCCGACGCCGATAACAGCCTTCTTGACCGCATTGGGCGCATATTCGGCGACCACCAGCCCGGCGCGCGCCGGCACCAGCATGGCGATGCCGCGCGCTTGGCCGAGCTTCAGCGTCGCCGTCGCATCCTTGTTGACGAAAGTCTGCTCGACCGCTGCTTCATGTGGCATGGCCTGGTGCAGCACCTCGGCCAAGCCGTCATGCAGCTGGCAGAGTCTTGTCGCCAGCGACTCCTTCTCGTCGGACCGCACCGTGCCGGATGCGATGAAGCGCAGCGAATTGCCCACGCTGTCGATAATACCCCAGCCGGTGCGCCTCAGGCCCGGATCGATGCCGATGATGCGAATCGCTTCCCCCATGCGCCAAGTCTAGCCGTGGCGACAAGCGATGCCAGCAAAATGTGAACAAACCGGAAACAATTGCAATCTCGGCTATGCGCCGTTTCCGTAAAACAGCGAGATGCCTAATTCGTCACGCGGCGGATGGTTTTCGACAGCCGCGTGAGAAATGCCGGCCTGGACGATGCGACCAGCTTCCACGCCAGGACTGCATTGCCCATGCGCCGCGGCAGGATTCCGATGCAAAGGAACCAGGCCGCCAGAGCAGCCCGCCGCCGCCAGGATGCGTTCATTTCCAGGCTGGCGGCGGCGCCCGCTCTTGCCAGTCCCAGCCGGGAGTCGGTGGCGACCGGATGCTGGGGCTCGTCGACGCAGAGCGAAGCCAGCCGCTCTTCCAGATGCACTGGATCGCGAAGGCCGGCATCCGGCGGCACGGTCAAGCCGATCTCGGCCGCCCGGCCGGACAAGGCCTCGAGGCGCCGGAAATCATGCTGCACGCGCCAGCGCGCTCGCTCGGCAAGCTTTTCGGCAAAGATCGAATGATTGGAGCCGTGGATGCGGTAGGCGCCAAGGCAGGTATCGATGGATTTCACCTCTCCGTGCAGCGGCGCCAGCGTTGCGAGATAGCCGTCGGCGCCTTGCCGGAAATCGCTTTCAGGCATCGGCATTATCGTTTCCAGGGCTTCGCGGTCGAACGCCAGCCCGCTTGTTACCGTCGTACGGTACCGCCCTTTGCGCAGCAATTCCGGCACGACGTCGCCTGAATCGAACGGCTGTTCCGGTGGTGGAAAGACATCCTTGATATGCTGGTCCTCATCAACGAGATGCAATCTGAATTGCGCCTGGGCGACATCCGCATCCCACTCGTCCAACACCTCTGAAACGGCGTTCGGATAGAGATAGTCGTCGGCGTCGAGGAAAAGGACGATCTCCCCGGTGCTCGCCTCGAACCCGGTATTGAACGCAGCCGCATGTCCGCCATTCCTGCGCCTCAGGCACGGACGGATTTTGTCGCCGTAGGATTCGATTACGGCCACCGATGCATCCGTCGATGCGTCGTCGACGACCACGACCTCGACATTTCGGTGGTCCTGCTCCAACGCGCTGTCGATGGCGCGTCCTAGAAACTGTTCGTAATTGTAGTTGGGGATGATGATCGATACCGGGATGCGGTCCAATGGCGAATGCACGGGATCAAGCCTCGCAATCTGCTTTGGTCACAGTGACGGTGGTTTTCTTGCAGAACCGGCTCGGCTCGACCCGGCTGCGGCGAACGGCTCCAACTAGGGGCCTATCGCTTCAAGGCAAGTGTGATCTTTCCCGCGAAGGCCGGCATGGCCTTCAATACGGCGATGGCTGCCGCAGGTTCGACGAGCGGCCGGAGTCGCAAGCGTTGAACTGCAGCCAAAGCCACGGCCAAATTACCGCCCAATCAAGGATATGCCGCTACCGCTATCGTTTTTTTGCAAACGCGGTTTCAGCCGCGCGCGAACGCCGTATTCAAAAGGCTGATCTGGTCGGACACCGGGTTGGCACGCCGACCGGGCGCGTGCGTCTCGCTGATGACGCCGCCATAGATTTCCTCGTCCATGCGCCGCACCAGCGACTGCAGGCGCAGCGAGCGCGTCACGAGGTCCAGAAAATCCTTGGGGAGCTCGTTCCAGCCAAGCGCCTCGTCATGCGCGGAGGCGGTGTCGAGACGCACCTTGGATTTCTCCGAAGCCACCTGGTCGCGCGTCATCTCGCCGGAATTCGCCGCCCGCTGCAAAAGCAGCCAGGAGGCGACCTGCATAAGCCTTGTGGTCAGCCGCATCGATTCGGCCGCATAGAGCGTCGCCGCCGTGCGCGACAATTTCTTGGCTTCGAGCCTGCCCTTGCCATCAAGATATTCGGCGGCCTGTTCGACCAGCCCCATGCCTTCCTGGTAAAGCGGCTTGAAGGATTGGGAGAAAACCCGGCGCTCCGCCAGTTTTATGGTTTTCGCGCTGCCCTTCGAAGGCTCGTTCATCGATACGCCCCTGCACTGCCGCAAGCCGATTCGGCATCCTTGCCGACGCGGCCCGCACCCTAAATGACTGAGGCTTGAAAATGCGCTTCGATGCCAATGAAGGCAAGCGCATGTTTAACAAACGGTTAACGCCGGGCCGCTTCCGGCCATCCGCAAGCGGATGGCATCAGCCAGCCGGCAGCGGATAAAAAAAGAGCCGCGGATAAGGCGGCTCTCAGGAGTTTAACAGGGAGGCGTCAAACAAAGTGGCTCCAACCACTCGGTAAGAATCCAGCAAAACTGGATGGGTGTAGTAAACGCCTGTAAAGCTTAATGAACCCTTAACGCGGCGGCGATTTTTTAAGCGAACGCGCGTTCCTGTGCCGGAACAGGACAGCGGCTTCGCCGCCCGGATCGTCCGAGCACCGGATTTCGGGCGCCGATCATGGCGCCGTAACATGTTTGCTGCTGCCGCGGCATCGTTCCGAAACACGCGCCACGCAAAAGGCCGCTCCACAAAGGCGGCGCGCAAATCCGCGCCGCTTGAAATCAGGCAGGATATCCGGAGCAAACCATGGATTGGTATTCGATCGTTAAATTTCTTCACGTCGTCTCGGCTATTTTGTGGGTCGGCGGCGGCTTCGTGCTGTTCCTGCTCGGCGTGCTGGCCGAGCGCGCCGGCAACATCGAGAACAAGCTGCTGGCTATACGCGCCAGCGGACAGCTCGGCGGCCGGTTCTTCGCGCCGATGTCGATGCTGACGCTGGTCTTTGGCCTCATCATGTGCGGCTTCTGGGTCGGCTTTGCCGACCTGTGGATCGTCATCGGCCTCGTCGGCTATGCCACGACCTTCTCGATCGGCATGCTGATCTTCAAGCCGACCGGCGAGCGCATGGGCGCCATGATCGCCGAGCAGGGCGTGACGCCGGCCGCCCTCTCCATCGGCCAGCGCATGATGAACTGGGCGCGCCTCGATTATGCGGTGATGCTGGTGATCATCGCCGACATGGTGCTGAAGCCCACTCTGCACGACGTCGGCATTCTTGCCGGCATGGCGATGATGGTCGCGCTGGGCGCCGCGCTCGCCTTCGGCGGCAACCGCCAGATGGTGCCGAGCGCTGCGTGACATTAAGGCGCTCGCCCGAAGGCGCGTTGAGATTCAGGTCAGGCCGAGTCGAAAGTGGTGATTTCCGAGAACCGGAGCGGAGCGTACTTTAAGTACGTGAGCACCGGAAGCGCAGGAAATCGCCATTTGCAGGCCGGCCTCACCTGAATATCGACGCGCCTCACATCAGGCCGGCAATGCCGTCCCACAGCAGCTTGACGGCGACCACCGCGACGGTGGCGTAGGTGAACGGATAGAAGATCTCCGGCCGCATGCGGCGCACCAGCCACGCACCGGCGATGGTCGACAGCGGCGCCAGCGGCATCAGCACCGCCGAAGCGGTGAGATTGGCGGTGTCGAACTGGCCGAGCGCGAAATAGGGGATGAGCTTCAGCGCATTGGTGGCGGCAAAGAAGATCGCCGCCGTTCCCGACAGCACTTTCGGATCGAGCCGTATCGGCAGCGCATAGACCTGGAAGGGCGGGCCGCCGACATGGGCGACGAAGCTGGTGAAGCCGGCGACAGCGCCCCAGAAAGCGGCGGCAATGCGGTTCGGTTCCGCCACATGATCGGCGCCGTGACGGAACTGCAGGTAGATCCAGCGCAGCACGAACACCAGCGCGACGGCGCCGACGATCAGCCGCACCATCTCCTCTGTGACCAACGCCGCGGTCAGCCAGCCGAGCCCGATGCCGGTGACGGCGCCGGGCATCATGTCAACCAGCATTCTGCGGTCGTAGACGCCCCACCAGGTCCACACTGAAACCACGTCCATCAGGCACAGGATCGGCAGCAGGATGGCGGCCGCCTGAACCGGCCGGATGGTCAGAGCCATCAACGGCACGCCGACGAAACCGACAGCGCCGCCGAAGCCGCCTTTCGACAGGCCGACAAGGATCACCGCCGGAATGGCGGCAGCATAGAACCACGGGTCGCTGAGCAGGCCTGACATCGGCAAAGGAAGGTTGGAGAAGGCGGGAATTAAGCCATAGCGCAGAACAGCGCCGCGGGGATAGTCATTAATGCCGGCGCCGCTATTGCCGGCCCGATATCGACGTGCGTGACGATGCTCGTCCAGTCCTCATCCGCCGCATAGCCGACTGTTCAAGCCGCTCCCTTTGCTCTATGCCGCAATGCAACCATCTTCGCCCGGCATAGGCGAAACCGGGATCGAAGGCCAATGAACGAAGCAACTCCTCCCAACCGCTGCCGCATCGTGCTGATCGCGCCGCCGCTCGTGCCGGCGGAGCAAATCTGCGCGGCGTTCGACGGTGGCGACGTCGCCTCGTTGATCCTTCCCGACAACGGCATGGACGATGCCTCCTTCCAGGCCTTCGCCGAAAGGATCGTGCCGATCGCTCAAAGTGCCGGCGTCGCCGTCATCATCGCCGGCGACAGCCGCATCGCCGGGCGCGTCCAGGCCGATGGCATCCATGTCGAAGTGAAGCCCGCGGAACTCGCCGAGACGATCGAGCGCGTGGCCGGCAAGATGATGGTCGGCGCCGGCGGCGCCAAGACGCGCGACGAGGCGCTGGGCCTCGGCGAGGAGCGGCCCGACTATATGTTCTTCGGCCGTTTCGGCTATGACAACAAGCCGGAGCCGCACCACCGCAACCTCGCGCTGGGCGAATGGTGGGCGGAGATGATTTCGATCCCCTGCATCGTCATGGCCGGCTCCGAGCTTGCCTCCGTCGAGACGGTGGCCGCGACCGGCGCCGAGTTCGTGGCGCTGTCCAGCGCCGTCTTTGCCGACGGACGCGACCCGCGCGCCGCGATCGCCGCCGCCAACGCGTTGCTCGATGAAACCGCGCCGCGTTTCGAGGACTGACATGCGCCTGCGTGGCCTTTGCCTGACGGTTCTGGCCGGCTTGTTTGCGCAGGCCGCGATGGCGGCTGAGACCGTCCCCCTGCCGCAGCCGCGGCCGGAGACGAGCGCACCTGACAAGAGCGCACCCGACGCAACCAAGCCGGATGCAAGCACGCCGGATAAGGGCACGCCGGATAAGGGCAAACCGGACACAGCCGCGCCGGACGCCGGCGCGCCGGATCCGAACAGGTTCGGCACCGGCGCGCATATCGATAAGCCGATCCAAAACGCCTTGCCGCAACCGGCGACCATGACGCCGCCATCGGCCGACGCCGTCAATCCCGACCGCTTCGGCGCCAAGCAGCCGGACGCCGCCTACGGCGCCTTCCAGCGCGGGCTTTACAAGACCGCCTACAACCTCGCCATGGAGCGAGCCAAAAACGGCGATCCGGCGGCTGAGACGCTCGTGGCCGAAATCCTGTCGCGCGGGCTGGGTGTGCCGCTCAATCCAGCCGAGGCCGCGAAATGGTATGCGCTGGCCGCCGAACAGGGCGTGCCGGAGGCTCAGTTCCAATATGCGCTGGCGCTGCTGGACGGCCGCTATGTGAAAAAGGACGAAAAGGCCGCTTTCGCGCTGATGCAGGCCGCGGCCGAGGCCGGCAACCGGCTTGCCCAGTTCAACTTCGCCCAGTTGCTCGTCCAGCAGGATCCCGGCGACGACGGCCTTGTCAAGGCCGCCGCCTATTACGAACGCGCCGCCGCCACCGGACTTGCCGATGCGCAATATGCGCTGGCGCAGCTCTACGCCAATGGCGTCGGCGGCAAGCCGCATGACGACGCCCAGGCGCGTCTTCTCCTGGCACAGGCCGCGAGACAGAACTACGACACCGCGCAGATCGACCTCGCCGCCTGGATGATCGAGGGACGCGGCGGCGGGCGCGACCTGAAATCGGGCTTTGCCTGGATGAAACGGGCGGCGGAAGGCGGCAACGTCGCCGCCCAGAACCGTCTCGCCAAGCTCTATATGAGCGGCATCGGCACCGATCCGGACCTGATCCTTGCCGGCGCCTGGTACATCGTCGCCCGCCGCGCCGGGCTGATCGATCCGCAGATGGACGATTTCCTGCAGGGCCTCGACGACGATCAGACCAAGCAGGCGCTGCAGAAGGCAAATCGTCTGCCTTGACGCATGGCGTCACGGACAGCATGTCCGGACCGCCTTGGGCTCCCTCCCTTGCTACTACGTGCAATTTGTGGTCTTGGAGGCGCCAAAGCGCGACCCGCGCCAGAAAAATCTCATTCCGGATCAGTTCATCATGGCCAAGATCAGTGGCAACGAAATCCGTCCCGGCTATGTCATCGAGCACGATGGCGGGCTTTGGGTGGCGGTCAAGACCAACACCGTCAAGCCGGGCAAAGGCGGCGCCTACAATCAGGTCGAGCTGAAGAACCTGATCAACGGCACCAAGCTCAACGAGCGCTTCCGCTCGGCCGAGACCGTCGAGCAGATCCGGCTCGACCTGAAGGATTTTTCGTTCCTCTACGAGCAGGGCGACGCGCTGGTCTTCATGGATACCGAAAGCTACGAGCAGCTTGAGCTGGCGAAAGATTTCGTCGGCGAGCGCGCCGCCTTCCTGCAGGACGGCATGATGGTGACGGTGCAGCTTTACGAGGAGCGCCCGATCGGCATTTCGCTGCCCGACCAGGTGACGCTGGCCATTACGGAGGCCGACCCGGTGGTGCGGGGCCAGACGGCCGCCTCCTCCTACAAGCCGGCGGTGCTGGAGAACGGCATCCGCGTGCTGGTGCCGCCCTTCATCTCGGCCGGCGAGCGCATCATCGTCGACACCAACGAAATCACCTACGTGCGCCGCGCGGATTAACGGCAAGAAAGCAGGAAGAAAAAATGGCGCGTTCCGCTCTCCTCAACGTCATGGTCCAGGCTGCGATGAAGGCCGGCCGCTCGTTGTCGCGCGACTTCGGCGAGGTGCAGAACCTGCAGGTCTCGATGAAGGGACCGGGCGACTATGTCAGCCAGGCCGACCGCAAGGCCGAAGAGATCGTCTTCGCCGAGCTTTCCAAGGCGCGGCCGGGCTACGCCTTCCTGATGGAGGAGCGCGGCGCCGTCGAAGGCGAGGACGCTCAGCACCGCTGGCTCGTCGATCCGCTCGACGGCACCACCAACTTCCTGCACGGCATTCCGCTCTTCTCGGTGTCGATCGCGCTCGAGCGCCAGGGCCAGATCGTCGCCGGTGTCGTCTACAATCCGGCGATGGACGAGCTCTACACGGCCGAGCGCGGCGGCGGCGCCTTCATGAACGACCGGCGGTTGCGTGTTGCCGGCCGCTCCAAGCTGACCGACGCGGTGATCGGCTGCGGCGTGCCGCATCTCGGCCGCGGCCAGCACGGCAATTTCCTGATCGAGCTGCGCAACGTCATGGCCGAAGTCTCCGGCGTCCGCCGCCTGGGCTCGGCGGCGCTCGACCTTGCCTATGTTGCGGCCGGACGCATGGATGGTTTCTGGGAGACCGGCCTGTCGTCCTGGGACGTCGCCGCGGGCATCCTTCTGGTGCGCGAAGCCGGCGGCTTCGTCTCCGACATGGATGGCGGACAGGGCATGCTGGACAGCGGCGAGGTCGTCGCCGGCAACGAGCTCATCCAGCGCGCGTTGCTGAAAACCGTGAAGAAGCCATTGGCTGCTCGCTGACCAATGCATGTCGCCCAGAAGTGTGCAGCGGTTCTGGGACAACGACATGCATCAAAACAAAAACTTAGAGCGCGTCGCCTCAATCCGGTCCAGCGCGACGCGCTTTAGGGCGTTCTTTGCGTCGAAAGGACGCGCGGCTTTGGTCGCAAAACCGCAACCGAAGCTTGAAATACTGGTCCGCGACTGCCCAGATTAGGCGTTGCAGGATCATTCATGAACGACGCGCATCCAGATACAAAGCTTGAGATCCCCTTTGTCGGGCGCTGGCACTATTCGCGCGCCGAAATGATCGCCGACGGCATCGTTCACGCGGTGGGCATCGTGCTGGCGATCGCCGCCGGCTCGACTTTCCTGGCCCTGGCCGCCTTCCACTCCGGCCCGGGCGAATATGTCGCCGCGGTGTTCTACGTGGTGTCGCTGCTCACCGTGCTCTCGGTTTCGCTGGCCTATAATCTGTGGCCGGTCTCGTGGCCGGCGAAATGGATCCTGCGCCGCTTCGACCATGCCGCGATCTATCTCCTGATCGCCGCGACCTACACGCCCTTCCTCGCCCAGCTCGACAACTCGCCGCTGGCGCTCCCCATGATCGTTATCGTCTGGAGCGCGGCAGCGGCCGGCATCGCCATCAAGATGTTCCTGCCCGGCCGGTATGACCGGCTGGCGATCGTCTTCTATCTCGCCATCGGCTGGAGCGGCGTCGTGCTGGCCGGTCCGCTGGTCGCGACGCTGCCGACGACCTCGGTCGCGCTGCTCGTCGCCGGCGGCATCGTCTATTCCTGCGGCGTCGTCTTCTTCGCCTGGAAGGGCCTGCGCTTTCACAATGCCGTCTGGCACGGCTTCGTCGTCGCCGGCGCCGGCTTCCATCTGGCCGCCATGGTTGACTGCCTCGTCGTTAACCGGTTTTAGCCCTGTGGCGCGGGCCTATCGGCCATATTGCCAAGCGCCATTCAATTTGGTCACAATTCCGTTTAGAGTCGCGGCAATTCTGCGGCGGTGGCATCGGAAACGGGGCACGGATGGCTTTTCTCAGATCCTTCGGCAGGCGATCGGACGTCCTGGTCTATGATCCGCACAAGCTGTCGAGCCCGCAGGTCTTCCTGCTCACCATGGTGATCTTCCTGATCATCGTCGCTTTCATCGCCGCCATCCTCACCCGCCAGATCTCGACCGCCTTCTCCAGCAATCCGGGCCTCAACGGATTGATCGTCGGCGTGCTCGCGGTCGGCATCCTGCTTGCCTTCGCCCAGGTCGGGCGGCTGTTTCGCGAGGTGCGCTGGGTCAATTCCTTCCGCGCCGGCTCCGAAACCACCGAGCCGGTGCTTTTGGCGCCGATGAAGGCGATGATCGGCCGCTCGTCGACGATCGCGTTTTCGACCTCGTCGATGCGCACCATGCTGGACTCCATCGCCACCCGGCTCGACGAGAGCCGCGACACCTCGCGCTATCTGGTTGGCCTGCTTGTGTTCCTCGGCCTGCTCGGTACCTTCTGGGGCCTGCTCAACACCATAGCCTCGATCCGCGAGACGATCGAGGCGCTGGACCCGGGCACCGGCGATGCTGCCGCCGTGCTCGACGCGCTCAAGCAAGGCCTGTCGGCGCCGCTCGCCGGCATGGGCACCGCGTTCTCGTCCTCGCTGTTCGGCCTTTCCGGCTCGCTGGTGCTCGGCTTCCTCGACCTGCAGGCCGGCCGCGCCCAGACCCGCTTCTACACCGAGCTTGAGAACTGGCTGTCTTCGGTCACCGATCTGTCGTCGGACATAGTTGTGTCCGAGACGTCGAAAGCAGCCGAATCCTCCGAGGACATCCGGCTCTTGTCGGAGCGGCTGCGCAGCCTGCAGGAGAATGGCGGCGGCTCCAATCCGCGCGTCGCCACCGCCATGGCCAATCTTGCCGACGGCATCTCGGGGCTGGTGAAGAACATGCGCTCCGAGCAGCAGATCATGCGCGACTGGGTCGAAGCCCAGTCCGACGAGCAGAAGGCCATGCGCAACACGCTGGAAAAGATCGCCGACGCGCTGAAGAAGCAAGGGGTCCACTGACGTGGCGCTGGCAAGACGGCGCGCCGACCGCCGCATCGACTATTGGCCGGGTTTCGTCGACGCTTTGTCGACGCTGCTGCTGGCGATCATGTTCCTGCTTACCGTCTTCGTGCTGGCGCAGTTCCTGCTCAGCCGCGAGATCTCCGGCAAGGACGCGGTGCTGAACCGCCTCAACTCGCAGATCAACGAGCTGACCCAGCTGCTCGCCCTGGAACGCACGAACAGCCAGGACAAGGAGGATTCGCTCGCCAACCTGCAGGCGTCGCTGTCAGCGGCGCAAGCCGAAAAGAGCCGCCTCGAACAACTGCTGGCGCAGGGCGCCGGCGCCGGCGACGCGGCCAACAAACGAGCGGACCAGCTTTCGGGCGAGCTCAGCAACCAGCGCCAGATCAGCCAGCAGGCGTTGAGCCAGGTCGAAATCCTCAACCAGCAGATCGCGGCGCTGCGCAAGCAGATCGGCGCGCTGGAAGACGCGCTCAACGTCTCCGAGCAGCGCGACCGCGACTCCAACACCAAGATCGCCGATCTCGGCCGCCGCCTGAACGTCGCGCTGGCGCAGCGCGTGCAGGAGCTCAACCGCTACCGTTCCGACTTCTTCGGCCGGCTGCGCGAGATCCTCGCCGACCGCGAGAACATCCGTATCGTCGGCGACCGCTTCGTCTTCCAGTCGGAGGTGCTGTTCCCGACCGGCTCCGACGTGATCAACGACGCCGGCAAGGTCGAGATGAAGAAGCTCGCCGACGCCATCATCGAATTGCAGAAGGAAATCCCGCCCGAGATCAGCTGGGTGCTGCGCGTCGACGGCCATACCGACAACAAGCCGCTGTCCGGCACCGGCCGTTATCGCGACAATTGGGAGCTGTCGACCGCCCGCGCTACCTCGGTGGTGAAGTTCCTGATCGAGAACGGCGTGCCGGCCAACCGGCTGGTGGCCGCCGGCTTCGGAGAGTTCCAGCCGCTTGATCCCGCCGACACTGATGAGGCGCGCAGCAAGAATCGCCGCATTGAACTGAAGCTCACCGAACGGTGAGCTAATTATCACGCCAAGTCACGGGAAGTTGTTCGTCGGCTGAATACTTAGAGCACCAAGTCGCCGCGACAAGCGCCGAAAACATTATCTTTTTTTAATTACACATCGCAAATCGACGCACCTAACTTGCCGCGCAGGGCCGGGGTCCGCCGGCGATGCCCCGCATCGCGACGCGACGGAACTGGACGGCCCGTAAGGTCGGAAGACGAAGCGGCGCGGCCGCTCTCTTCCTGGTAGGAGGATGCGCCGCCATGCGCGTTTCAACATCTCTCAAGACTGCAACCCTCGCTGCGGTTCTGATCGCGGCTCCGCTCGCCGGCGCCTATGCGGCCGGACATCACAGGGGCGGCGCCCTGGACACGCCCGATCCGACCGTTATGACCGGACCACGCGTGACGAGCCTGATCGAGCAGATCCAGGGCGTGAACCAGGGCATCACCGACGCCCGCGAAGCGAACAGCATCTCGGCCTCGGAAGCGCAGCACCTGCATATGCGCGCCGCGCATATCAGCAAGGCCGCGGAACATGTCGCGGCTTCGGATCACGGCAGGATACCGTCCCCGCAATACCATGAGCTGCTGCGCAGGCTCGACAATGTCGACCAGAGACTGATGAACGACACCGGCAGCAGCTTCATGATGGGCGACGGTTCCGACGGCGGGAATTACCCGAACGGCTAGAGCATTTGCTCCGATCGCAGAGGAAGGGACGACCTGGCGCCCGCGGGACCTGGCCCCGAGGGCGCCCTTTTTCGATCGCGCCCTGCTTCGATTACAGACCGAGCCAAAGCGCGACGATGGCGAGCACCGCCGGCGCCGTCTGGATGAACAGGATCTTGCGGCTGACGGTCGCGGCGCCGTAGAGGCCGGCGATGGCGACGCAGAGCAGGAAGAACATCTTGATCTGGAACCCGCCAGCGCCGAGATAGAGGCCCCAGATCAGGCCCGCGGCGAGAAAGCCGTTATAGAGGCCTTGGTTGGCGAAGCATCTTCGAGGCGCTGGCGAATTCCGGCGTCAGGCTGAACGCCTTGCGGCCGCGCGGCGTATCCCACAGCACCATCTCCAGATAGACGATATAGCAGTGGATCAGCGCCACCAGCCCGACCAGGATATCGCCGACCATTGTCCCCTCCGCCCTTCGGACAAGCATTGACCACACGTCGACGCCGCCGCGCAAGATAGGCTGACCCTGCCTCGCCAACCAGGGTTGCCAAGCTTCGCGCCTTGGTATCTTTTCGCGCCAGCCCCTTTGCAGCCGGAACCAGCCATGTCCTTCCAGAAACTCGACCAACTCGGCCACAAGCTCGAAGCGCTGGAGCACGCCTTAGCCATTCTCGGCGCTGACGAAGCGACGCACATGGCGGTCGGCGGCGGCGAGAAGCGCGCCGAGGCGATGTCCTCGCTTGCCGGCATGCTGCACCGCCAAGCCACCGCGCCCGAGATCGGCGACTGGATTTCAGCGGCCGAAGCCGAGCCGCTCGGCGAAGAGCAGCAGGCGGCGGTGCGGGAACTGCGCCGCCAATACACCAATCTCACTTGTCTGCCGGTCGAATTCGTCGAGCGCCAGACGGTGGCGCGCATGCGCTCCGAGCAGCTTTGGCGCGACCTGCGCGCCAAGAACGACTGGGCCGGCTTCCTGCCGGCGCTGGAAGGCGTCGTGACCTTGGTGCGCGAGGAAGCGGCGCTGCGCGCCGACGCGCTCGGCCTAGCCCCCTATGACGCGCTGATGGAGCAGTACGATCCCGGCAACCGCGCCGCCGACATCACGCCGGTGTTTGCGGAGCTGAAGGCCTTCCTGCGCGACTTCCTGCCGCATGCGTTGGCCGTGCAGGATGCCCGGCTGGCGAAGCACCCGCTGAAGCCGCTCTCCGGCAGCTACGCCATTGACCGGCAGCGCGAGCTTGGCCTTGCCATGATGGCGGCCGTCGGCTTCGACCTCACCCACGGCTCGCTCTCGGTATCGCATCATCCCTTCTGCGGCGGCGTGCCGACCGATGTGCGCATCACCACCCGATACAAGACCTCCGACTTCCTGTCGGCGCTGATGGGCGTGCTGCACGAGACCGGCCACGCCCTCTACGAGCAGAACCTGCCGAAGGCTTGGTCGCACTGGCCGCTCGGTAAGGCGCGCGGCATGGCAGTGCATGAGAGCCAAAGCCTGTTTGTCGAAAAGCAGATCGGCCGTAACCCGGCCTTCTGGCGCTGGGCGCTGCCGGTGGTCGAGAAACATCTCGGCGAAGCCTGGTCGATCGACGACATCCTGCCGCATGTCCACCATGTCAAGCGCGGCCTGATCCGCGTCGACGCCGACGAAGTCACCTATCCGCTGCATGTCATCCTGCGCTACGAACTCGAACAGGAGCTCGTGTCCGGCCAGTTGGAGGTCGCCGACCTGCCCCAGGCCTGGGATGCCAAGATGCGCGATTATCTCGGGCTCTCGACCATCGATAATCCGGCTGACGGCCCGATGCAGGACGTGCATTGGCCGGGTGCCGCCTTCGGCTATTTCCCCTCCTATACGCTAGGCGCCATGATGGCCGCGCAGCAATGGGCGGCTCTGACCAGGGAGCATCCGTCCGCCGATCAGGATCTCGCCAAGGGCGATTTCAGCGCCATCAACGAGTGGCGTCGCGCAAAGATCTGGTCGCAGGGCTCGCGCTGGTCGACGCCCGACCTGCTTGAACGCGCCACCGGCGAGAAGCTCAACGCTGCTTACTTCACCGAGCACTTGAGCAGGCGCTACGGCAACTGACCCACGGGTCGAAACCAGCTGGGTGCGGCGTGCCTACTCCGCCGCGCCCTTGAAGGCGCTGGCTCCGGTCTCGAACTGCAGCTTGGCGAGCCGCGTGTAGATGCCGCCCTTGGCGACCAGGCTCTGATGCGTGCCTTCCTCGACGATGCGCCCGCCGTCCATGACCAGAATGCGGTCGGCCTTGAGCACTGTCGCCAGCCGGTGCGCGATGACGATGGTGGTGCGGCCGCGCATCAGCCGCTCCAGCGCTCTCTGCACCAGCGTCTCGCTCTCGGCGTCGAGCGCCGAGGTCGCTTCGTCGAGCAGAAGGATCGGCGCGTCGCGCAGAATGGCGCGGGCGATCGCGATGCGCTGGCGCTGCCCGCCGGACAGCGTCACGCCGCGCTCGCCGACCTGGCTGTCATAGCCCTTGTCGAGCCTGGCGATGAATTCGTCGGCAAGCGCTGCCTTGGCCGCGGCCTCGATCTCGGCACCGCTGGCGCCCTGCCTGCCGAAGCCGATATTGTCGCGGACGCTCGCCGCGAAGATGGTCACGTCCTGTGGCACGATCGCGGTGCGTTGGCGGATCGCGGCCGGATCGGCCTCGCGCACGTCGACGCCGTCAATGACGACGCGGCCGGTCTCGGGATCGTAGAAGCGCAGGATCAGCGAGAAGACGGTGCTTTTTCCCGCGCCCGAGGGCCCGACGATCGCCACCGTCTCGCCGGGCTTCACCTGGAAGCTGAGGCCATGCACCGCGGCTCGGTCCGGCCGCGCCGGATAGGAGAAGGACACGTTGTCGAAGCTGATCGCGCCCTTGGCCGTTGCCGGCAAGGGAAGCGGATCGACCGGCGGCCGGATCGCCGGCGTCTCTGCCAGGATCTCCGTCAGCCGCTCGGCGGCGCCCGCCGCCTGCGACAGCTCGCTCCAGACCTCCGACAGCGCGCCGAGCGCGCCGGCGGCAAACACCGAATAGAGCAGGAACTGGCCGAGCGTGCCCGGCGACAGCGTGCCGGCAAGCACGTCGCGCGAACCGAACCACAGCACCGCGACTACCGAGGAGAAGATCATGAAGATGGCGAAGAATGTCAGGAACGAGCGCGCGAACACCGATGCGCGCGCCGCCTCGAAGGCGGCGTCGACAGCGTCCGCAAAACGGCCGGTGACGAGCTTTTCGTTGGTGAAGGCCTGCAGCGTGCGCACCGCGCCGATCTGCTCGCTGGCATAGGCGGTGGCCTCGGCGAGCGTGTCCTGCGCTTGCCGGGACTTGCGCCGCACCGAGCGGCCGAAGGCGACCAGCGGCAGCACGATCACCGGAATGGCTGCAATCACCAGGCCGGAAAGTTTCGGGCTCGTGACCACCATCATCGCCACCGCGCCGAGGCCGAGAATGACATTGCGCAACGCGACCGAGGCGGTTGCGCCGACCGCCGACTTCACCTGCGTGGTGTCGGCGGCCAGCCGCGACACGATCTCGCCCGAATGCGCGCGATCGAAAAACGCCGGCGACAGCGTGGTGACATGCGAAAAGACGTCGCGGCGAATGTCGGCCACGACCCGCTCGCCGAGCGTGATGACGAAATAGTAGCGGCTGGCCGAAGCGGCAGCCAGCAAAGCCGCCATCAGAACCAGCGCCGCGAAATATTCCGCGATGAAGGTGGAGCTAGCGGCCTGGAAACCATGGTCGATCATGCGCCGCACGGCCATCGGCAAGGCAAGCGTCGTCACCGCCGCCACGATCAGCGAGATAACGGCGCCTATTACCAGCTTCCGGTAGCGGGTAACGTAGGGAAAGAGGCTGCGGAGCGGCCGGACCGAGCGTCTGCGCTCGCTTGCGCTGCCACCGATTTCCGCCATGAGCGTTTCCTCTGGCCGCTTGGCGGGACCGCGCTCCAATATGCGCCCGCCGCGGCCTTGTGATTCAATTCCGGCTGATGTATAGGCTCGCCGACCGTTTTAGAAGCCGTGGCTTTTCATTAGCTGCGGCTTCGAGTTTTAAAAAGGGGCGCATCGACGCAGGCCTTCAGGCCCGTTGCCAGCGCCGGCAGCCAGGAAACACGACAATGAAGGCCGATATCCATCCCGACTACCACACCATCAAGGTCGTCATGACCGATGGCACCGAATACCAGACCCGTTCGACCTGGGGCAAGGAAGGCGACACGATGAACCTCGACATCGACCCTACCACCCACCCGGCCTGGACCGGCGGCCAGCAGACCCTGCTCGACCGCGGCGGCCGCCTGTCGAAGTTCAAGAAGCGTTTCGAGGGTTTCGGCCTCTAAGCCGGATACATCGGCAGATTTCGAGAAACCCGCCTTCGAGGCGGGTTTTTTGTTGCCAGTTTCGTTCTTCTCCCCGTTCTACGGGAGGTGCCCGAAGGGCGGATGAGGGGCAGCGCCGGCGCTTGAAAGTTCAAGGTTCCTCGCCCCACGAAGTGGGGAGAGGTGGCTCGGCGAAGCCGAGACGGAGAGGGGAGCGCCCTACGAAGGCCCCCGCTCCGTCCGCTTCGCGGACACCTCTCCCCCGCCCCTGGCGGGGGCGAGGAACCCAAGTCTTGCGACGCTGCGGAATCGTTCCTACTCGCCCACCAGCTCTCTCAGCGCCATTCGCTTGTAGGCCTCAACCAGCCTGTCGCCCTCGTCCCGCTCGACCGAGATAGCCAGCCGCACCGCCGCCTCGCCCATCTGCCAGACGAGAAACGCGGCCGTCTCCAATTCGATCGGATCGGCATCGGGGCGAATCCGCTTCAGCACCGCGACCAGGAAACCGGCATTGGCGCGACTGTCGGCGAGCTCCAATTCGCGCAGCGCCTTGTCGGCTTGCGTGCCCGACCAGATGTCGCGCATCACCGGCTCGGCCAGGAACAGCCGATAATAGATATCGACCAGTTCCGAAAACGACCTGCGCAGGCCTTCAGCATCGCTGACATCCTTCAGCGCCGCGGAAATGCAGGCCTGGCTCTCTGCCGTGTAGCGCTCGGCCAACGCCCAGACGATCGCCCGCTTGTCCGGGAAGAACTGGTAAAGCGAGCCGATAGACACCCCGGCCCGTTCCGCCACCTCGCCCATGCGCATGGCGCCGCTGCCCTGCTCGGCAATTAGCGCCGAGGCGGCGGAGAGCATGCGTTCGACCCGCTCGCGGCTGCGTTGCTGGCTCGGCGTCCGGCGCGGCGAAGCAATATCCGCCTGGTTTGGCCTCGCGGCGGTTTTCTCATCCATGGTTCTCTCCAGGCGATTCTCCGAACCCGGCTTGACTCACAAAATACGAGGGTTTATCACGTTTTGCAAATGTGAGGATTACTCGCATTTTGAAATCGAGCAAAACCCGGCATCTGGAGCAACTGAGATGATGAAACTTCTTCCCGCCCTCACCTTTGTCGCCGCGATCGGCTCCGGCGTCGTCGGCGGCGTCTTCTTCGCCTTCTCGAATTTCGTCATGGCAGCACTTGCCCGGCTGCCCGTCCCAAGCGGCATCGCCGCGATGAATTCGATCAACGTCACTGTGATCACGCCGACCTTCATGACGGCGCTGTTCGGCACCGGCCTCATCTGCCTCGTGCTGATTGCCAGCGTTTTCTTCGGCTGGAGCCAGTCCGGCTCCTACTGGCTGCTTGCCGGTGCCATGATCTATTTCGTCGGCAATCCGATCGTGACCATGGTCTTCAACGTGCCGCTCAATGACGCCTTAGCCGCCGTCGATCCTGCCAGCGCCAACGGCGCCGCCGTGTGGGCAAACCATCTGAGCGAGTGGGTGATGTGGAATCACGTCCGCACCGTCACTGCGATCGTGGCGATGGCTTGCTTCATCATGGCATTGATCTGAAGACCGCGGCCCGCGAATGCAACCTCGAAGGTTGTGTCCAACTTTCGGGGGTCAGTTCAATCAGGCTGGGTCTTTTTTGCGATCCTTGCGATCGGCGTGGCCGAGGTCGCGGTCGGGATCGATGACATCGCGAACCAGCTGCTTGAGCCTTGCCGCCTCCGGAAAACCGCCGTCGCGCTTGCGCTCCCAGACAAGCACGTCATTGCAGGAAATGGTGAAGATGCCGCCGGTGGCCGGCACCAGCGTCACTTCGCCGAGATCGGTGCCGAAGGTCGAGAGCAGCTCCTGCGCCATCCAGCCGGCCCGCAACAGCCACTGGCACTGCGTGCAATAGGTGATGCGGATGATGGGCAGCGGCTTCTCGCTCATATCGTATCGCGTGGCCGGTCAGGCCGCGCTGAGCTTGGCCATCGTCTCGTCGTCGACCTCGAAATTGGCGTAGACGCTCTGCACGTCGTCATCGTCCTCGAGGGTGGCGACCAGCTTCATCAGCGACTGCGCCCGCTCTTCGTCGACCGGGACGTTGTTCTGCGGCTGCCAGATCGGCTTGACCGATTCCGCCTCGCCGAGCGCCGCCTCGAGCGACTTCGAAACCTCGCCGAGATTCTCGAAGGCGCAATAGATGGTGTGGCCTTCCTCGTCCGATTCCACGTCGTCGGCGCCGGCCTCGATCGCTGCTTCCATCACCTTGTCGGCGCTGCCGGCCGAGGCCGGATAATAGATCTCGCCGACACGGTTCCACATGAACGACACCGAGCCGGTTTCGCCGAGCGCCCCGCCGGCCTTGGTGAAGGCGGCGCGCACATTGGAGGCCGAGCGGTTGCGGTTGTCGGTCAGCACTTCCACGATCAGCGCCACGCCGCCGGGGCCGTAGCCCTCATAGCGCACGGCCTCGTAATTTTCGGCGTCGCCTGCGGAAGCCTTGTTGATGGCGCGCTGGATGTTGTCCTTCGGCATCGACACCGCCTTGGCGTTCTGCACGGCAAGCCGCAGCCTCGGGTTCATCGCCGGGTCCGGCGTGCCGGTCTTGGCGGCGACGGTTATTTCGCGCGCCAGCTTGGAAAACATTTTCGACCGCACCGCGTCCTGGCGGCCCTTGCGGTGCATGATGTTCTTAAACTGCGAATGGCCAGCCATGGCACCCCTGTCGTGTTCGGCTAGAGCATTTCGAAGCGAGGTGTCGTCACCGCGTCTTCGGCAAAATGCTCGAATTCAATCTTTTAGAACGCTCCAAGCATGCCTGCGAAGGCACGTGGCGCTCTTTGTCGGAATGGCCGGCTTATAGATAAATCGGCTCAATTCGTCCAGACGCGCCATCACGCCAAGGCCGAAGAGAGCCGTTCACCCCTCCAGATCGGACTTCAGCCGATCGAGAATGCTGATGGCGTGGCCGGCATACTGGCTGATCCAGCGGTCGTGGATCTGTTTGATTGGCACCGCATTGAGGTGGTTCCAGCGCTCGCGTCCCTCGCGCTTCGCCACCACCAGATCGGCCTCCTCCAAGACTTTCAGGTGCATCATCACCGTGCAGCGGTCCATGTCTGGGAACGCCTCGCACAGCGCGCCGGTGGTCTGCGGCTGATCCTTCAGACGATCCAGCAATTCACGCCTGCGCGGATGCGCCAAGGCCTTGAAAACATGGTCGTCGGAGGTTTGACTTGACATGTTATATTTCTATAACATATCGTTTCAAGCAGCAAGGAAGGAGCTGTGGATATGTCCCTTGGTTTCAGGATTTCCGGGCGCATCGGCAAACCGGTCGCCGAAGTCTTCGACGCGGTCGTCAATCCGAGAAAGCTCAGCGGCTATTTCACCACCATCGGCGGCGCCTCGGCTCCGCTTGTCACCGGCACCACCGTCACGTGGTGGAAGGCCGTGCCGGTGGAGGTCGACGAGGTAACGAAGGACAAGCGCATCGTGCTGCGCTGGGACGCGACAGACGCCGACGGCAAGCCCGCCTACAAGACCCGCATCGAGATGAATTTCGAGCCGCTTGAGGACGGCGGCACTTTCGTCACCATCGCTGAAGAAGGTTGGCACGAAGGCGAGGCCGGCCTGAAGAAATCCTACCTCAACTGCGAGGGCTGGTCGCAGATGCTGGCCTGTATGAAGGCCTATCTCGAATATGGCATCAATCTGCGCGACGGCTATTACCGCAGCGAGCTGCGCGGCGAGCCGGCCAACGAGACCAACATCTGAGGCCGACATTCAGGTCCCGATATTCGGCAGGAGGAGGTCGCCCGATGACGAAAGCAACGCCATTCCTGATGTTCGAGGGAAAGGCCGAGGAGGCCGTGACGCTCTATTGCGAGACCATTCCGGAGAGCCGTGTGCTCGACATCACGCGCCATGGCTCGGGCGAGGACGGGGCGGAAGGAACGCTCAAGCTGGCGCGCGCATTGATCGGCGGCGTCGAGGTCAGGATCTACAACAGCCCCGTCCACCACGCCTTTACCTTCACGCCGTCCTTTTCCTTCTTTGTCGACTGCTCGTCGGAAGAGGAGCTCGAGCGGATCGTCGGCGTTCTCTCCGTGGGTGGCGGCTTCCTGATGCCGACCGGCAATTACGGCTTCAGCCAGCGTTTCGCTTGGCTCAACGACCGGTTCGGCGTCTCCTGGCAGATCAACCTGCCGTAACGGCATCCAACGCAATCAAGAGGATCGGCAATGGACACCGAGATCACCGGCGGCATCAACATCGCCATGAAGGTGCCCTCGCACCAATACGAGGCAACGATCGCCTTCTATCGCGACGTCATCGGCCTGAAGCCGTTCACCGCCAAGGCGCCGGCGGTCGGCTTCGAGCTCGGTCCCAATCGCCTCTGGATCGACGAGGCGCCGATGATGAGCCAGGCCGAAATCTGGCTGGAGCTTTTCACACCGAACTTCAAGAGCGCGGCTTCGCATCTTGCCAGGGCCGGTGTCGTGCGCTGCGACGCAATAGAACCTCTGAGTGAAGGCTTTCGTGGCGGCTGGATCACCAACCCGGCCAACATCATTCACCTGGTGCGGGAGCCGGACGCGTGGTGAATCCTGCCGGAAAGGAGAACCGTATGGAGCTCAGAGAATCTCCCATCGCCGAAACCGCCATGCTGATCCGTCGGCCGGTCGCCGAGGTGTTCGAAGCGATCGTCGATCCGGCGGTCACCACGAAATTCTGGTTTACGCATTCCAGCGGTCGCCTGAATGAGGGCAAGCTGGTCGAATGGGAATGGCGCATGTATGGCGTCTCGACCAAGGTCGAGGTGAGCGAGATCGTCCCCAACGAGAAGATCGTCATGCAGTGGAGCGATCCGCCGACCACCGTCGTCTGGGCATTCACCGAGATGCCGGATGAAGCGACCTTCCTCGAAATCCGCAATTTCGGCTTCGCCGGTTCCGCCGACGAACAGGTCAAGCAGGCGGTCGAATCCACCGGCGGCTTCGCGCTGGTGCTTGCCGGCGCCAAGGCCTGGCTAGAACAGGGCCTGACGCTCGGCCTGATCGGCGACCGTCACCCGAAGGGTGTTTCGGCCTAGCGGCTCGCCGGCGTGGTGGCGAGCCTCAGTGCCCCTCGCCCGACCCCTGCCTCTTACGCCGTCGCGCCAGCATGTTGAGGCCTTCGACCAGCGCGGAAAACCCCATGGCGGCGTAGATGTATCCCTTGGGCACATGATAGCCCATGCCGTCGGCGATCAGCGTCATGCCGATCATCAAAAGGAAGCCGAGCGCCAGCATAACGATAGAGGGGTTCCTGGCGATGAAATTGGCAAGCGGCGTCGCCGCCAGCATCATCGCGCTCACCGCCACGATTACCGCGATATACATGATGGCGATCTCGTCGGTCATGCCGACGGCAGTGATGATGGAATCGATCGAGAACACGAGGTCGAGCAGGAGGATCTGGAAGATCGCTCCGGCAAGGCTCATCTGCAGCGTGCCGCCGACCATCGTGTCCTGATGATCCTGCGGGTCGACCGTGTGATGGATTTCCTTGGTCGCCTTCCAGACCAGGAACAGGCCGCCGGCGATCAGGATCAGGTCGCGCCAGGAAAAGCCGTGGCCGAGGGCGGTGAACACTGGCGTCGTCAATTGCACGATGATCGAGATCGTGGCGAGGAGGATCAGTCGCATGATCAGCGCCGCCGAAATGCCCAGCCGGCGTGCGCGGGCGCGCTGCGCCTCCGGCAGCTTGTTGGTCAGGATCGAGATGAAGATCAGATTGTCGATGCCGAGCACAATCTCGAGCACCACCAGGGTCAAAAGCGCGACCCATGCGGTCGGATCGGAAACAAAATGAAAGTGCGGCGCCAGAAATTCGACAAGCTGCATGAAGGTCGTCCCCTCTACGATCTAGAGCAGTTTTCGCGGGTTTCGTCGCCAGTTAGGTATTGATCTCGCTTATATCAATGTCACGACCAGAAGGACGGAGCCGTCTCTTCCAGCCGCGGCCCGCGACGAAACGGCGCGATTTTTTCGGCAAGCCCGGTGCGGTCCGAAATATCGACGCCGACGCCGCAGAGCGTCGCGGGCCCTGAGGACGCCTCGAAACGGCCCTTCGGCACCTTGGAAAGGAACCGGTTCAGCGGCTCTTCCTTGTCCATGCCGAGCGAGGAATCATAATCGCCGCACATGCCGGCGTCTGAAATATAGGCGGTGCCGCCATTGAGGATCTGATGGTCGGCGGTCGGCTGATGCGTATGCGTGCCGACCACCAGGCTGGCGCGACCATCAACGAAATGCGCGAAGCACATCTTCTCCGAGGTCGCCTCGGCGTGGAAATCGATGATGGCCGCATCGGCCTGCTCGCCGAGCGGGCAGGCGGCAAGCTCACGCTCGCCGGCCTGGAAAGGGTCGTCGAGCTCGGGATGCATGAAGACGCGGCCCATGATGTTGGCGACCAGCACGCGCGCGCCATTGCGGGCGATGTAGACGCCCGAGCCGCGGCCCGGCGTGCCCCTGGGAAAATTGGAGGGACGCAGGAAGCGCTCCTCGCGCGGCGCGAAGATCAGCGCATCGCGCTGATCCCAGACATGGTTGCCGGTGGTGACGACATCCGCGCCGGCCGCGAGCGTCTCGCGAAAGATCTCTTCGGTGATGCCGAAGCCGCCGGCCGCGTTCTCGCCATTGACGATGACGAAGTCCAGCTTGAAGTCGGAAATCAGCCCCGGCAGCTGCTCCCAGACTGCCGTGCGCCCCGTTTTGCCAACCATGTCGCCGAGGAAGAGAAGTCTCATGCGGCGCTGCGCGTACCGAGCGCCCGCGACACCGTATCCGGCTCCTTGGCGATGACCTGCAAATAGGCCTGTGCCGCTTGGTCCGGCTCGGTTCTTCCTTGCTCCCAGTCTCTAAGCGTGCCTAGCGGAATGCGATAGCGGACGGAAAATTCCTCCTGGGTAAGATGCAAGGCCCGGCGGATCACTTTGACACGCGCGACACGCGCCATGCCCGGCCGATCCGTGCTGAGCGGTGGATTGTCCTTGTCCCCCAAAGCGCCGGCCTCCGCCTCCGCGTCGCTCATGCTACGCAGACGCTCCCAATCGGATTCAGCCCCTGCGTGCTTGATCATATGCTTTCTGCTCATGGCGCGTCGCCTTTCTGGCGGAGATCAGTCTTATTAGGTCGCCGCGTTCGGTGTAAACCACCGTCAGCACCAATCCATTGACGATTCCGATGCCAATGAAGCGCTCCTCTTCGTAATTCATGGAGCGATCCGAATAATGCAGAGCACGGATGTCGTCGAACAGGCGTTTGGCATCCGCAAATGCCACACCGTCTTGGCAAGATTGCTCGTCGCCTTCTGGTCGTCCCATTCGAATTCAAGCATGCCAGCCTACTGGATTTCAGTAGTATTTGCCAGGTGGCGCCCGCGTCAAGTCGCGAACCGGCGCAACCCGCTCTCGGTCAGTATTTCCGGAATGATGACGTCATGGTTCTCATCCGGCACCCGCTCGACTTCTTGGCAATCGAAGGCGATGCCAATCAGCCTCGGCGCGATGCCCTTGTCGGCCAACCTGGCAATGGCGCGGTCGTAATAGCCGGCGCCGTAGCCGATACGGTGGCCGCGGCCGTCGAAGGCGGCGAGCGGCACCAGCATGAGCGTCGGGTCGAGCACTTCCGCCTCTTCATGCGGCCCGACCGTGCCGAATCCCATCTCGACCATCGGTGCGCCGCGCACCAGCTCGCGAAAGACGATCGTGGTCTTGTCGATGATCGCCGGCAGGCAGAGCCTTGCGCCCTTCTCGCGCAGCGCGAACATCAGCGGCCGCACATCGACCTCGGAGCGCATCGGCCAGAAGCCGGAGACGACCCGGCCGGGTTCAAAGTCGATTTTTTCCTTCGCGGTCTCGGCCATTTCGAGCGCGATCTCGACGCGCCAGAACTCGTCGAGCGCATCGCGGCGCGCCAGCGCCTCCTTGCGAAGCTGTTTTTTCAGGTCTTTGGAAGGTGACATGCGCCGACGCTAGAAAGGGTCAGATTTGGATGGAGATTTAGGAGCGACGCTTTCTAGCGCAATTCCAGAAAAAGTGCGCCGCGGTTTTTCCGTCCGGAATTGCGTCAAAACGGAGAGAAGGCGCTTGTCTCCCAAAACGGGAGAGCGACGATCCACACAACCGGTGGAGAGGTCGATCCCGGGTGCCTACAAAGTAGGTGGGCGCCGTGTGAGAAAACCCACGGGTCTTCCCAGGGACAGCTCCCTAAGGATCGATAAGGCCCCGGGGATAAGTTTCTCCTGCCGGGAAGCGCAGACCGCCGTCAACAAATATAGGCCGATGATTAGCCGTGCGCCAGAGAAACGGGTCACCATTTGCGCATAATTCGTCTTGCGGACCGTCCCCATGGGAAGCTGTCCGGCAACCGCCCTTGCGCGGCCCGTCCAGCCTCCTTACGGTCCGCCGCACGGACAGGAGAAAAGATGCGTTTCGAAGGCACTGCGGCTTACGTTGCCGACAAGGATCTGATGGTTGCGGTCAACGCCGCGATTGCGCTGGAGCGGCCCTTGCTGGTCAAGGGTGAGCCCGGCACCGGCAAGACCGAGCTTGCCCGCCAGGTGGCTTCGGCGCTCAGGCTGGAGTTCATCGAATGGAACGTCAAATCGACCACCAAGGCGCAACAGGGCCTCTACGAATATGACGCCGTCTCGCGGCTGCGCGACAGCCAACTCGGCGACGAGCGCTTCAACGACATCGCCAACTACATCAAGCGCGGCAAGCTGTGGGATGCGTTCGCTGCGCAAAAGAAGGTTGTGCTGTTGATCGACGAGATCGACAAGGCCGACATCGAGTTCCCCAACGACCTCCTGCAGGAGCTCGACCGGATGGAGTTCTTCGTCTACGAGACGGGCGAGACGATCCGCGCCGAGTTCCGGCCTATCGTCATCATCACCTCGAATAACGAAAAAGAGCTGCCGGACGCCTTCCTGCGCCGCTGCTTCTTCCACTATATCCGCTTCCCCGACATCGACACGCTGCACCGGATCGTCGAGGTGCATTACCCCGGAATCAAGCAGAATTTGGTGCGGGCGGCACTGAGCCAGTTCTACGAGATCCGCGATGTGCCGGGCCTGAAAAAGAAGCCGTCGACCTCCGAAGCGCTCGACTGGATCCGCCTTTTGGTCGCCGACGACATCGCGCCCGAGGATCTGCGCGCCGATCCGAAGAACATGCTGCCGAAGCTGCATGGCGCGCTGCTCAAGAACGAGCAGGACGTGCACCTGTTCGAGCGGCTGGCCTTCATGGCCAGACGGCAGCAATAGCGCTTTCCCCGTCCGTGGACCGTTGCCGGCAATCGGTCGCTGCCGCAGCTTCGGACCGAAAGCACTGGAGGAGAAAAGATGTCCGAGATCGCCATTCGCCCGTTCGCGCAGTCCGACCACGCCGACTGGCGGCGCTTGTGGACTGCCTACCTCACCTTCTACAAGACCAAGCTGCCGGACGAGGTCTACGACGTCACCTGGAAGCGTTTGTTCACGGCAGGCGAATTCGAGCCGAAAGGTTTCATCGCCACGTTCGACGGCAAGGCGGTTGGGCTGACCCACTACCTCTACCATCGCTCCTGCTGGTCACTGGTCAACAACTGCTACCTGCAGGATCTGTTCGCCGATCCGGAGGTGCGCGGCAAAGGCGTGGGCGCGGCGCTGATCAAAGCGGTGCGGGACGAGGCCGGCAAGATCGGCGTCAAGAATGTCTACTGGATGACGCACAAGACCAACGCCACGGCGCGCCGGCTCTACGACCATGTGGCGCGGCGGACCGGATTCATCGAGTACGATTTGCTATAAGGGACTGATGTTCATCCCCTTCTTCCTAGAACTGAAAGCCGCGCGGGTTCCTGTTTCGCTCAGGGAATATCTGTCGCTGCTGGAAGGGCTGGAGGCCGGGCTGGTCGATTATGACGTCGAGGCTTTCTATTACCTCGCGCGCTCGGCCCTGGTGAAGGATGAACGCCATATCGACCGTTTCGACCAGGTCTTCGCGCATGTCTTCAAGGGTGTCGAGGCACTCGGCAGCCCCGATGCCGTCGATGTCGTCAACATCCCCGAGGAATGGCTGCGCCGTTTGGCGGAAAAGCACCTGAGCGAGGAGGAACAGAAGCTGGTCGAAGCGCTTGGCGGTTTCGAGAAGCTGATGGCGACCTTGAAGCAGCGCCTCGAGGAGCAGAAGGGCCGGCATCAGGGCGGCTCGAAATGGATCGGCACCGGCGGCACCTCGCCCTTCGGCGCCTATGGCTACAACCCCGAAGGGGTTCGCATCGGCCAGCATGAAAGCCGGCATCGCCGCGCGGTGAAGGTCTGGGACAAGCGCGAATTCCGGAACTTCGACGACACCGTCGAGCTCGGCACCCGCAACATCAAGGTGGCGCTGAAGCGGCTGCGCCGCTGGGTGCGCGAGGGCGCCGAGGAGGAGTTCGACCTGCCCGGCACCATCCACGCCACTGCCGAGCACGGCTATCTCGACGTCAAGACCCGGCCCGAGCGGCGCAATGCCGTGAAGCTTCTGATGTTTTTCGATGTCGGCGGCTCGATGGACGACCATATACGCGGCGTCGAGGAACTGTTTTCCGCCGCGCGCGCCGAGTTCCGCCAGCTCGAATATTTCTACTTCCACAACTGCCTTTACGAGCGCGTCTGGAAGGACAATCACCGGCGGCTGGCCGAGACAATCCCGACCTTCGATCTCATCCACAAATACGGGCCGGACTATAAGGTGATCGTAGTCGGCGACGCCTCGATGAGCCCTTACGAGATCGCCCACCCCGGCGGCTCGGTCGAGCACTGGAATCCCGAGGCCGGAAGTGTGTGGCTGGCCCGCCTGCTGCAGCAATGGCCGAACGCGATATGGCTCAATCCCGAAGCTGAGAAGAACTGGCGCTACACGCACTCGATCCAGTTGATCAGCGACATCTTCGGCGGCCGCATGTTCCCGCTGACATTGGCCGGGCTTGAAGCTGCGACCAGGCAGTTGTCGCGCAAGCACTAGCTCGCTTTCACTGGCGGCATTTGTAACAGATGCCTATGTTTGTGCGAATAACCGTTGCAAGCAACAACGAGCCGCCAAGGCCGAGGAGATTTCATGGACACCCATGCCTATCCCGTCACCCGCACCGATGCCGAGTGGCGCGCCCGGCTGACCCCGGAGCAATATGCCGTGATGCGCAATCACGGCACCGAGCGCCCCGGCAGCTGCGCCCTGCTCTACGAAAAGCGCGCCGGCACCTTCTATTGCGTCGGCTGCGACCAGCCGCTGTTCGAATCCAAGCTGAAGTTCGAGAGCGGCACCGGCTGGCCGAGCTTCAACGATCCGGTCCCGGGCTCGATCGAGACCACCGTCGACCGCAGCTACGGCATGGTCCGCACCGAATGCCATTGCGCTCGCTGCGGCAGCCATCTCGGCCATGTCTTCGAGGACGGCCCGCCGCCGACCGGCCTGCGCTACTGCATCAATGGCGTGGCGCTGCGCTTCGAGCCTGCGGTCTGATCTGGGCTTCCAGTCTTCGCAAAGGGCGGCCTCGGCCGCCCTTTTTCATGCTCCATCCGGCTCTACACAATGACCGTTGTGATCAGCCAGAGCGCGGAACCGAGCATCATCAGCTGCGCCTTGAAACCCCCGGCCTTCTCCGCGGTCCGCCAGACAGCGACCGTCAGAAAAATGGTGTAGGGAACAGGGAGGAAATGCACCGCCAGCACCAGCCAGAGCGGCAGCTTCAACCCGAGCAGGACCAGCGCCAGCACCGAAGAGGCGATGCTCAGAATGGTACCGACCAGCAGCATATCGCGCCAGAACAGCCGGTCGAGCGGAACCTGGCCTCTCCAGCGCGAACGGAAAAAATCCCTCATCGCCCGCGACCTATCGCTGCCCGAGAATTTCGGTCACGGCTTCTTCGAAGCGTGAGCATTCCCGCACCAGCCAGTCGCTCATGGCCGGCCAATTGTCCTCGGCGTAGCAGTTCACCCGCCACATCGAGTTGATGCCGAGACCTTCGCAGCTCTGCTCGGGCCTGAGCTTCAGTCTGGCCTCGATCGCCGGTTGGAACGGCTTCAACCGCGACCAGGACTCCGTGGCGCCGAACTTCTCGTTGCGCCCGAAGAAGACGCCGACATGGTTCTGCGCCGGCGCGACATACATCGAAAGAACCAAAGCGAAATCCGGCAGCCCGCGCTGCCAGAACCATGGCCCGCGCCGAGCGAGCCTTTGCCTTTCTTGCGGGTGCCGTTCGGCGAACAGCGCCCAGAAGCCGCGGTGGCGGAACTCCGAGGCGCGACGGCCGCCGAAGTCGAATTCGTTCATGGCCGGCCTCCGGCCATGAGGCTTACGCCATGCCGAGAGCGGCCTTGTAGAGGTCGAGGATGGACTCCTCTTCCTGGCGCTCGGCCTGGTCCTTCTTGCGCAGCCGCACGATGGTGCGGATCGCCTTGGTGTCGAAGCCGGTGCCCTTGGCTTCGGCATAGACATCCTTGATGTCGTCGGAGATCGTCTTCTTCTCTTCCTCGAGCCGCTCGATGCGCTCGATGATGGTGCGCAGCTGGCCGGCGGCTACAGTCTGGCTGGTCTCGGTGATTTCGTCGGCCATTTTTTCTCCGCGTCTTCTGGAGCAGTGGCGATTCCCGCCACGGCAAATTGGAGCGGGTTCACTGCCCGAGCGGGCGCGGCGGGTCAAGACACTTGTCGAGCACCTGTGGACGGCTGGGCACATCTAAAGGTGTGCCGAGATTCAGGTCAGGCCGAGTCGAAAACGATGGATTCCGAGAACCGGAGCGGAGCGTACTTAAAGTACGTGAGCACCGGAAGCGCAGGAAGCCGGCGTTTGCAGGCCGGCCTCACCTGAATATCGGCACACCTTATTTGAATGCGATCAACAGATCCTTCGCGTCGATCTGATCGCCGGCCTTCACCAGCACCTCGGCGATCTCGCCGTCGCGTTCGGCATGCAGCGCGGTTTCCATCTTCATCGCCTCGATCGAAAGCAGCACGTCGCCCGCCTTGACCGCCTGTCCGGGCGCGACGGCAAGCGCCGATACGACGCCGGGCATCGGCGCGCCGACATGTCCCTCATTGCCGGGCTCGGCCTTGCGGCGTGCCTTGGCCGCGGAAGCGCCATGCGCCCTGTCCGGCACCTTGACGCGGCGTGGCTGGCCGTTGAGCTCGAAGAACACGGTGACCATGCCCTTGTCGTCGACATCGCCGAACGCCTGGCAGCGCACCACCAGCGTCTTGCCCTTCTCGATGTCGAGGAAGATCTCGTCTTCCGGCTTCATGCCGTAGAAATAGGTCGGCGTCGGCAGCACGCTCACCGGCCCGTAGGTCTCCTGCGCGGCCGCGAAGTCGGTGAACACCTTCGGATACATCAGCCAGGAGGCGAATTCGTATTCGGACAGCTTGCGGTCGAGCTTGCCCTCGATGTCCTTGCGGCTCGCCTTGAGGTCGGCGGGCTTTAGCAGCGAGCCCGGTCGAACCGTAATCGGCTTCTCGCCCTTCAGCGCCTTCTTCTGCAGCGCAGCCGGCCAGCCGCCAGGCGACTGGCCGAGATCGCCGCGCAGCATCGACACGACGGAGTCCGGGAAGGCGATGTCCTTGGCCGGGTTCTCGACATCGGCGACGGTGAGATCCTGGCTGACCATCATCAGCGCCATGTCGCCAACCACCTTGGACGACGGCGTCACCTTGACGATGTCGCCGAACATCAGGTTGACGTCGTGATAGGCCTGCGCCACCTCATGCCAGCGCGTCTCGAGCCCGAGCGAGCGCGCCTGTTCCTTGAGGTTGGTGAACTGGCCGCCCGGCATCTCGTGCAGGTAAACCTCCGAGGCAGGTCCCTTAAGATCGCTCTCGAAGGCTGCGTACTGGTTGCGCACCGCTTCCCAGTAGAAGGAAATGCGGCGGATCCATTGCGGATCGAGACCGGGGTCGCGCTCGGTGCCCTTCAGCGCCTCGACGATCGAGCCGAGGCAGGGCTGCGAGGTGTTGCCGGAGAAGGAATCCATCGCTGCGTCGATAGCGTCGGCGCCGCTCTCCACCGCCGCCAGCACCGTCGCCGCCGACAGCCCTGACGTGTCGTGCGTGTGGAAATGGATCGGCAGGTCGGTCGCCTCGCGCAGCGCCTTGAACAGCACGCGCGCCGCGGCCGGCTTCAAAAGGCCGGCCATGTCCTTGACGGCGATGATATGCGCTCCGGCCGCCTCCAGCTCCTTGGCCAGCCCGACGTAGTATTTGAGGTCGTATTTGGCGCGGGCCGGATCAAGGATATCGCCGGTATAGCACATCGCCGCCTCGACCAGCTTGCCCTCGGCGCCGACCGCGTCCATGGCGACACGCATGTTCTCGACCCAGTTAAGGCAGTCGAAGACACGGAACAGATCGACACCGCCCGCCGCCGCTTGGGCGACGAAATGCTGGACGACATTGTCGGGATAATTGGTGTAGCCGACGCCGTTGGCGCCGCGCAAAAGCATCTGCAGCAGAAGGTTGGGCGCCGCCTCGCGCACTTTGCTCAGCCGCTCCCACGGATCCTCGGTGAGGAAGCGCATGGCGACGTCGAACGTCGCGCCGCCCCAGCATTCCAGCGACAAGAGCTGCGGCAATGCCCGCGCATAGGTGCCGGCGATGCCGGCGATGTCATAGGTGCGCATGCGCGTGGCGAGCAGCGACTGGTGGCCGTCGCGCATCGTCGTATCGGTGACCAGCACCTGGCGCTGCTCTCGCATCCAGGCCGCGAATTTCTCGGGGCCAAGCGCATCGAGCCTCTGCTTGCTGCCGTCCGGAACATGGCCGTTGAGATAGGGCACCACGGGTGCGGCCGCATTCGCCTTCGGCATCGGCCGGCCGCGCGTCTCCGGATGGCCGTTGACGCTTACGTCGGCGAGGTAGTTGAGCAGCTTGGTGGCGCGGTCCTGCCGCTTCACCTGCTCGAACAGTTCCGGCGTCGTGTCGATGAACCTGGTCGTGTAGGAATTGTCGGCGAAGCGCGAGTGGTTGATGATCGCTTCGAGGAAGGTGAGGTTGGTGGCGACGCCGCGGATGCGGAACTCGCGCAGCGCCCGGTTCATGCGCGAGATCGCCTCGCCGGGCGTCGGCGCCCAGGCCGTTACCTTTTCGAGGAGCGGATCGTAGAAGCGGGTAATGACCGCGCCCGAATAGGCGGTGCCGCCGTCGAGCCGGATGCCGAAGCCCGCCGCCTCGCGATAGGCGGTGATGCGGCCATAGTCCGGGATGAAATTGTGCTCCGGATCCTCGGTGGTGATGCGGCACTGCAGCGCGTGGCCGTTCAGCCTGATGTCCTTCTGCGCCGGCACGCCCGATTGCTTCGTGCCGATGGCGAAGCCGTCGAGGATGTGGATCTGCGCCTTGACGATGTCGATGCCGGTCACCTGCTCGGTGACGGTGTGCTCGACCTGGATGCGCGGATTGACCTCGATGAAGTAGAACTTGCCGGTGTCGGCATCCTGCAGAAACTCGACCGTGCCGGCGCCGATATAGCTGGTCTCGCGCGCGATCTTGAGCGCATAGCCGCAAAGCTCCTGGCGCAGCTCCTCGCTGAGATAGGGGGCCGGCGCACGCTCCACGACCTTCTGGTTACGGCGCTGGATCGAGCAGTCGCGCTCGAACAGATGCACGGCATTGCCATGCGTGTCGCCCAGCACCTGCACCTCGACATGGCGGGCGCGCTCGATCAGCTTTTCGAGATAGACCTCGTCCTTGCCGAAGGCGGCTTTGGCCTCGCGCTTGCCTTCCATCACCTCGCGCGCGAGGTCGGCCTCGGCGCGGATGGCGCGCATGCCGCGGCCGCCGCCGCCCCACGAGGCCTTGAGCATCACCGGATAGCCTATTTGGGCGGCGAGCTTCTTGACCTCGTCCATGTCGTCCGGCAGCGGATCGGTTGCCGGAACGACCGGGACGCCGACTTCAATCGCCAGGTTGCGCGCGGCGACCTTGTTGCCGAGCCGGCGCATCGTTTCCGGTTTCGGGCCGATGAAGGTGACGCCGGCCTCGGCGCAGGCCTCGGCGAATTCCGGGCTTTCCGACAGCAGGCCGTAGCCGGGATGGATGGCATCGGCGCCCGACAGCCTGGCGACCCGGATCACCTCCTCGATCGACAGGTAGCTCTCGATCGGACCCATGTCCTTGGCCAGATGCGGTCCGCGGCCGACCTGATAGCTCTCGTCGGCCTTGAAGCGGTGCAGCGAATATTTGTCCTCCTCCGCCCAGATCGCCACGGTTTTGAGGCCGAGCTCGTTGGCCGCGCGGAACACGCGGATGGCGATTTCGGACCGGTTGGCGACGAGGATCTTCGTGATGGCCAAGGAGTAGGCTCCAGCAGCGGAAGGGAGATGAACCGCCGCAATGATTAACGTGAAAATGCTGCAGCGCAAACAAATTTGCGCGACAGCTAAAACGATTTAAGTCGCCTGTTTGCGGCAAATCGTCATTGCTGTTCTTCGAACACGGATCATGGGTGGTGGACGGGTATTGCCCGAGGCGCGGCGCGGAGCTTCCGGTTGGCCTCGCCCGCAAACGAAAATGCCCGGCGCGAGCGCCGGGCATCCCCGAAAAGTCGGCTCGAGTTTGCCGGCTTATTTCTCGAAGTAGCTGTACTTGCCGTCGTCGCCCTTCTTCCATTCATAGATGACATAGTCAGGACGGGTGATGTCGCCCTTGCTGTCGTAGCCGATGTCACCGATGGCGGTCTTCCAGGTGTTGGCCCTGATCGTCTCCGCAACCTTCTGCGCGTCGTCGGCCGAGCCGGTCTTGGCGATGGCCTGGGCGATGATCTGCACCGCGGCATAGGAGTAGAGCGTGTAAGCTTCCGGCTCGAAGCCGTTGGCGCGGAACTTCTCGACCACTTCCTTGGCGGCCGGATTCTTGCGCGGATCCGGAGCGAAGGTATTGAGCGTGCCGGCAACGGCGTCGCCCGCGATCGAGGCCAGTTCGTTGGAGACGATGCCGTCGCCCGAGAACAGCGGCGCCTTCAGGCCCTGATCGGCCGACTGACGGATGATCAGGCCGGCTTCGGTGTGCAGGCCGCCCCAGTAGATGAGCGTGACGCCGTTTTCCTTCATCTTGGCGATGAGGGCCGAGAAGTCCTTGTCGCCGACATTCACGCCTTCGTACAACACTTCCGTGATGCCGTTGGCGTTGAGGTTCTTCTTGGTCTCGTCGGCGAGGCCCTGACCATAAGGCGTCTTGTCGTGGATGATGGCGATCTTGGCATCCTTGAAGTTCTTGGCGATGTAGTCGCCGGCCACCTTGCCCTGCTGGTCGTCACGACCGCAGGTGCGGAAGGTGTTCCACATGCCGCGCTCGGTGAACTTCGGGTTGGTCGCAGCCGGCGTGATCTCGAGCATGCCGTTTTCCTGGTAGACTTCCGAGGCTGGGATCGACACACCGGAGTTGAAGTGGCCGTCGACGAACTTGACGCCGTCGGCGACGAACTTGTTGGCGACCGAGATGCCCTGCTTGGGATCGGAGACATCGTCACCGATCTCGAGCTTGAGCTGCTGGCCGAGGATGCCGCCCGCCGCGTTGATGTCGGCGACCGCCTGTTCCGCGCCCTTCTGCAACTGCGCGCCGAAGGCGGCGTTCGGGCCGGTGATCGGACCGGCGACGCCGATCAGGATGTCGGCCCACGCGCTGCCGCTGAACGCGACGAACGCGGTCAGCGCCACGGCGGACAAAAGTGATTTTTTCATTGAAACGCTCCCATTTACGGAGTGGGCGTGGATGATACTTTCATGCGATGCCCACCCTTATCGCAGAAAGCATAGAATGCCGATTTTCAGGCACTTGTCACGCCGATTCATCCCCGAAACGGCGTAAATGGTGAACGTCAACCTTTCGGTTTCCAGCTTAACAAGGAAGCTCTTTCATAGAGCCAGTTATACTGCGTGACCATTTGGTTGGTGCGCGTGTATTGATAGCCGAGGAAGCCCAGTATCATCAGGACGATGGTGTCGACGATATAGTAATGCAGCGAGAACATCGTGCCGCCGAACAAGGCGTGATGGATGAACCTGACGCCGATACCGAGACCGAGCAGGAAGAAAAACAGCCGCAGATACGTGCTCCAAGTCTGAGCCGCCGCTTTGCCTGTCATCCATGCCGCCCCGCCGCCAAGCAGGCCTGTGACGAACAGAAACTGCCAGATCGAGGCTTCTTCGTAGATAATGCCCTGCATGATCGATGTCCCCAGATCTTAGCATGATTCCGAAAAGTTACAGACTTTTCGGAGAAGATCATGCTTCAAGAACAAAACCCTAGAGCGAGATGGCGATCCTGGGAAAGTCATCGCGCTCTAATGATGTCCGCCTTCGAGATAGGCGGCGCGCACTTCCGGATTGGCGAGCAATTCCTTGCCGGTGCCGCTCATCGTCACATTGCCGTTGACCATGACATAACCGCGCGTGGCGAGCTTGAGCGCGCCGAAGGCGTTCTGCTCGACCAGGAACACGGTCAGCCCCTGCGTCTTGTTGAGCTCGCGGATGGCGTCGAAGATCTGCTTGACGATCAGCGGCGCGAGGCCCAGCGAGGGCTCGTCCAGCAACAAAAGCTTCGGCCGCGCCATCAGCGCGCGCCCGATCGACAGCATCTGCTGCTCGCCGCCCGACAGCGTGCCGCCGCGCTGGGCGATGCGCTCTTTCAGCCGCGGGAACAGCGTGAACACCCTCTCGACGTCCTCGTCATAATGCTTGAGGTTGTCGAGGCTGGCGCCCATCTGCAGATTTTCCATCACCGTCATGCGCGGAAAGATGCGTCTGCCTTCCGGGGATTGCGCGATGCGCATGCGTGCGATCTCATGCGTCGGCATCTTGGTGATGTCGGTGCCGGCGAAGGTGATGGTGCCGGTGCGGGCGCGCGGCGCGCCGAAGATGGTCATCATCAGCGTCGACTTGCCGGCGCCATTGGCACCGATCAGCGCCACGATCTCACCCTGGTTGACGCTGACATCGACGCCGTTCAGCGCCCGGATGTTGCCGTAGTAAGTCTCGACACCCTTGATGTCGAGCAGCGTTGTGCCGGCCATTATTTACGCCCTCCACGCGTCGCGGGCTTGGCCGCTGCTTCCTTCGCCAGCGTCTTCGCCTGGCCGATCCAGTCTTCGCGGGCAATGCGCCCGTCAAAGGCGAGATAGGCTTCCGCCGCCTCGATGTCGGCCTTCTTCCAGGCCGCTATCTGGTCGAAATGGAAGATGCCGTGCTCGTTGAGCTTGCGCTCGTTGACCGGGCCGATGCCTTTGATGCGGATCAGGCTATCGGCTTTGCCGCCGCGCGGCGCGTCGAGGCGATTGGAGATGCCGCCGGCTTTCGCCGGCGCCTTGCCGAGGGCCTTCTTTGCAGGGGCTTTCGCCGTCGGCTTGCCTTTCGCGGCGGCCGACTTTGTCGCTGGCGCTGGAACCGGTTTGCTGGCTATCGATGCGGCGCGCGCGTCGACTTGCGCCGCCTTCGAGGCGCCCTTCGACACCGTGACCCGCTCGCCCTCATTCCCATGTTCGACCGAATCGGAAACCGGCCCCGCCATCATCGAGGCGGAATTTCCCGGCCCATGCGCGGAATCGGGGCCGGTATCGAGCTGCTCGATCACGTCCTCATCGCCGACCTCGGTCAGCACCGTCTCGACCTCCTCGTCGTCGACGCCGAGATAGGCCGCGATGACGCGCGGATCGGTGCGGACGGACGCCGGATTGCCGTCGGAGATCTTGCGGCCGTATTCGAGCACGACGACATGGTCGGAGATCTGCATCACCACCGACATGTCGTGCTCGATGAGCAGGATCGACGTGCCGGTGCTCTTGATTCCCATCAACAGCTCGTTGAGCGCCGCAGATTCCTTCGGATTGAGGCCGGCGGCCGGTTCGTCGAGGCACAGAAGCTCCGGCCCCGTGCACATGGCGCGCGCGATTTCCAGGCGCCGCTGCGCGCCATAGGGCAGGTCGCCGGCCGGATCGTCGGCGCGATCGACAAGATCGGCCTTCTCCAGCCAGTGCCTGGCGAGCTCGATCGACTCGGCCGAGGCCTGGCGATAGCTCGGAAAGCCGAACAGGCCGAGGAGAGTATAGCCCGAAGCCTTCATCAGCTTGTTGTGCTGCGCGACCAGGAGGTTCTCCAGCAGCGTCATGCCCGAGAACAGGCGGATGTTCTGGAAGGTGCGCGCCACCTTGGCGCGCGCCGGGATCTCGTGGTTGGGCAGGCGCTCGAGCAGATAGGTCGAGCCGTCCCCCCGGTTCAGCGTGATCATGCCTTCAGACGGCTTGTAGAAGCCGGTGATGCAGTTGAACACCGTGGTCTTGCCGGCGCCGTTCGGGCCGATCAGCGCGGTGATCTCGCCGCGCCTGGCCTGGAACGACAGGTCGCCGATGGCGACCAGGCCGCCGAACTTCATCGACAGATGCTCGACCTGCAGGATGAAATCGTTCGAGGAAGGGGTCGCGTTCATCAGCCGTGCCCCTCCTTGGTGAAGGAGCTTGAAACCGCTCTTCGCTCCTTCAGGAAGGCCGTCGGCTCGCGGCTGCCGACAAAACCGCGCGGCTTCCACAGCATGACGATGACCATGGCCATCCCGAAAAGCAGCATGCGGTAGAGTTCAGGCGTGAAATCGGGACCGAAGACCCGCTTCAGGAAGTCGAGCTCCCGCAACGCTTCGGTGCCGCCGATCATCACCAGCGCCGCTACGGCGATGCCGACCAGCGAACCCATGCCGCCGAGCACGACGATGGCGAGGACAATCGCCGATTCCAGGAAGACGAAGGATTCGGGGCTGACGAAACCTTGCCGTGCGGCGAAGAACGAGCCGGCAAAGCCGCCGAACATGGCGCCGGTGGCAAACGCCGTCAGCTTGGTGGTGGTGGTGTTGATGCCGAGCGAGCGGCAGGCGATCTCGTCCTCGCGCAGCGCTTCCCACGCCCTGCCGACCGGCAACCGGCGCAGCCTGATGGTAACGAAGGCAGTCAAAAGACAGAGTCCGAGGATCAGATAGTAAAGGAAGATCTTGTAATAGGCGCTCGATGTGGCGATGTGCAGCACCTTGGCGATGTAGTTCGGATCCGAGACGTTGAACGACATCAGGCCGAAGAAGGAGACCTTTGGAATGCCGGAAATGCCGGCCGAACCGTTTGTCACCTCGCGCCAGTTGATCAGGACGAGGCGGATGATCTCGCCAAAGGCAAGGGTGACGATCGCCAGATAGTCGCCGCGCAGCCGCAGCACCGGGAAACCGAGCATGACGCCCCAGAAGGCGGCCATGCAGCCGGCGGCCGGGAGCAGGATCCAGAAGGACAGGCCGAAATGCGTGCCGAGCAGCGCGTAGGCATACGCGCCGACGGCATAGAAGGCGACGTAGCCGAGATCGAGCAGGCCGGCGAGGCCGATGACGATGTTCAGCCCCCAGGCCAACATCACATAGATCAGGATCTGGATGCCGAAATTGTCGACCCACTTCAAAGAGCCCTGAAACCCTCCCGCTATCGATCCTGTTACCAGCGCAAGCACCAGCACGACGATGATCGGATAGAGCGCCAGCGCGCTGATGCCCAACGCCGAGAAGTGGGCGTGGATGAAGGCCCGGAAATAATACATAACCCAGGCGACGGCATAAATGATCGCCAGCGCCCGCACAAAGCGTGCGTAGCCGGCAAGGTCGGGTCCGAGCAGCCCGTCAAGCGAGCCGGCCAGCACGAACAGCAGGGCTGCGACAACGACCGCTGCTACGAAATAGGGCATCCTGAAGAAGCGTGCCGCCATGGTGTCGGGCAGCAGGCCTGTGTCGATGTCGGCGATCTTCAGGCTGGCTACGAAGGGCTGGCCATAGGCGACATAGAGGAAGCGGCCCCCGGCGGTGGCGATGACCACCAGGGCGAGCAGGCCCCAGCGCTGCACCAGGATCAGTTCGTTGGAGATATTCTGGTCGGTCCTGAGACCGATAAACAGCACGAACAGGCCGAGCGCGATGGCGCCTGCATAGAGCGCTTCGCGAAAAGCGCGCTGGACTGGAGTAGCGACGGCATCGCGCTCCGAAGACACGGTAACGGCCATCAGGATCAGACCTTTTCGACTTCAGGCCGGCCGAGGATGCCGGAGGGCAGGAAGATGAGCACGATCGCCAGGATCGAGAAAGCGGCGACGTCCTTGTAGTCGATCGAGAAATAGGCCGACCACATGCTCTCGATGAAGCCGATCAGCAGTCCGCCGAGCACGGCGCCGGGCAGCGAGCCGATGCCGCCGAGCACGGCCGCCGTGAAGGCTTTCACGCCCGGCACGAAGCCGTCCGAGAACACCACGACGCCGTAATACATCAGGAACAGCGTGCCGGCGACGGCGGCGAGAGCTGCGCCCATGATGAAGGTGATGGAGATGGTGCGGTCGACGTCGATACCGAGTAGTGCTGCCATCTTGCGATCTTGCTCGCAGGCGCGTTGCGCCCGCCCGAGCGCTGTCCGGTTGACGAGATACCAGAAAATCGCCAGCAGAATGATGGTGACGATCACGATGAGGATCTGCTTCAGCGAAACGCTCACACCATCAACAGTGTAGACTTGGCTGACCAGCGGCGGGATCGGCTTGTTGCGCGGGCCTTGCGTGACCTGCACGAAATTGGACAACGCGATCGACATGCCGATGGCGGTGATCAGCGGCGCCAGCCGGAACGAGCCGCGCAGCGGCCGGTAGGCCACCTTCTCGATCGTCCAGTTGTAGAGGCTGGTGAGAAGCATGGCGACGATCATCATTATCAGAAGCGCCACCACGACCGGCACCGAATAGAACAACGCGCCAAGGATCAGGAAGACGATGAGGGCGGTGAAGGCGCCGACCATGAAGATATCGCCATGGGCGAAATTGATCATGCCGATGATGCCGTAGACCATCGTGTAGCCGATTGCGATCAGGCCATAGATAGATCCCAGCGTCAGCCCATTGATAAGCTGCTGGACGAAATACTGCATATTTACGCGGCTCCCCTGGAATGTCGCCCGTTTCCGGGTCGCACTCCTTTTCGTATTTCCCCTAGTCGTAAAGTCTCGAGCCCGGATTGCAACGTGATTTTTCAATCGCCGGGCGTGTTTTGGAAGCACGCCGCCCGATTGTCCGTTTTTCGTACCCGGCCCCCTGGACTATCGCGGAACCTATCATTGGCACAACGCAATGTCTTTGACGATTCGACCTTATGACGAGCTTCGTGTCGAAGAAATCGGCGTCAAAACAAGTTGATGAGAAGAATCCTTGCAATGATCGGGCTAGGTCGTTTCGGATCGCCACACATTCCGCAAGGTCAGGATTCCGTCGCGTGTGACGGCCATGTGACGGCGAGGCGACACCGTTTGACATCCGCGCCGGGCTCAGTTCCAGATCGTCGACCGCAGGAAGGGCGGCACATCATCGAGCGCCGGGAAAACCGCGTTCGGGGTGTAGTCGGGCAGCGGTTTGCGGCCGGTTCCCCTGTCGATCCAGATGCAGCGGAAGCCGAGGTCGCGGGCGGCGGCGAGATCGAGATGCGGACTGGCACAAATATGTACGACGTCGCCCCGACCGACGCCAAGCGCATTGTGCGCAAAATCGAAGATCTGCCGCGCGGGCTTGTAGGCGCCGGCCTGCTGCGCGGTGACGACGCGGTCTATATGCCCGCCTAGTTGGGCGACATTGCCGGCGATGATGTCATCGTCGGTGTTTGAAATGATGCAAAGCTTGAAACCCTGGGCCTTCAGCGCGCCGAGCGCGGGGACGACCTCGGGGAATGGCGGCATTCGGGAGATGCTCCCGGTCAGCACCTCGATGTCGTCCGGCGAACGGGCGAGCTTCAGCTCCTCCATCGCCAGCCCCAGCCCCTCGCCGGCCACGCTGCGGAAGGATTTGTGAGGCCGCGCGGTCTCGAGCGCGTACTCGTGCTTGTCGTAGACGCGGATCAGCGTCTGGGGTTCGATATTGGAGGCTGGGTGATTGGCGAGGATCGTGTTGACGGCGGCAAGCAGACCTTCATCCCACTGGATGAGGGTGCCGTAGCAATCGAAGGTCAGCCATTCGGGTTTTGGGCCGGAAAGCATCGATTATCCTTTCTTGACGATCTGATGGAAGGGACCGCTGAACGGGTCGCCTCGCATTGTTTCAGAACCCTGGCATGACCACTCTCGGACGTCAGGCCGATTGGCTGTTGCCGACAATTTGAGCGAGCCCGATACCGGCTTCGACCGGCTGAGGCCGCGAGGCTTATGTGACGATGAATCCATGCGCGAACGGATCGCGGTCGTCGATGAAGATGGTGTTCAGGCCCGTCATCCGTGCCCAGCCGCCGATCGAGGGGATGATCGCCGGCTTGCCGGCCACGCTGACCTCCTTTTCGACCCTGCCTTTGAACAGCGAGCCGATGATCGATTCATGGACGAAACTGTCGCCGGGCTTGAGCTTGCCCTTGGCATGGAGCTGGGCCATGCGGGCCGAGGTGCCGGTGCCGCAAGGGCTGCGGTCGATCGCCTTGTCGCCATAGAAGACGGCGTTGCGCGCATCGGCCTCGGCATGTTTCGGCTTGCCCGTCCACAGCAGATGCGACAGCCGATTGATGCCGGGGTTCTCCGGATGCACGAAGGAGTATTTCTCATTGAGGCGCTGGCGCACAACCGGACTCCAGGCAATGAGGTCGCCGGCCGAATGATCGGCCATGTCCCGGTAATTCTTCTGCGGCTCGACAATGGCGTAGAAATTGCCGCCATAGGCGACGTCGACGCTGATCTCGCCAAGCACCGGGCATTCGACGGTCAGGCCTTCAGCGTGGAGGAAGGACGGCACGTTGGTGATGCGCACCTCCTCGACATATTCGCCGACCTGTTTGTATTCGGCGATGACCAGGCCGGCCGGCGTGTCGAGCCTCAAGACGCCCGGCGTCTTCGGCGTCACCAACCCGTGCTCGATGGCCATGGTGACGGTGCCGATCGTGCCATGCCCGCACATCGGCAGGCAGCCCGAGGTCTCGATGAACAGGATGGCGATGTCGCAGTCCTCGCGCGTCGGCGGGTAGAGGATCGAGCCCGACATCACGTCATGGCCGCGCGGCTCGAACATCAGCCCGGTGCGGATCCAGTCATATTCGGCGAGAAAATGCGCCCGCCGCTCCATCATGGTCGCGCCCTTGAGCAGCGGCCCACCGCCGGCGACCAAGCGCACCGGGTTGCCGCAGGTGTGGCCGTCGATGCAGAAGAAGGATTTTTTCGCCATGATGCACTCTTTTTCAGAAACGCTGCGGGCTGAAGGGCGTGAGATCGAGCGGCGGAGTCTGCCCGAGAACGAGATCGCGGATCAAGCGGCCGGTCGCCGCCGACTGGGTCAGGCCGAGATGGCCGTGGCCGAAGGCGTAGTAGACGTTCGGCGCGCGCGCCGTGCCGATGACCGGCAATGAATCCGGCAGCGACGGACGATAGCCCATCCACTCGCGGCCGCCGGACGGATCGAGACCGGGCAGGAAACGCTTCGCTTTCTCCAGCATCGCCTTGGAACGGGCGAAATTGGGTGGCCGCTCGATGCCGCCGAGCTCGACGGCGCCGCCGACGCGCAAGCCGGTTTCGAGCGGCGTGATGACGAAGCCATGCCCGGAAAAGATCAGCTGCCGCTTCACGTCGAAAGCCGACACAGGCAGCGTCGTGTTGTAGCCGCGCTCGGTTTCGAGCGGGATGCGGTCGCCAAAATTCCTTGCCAGGAGATGCGACCAGGCGCCGGCGGCGATCAGGAGCTTCTTGGCCGTGCGCCTGCTGCCGTCGGCCAGGATGATCGTCGCGCCGTTTGCGGCCGCTTCCACGCGCTCGACCCGCGCATGCTCGAAACGGGCGCCGCGTTTTTCCGCATAGGCCCAGACCGCCTTGCCGAGCAGCTTCGGGTCGGCGACCGTCTTCCAGCCCGGCACAAAGGTGGCCTTGACGAAGCGCGGCGAAAGACCTGGCTGCAGCGCCGCCATCTCTTCGCCCTCGACATGGCGAAAGCCGATGCCGAAACGCTCGCGTTCGGCCCAGCCGGGCAGCGAGGCGCGGAACTCCGCCTCGCTCTCATAGAATTCCAGCGATCCATCCTCGCGCAGCATCGGCCGCGTGCCGGAGCGGTCGAGCAGCCCCATCCATTCGGCTTCGGCGAGCTTCATCATGCCCGCCTGCGTGGCGAGGCTCGTCTCGTAGTGCTTCGCCGCACCGGCCCGCCAGAAGCGGATCAGCCAAGGCAGAAGTTTCGGCAGATAGGCCGGCGGAATGGTCAAAGGCCCGAGCGGGTCGGCGAGCCATTTCGGCAATTGCCGGATCATGCCTTTATGCGCCAGCGGCAGCACGTCGGAGAAGGCGAAGGCGGCGGCATTGCCGGAGCTCGTCTCCTCGCAGATGCCGGTGCGGTCGAAGACGGTGACGCTGCGCCCCGCTTCCGAGAGCAGGGTCGCAGCGCAGATGCCGATGATGCCGCCGCCGATGATGGCGATGTCTTCCGCTTCTCCCCGCGCACCGGCAGAAGATGCCCCGGTGGCTGAGCGCCGCTCCTGTTCCCAGGATTTGGAATTTCGTTGCACGTCAGGGCTGTCCCTTATTCGGCCGCCACCATCTGCTTCGTCGATCGAGGAGACGTCTGCAGCGGCGGCAGCTTCGGCCGCATCGCCAGCGCATCCCGGACGATCTTTTCGACCGCCTTGCGGCGTTCACCCGACAGCGGCTGGCGCGGCATGCGCACGCGGTCATTGGTACCGATCGCCAGCACTTCGGCAAGCTTGATGTTTTGGACCAGATAGGTCGAGACATCGAGGTCGAGCAAGGGCCGGAACCAGCGGTAGATCGCCAACGCCTCGTCGCGTCGGACCTGCTGCATCAACTGGTAGATCGCGACCGTCTCGCGCGGGAAGGCGGTGACGAGGCCGGCGACCCAGCCGATGGCGCCGACCGACAGCGCCTCGAAGGCAAGGTTGTCGACGCCGGTGAAGAGGTCGTAGCGGTCGCCGAACCGGTTGATGATCTCGGTCGATCGGCGGATGTCGTCGGAGGATTCCTTGATGGCGACGAAACGCTTGTCCGACGCCAACTCCTCCATTAGGTCGACGGTGACGTCGACGCGATAGGCGAGTCGGTTGGAATAGATCATCACCGGCAGGTCGCCTGCTTCGGCGACGGCGCGAAGGGCGGCGACCGTCTCTTGCGGGTCGGTGTGATAGATCGGGCTCGGCACCACCATCAGGCCGTCGGCGCCTTCCTTGGCAGCGCGTTTGGCGATAGCAGCCGCCTCACGCGTGCCGGGCTCGTTGACGGTCAAAAGCACCGGCTTCTTGCCGGCAACCTTCTGCGCCGCCTTCAGCACCTCGATCTTCTCGTCAGGCGACAGCATGGGGCCTTCGCCGAGCGAGCCGCACACGATGATGCCGTCGCAGCCGGCCTCCATCTGTAGCCCGTAGCAGCGCTCCATCTCGGCATGGTCGAGACGGTCGTCGGCGGTGAATTTGGTCGTGACGGCGGGGAAAACTCCGGCCCACATGGCTACTTCTCCTCTGATATATCAGTCGTATATCTATTAGGAATTAGCCTGTCAACGCTGAATCAATTATGATATATGAAAAATATATCAGGAGCGTGCCATTGATCTCCCCGCTGATATCCATCGAGGCGAACGCGACCGCCGAGCCGGCGGCGACCAAGGCCTATCGCGCGCTTGAGCATATGATCGTCACGCTCGAGCTGGCGCCGTCGGGCTTCGTCACCGAAGGCGCGCTGATCGAGCGGCTGGGCCTCGGACGCACCCCCGTGCGCGAGGCTATCCAGCGGCTCGCCTGGGAAGGGCTTCTCGACATCAGACCTCGGGCCGGCATCGCGGTCGCACCGCTTCACGCCGGCGACTGGCTGCGGGTGCTGGATGCGCGGCGCGGCATCGAGGTGGTGCTCGCCCGCTCGGCCGCCCGCTTCGTCACCCGCGAGGCCGCCGACCTGTTCCATGAAGCGGCCCTGGCCATGCAGAAGGCGGTGATCTCGAGCAATGTGCTTGCCTTCATCCAGGCCGACAAGGCGCTCGACGAAGCGCTGGCCATCGCCGCCGACAACCCGTTCGCGGCGCGTGTGGCGGCCCCCTTGCAGACCCACAGCCGCCGCTTCTGGTATCGCTACAAGGCCGACACCGGTCTCGCCGAATCGGCCGAGCACCACGTGGCGCTGATCCGTTCCATCCTCGACGGCGACGAGGAAGCCGCCGCCAAGGACGCCAAGAAGCTGATAGCGCTGCTGCGCGGTCATGCCGAGGTGGCCGCCACGCGCTGAGCAGGACCAGCGCCTGCTCGAGGCACTTCAGCCACCCGGCTGCCCGACCGCGGTGGCCAGCGTGTCTTCCCACCCCTCGCCGGCGGCCAGGATGCAGCTCTGGCCTTTGACGTCGGTCATCAGGATGGTCCAGGTTCCGCCTGCCGAGACGAATACCTCGAAGATGGCGACTTGTCCGGCCACGCCATAGCCCAGCCGCTTCTCCTCGAATGCCTCCGCCAACCTCGCGACCAGATAGTCATGGCCGCCGCAGATGACTTGCGCCTGCGCCGGAACTGCCGACAGCGCCATCATGGCGCCAACGGCCGCAAGCTTGACCCATCGAAACGAAAATTCGCGTGCCATGGGGCACCTCCTTTGCCGTCGCATTCCGGCAAAGGGAGGCACATTCGGCCGCCTCAGTGTGCCGGAAGGCTCCAGGCCGGATTGGACGTCTTCATCGCGTCACTCCTTCTGGCTTCCGGTCTGTCGTCGGGAGATCAGGACTCCCTGGGATTCGATATGGTGAAGCTCCGCTCCGTAAACAAGCGGCGCTGCGGAGAGCGCCTTGCTTGGCGCCACTTGACGCCGGACCGTGGGAGCCGTTGTGGCGCGCACCCCGGCTCCCCGCCGGTTTCAGGCGCCCGGCATCGCCGCCGTGATCGTCGGGCTGTCCCAGCCCTCGCCGACGGAAAGCACGCAGCTCTGGCCTTTGGTATCGGAGGCGAGCACCGTCCAGCTTCCCTGGTCGGAGACGAATATCTCGAGCACGACGTTCGGATTGATCAGGCCGCGCCCAGCCTCGGTTTCGTGGAACTTGTCGCCAAGCGCCTTGATGATGTCGGCGCGCGCCGCGCATTGCGCCGCCGCGCTCGCCGGCACGGCTCCAACGGTCATCGCCGTCGCCGCCAATATTGCCGCCACAACAAATCGTGTCATCTGACACCTCCTCGCGCCAGACGAGAACCCCGGCTTGAACCGGCGCTGCTTGGTTGCCTGCACGCATGGCAGGAATAAAGCCTAAGGCAGATGGTGGTCTGTTGGTTCCATCACACGGCGATGGAATTATTAGAATATGCGGACGCACGCATGACGCGATGCGCCGGAATTCATGCGCCTGAAGTTGTGCTTCGCCTTCGTCCATAAAAAGAAAGCGCGGCTCGCGCCGCGCCTTCTCAATGTTGGTTTGGACGACCGTTCGGGCTAGTTCATCGTCGGGATGACAAACTCGGCGCCGTCCTTAATGCCCGACGGCCAACGCGAGGTGACCGTCTTGGTTTTGGTGTAGAAGCGGAACGCGTCCGGACCGTGCTGGTTGAGGTCGCCGAAGGACGACGCCTTCCAGCCGCCGAACGTGTAATAGGCGATCGGAACCGGGATCGGCACGTTGACGCCGACCATGCCGACCTGAACGCGGCTGGCGAAATCACGCGCGGCATCGCCGTCGCGGGTGAAGATGGCGACGCCGTTGCCCATCTCGTGGTCATTGGCGAGCTTGATGGCATCCTCGTAGCGCGGCGCGCGCACCACCGAGAGCACCGGCCCGAAGATCTCTTCCTTGTAGATGCGCATGTCGGCGGTCACGTTGTCGAACAGGCAGCCGCCCATATAGTAGCCGTTCTCATAGCCCTGCATCTTAAAGCCGCGGCCGTCGACGACGAGCTTGGCGCCTTCCTTGACGCCGATATCGACGTAACCCTTGACGCGCTCCAGCGCCTGCGCGGTCACCAGCGGACCGAAATCGGCGGAAGAGTCGGTCGAGGGGCCGACCTTGAGGCTCTCGACGCGAGGCACCAGCTTTTCCATCAGACGGTTGGCGGTGTCGTTGCCGACCGGGACAGCCACCGAGATCGCCATGCAGCGTTCGCCGGCCGAGCCGTAGCCGGCGCCGATCAGCGCATCGACAGTCTGGTCCATGTCGGCATCGGGCATGATGATCATGTGGTTCTTGGCGCCGCCGAAGCACTGCACGCGCTTGCCCGAGGCGGTGCCGCGCGAATAGATGTAATGCGCGATCGGCGTCGAGCCGACGAAGCCGATGGCCTTGATGTCCGGATCGTCGAGGATGGCGTCGACCACTTCCTTGTCGCCGTTGACGACGTTGAGGATCCCCTCGGGCAGGCCGGCCTCGATGAAGAGCTCGGCAATGCGCAACGGCACGCCCGGATCGCGCTCGGACGGCTTCAGGATGAAGGCGTTGCCGCAGGCGATGGCCGGGGCGATCTTCCACAACGGGATCATTGCGGGGAAGTTGAACGGGGTGATGCCGGCGACGACGCCGAGCGGCTGGCGCATCGAATAGACGTCGATGCCGGGGCCGGCGCCGTCGGTGAACTCGCCCTTCATCATGTGCGGCGCGCCGATGCAGACCTCGACCACTTCGAGGCCGCGCTGGATGTCCCCGCGCGCATCGGCAATGGTCTTGCCGTGCTCGCGCGCCAGGATGTCGGCCAGCTCGTCGTAGTCACGGGCGACCAGCTCGAGGAATTTCATCAGCACGCGCACGCGACGCTGCGGGTTGGTGGCCGCCCATTTCGGCTGCGCCGCCTTGGCGTTCTCGACCGCGGCGCGCAGTTCCGCCTGCGAGGCCAGCGCCACCGTGCCGCGCACGGAGCCGTCCATCGGCTGCATCACATCCTGCTTGCGCCCGCTGGTGCCGGCGACACGCTTGCCGCCGATGAAATGACCGTATTCGATCATGCTTTTCTCTCCCTGTTCTGATGATGACCCATTGTCTGCCTTTGCGGCGGCGATGGCAACGCGAGCCAAAACGCAACCGTTGTGCGGAAAATAGACAACGATCCCGAGGTGTGCATTAATTGCCGCAAATGACGGATTGCCTGCCGTGAAGGATTTCATAGATTGAGTTTTGTCGCGCCCCCCTCTGTCCTGCCGGACATCTCCCCCTCTTGGGGGGAGATTGGCAGCTTCACCGACAGCGCTTTCGGCGGTTGGCGAAATCCGCCGCAACATCTGATCTCCCCCCTAGAGGGGGAGATGGCCGGCAGGCCAGCGGGGGGCGCGAAGGAACACAGCGTTGACAATCACGGAGTGGACCACTCCCATGAACTGGGATGACGTCCGCATCTTCCTTGCAGTCGCCCGCGCCGGCCAGATTCTCGGTGCGGCCAAGCGCCTGGAGCTCAACCACGCCACCGTCTCGCGCCGCATCGCCGCGCTCGAGGAGGCGCTCCGCACAAAGCTCTTCCGCCGCCTGACCACCGGCAGCGAGCTGACGCCGGCCGGCGAGCGCTTCCTCGACATAGCCGAGCGCATGGAGAGCGACATGATCGCCGCGCGCTCGACCATTGCCGGCGAGGGCGACGACGTTTCGGGCACGGTGCGCATCGGCGCGCCGGACGGATTTGGCGTCGCCTTCCTGGCAAAGCGGCTGGGCGAGCTGACTGCGCTGCACCGCGAGCTCACCATCCAGCTGGTGCCGGTGCCGCGCTCCTTCTCGCTGTCCAGGCGCGAGGCCGATATTGCGATCACCGTCGAGCGGCCGAGCGAAGGGCGGCTGGTGGCGGGCAAGCTGGTCGACTATACGCTCGGCCTCTTCGCCTCCCGCGCCTATGCCGAAGCCAACGGCCTGCCGAAAGCGCCGGCCGAACTCGGCCGGCACACGCTGATCGGCTATGTGCCGGACCTCATCGTCAGCCCCTCGCTGGACTATGCCGCCGAGTTCAGCCCCGAATGGCGCACCAGCTTTGCCATCTCCTCGGCGCTCGGCCAGGCCGAAGCGGTGCGCTCCGGCGCGGGCATCGGCATCCTGCACACGTTCGTCGCCCGTTCGATGCCGGAGCTGGTGCCGGTCGACATCGTCGCGCCCATCCGCCGCGCCTATTGGCTGGTCTATCATGAATCGGTCAGGCCGCTGCGCCGCGTGCAGCTGGTCGCCAACTTCATCACCAAGGCCGTGGAACGCGAGCGCGGCCTTTTTGTCTAATCCGCGTCGAGCACGAACGAGCTCACGATCTTATTGGCCTCGTCTGCAAGCGGCGCCCATTTCCGCTCCACCTCTTCGGAGTTGTCGCCCGCGACCCCGCAATCGACGAAGCCGTAATGCGAGCTGCGCAGCGTCAGCGCGATGCGGGAATGGCCGTAGAAGCTGACATTTTCGTCGGCATAGTGGAAATCCATCTCGGCCATGCGCACCGGATAGCCGTCCGGAAAATGCGCCAACCTGTCCTGGCGGAAGGCGGCCGACTGATAGGCGACGCCGACCATGGTCTGCCAGTTGCTCACCTTCCAGTCTTCCTCCATGAACGCCCTGACATCGGGCGGATTGTCGGGAGCGGTCGGATCATAGGCATTTTCCGACACGCGGCAGGTGAGCCCTCCTTCGCCGGATTTGATCTTGAGCCGAATGGTGTTGTCAAAGGCGGTTTCGCTCGCCCATTGCTCGGGATAGGTCAGCGAAAAGCCGTGCTCCTTGTCGTGAACGGTTTTGTCCGCTGCCAGCGCCGCCGGGGCGCAGGTCAGATAGGCGGCCGCCGCAAAAAGAAAAAGACGCATCCAAAGTCCCCTCGCTGCGGCCGATCCTATCACAGGCAGTTGGTCGCCGCCGCCTTGCCAGCGCCAAGCTCTACCAGCAGCTGTTCGGCGACAGCTGGGTCGGGGAAGCGTTCCGAGGCAAGCCCGCCGAAGCAGATGCAAAGCCCCTCAGATAGGTTTGAGATACCGCTCCGGGCTGAGGTCGCGCGCGTTGATCTCCGGCACCCGGTTGGACATGATGTCGGCGAGCACCTTGGCCGAGCCGCAGGCCATGGTCCAGCCGAGCGTGCCATGGCCGGTGTTGAGATAGAGGTTGGCAACCTCGCTTTGCCCAATCAAGGGCGGTCCATCCGGCGTCATCGGCCGCAAGCCGCACCAGAAGCTCGCCGCCTTGAGATCGCCGCCGCCGGGGAAGAGATCGCCGACCGAGTGTTCGAGCGTGCGGCGGCGCGATTCCTGCAGGCGAAGGTCATAGCCCGAAATCTCCGCCGTGCCGCCGACCCGGATGCGGTCGCCGAGCCTGGTGATCGCCACCTTGTAGGTCTCGTCCATGACGGTCGACACAGGCGCGGCCTCGACATTGTCGATCGGCACGGTGATCGAATAGCCCTTGACCGGATAGACCGGTATGGGCCGCCCCAGCGAGCGCATGAACTGCGCCGAATAGCTGCCCATCGCCATCACGAAGGCGTCCGCGGATTTCCATCCGCCCTCCGTGAGGACGTTGGTGAGGCGATTGCGGTTCCTGACGATGCGCCGGATGGTCGAGCCATATTCGAAGGTCACGCCGCGCGCCACGCAAAGTTCCGCGAGCTTGTCGGTGAACATCTTGCAGTCGCCGGTCTCGTCGCCCGGAAGCCTGAGGCCGCCGACGAATTTCTCGCGCACCGCCGCAAGGGCCGGCTCGGCGGCGATACAGCCGTCGCGGTCGAGGATCTCGTAAGGCACACCGTATTTCTTCAGCACCTCGACGTCGCCGCCGGTGCCGTCGAGTTGCTTTTGCTTGCGGAACAGCTGCAGCGTGCCTTTGGTCCGTTCGTCGTAGGTGATGCCGGTCGCCTCGCGCAGCGCCTTCAGCGTGTCGCGGCTGTATTCGGCAAGCGGCACCATGCGCGACTTGTTGAGCGCGTAGCGCTCGGCCGTGCAGTTGCGCAGCATCTTGAGGAGCCAGGTCCACATGTTCGGGTCGAAGGCGGGCCGCACGACCAGAGGGCCGTACTTCATCAACAGCCATTTGACGGCTTTGACCGGGATACCGGGCCCGGCCCAAGGCGAGGCATAGCCCGGCGATACTTCGCCGGCATTGGCGAAGCTGGTTTCGAGCGCCGGCCCCGGTTGGCGATCGTAGACGGTCACTTCATGACCGGCCTCGGCGAGGAAGTAGGCGGTGGTGACCCCTATCACGCCGCCGCCCAGCACGATGACTTTCATTCAAGGCTCCCTCAAAGGCCGATCATGCCGCCCGAGGCATGGCCATTCCCTGTCTGCCGGATTTTGCGGCACCCGCCAAGGGCTGCGTTATCCGCCGATGTAACGGCGGTGAAAGCGCGCGCCCAGACTAGTCAATATCTCATAGCCGATGGTACCGGCATGGCCGGCCGCGTCGTCGACGCTTTGCGACGGACCGATGAGCTCGACGAGGTCGCCTTCGCCGAGCCTACCTGCCGAAAGCGCCGAAATGTCGAGGATGATCGAGTCCATCGACACGCGCCCGACGAAGGGCAGTCGCACGCCCTCGAACCAGGCGGCCGAAGCGGCGCGACGGTGCCAGCCGTCGCCATAGCCCAGCGAAATGGTCGCGAGATCGAGCGGTCCATCCGCCTGGTGGGTATGGCCATAGCCGATGCCGGCGCCGGCGTCGACCTGCCGCGTCTGCGCCACCTTGGCTTGCAGCCGTATGACCGGCAGCATCGGATTGGGTGTGTGTGGTGTCGGGTTGACGCCGTAAAGCGCGGCTCCCGGGCGGGCAAGGTCGTAGTGATAGGCCGGCCCGAGAAAGATGCCGGACGAGTTGGCCAAGGAGGCGGGCGCCGCGGGCAGCATCCTGCGCAGCCTTTCGAATTCGTGCCGCTGCCTCTCGTTCGCCGCCTGTTGCGGCTCGTCGGCGCGGGCGAGATGGCTCATGACAAAACGAATGTCGACGCCATCGAAGGCGCCGATCTCCCCCGCGACCGCCTCGACTTCCGCCGGCGCCATGCCGAGCCTTGCCATGCCGCTGTCGACCTGGATGGCGGCGGCAAGGCTCTGGCCCATGCCTCGCGCGGTCTCGCGCCAGGCCTTAAGCTGCATGGCGCTGTTGATGACCGGCCAAAGCCCGGCCGCCGCGGCTTCCGGTTCAGAATCCGGAGGCAGCCCGTTCAGCACGAAGATGTCCGGCCCCGGGCCGATCGCCTTGCGCAGCGCGATACCTTCGCCGAGCAGCGCGACGAAGAAGATGTCGCAGCCCTCTTTCGCCAGCGCCGATGCCACTTGCGCGGCGCCAAGTCCGTAGCCGTCAGCCTTGAGCACCCCGGCGCAGCGGACGCCGTCCAGCCGCGCCTTCAGCCGGCGGTAGTTTTCCCGGATGGCCCCGAGGTCGATCGTCAGGATCGCGCCGGCGGCGGCCTCGCTCACGGTCGAGCCACTGCTTGCATTATGTGCCGGAAACCCGCGTCCGGTGTCGTCGCTCATGGCGACCCCCGCTCATTGCATCGGCAATCAATACGGCCACGGGGCGCCCGCGACAACCGGGACAGATGGAGGCCGCTCAAGGGACGAGATGCTGGAACGCCGCCACCACCTGCTCGTAGACCTTGCGCTTGAACGGCACGATCAGGTCGGGCAGCTCCCGCATCGGCCGCCAGGCCCATTCATCGAACTCGGCCTTATGGCCACCAGGAGGCGGATTGATCTCGATCTCGCCTTCGTCGCCCTCGAAGCGGTAGGCGAACCATTTCTGCGTCTGGCCGCGATAGCGGCCCTTGAAGGCGACGCCGACCAGATGCTCCGGCAGGTCGTAATTGATCCAGCGCGGCGCCTCGGCAAGCAGCGACACGCTGCGCATGCCGGTCTCCTCGTAGAGCTCGCGCCCGGCGGCCTCGATCGGCTCTTCGCCCTTGTCGATGCCGCCTTGCGGCATCTGCCAAAGCTGCGTCGTGCCGGCAAACTCGCTGTCCGGTTCGGCGATGCGGTGCCCAACCCAGACCAGACCTGCTTTGTTGAGGATCATCAGCCCGACGCACGGACGGTAAGGCAGCGTTTCGGGATCGATCGTCTTGGCCATGGGGGGCAGCGTTCCGTGTGAGTAGTGAGTAGTGAGTAGTGAGTAGTGAGTAGTGAATGGTGAATGGTGACGGCATCAAAAACCGTGGCGCGGCACTGAAAATCTTCTACTACTTACTACTTACTACTTACTACTCACTATTCACTATTCACCACTAACCATTCACCCAGCTAGCCTTTTTGCGGATCGATCGCCACCGCCGAGATCGGCACGATCTCGATGCCGCGCTTCTTCGCTTCGGCAATCCACGACGTCACCGTGTCAACGGTGATATCGAAGGCCGAACCGATGCCGACGGCGCTGCCCTTGGCCCGCGCCGTGGCTTCGAGGCTGTCCAACTTCTTGAGGATTTCGCCGCGATCCTGGACGGCATCGATCGCCATGTCACCGGCGACGAACGGCACGCCGTCTTTGAACGCCAGGTCGGGCGCCACACTGCGCGAGGACGAGCCGTCATCGATATAGGCAAGCCCCCGCTTGCCGAGCTCGGCCATCAGCGGTTCCATCGCCGCGGCGTCGGCCGAGAAGCGCGCGCCCATATAGTTCATGACCCCGGTATAGTTGGTCGTGCGCGACAGCGCCCAGTGCAGGCTCTTCAGGTTCTCGTCCGGGCTGGCCGCGACAGTCAGCGTGTTGCGGCCGGGATTGACGTTCGGATAATCGAACGGCTCGAGCGGCACCTGCATGATGATCTCATGCCCGCTTTGCCTTGCCGCCTGCATCCAGCGGCCGATGCTGTTGCCTTGCGGCGCGAAGGCCAACGTCACTTCGGCCGGCAGCTTGGCGATCGCTGCCTGCGTGCCGGTCTGCGACACGGCGAGCCCGCCAATGACGATCGCCACCCGTGCCCCGCGCGCGCCCGACCAGGGCCGGGCATAGACGTCGAAGGGCCGCCGGCCGTCGGCGCTGCGGATCGGCAGCGGTCCGGTGTCGCCGGCCTCGATCAGCGCCCTGTCCGGGATATGGGCGACCTTGAGGTTCTGGCCGAGCGTCGACGGATCGCGAATCACGATAGCGGCCTTCGGCGGGCCGTCGCCTTCTTCGGTCTGGACGTGGATGATCTGCGGGCCGCCGCTCTTCATCGGCGTGCTGGCCTGTGGCGCCGCCGCCATCGGAGCCGGCGCGGGCGCCGCTGTCGCCGCAGGAGCAGCCTCGGCGGTGACCTTCGGCGTCGAAACGGCGACTTCTTCCGGCTTGCGGAAAGGCCTTTCACGCAGCGCGATAGCGCCGGAAACACCGATCACGCCAAGCACGGCCAGCACCGCGATGAGGGAGCCGGAGCCGATGCCGCGCGAGGCCTTGCGCTGAGGCCGGATGGTCTGTCCGAGCGGGCGTTCGATGTCCTTGCCGATCTCAGCCAAGTCGTGTTTCCCCGGAAGCACGCCAGGGGTCACGTTTTTCGTGACATCTCGCGTGAACTTCGCAATCGCCGGAGCGGTACCCAGACGCGTGGCGCCCCGACCGCGGTCCTCGAATCAAACTGCCGGAACCTCGCGGCCCCGGCAGCATTGCATTGCTTCTCGCAGCCGGCCAGAGCCGGACCGCATTACTGGTTCAGCACGGCCTTGTCCGGGTTCGGCGGGAACGACGGATCGGTCTTTTCGCCGCGCAGAAGCTGCTCGGCATAGATCAGCTGCAGGTCGTTCTTCGGATCCGGCGGCACATAGGCGGCCGAGCCCGAGCCGGTGGAGCTCTCGTCGGCGCCCTTGATGTGGCCCTTGAGGTCGGATTCGCCGCGGGTCAGGTCGCGGCCCTGCAGATCCGGGGGCAACGGCTGGTCGACCTTGATGTCGGGCGTGATGCCCTTGCCCTGGATCGACTTGCCCGACGGCGTGTAATAGAGCGCCGTCGTCAGCCTGAGCGCGCCGTTCTCGCCGAGCGGGATGATGGTCTGCACCGAGCCCTTGCCGAAGGACTGCGTGCCGACCACCGTGACGCGGCGCAGGTCCTGCAGCGCGCCGGCGACGATTTCCGAGGCGCTCGCCGAGCCGCCATTGACCAGCACGATCATCGGCTTGCCGTTGATGTCGTCGACCTGCTTCGGCTTGGCGTCGAAGCGGGTGACGTCCTTCGGATCGCGGCCGCGCGTCGAGACGATCTCGCCGCGCTTGAGGAAGGCGTCCGACACGCTGACCGCCTGGTCGAGCAGGCCGCCCGGATTGAGGCGCAGGTCGAGCACATAGCCCTTCAGCTTGTCGTTCGGCACCTGTTTCTTGATGTTCTCGATGGCGTTCTCGAGATCGTCATAGGTCTTCTCGGTGAAGGAGGTGATCTTCATGTAGCCGATGTCGTTCTCGACCCGGTACTTCACCGCCTTGACCTTGATGATGTCGCGCACCACCGTCAACTCGATCGGCTTGTCGGCGCCCTGGCGCAGGATGGTGAGCTTGATCGGCGTGTTCACCGGCCCGCGCATCTTCTCGACCGCGTCGTTGAGGGTGAGGCCGCGAACCTCCTCGCCGTCGATCTTGGCGATGTAATCGCCGGAAAGCACGCCCGCCTTGGCGGCCGGCGTGTCGTCGATCGGCGTGATCACCTTGACGAGGTCGTTCTCCATGGTGACCTCGATGCCGAGGCCGCCGAACTCGCCCTTTGTCTGCACGCGCATGTCCTGCGCCTGCTCGGCATTCATGTAGGAGGAGTGCGGGTCGAGCGAGGACAGCATGCCGTTGATGGCGTTCTCGACCAGCGACTTGTCGTCCGGCGGCGTCACATAATTGGCGCGCACGCGTTCGAAGATGTCGCCGAAGATCGCCAGCTGCTTGTAGGTTTCCGAACCCGCAGCATTCGCCGCCGAACCCGGTGCGCCGTAGACCAGGCTCATTGCCGATGCGCCCATCAGCGCGCCGGCAAACAGAAGCGACAGTTTCCGCATCATTTCACGTCCTTCCAGAGAATCGGTCCGCCCACCATGGGGCCGGATCGACGGGTTTTCCATCCTTGCGGAACTCTACATAGAGTTCCGGTGTTGCATTTCCATTCCGCGAGGCCGAGGTGCTTGCCACCCGGGCCTCTCCCATCGCGCCGATCGGCTCTCCTGCGAGCACCGACTGTCCGGTCGCGACGCTGATTCTGCTCATCCCCGCCAGAACGACATGATACCCGTCGCCTGCGTTGAGGATCAAGAGTTGACCATAGGAGCGAAACGGCCCCGCATAAAGCACGTTTCCATCCGCCGGCGCGGTGACGATGGCTCCCGATTGTGTCGCAACCATGTCGCCTTGCATCGCCGCGCCATTGCCGTCGTCGGCGCCGAAACGCAGCTTGATCTTGCCGATGACCGGCAGCGCGATCTGGCCTTGCAATGCCGAGAACGGCGCCGATCCAGTGAGACGGTTCGCTTCCGGCACCGGCAGCGCAGCGAGCTCGGTGGTCGAGGCCGTGGTGTCGTTGTCCGCCGATTTGCGCTCGCCCGCCTTGGCCTGGTCCTGCGCCTTGCGCGCCTTGTCGGCCTCCAGCGAGGCGATCAGGTCCTTGAGGCTGCTCGCCTTCGCCGCCAGCTGCTGCGAGTGCTGCTGCTCTGCCGCCATCGCGGCCTGGGTATCGGCCTGCAGTTTTTTCTTGGCTTCGAGCAGCATGGTGAGCCGCTTCTTCTCGGCGGTCTGGTCGGTGACGGCGGTGGTGAGCCTGGCCCGCTCGGCCTCGATCGATGCCGTTACACGCGTCTGCTCCTTGAGGTCGGCCATCAGCCGATCGGTCTGCTGGCGCAGTTCCGGCACCACGGCGCCGAGCAGGATGGCGCTGCGCACCGACGACAGCGCATCCTCGGGCTTGACCAGGATCGCCGGCGGCGGATTGAGCCCCATGCGCTGCAATGCGCCGAGCACTTCGGCCAGCACGTCGCGCCGCGCCATGAGCGAGGCACGCAGCTTATTTTGCTCGGCCTTCAGCCCTTCGAGCTTGGCGCCGATGTCCTCGATGTCCTGACCGAGCTTCTGCTCCGTCATCGCCGACTGGATGAGCGCCGCGGTGATCGAAGCATAGTCCTTGCGCACCGAAGCGATGTCGGCGGCGAGCTTGCCCAGCCGCTCCGACGAGAGCGTGATCTCCTTGGAAACCTGCTCGTATTCGGCCCGGCTCTGATCCGGGTCGGGCGCAAGGTCGAGCGAATTTTCGGCCGCCTGGACCGGACCGAGCGCGACCAGGGCGGCGACAAGGGTCAAGCCGCAGCGGCCGCGCCAGGCGCGCGTAATCGGGTACCAGCCTTCAGACATCAGGCCCCTAACCTATCCGCCGCTTCGTTAACGAACCATCAACCATGTTGAAAGCGCCGCTCAGAGCAATTCCAGGAAAAGTGCGTAACGGTTTTCCGTCCGGGATTGCGTAAAACAGAATACCCCGTTGCCGCGCGATTGAGGCAGAAATCCTGGCGTGGGCCGGCAATCCCCAGCTTCTTGGCCGTCGAGCCATTCACGATCGATGATACGGGTGACCCGCCAGGATCGTCGCGATCCGGTAAAGCTGCTCGCCCAGCATGACGCGCACCAGCTGGTGCGGCCAAGTCAGCGCGCCGAAGGATAGCGTAAGATCGGCTTGCTCGCGCAAGGATCTGTCATGGCCGTCGGCACCGCCGATCGCGACGACCAGCGCCTTGCGGCCGCCGTCCCGCAACTGTGCGATGCGGGCGGCCAGGTCTTCCGAGGAAAGCGACTTGCCGCGTTCGTCGAGCAGGATGAGAACAGCGCCCGACTGCAATTGCGCCTGCAGCCTCTGGGCTTCCTCGCGGCGGCGCTCGTCGGCGCTCTGTCCGCGGCTCTCGGGGATTTCGACAATGCCGGCAAACTCCAGCCCGACCGCGGGCCCGCTCTTGGCGAAGCGCTCGAAATAGCGGTCGGCGAGTTCTCTCTCGGGGCCGGTCTTCATCCGGCCCACGGCATGAACGGTGATCTTCATCCTCGCCCCGGCGAGCTTGTCCTAACGCGCACCGTGACGGTCACGGCACGCGGATCAAGGCTCAGTGCAAGGTCTCTTCCTCGAGATCCGGCGCCTGCCACATCTTTTCGAGATTGTAGAATTCGCGGACTTCGGGGCGGAAGACATGGACGATGATGTCGCCCGAATCGATCAGGACCCAGTCGGCGCTGGCCAGCCCCTCGACGCGCGCATTGCCGAGGCCGGCATCCTTCAGCGCCTTGAGGAGATGATCGGCGACAGCCGAGACATGACGGTGCGATCGGCCCGAGGCGATGACCATATAGTCGCCGAGGCTCGATTTTCCCTGGATGTCGATTGAGACGATGTTTTCGGCCTTGGAGTCTTCCAGACTGGCAAGGACTGTGTCGATGGCGAGGGACGCGGCGTCGTTTCCGCTGATCCCTGCCGGCGAAGGCATGATGTCAGCCTTCTTCCGCAGTGCTGTTCTCAGTGTGTTTCCTTTCCCAACAAGAACAACCAAATCACCAGGCAAATCAGGTGACACCACTTAGATAGGCAGAGTTCCGTTGCAGTTTCAAGACGGGCGCCTTCGAAGCGTGATCTCCGCGCGATGTTGAGGAGGCGCTCCGCCAAGCCGCAAAAGGCGGGAACCGATGCCAGACGCACGGGTTATCGGCGCATTGACCAACGGGATACCCGCCATGCCCACCGACCCGCAAAGCGCCCTCATTACCATCCAGGCCGGGCTTGCGCAGCTGAGCACGCTGATTGTTTCCTATTCCTTCTCGGCCATCGGCGCCGTCATCCTTCTGGTCGTCGGCTATCTTGTCGCCGGGCTTGCCGAGCGCTCGATCTATGCCGGCCTCGGCCATATCCACGGCTTCGATGAGACGTTGCGGCATTTCTTCTCACAGGTCGTGCGCTACGCCATCCTGATCCTCGTCGTCATCATGGTGCTCGGCCAATTCGGCGTGCAGACCGCCTCCATCATTGCCGCCATCGGCGCTGCCGGCCTGGCCATCGGGCTGGCGCTGCAGGGCACGCTGCAGAACATCGCCGCCGGCATCATGCTTTTGGCGCTGAGACCCTTTCGCATCGGCGAAAATGTCGAGGTCGGCTCGATTGCCGGCAAGGTCGAGGAGATCGGCCTGTTTGCCACCAAGCTGCGCACCGTCGAAGGCGTCTACATACTGGCGCCCAATTCGACGCTGTGGAACCAGCCGGTGCGCAATTTCACCCGCAACGGCGTGCGGCGCACCGACGTCACCTTGAGCATCGGCTCGTGGAATGACATCGACCGCGCGCAAAAGACGCTGCTTGCCATCGCCGCCGCCGAAAAGCGCATCCGGCGCGAACCGGCGCCGATCGCCTTCGTGGCCAGTCTCGGCGACACCACCGTTTCACTCACCTTGCGCTACTGGACGTCGGCCGCCGACTATTTCTCGACCCAGATCGACATGACCAAGCGCGCCAAGCAGGCTTTCGATACCGAGGGCATCTCGATCCCGCTGCCGCCTCCGGAAATGCCGGCGCCGGAGGCGCGCAAGCAATAGTCTCACCGGTTCTTCAGTGCCGGTTCTTCACTTGGAAGTGACCGACTCATCCTGCGCGAAGGCAAGCTCCACCGGCAGGGGCGTCTGCGCCGACATCGGCGCGAAACTGCCGCTTATGGCCGCGGGTGTCGGCCGGCCGGCCATCACGCGCCACAGCACGAACAGGCAGAAGGCCGATGCGATGACGATGCCGACATAGATGAAGGTCGCGGTGCCGAAGACGGCGGAAAGCGCCGTCACGATGCCGGGCACGATGAAGCCGGCCAGCGACCAGGCGAACAGCATCGAGCTCGACAGCGCCAGAAGCTCGTCCTTGCCGGCGCGGTCGGCGGCATGCGCGCTGGAGAGCGCGTAGATCGATTCCGACGCTCCGTCCCAGATGAGATAGATCACCACCAGCGCCATCAGCGCGCCGCCGTCGAAGACGATCGCAAGCACGCTGGCGATCGCCGCGAGCGCCGCCGCGCCCGCCAGCACGTAGCGCCGGTCGGTGCGGTCGGATATCCAGCCGAGCGGAATCTGCAGGATCAGCGTGCCGACCGGCATCGCCGACAACAGCAGCGCGACGTCGGCCTGGCTGTAGCCCTTGGCGGTGGCATGGATCGGCGCGAAGCCGGAGACGATCATCGACAGGCCGCCGACGGCGAGCATGCCGGCGACACCGACCGGCGAGATGCGCCAGGCGCGGCGAAGCGCCACCGATGCGGCCTGCGGCGCCGGCGGCTGCGCCAGCCGCGTCATGCCGACCGGCAGGATGGAAAGCGCCGTGAAGGTGATGCCGATCAGCGCCGCCGCGGCCGTGTGGATGTCGATCGCGGCGAGCGTCGCATAACCCACGCCTAGCCCGCCTATATAGGCGACATAGAACACCGCCATCACCCGGCCGCGGATCGAATTCGGCAAGGCATCGTTCAGCCAGCTCTGCGCGACGATGAACAGCCCGCAGATGGCGAAGCCGTAAAGCGCCCGCGCGGCGATCCATAAAAGCGGTATCGGCCCGGCGCCGATCGCGGCATTGGAAAGCGCGATCAGCGCCGAAAGCACCATGAAGGCGCGGGCGTGACCCACTCGCTTGACGAGCGGCCCGGTCAGGATGCAGCCGGCCAGCCCGCCGGCCGAAAGCCCGGTGACGATCAGCCCGGCCCAGGTCGGGTCGAACCCGTCGGCGCCGAGGCGCACCGGGATATAAGCGAACATCAGTCCATTGCCGATCGCGATCAGCGCCATCGACACGATGACGCTGGCAATGGCGATCAACGGCGCCGATTGCGCGGCGCGGGCGGGTTCGGTTGTGGTGGGGTTCTGCTTCAGCATGCTTGTGCAGCTTGGTCTACGGACAGGAAAAAAGCCGCCGTAAAAGCGACATGGCCGGACTTCCCCTCCCCCCTTGTGGGGGAAGGTGGATTGCCGCGAAGCGGCAAGACGGATGAGGGGTGTTCCAGCGGAGTGAGATCGGCGTTCCCTGGAACACCCCTCATCCGTCTCGGCGCTGCGCGCCGATCCACCTTCTCCCACAAGGGGAGAAGGTAAAAGCCCTACCCCTTCGCCGCCTTGCGGAGCGCGGTGGAGGAGAGCGAGGAGCGCGGACCGTGGATGAAGGTCCAGGCAGGCGCCGGCATGCGGGCAAGCAGCGGCGCGTCGCCCTCGTCGATACGGGCATAGTCGAAGGTTTTGGCGACGACCGACGACAGGAAGGAGAGCGTCGCGCCCGGGCGATCGATGACCGCGATCGGGAAGGTCAGCACGATCTCGCGCCAGCGCTGCCAGCGGTGGAAGTCGCGCAATGAGTCCGCGCCCATGATCCAGACGAAATCGACGCCCGGGTTGCGCGCCTTGACCAGGGCAAGCGTGTCGGCGGTGTAGCGCGCATGCTGCGCCGCCTCGAAGGCGGTGACCTTGATCTTCGGGTTCCTGGCGATCTTTTCGGACAGCTCGACACGCTCGGCGAGCGGCGCCAGTTCGCGCGCGCTTTTCAGCGGATTGCCGGGCGTCACCATCCACCAAAGCTGGTCGAGCGCGAGCCTTCTCAACGCGATCTCGGCGACCAGCGCATGACCGGCATGCGGCGGATTGAACGAGCCGCCGAACAAACCGACCGTCAGCCCCCTGGCGGCGTGGGGCATGCGGAGGTAGCGGGCGGGGACTGGCTGCTCAGCTTGGGAAAGCATGGTGCTAGCCCCCCCTCTCTGGCCTGGGCGCAAGCTTCAACCCCTCAAGGCGAACGGCTTCAAGGCCTCACCTGTCCAGACCCGCGCACGCGGTATTTGAACGAGGTGAGCTGCTCGACACCGACCGGTCCGCGTGCATGCATCTTGCCGGTGGCGATGCCGATCTCGGCGCCCATGCCGAACTCACCGCCATCGGCGAACTGCGTCGAGGCATTGTGCAAGAGGATCGCCGAGTCGATCTCGTTGAAAAAGCGCTCAACCGCAGCCGTATCCTCGGCGACGATCGCCTCGGTGTGGTGCGAGGAAAACGTCTCGATATGCTCGATCGCGCCGGCGATGCCGTCGACCAGCTTCACCGCGATGACGGCGTCGAGATATTCCGTCACCCAGTCGGCGTCGGTCGCCGGGCTGGCGTCGGCGAAGGCTTCCATCACCTCGGCATCGGCATGGATCTCGCAGCCGGCGGCGCGCAGCGCTTCCAGGATCGGCACCAGATACGTGGCGGCCACCGCGCGGTCGACCAGCAAGGTCTCGGCCGCGCCGCACACGCCTGTGCGCCGCATCTTGGCGTTGACGGCGATATTGACCGCCATGTCGAGCTTGGCCGAGCGGTCGACATAGAGATGGCAGATGCCTTCCAGATGCGCGAAGACCGGCACACGCGCCTCGGTCTGCACGCGTCCGACCAGGCTTTTGCCGCCGCGCGGGATGATGACGTCGAGATTGCCGCCGAGACCTTTCAGCATCTCGCCGACGGCGGCGCGGTCGGTGGTCGGCACCAGCTGGATGGCGTCCTGCGGCAAGCCGGCGGCTTTCAGCCCTTCGACCATGCAGGCATGGATCGCGGCCGAGGAATTGAGCGAGTCCGAACCGCCGCGCAGGATCACCGGATTGCCCGCCTTGAGGCAGAGCGCGCCGGCGTCCGCCGTCACGTTCGGCCGGCTCTCATAGATGACGCCGATCACGCCGAGCGGCGTGCGCACGCGCTCGATGCGGAGCCCATTCGGCCGGTCCCAGGCCGCAATGGTTGCGCCGACTGGATCCTCGAGCGCGGCGATCTCGCGAATGCCGTCGGCCATCGCCTTGATGCGCGAGGGATTGAGCTTCAGCCGGTCCATGAACGAACCCGACAAGCCGGCCTCCTCGCCATTCGACGTATCGATGGCGTTGGCGTCGAGAATGGCCTGCTCGTTGCGCAGGATGGCTTCGGCCATGGCAACCAGCGCATCGTTCTTTGCCCTTGTGGAAGCGACGGCCAACGGTCGGGCGGCGGCGCGAGCGCGACGGCCGATATCGGCCATCAGTGCCACGGTGTCTTCGCCGGACTTTTCATGCAGCTTCAGCATGGTTCATCCCTCCGCCCCACCTAGTCGTCGGCCAATACTTGGTCGCCGGCAACGCTTACCACAAGGTCGTCGCGATGGATCATCGCCGATCGCGCCTCGTAGCCGAGCACGTTTTCGATCTCGGCCGTCTTCAGGCCTGCGATCCTTACGGCATCGGCGGCATCGTAGGCAACCAGGCCGCGCGCGACCTCGCGGCCCTCCGGAGATAGGATCGCCACCGTATCGCCGCGCGAGAAATTGCCGCTGACCAGCTTGACGCCGGCAGCCAGCAGCGACTTGCCCGACATGAGCGCACCGACGGCGCCGGCATCGACGGTGAGCCGGCCGGCCGGTTCGAGCTGCCCGGCGATCCAGGTCTTGTAACCCTTCACCGGATTGGGGCTCGGCTTGAAGAAGGTCGAGCGTTCGCCGCGTTCGATCGCCATCAGCGGCGACAGCCTGGTGCCGGACGTGATGATCATGGCGGTGCCGGCGGCATTGGCGATCTTGCCGGCGTCGAGTTTGGTGCGCATGCCGCCGCGCGACAGTTCGGACGCGGCCGCGCCCGCCATCGCCTCGATATCCGGCGTGATGCGGTCGACCACCGGGATGAACTTCGCCTGCGGGTCCTTGGCCGGCGGCGCCGTGTAGAGCCCGTCAATGTCGGAAAGCAGCACCAGCAGGTCGGCGCCCATCATGGTCGCCACCCGCGCCGCCAGCCGGTCGTTGTCGCCATAGCGGATTTCGGAGGTCGCCACCGTGTCGTTCTCGTTGATGACCGGCACCGCCTTCATCTTGAGCAGGGTCGAGATCGTCGCGCGCGCATTGAGATAGCGGCGTCGTTCCTCGGTATCGCCGAGGGTCAAAAGGATCTGGCCCGATTTCAGCCCGTCCTTGCCGAGCGCGTCCGACCAGGCGCCGGCAAGCGCGATCTGGCCGACGGCGGCCGCCGCCTGGCTCTCCTCGAGCTTCAGCGCGCGTCTGCCGAGGCCGAGAATGGTGCGCCCGAGCGCGATGGCTCCCGAGGAGACGACGAGCACTTCGGCGCCCGCATCGGCAAGCACCGCAATGTCGCCGGCAAGCGAGGTCAGCCAGTCGCGCTTCAAACCGGTCGTGCGGTCGACGAGCAGCGCCGAACCGATCTTCACTGTGATGCGCCGGTATGATTTCAGCGATTTCATGGGTCTTATCGCCAGCGCGTGTCGACAGGAGCCGCAACGGCATCGCGCGCTTCTGCGACCACCGCCATCAGCGCGCGCAGCACGGCCTCGACGCCTTCGCCGGTGACGGCCGAAAGCAGCATCGGCGCGCGGCCGGCGGCGCGCTTCAGCGAGGCCGCCTTCTTCTTGCGGGCGTCGGCGTCGAGGATGTCGACCTGGCTGAGCGCCACGATCTCGACCTTGTCCGTCAACCCATTGCCATAGGCATCGAGCTCGGCGCGAACCGTCTTGTAGGCTTTTCCCGGGTTTTCCTCCTGCGCGGAGACGAGGTGCAGCAGCACGCGCGTGCGCTCGACATGGCCGAGAAAGCGGTCGCCGATGCCCACCCCCTCATGCGCCCCCTCGATCAGGCCGGGAATGTCGGCGAGCACGAACTCGCGGCCGTCGATGCGGGCGACGCCGAGGCCGGGATAGAGCGTGGTGAACGGATAGTCGGCGATCTTCGGCTTGGCCGCGGTGACGGCCGCAAGGAATGTCGACTTGCCGGCGTTGGGCAGGCCGACCAGGCCGGCGTCGGCGATCAGCTTGAGCCGGAGCCAGATGCTCAGCTCCTCGCCCGGCAGGCCGGGATTGGCGCGCCGCGGCGCCTGGTTGGTCGAGGTCTTGAAATGCTGGTTGCCGAAGCCGCCATTGCCGCCCTTGGCAAGCAGGAAGCGCTGGCCGACGACGGTCAGGTCGCAGATCAGCGTCTCATTGTCCTCGGCAAAGATCTGCGTGCCGGCCGGCACTTTCAGTGTGATGTCGGCGCCCTTGGCCCCGGTCATGTTGCGGCCCATGCCGTGCATGCCGGTCTTGGCCTTGAAATGCTGCTGGTAGCGATAGTCGATCAGCGTGTTCAGCCCGTCGACCGCTTCCGCCCACACATCGCCGCCGCGGCCGCCATCGCCGCCATCCGGCCCGCCGAACTCGATGAACTTTTCGCGCCGGAACGACACCGATCCGGCACCGCCGTCGCCGGAACGGATGTAAACCTTGGCTTGGTCGAGGAATTTCATCGTTTCAAGTTTCTGCTATTGCACTTGCGGGATTGCTCTAAACCAAGGCAGGGCCGAGGGCGAGGCCGAATTGCGACTAAAGCGCCGGATGCCCTTTCGGCGCGCACGCGGTAGCACTGGCGGGGACTGAAGGGGCGCGGGAATGAAGATCGTTTCCTACAACATCCAGTACGGCATTGGCCTCGACGGCAAATACGATGTCGGGCGCATCGCTGACGCCGTGCGCGGCGCCGACGTGGTCGCGCTGCAGGAAGTGACCCGCAACAACCCGCGCAACGGCGACCGCGACATGGTGGCCGAGATCAGCGAGGCGCTGCCCGATTATTTTGCCGCCTATGGCAGTAATTTCGAGGTCAATATCGGCTCGCGCCTGGAGAACGGCCGCGCCATCTCGACTTCCTTCCAGCTCGGCAACATGGTGCTGTCGAAGACGCCCATTCATCTGTCGCGCAATCTCCTTTTGCCGCGCAGCCGCAGCCTCGAGGCCATGAATTTCCAGCGCGGCGCGCTCGAAGCGCTGATCGAGACGCCGCTCGGCTTCATCCGCTTCTACTCCACCCATCTCGACCACCGCAGCCCGGTCGAGCGCCAGAGCCAGATCCGCTTCCTGCGCCAGCGCCTCTTGAACTATGCGCTCGAAGGCGGCGGCCTGTCGGGCATTCCCGAGATCGGCCTGCCGGACCTGCCCTATCCGGAAGCCTTCATCGTCATGGGCGACTTCAACATGCTGCCGGGCTCGCCCGAATATGTCGAGCTCGCCGGCCGCCCGGACCATGAGTTTGGCATGCCGCTGACCGCCGATCTTGCCGTCGACGTCGCCCAGCGCCTTGCCGTCGCCGACCTCGTCACCTGGGTCGACCCCGACCGCCCCGACGACAAAAGCCGCCACAAATGCATCGACTACATCTTCACCAGCGCCTCGCTGGCCAGATCGCTGAAGCGTCTATGGTCCGACCGGGACGCCGTCGGCTCCGATCACCTGCCGCTCTGGGCCGAGCTGGGCTGAATTCTGAACTCCCCCTCATCCGGCCGCTACGCGGCCACCTTCTCCCCGGGAGAAGAGGTTGGCGCCCGCGCTTACCTGCTCCTCTCCCCTTGGGGAGAGGTCGGATTGCCCCGAATTGCCCCTCGCAATTCGGTTGGCAATCCGGGTGAGGGGCGCTTGCCCAGCGCCGTGAAGCAATCGTCAAAAATGAATCCAATTACTCAGGCTCGTCCAGGTCTTCCTGTCGAGCCTGTAGCGCTCGACCGGCACCTGCCCCGCGACGATCGAGTTCAGCATGCCCTGGCCGGCATACTGGAAGCCGCATTTGTGAATGACCCGGCGTGAGGCCGGATTGATCACCCTTGTCGAGGCATGCAGCACCTGGATCGAGGTCCGCTGGAAGGCGAGGTCGACCAGGGCGTGCGCGGCCTCGGTGGCATAGCCGCGCTTCCAGTAAGGCTCGCCGATCCAGTAGCCCAGTTCCAGGCCACGATCGGTGGTGTTGAGCCCGGCGCAGCCGACGAAGGTGCCGGTATCCTTGAGCGTCAGGGCATAGACGATGCCGGCGCGGCGCGACGCCGCCATGGCGAGGAAGGTCCGGCCCTCGGCTTCGCCATAAGGATGCGGCATGCGGGCCAGCATCTCGGCGACATGTCGGTTGTCGGCAAGCGTGACGAGTTGCTCGAGATCGCTCTCGCGCGGGGCGCGCATGATCAGCCGCTCAGTGGCCAGCGCCGGGCAATCGATCGCGTAACTTTCGTCTTCGGTGTCTTCCGCTTCGGCAACCATTTAGTCCTCCAGGGCAAGAAAAAATGAAAAAGGAGAGAGGGCGAGCCCATCTCTCCTGATCCTTTTCCTGGCCTGGCCAGACACCGGTTCCCGAGATGGGCGCCGGTGTTATGGTGCGGAACCGGCTACTCCGCTGCTTTGGTAATCGGGTTCACCGATACGTAGGTTCGGCCGTTGGCTTTCTTGTTGAAGGTGACTGCGCCGGCTTCGAGCGCAAAAAGGGTGTGGTCCGTGCCCATGCCAACATTGGTGCCCGGATGCCATTGCGTGCCGCGCTGACGAATGATGATGTTGCCGGCGACGACGGCTTCGCCGCCGAACTTCTTCACGCCCAGACGCTTGGAGTGCGAATCGCGACCGTTGCGCGACGAACCGCCAGCTTTCTTGTGTGCCATTTGACTAACTCCGATGCGCCCTGAGGCGCTTGAATGGTCTTATGAACGCGTTCGCGTTCCGTTTCAAGTCCGTACCGGCGACGATCGTCGCCGGATAAACTACTTCTTCGCCAGTTCCTTGGCCTGCTCGCGCCAGTCCTTGATCTGGTCGGCGCTGAACGGCATGTGCTCGTCGATCTTGGCGATATCCTTCTCGGTGAGCTTGGCGAGCTGCGCGAAGGTGATGATGCCCTGCTCGGCGAGGTCCTTCGCCGCGACCGGGCCGATGCCCTTGATCACGGTCAGGTCGTCCGGCTCGCCCTTCGGCGCCTTGAACAGCGGCGCGGCCTTGGCCTCTTCGCCGGAAGCGGCCTCGGCCTTGGGCTCCTTCTTGGCCTTCGGCTCCTTCACAGCCACCTCGGCCTTCGCCTCGGCGGCGACTTCAGCCTTCGCCTCTGCCTTGGCTTCCGGCTTCGCGGCAGCCTTCTTCGACGGCTTGGCGCCACCCAGCAGGATCTCGGCGATCCGCACGGTGGTCAGAAGCTGGCGATGGCCGATCTTGCGGCGCGAATTCTGGCGGCGGCGCTTCTTGAAAGCGATGACTGTGCGGTTCTTGCCCTGCTCGACGACTTCCGCCGTGACCATGGCGCCATCGACGAACGGCGCGCCGAAGGTGACATTCTCGCCCTCGCCATGGGCGAGCACATTGCCGATCTCGACGATATCGCCGACCTTGGCTTCGAGTTTCTCGATCTTCAGGAGATCGTTGGCGGCGACGCGATACTGCTTGCCGCCCGTTTTGATGACTGCGAACATTTTTTGCCTTTCGCTGTTCGGTCGGCCTCGATGAACCGCCTCGGGCGGTTCGGCCGTCTTTTTGTCAGTCTGCGGGTTCAAAAAACAAGCGGCGCGGAAGAGCCTCCACGCCGAATGCGGGCTGTCCCTAACCGAAGGTTGCGTTGGAGTCAAGGCAAACAGGTCTGCCGGGCGACACGCCGAGCCATGCCGCCGGCAAAGGAGGCGGGTGCGCCGTCGCCGCTGCTTTTCGCGGAAGCTGGAATTCGCTCGAATAGGGCCTTGTAACTCCAGCAGTCAGCCGTTATCTAGTGCGCCGCGCCGGCAACGGCCGACCATGACCTCGCGGAGAGGTGGCAGAGTGGTCGAATGCACCGCACTCGAAATGCGGCATACTCGCAAGGGTATCGGGGGTTCGAATCCCTCCCTCTCCGCCAAATCTCGCCAGCAAGTCTTTGAAAATATGAAAGATTGCGTCGTTGGCGATATGTTTCCCCACTCTTATCCCCAATTCATGATGGAGCGACCCGACAGTCTATTGCTGGCGTGGCTCAGTCTGTTACGCCATATGAGAGATGCTTCTCGGATGCCGACTCTATTGTAACGCCAGCCTATCAAAGGCAGCCTGGGCCGCGACTGCTCTCAAGAAGTTCGGGCGTCTTCAAGAGAGAGAGCCGCACCCTCAATTTCCTGTGGGTGCCCCACACCCTACCTGCCCCCACCCCGCCGGATCGGGGGGGCGTTCTGCCCGCATTGCTTGCCAAGTTGGACGGGTGATCGAAAATTTTCGCCAGCAATGTTTTTAAGGACCGACTGCTTGTCGGCGTGTCAAAAGCGATCGTGGGCGACCGGCATCGTCCGCAATGGATCAATTGTAGAGCAGCGGACTTTCATTCAGGACTTGCCGCAAGTGGCGCCAGCCAGGCTGGTTTTCGTCGAGGAGTGCCTGAAAGCGTGTGCTGTGATTGGGTACGATAAAATGAAGCATTTCATGCAGCACAATATAATCGAGGCATTCTGGCGGCTTCTTAGCTAGCTCCAAATTCAGCCGGATGGTCCGGCGAACTGGATTGCTGCTACCCCATTTTGTTTTCATGCGCTGGATAAAGAATCGGGAGACGTGAATGTCGAGTGCGCTCTCCCACTTTCGCACGAGAGGCGCCACCGCCATTCGCATCTCGCGCCGATACCACTCCTCTAAAAGATCCCGTCGCCGTTCGGGCGGCGAATCGCCGTCGGCCCGCAACACCATATCGCGATGGCCCAATTCGACTGCCGGGTTGCCCACTTCGAGCCGCAACAGGTAACGCCGCCCCCAGACATAGTGGCTTTCGCGCTCTAGGAACTCGCGAGCCGGTTCGCGCTCTTGCGACAGAAGCTTTCCGCGCTGCTTCTTAATCCAGCCAAGTTTCGAGATCGCAAATAGCCGGACATTGTCCAGTGTCATCCGTGACGGCGCAGAAATGCGAATGCGGCCCGTCGGTGGATAAACGCTCAGATGGACGTTCTTGATGTCCTTGAACACCACGTCCACCGAAACCTCCCCGATGTCGAGCACAGTGATCATCAATACTCCTTCTGAGCCTTGACGATTAGGAACACCCGCTCCACCTCGGCAAACTCCTGGAGCACTTTATATAGGGCTGCCTTGATCTGCTGCTCGCGCGGCTGGACACCACGCCAGCTATCGGGGCGGCTGGTCCTGACCGCTTCGTCAACCTTGAGGGCGAGTGCTTCATCCAGTCCAAGATTGTTATAGAGCGCGCGCTTGCCGGGCGTATCCAGGGCCGGTGGAACGCCTTGCGCTTGTCCGGCCTCAACGCGCTGAGCGATCTCGGCGATGCGCCTTAGATACACCTCGTATTCGATGGCCTTCGCCTTGCGGCTGGCGATGATCTCATCCAGGAGCGCAGAAATTTTCTCGTAGAACGCCGGGTCATTCAAATGCTCCTTGATGATCTTGCTGCGGACGTTGTTCTCAATCGTTTCGGCGATGGCGTCCTTGTTGCCCTTGAGCCCGCTGAGTTGACTTGAGATTGCGTCGGCAATGCCGCTCTTCACAATCAGCTCCAACAGGCTCATGCCATCGAATGGCGAGATTTTGCGTGGTTCGGCGGCCTCGATATAGGTGTCGATCAGATGACGCATGTCAGCCTCGTAGGCCTTCAAATCGAGGCTTTCGTTGCTGGCTAGACGAACCGTGTCCCGCGCATTGAGATAATGCTCAACCTCTTTTTTGATGCGCACTATTTCGTCGGCCGTGTACCCTGCCGCATCCATTTCATCCGCGATGTTGGCATATGCGCGCAGTAATCCGGCGGTTGCCTTATATAGGGCCGCACGTTGAGGTTCCCGCTCTTTGAGATCAGACGGCATTTCGGTATTGCCGCAGAAAAAGTGAATGTATTCCAGCTCGCCCTGCGGCGACTCCACGGGCTCACAGAGGAGGATGATACCCTCAAGGGCCTGATCGAGACGTTCTTTGCCCTTCCTCAGCCGGTCTTTGAGCATCACATCCGGTGACGGTCCATCCTCGGAGCGGTCGAGTTCCGACGTGTAGACCGAGATTGCGTTTTCGACCTTTTTGAAGAGGTCTTTGTAATCGACGATATAGCCGAAATCCTTGTCCTCGCCGTCCAGCCTATTGGTCCGGCAAATCGCCTGGAACAGGCCGTGATCCTGCATCGACTTGTCGATGTAGAGGTAGGTGCATGGCGGCGCGTCGAATCCCGTAAGCAGCTTGTCGACAACCACGAGCAGCTTCATGTTCGCGGGTTCTTTCGTGAACAGCGCCTTCGCCGCCTCCTCGTATGTCTCCGTCTTGGACATGCCCGCATTGGCTTCGATGGATTTCAGCAGATCGGTGTAGGCGTTGTAGATGAACTGCCGATCGGTATCGGTGTTGGCGCCAGTCTCTTCTTTGGTGATGTCCTGCGTGTTGGGATTGTAGGATGTGATAAGCGCGCACTTGTTGCGGAACGGCGTTTTCTGGAAGAGCACGAAATATTTGCAAGCTTCATAGATGCTGGAAGCTACGAGAATCGCATTGCCCCGCTCACTAGACAAACGCGGCTTCACGCTGAAATCGAACACGATGTCGGCGACGACGCGATCCATGCGCGATTTCGAGCTGAGCACGCTTTGCATCGTGCCCCATTTCTTTTTCAGTTCGTCCTTCTGCCAGTCATTCAAGGCCTTCGTCTTAGCCTCGAACCACTGATCGATCTTGTCTTCTGATCCCAGACTCTGGTCGACGTCACGAGCCTCGTAGACAAGATCGAGAACGACCTCATCCTCAACAGCTTCGCCGAACTTGTATGTATGGATATAGCCGCCGAAAATTTCGAGGCTGGTCTGTTTGTCCTTTTTGAGGAGGGGTGTGCCGGTAAAGCCCATGAAGACGGCGCTCGGCATCATCGCCTTCATCGCGCGGTGCAGCCGGCCGCTTTGCGTCCGGTGACATTCGTCGACAAACACAAACACTTCGCCCACCGTCTTGCTGGGTTCAGATTCCAACTCTTTTATGAAAGCATCGAAGTCGTCGACATCCCTACGGCCGAACTTATGCACCAGCGAACAGAGTAGCCGAGGCGTCCCCTGGCCAAGCTGCTTCATGAGATCGCGCCCGCTGCTGGTGCGCTTCATCTCTTCGCCAGAATCCCGGAACACGCGCTCAATCTGCTTGTCGAGTTCGTCGCGGTCGGTGATGACGACGACGCGGGCGTGCGGATTATTCTCCAAAATCCACTTGGCCAGCAGCACCATGACGATGCTCTTGCCGCTCCCTTGCGTATGCCAGATGATCCCGCCCTTGCGCTGTCGGGCGTGATCCTGCCCCGCCTTGATCCCGAAATACTGATGGACACGGGGTAGCTTTTTCACCCCGCCGTCAAACAGCACGAAATCATGCAGCAATTCGAGCAGTCGGTCCTTGCGGCACATGCGCAGCAGATATTTGTCCAGCTTGAACCGGGTGTCGTCCTCCTCATCCTCCTTCCACTGAAGGAAGAACTTTTCTTCGGTTTTGATCGTCCCGTATTTCAGCCCCTCGGTATCGTTGCCGGCAAAAACAAATTGGATAGTACTGAAGAAGCCCTGATTGAACTCCGGCAATTGGTTTGACAGGGCCTGTCGGATGCCGTCGCCGATGGTCACGCGACTGTTTTTCAGCTCAATTATGCCGATGGCGATACCGTTCAGGTACAGGACGAGATCGGGACGGCGCTCAAGTCCGCCCTTCAACGTCACTTCCTCGGCAATGGCGAAATCGTTCTTCGCCGGATCGTTCCAATCGACGAGGTGAACGGTCTCGGTAACTTTCCCGGCCTCCTCCTTCACCGGCACGCCGTAGCGCAACAGGTTGTAGACGGCCTGATTATTGGCATAGAGGCTGCGGCTGTTTTTGTCGGCCTCCGAGCGCAGCCTGTATATGGCGGCGCTGATCTGCGCCGGGCTGTAGCCGCGCCGTGAAAGCGACGCGGTCAGCAAGTCGTCTTCGATATTGCTGTTGCCGTCCCTGTCAGACCAGTCGCCCAAAAAGCGATATCCCAACTCATCACGAAACAGCTCAATGACACGCTTTTGAGTGGCGCCCTCAGACTTGCCGATGTTGCTCATGCCAACCGAACGCTCCCGGTTAGCAACACTTGCGTCATGCCCGCCTTCAACATTTTTGTTTTTTTCTTCCTCAGTACTAGCTCGCTGAGTTCGCGGTCCAAATCGAGGACGGAGTTGACTATCGCCCGCTGCTCGTCTTTGCATGGCAATTTGAATGCGACAGCAGACAATTGCCGACCATTCGTGAGGGCACGGGTGGTATAGGATGCCTTTGATATAATCTGTCGACGCACCAAAGGTGACCGGAACAGGTACGCAGCGAACGTTGGATCAATATCAACTGATTTTGGTCTGGCCCGAAGCAGAAAACCGCTAAATACGCCATTGGGCAAATCGTCTACCAGCGCGGCGGACATCCCTATTTCGTCAGAGGTCTCTGATGTGCGCGTAAAGAAAATATCTCCTCGTCTTGCAGAAAAGTTTTCACGCTCAGCAGGGGTGAGAGAAACGAGGCCACATACGTCACTCTTTGTAATACAGTTGTTATGGAAGACATCCATGTAATTTATAATTGGCGTTCCATATCCAAAATATTTCTTTTCTTTATTTAGGCCATTCTTGAAATCATAATGCTCGCCAATGGATGTGTATCGCCAGCTAGTCGTGAACCCTGGGAGCCGGATTTCTCCTGTAAACAGGCTTTCCATCATGCCTTGTTTTATTGCGCGATTCTTCTCAATGAGCATTTCCAACGTTTCCACCAGCGCATCTGCATCTGCCAACGCCCCAGCGATAGCGTGCTGCTCGTGTTCATGCAAAGGAAACGCGCAAAAATATTGAGAGAGTTCGGTACGATTAATCTTCGGCATCCCGCTTCTTGCCGAGACCGATACAGCGAAATTCGTGAATCGCTCGCTGAGCAAAACGGCCGCTATGAAACCACCCGAAAAACCCTTGACCGGCGTAAGCGGGTACATATCAGCGCTACATAGGCAGTCGAAATCAACACGAGCAGCTTTCTGTAAATTCGGGCGGATCTTGCTGTAAATGATGTCGCCGGCACGAACAAAGTATTTTCCACTGACTGCTCTTTGATCAGCCGCTGTTATCTTCGTCAGAAGCCGGCCACTGCCACTTTCAATGTGATCAGGCGCGATCAAAATCATGGAGCGATAGGGCTCAATTCGAGGATCAACTTGACCGCTGGCGATGCGTGCTGACGACAATAGTGGCCGGACGTCCCAACCGGCCGGAACAAGATCCTGTTCGGTTTTTTCGCTGCATCCGTTGTGGTCGACAGATGGCTCCATTGATGTCGCCGTCGGCGCGGCACGCGCGGCGTCGACGGTCACCATGAGAATCCCATCCTCTTGAGATGCTCACCTACCTTAACCTCCAGTTGCGCAACATTCGACACCAGATCAGGCAGCCTCACCGCATATCGCTCCGCCAATACCCGCACCCGCTGCGCCAGCACTTGGCTGATACGATCCATCTCCCCACGAATCCGCGCATCAATGACCGCCAGCCATTTGTCGTCGACAGCCAGCACCTTGATCTCCGCTTCTGATAGTTGCCGATATTTTTTGTAAGCCGCCAAATCGAGCGCCGCTTCGGCTTCCGTAATCTTTTTCTTGAGGTCGGCTTCCCGCCCCGAAAGTTTCAGCCACTCATTGAGGGTACCAACCTCGTCCTTCGCTTCCTTGTCGCCCTTGATCTCTTTCAGCCGGGCAGCCACGTTCGCCCTGTTGATCTTCTCCAGTGCCGTGAATGCGCCATCCTCGGCGCTTTGCTCTTCTTCAAGCTCGGCAATCGTGGACGCAACGGATTCCAGGTCCGCCGCGATTTCATCGATGGCGGCCCGCTCATCGCCAAAGTATCGCGCCACGATAAGCGATTTCGGAACCAGATCGCAGGCCCAGCCTCGATCCTTTTCCCTGCCCTTCTTATCTTTCTCGGTGATGCGGTAAGTCTGTGCTTTCCAACCATCGGCGGCGATCAGGTAGCAGTCGTCCTGCATCACTTCCGCCCAATAATCCATCAGGTGCTGATAAACGTCGTATTTGCTGATCAGCGGCTTACCGGTGTAGTGCGCGAGCAAGTCCTCCGAGAGGTCGAATATGACTTCCTTCGGATGATGACCGGGCTTGAGCGCCTTTAGCTTCTCCGCAGTACGCACACGCCAGGCGTCAAAGTGCTTGTTCATGCCCTGCGTGAAGGCCACGAACTCGGGGTGATCGAAGATGGCGGACTTGATGGCCGTCTTCTCGATCGTCAGCTCGACATATCCCGGGCGGCGCTCTTTGAAGAGCGCCTTTTTCAGCGCGGGACAAACAGCCCAATAGGGCTGGAGCGCATCGATATCGGCTTGAGGGATGCCGCCGCGCAGATGTCCCTCGATATCCTGCCGGTCTTCCTGCTTCTGGCTGTCTATGTAGCGCGGCAGGTTGAGGTTGAAGTCGTTCTTCTCGATCTCGGCGAACGGAACCATGCGGGAGAAACCGGCGATGTCGGTGTGCCGCGTGAAGGCGTCGACGATCTTGTGTATGTCCTGCGACCGCAGTCGGTTCTTGGGGCCATCCTTCATGAAGCCCTGGCTGGCATCGATCATAAAGATTCCTTTGCGCGCCTGCGCGTCTTCCTTGTCAACGACAACGATACAGGCGGGAATGCCGGTGCCGTAAAACAGGTTGGCGGGAAGCCCAATGATCCCCTTGATGTAACCCTTGCGCACGAGGTTGCGCCGGATTTCAGCTTCGGCATTACCCCGAAACAGGACGCCGTGCGGAAGGATGCAGGCGCCCTTGCCAGTGCTTCTCAGGGAACGGATAATATGCAGCAGATAGGCATAGTCCCCCTGCTTGGCGGGCGGAATACCAAACGTCTTGAAGCGATCATGCTCATCATGCAGCGGATCAAGGCCAGTACTCCAGCGTTTGTCGCTGAAGGGCGGGTTGGCGACGACGTAGTCAAAGGTTTTGAGGGTGTCGCCGTCCTTGAATTTCGGATCAACCAGCGTGTTGCCTTGGGTGATCAGGGCGGTCGGCGTGTTGTGCAGGATCATGTTCATACGGGCAAGACCGCTCGTGGCCGAGTCTTTTTCCTGACCATAGAGCGTGACATTGGTCCCGGCCTCGTCGGCTACTTTCAGCAGAAGCGAACCCGAGCCGCAGGTCGGGTCGTACACAGTCGTCTTGGCGCTCGTCTGCGCCTGACGAATACCGATGATCTGCGCCATGATGCGGCTGACTTCGGCGGGTGTGTAGAACTGGCCTTTGCTCTTCCCGCTTTCGGACGCAAAGTGGCGCATCAGATATTCATAGGCATCACCCAGAATGTCATCGCCGTCGGCGCGGTTGGATGAGAAGTCGAGCGCCGGGTCTTCAAAAATGGCGATCAGGTTGGTGAGTTTCTGGACCTTCTCCTTGCCGTCCCCGAGTTTTGAGGCTTCGTTGAAGTCGGGAAAGTCCGCCTGCGAAAGCTGCTGGTTCGCAGCAGCGAGCGGGGCAATGATCTTCTTATTGATCTGATCGCCAATGTCAGCGGTGCCCTTCAGGGCGACCATGTCGGCAAAGCTTGCGCCTTTGGGGACGGTGATGGGCGCGTAGGGAACGTCGGCGTATTTGTCACTGATATAGCGGATGAAGAGAAGCGAGAGGACGTAGTCCTTGTACTGGCTAGCGTCCATGCCGCCGCGCAGCTCGTCGCAGCTTGACCATAGAAAGCTGTAAAGTTCAGATTTCTTTAGCGCCACCCTATCGTTCTCCTCTATTTTCTTCGCAGCACGCGCTTTGCCGATCGCGCGGGCGCCTTGAATCTGGTCGGCGGTTGAAATGGCGACAGTCCGCGCGACATGGGGCGAGCCGTTCTGAAAGAACGGAAGCTCATTCATTCCCAGTTCGCTTCCGATCCTGAATATCGAATCCTTGCCGCGACAGGCCCACTATCATATCGATAAAATGCTTGGCTTCAGCGATCACTTGCTCCGCTTCGTCGGCGCTGCTGAAACGGCCTTGGTGAACGACCTCGTTGCGAATTTTGTTGATCTTTTCGGCCGAGGAAAGAAGCCGCTTAGCCGTCTTACTCTTTCGAGGCTCGGCGAAATAGACCGGAACAAACAGTCGCTCCATCTTTCCTCTCAGACCATTTGCCCAAAGAAGGAGTTGGTCGACTATTGCAGCGTCGAAATCGGTTCGCCTGCCCCATTCGTGTCTGATTGCATAGTTCGCGGCGATTTCAGCCGCGGTCGCACTCCGAACGATTGCGGCGGACGGTTCGTCCCGCAGTTGAAGCCCTGAAAGCTTGTTCCACTGCGACTGCAGCTTTTCCAAATCCGAGCGATCGTTGTAGGGCGTTTTCCTCTTTGAGCGATGTTCCTCATTCCGTTTGGCCATAGCTGCCCCTCGTTATTTGATGTTGAGATACGCCAATAGGATCTGCCCGCACAAGGAGCACTCCTGCCGCAAGCGCATCGTCGCGACTTAGCGCGGCACGGCGTTGTAGTGTGGCAACGATATCTATGGATGGAACCAGCTATTCCGAACCGGGCTGGAGCAAGTCGATATGGCTCACACCAAGGGCTTGCGCGAGTTCGAAAAGCGTCACGACTGTTGGGTTTCGCTGGCCCCGCTCAAGGCCGCTGAGATATTGCTGGCTGAAGCCTGAACGTTCTTCGACCTGCTCCTGTGTAAGGCCCTTCTCCCGCCGTAGGCGGGCAAAGTTCTGGCCTACCAGCTTGCGCATATCCATGCGCTGAGGGATCGCAGTTTACAGATTCGGAGTTTATCAACTATAGTATGTAAGCTGCCACCTCTCTGCAGGGTTTTCGAGATTCGCGGTTGCACCCCTTCTCTGCCGTCGACGAAAGATACGAACCGATGTTGAAGCGGCTTTGCAGACGACTATTGATCCGCCTAATGCTCGCGACCCTTGCTGTCGTTCTCATCCAGATTTCGAGCATATGGCCCTCGAAAGCTGATCTGCTAATCTCCTGCTCGGACAGCGGCGATGGAGCGAAGGATGTCGCTCGCTTGACGTCGCCTTACCAGTGCATGGCTTGCGTGGATGAGGACGTCATGAAGAAGTTCATGCTTACGGCAGTCTATGGCGCCGATGCCTGCCCCCGACCTGCTATGTTGGACGTGCATGTGGTTGGTCGCATAAATTATGGCGATGCATATTTCTTCCTGAAGAACGCAGATTTTGCGCAGAAGTCCGGGCACAGCTTTTTCAGAAGGCTCTTTCTGAACAGTGATGGTGGGCAAGTCGGTGCGGCGCTGAAAATAGGCGGCGCTGTCAATAGCGTCACGGACACAGCGATCGTCGAGGGGCACTGCTACAGCGCCTGCGTTCTGATTCTGATGGCGGCGAACAGGCGAGTCTACGTAGACGTGGATGTCGGTATTCACAGGATGTCTGTCGACCAGTTGCCGAGCGATGTGGTCATCAATCAGGAAAATGTGAGCAGTTACTTTGCCAAGGAATACGACGAGATCGCTAGCTACGCCGAGAGAAATGGCGTGGACAAATCGATCGTCGAAGCGATGAAGTCGGTCCCATCAACCGAGATTAGGCAACTGAGCTACAGGCAGTTGAAGGATTTTGGTCTGGGGTACATCAACACCGCCTATGCCGAGGTGACTCGATATAAGATCTCGCGAAAATATGGCCATCATGGCGTCGCCCATTATGCAGACCTGCTCTCGAAATTCGAGACCTGTGTTGAGAATCTGGGAAACGCTTGCTCGGGGAAAGCGCTTGCTCAGTACGACGAAGAAATCCGCGAACTGGAAAAGGCCGCTTCCGAGGCACGCTAACGCAGACTCCCGGACAGTTAGCGTGTCGCGCTTCCGAGCCAGGTGTATTGTACGTGGTGTAGTCCGTTCGGCCAACTTTACTCATCCCTCCAGATCACGCGCCGCTCCCATCGAATTTCCCTTAGACGCCGAAACCGGATACTCACAAGCTCCTGCCCGTAGGCGTGAAAGAGTTCGGCGGACATCCAGTCTCGCTTACCACATGCCTGACAACGTACCTTTGCTCGCACCTCGTCGATGGTGACGTTCCCGATGACCTCGCGCAGCTCGATGGGTTTATAGTGGCGTGTGATGTGGCAATGGCCGCAGGAAATCCGCGCGATCTGGCCTGCCTCGTGGGCATGCATTAGCGTCCAAGTCTGACCTCGCGGCCACTTTTCAGGTTGTTCCGGCATCCTCTGAAATGAGGACATATTCCTCTCTGGTCAAGAGGCTATTGACTCTGATGTTCCTATTTTGTTCACTAGACTCCTGACAGCCACAAGGAGGCCGGTCATGGACATTAGGATGGATGCCAGGGGCGCCACCCCTGAAGAAAAACAGCGTGGTATTGCCGCTGCAACAGCAGTGCTCGACCGAGCCGGCATGACAGCAGAAGACGCAGCCAGCGGCTCGTCCGCTATCGAGCGATGGGACGATATGGGCTTTCCGCCGGACCAAGAGCCATCTGAAGACGAGTATGCTGCGGCGGAGGTTTGGTGGGCGGCAAGCAATGCCGCCATCGAAGCTTGTTGCGAGGGCTGGTCGGATGAGAAACGCATGCAGGTTCACGGCCTACAGCTGCTGAGCGACCCCGAGACGGAACTAGCTGACCGCACAACCGCGCTGGCACGAATGCGCGAGATCATCCAGGCGGAGGATGGCCAAGGGGAGACCAGTGACAATCGGGTATTTTTCCTCGCGCTCTCCGCCACTGCAGAGGTTCCGGACAGTTCGAAAGCGCAGGAACTCGTCAGCGCTGTAACGGTTGCCCATTCCTCGCTATCACTCGCACGCTTCCACCCAGAAGAGCCTATCGAGCCAAAACGCCAGGCGGTGCTCGACGCGATCGACGCGCTTGAGGCCGGATCAGCGCCGCTCAACTGAAAGGCACTCTGATGTCGATCCATGTCCTTCCAGAGCAGAAAAAGCCGAAGCTCATTGTCGTTGTCGCATTCGACCGCGGCGACGACGGCGAGCTGTTTCCCATGTACGGCCCGGCCGATCAGCAAAGCGAAGAGCGGGCGATCCGTACTGCGAAAGCATTGGCTGGCAAACACGCTGGCGTCATCGCATGGAGCCGGGATGCCGATCCGGCGCTCGGAGACTATGGCCCACCGAACACATTATTCGTGAGTGGCGACGTGCCTGACATGGAGTGATCAGCGCCAATGTGCGGACGTTACACCCGATACCTACCCTGGTCGGAAATTCATCGGCTCTACCGGCTCACGGCGCCGGCCGATACTGGCCGCAACGACGCGCCGCGTTACAACATCGCCCCGACCGACGAGGTGCCGTTCGTCACCGCGGCGGATGACGGGAACCATAGGGTTCGGACCGGCCGCTGGTGGCTGGTGCCGTTCTGGGCCAAGGAAATGCCCAAGGCGCCGATGTTCAATGCGCGTATCGAGACGGTCGACACCACCCCCGCCTTTCGAGATGCGTTCAAATCGAAGCGCTGCCTGATCCCTGCCGATGGCTTCTACGAATGGACCATCAGCCCCGCCGATCGCGGCAAGGACCCTTGGCACATCTTCCTGCCCGGCCACGCGCCCTTCTCCTTCGCCGGCCTTTGGGCTTACAACAAGGCGCTGGACATCACGAGCTGCACTATCATTACCGAGCCGGCCGGCGAGCCAATGCGCCAGCTTCATGACAGACAGCCGTTGATCCTCGATCCAGCCTATTACGATGCCTGGCTGAATGCGGAGATGCCGACGAGCGACCTTAAGGATGTGCTGTCCCGCGACATTGACGGGCAGCTTCAATTCAACCGCGTTGGACGCGAGGTAAACGCGGCGGCGATCAACAAGCAGCCCAACGACCACGCTGGGCTGATCGAGCCGATCAGGCTGTTATGAGCGGCGAAATCCGACTGCCTAGGTCCGAATACGCCACGCAGCCAGGCGTCCAGCACCATTATTGCGAGCACGACGGCTGCGAAAGGACGCAGGGTGGGGCTTCGCCAAGCCGAAGCAGGAGCCTCATTGGTTCTGCTTTGAGCACAGAGCCGAAGGAGAGCGCTATCTGTGATGGAGGTGTTGATGTCCCGTATGACCATTGCCAGCGACCTTGAAGCGGCGGCCGACCAGATCGCCGAGGTCTCCCGCGCGGATTTGCAGATCATGCTTAGGCGAGCGGCTCTGATGCTAAGGAATGTCACCGGCCTCGTCCTCGATCCGAACGTGGAAGAGCCGCTTGCGAGCCTGGCGGCAAAGATGGGCATGTCGAAGGCGGAGCTTGTGCGGACGATCGTAGGCGATTGGTTGGTGGCTAACGCCTACCTGCCGGTGCCGTACGCGGTGGATGACGAGAGCGCTGTGGATGGCCACGCATGATCAGCAGACCAAGGCAGCAAGACAGCTACGACGACAGGGAGATTGACTGCCAGGAAGCGATGGAACCTGGCTTTCAGGCCATTGTAGATTGCATGTTAGAGGCCGGTTGGCAGCGGGGCGAAGTCATCCGATCACTGCGCCGCTTGATCGCCGCTGACAACATGACCCAGAAGGACAACGCCAGGGTCGAAGCCGAGTTGGCGATCGCGCGCGCCAGGCTGCGAGCGAGCAAATAGCTTTATGCGCTCGACTCACTACTGATCGTTCCCCGATCGATTGCATTGGAGTGCGGCATGGTCGAAGATATCCGCAAAAGCGAACGAGGGGGCAACACAGCCTATCTCAGCATCGGCGCATGGTATGACGTCGAAACCGGTCACATCCACCTGACGCTGCCGCATTCGGGCTGGTTTCATACGACGGTTAGCGCAGATGAGGAAAGCAAGCGCGGTCACCCCAATTTGTATAAGAAGCTCGCGCGGGCGCTGAAAGAGGCCGGGGTTCCGGGGCCGGACGTAGTTGATCCCACCTAGCCTATTTTTCTTCCCAAAAATCCTTCAGGGATGCGTGACGCAGCTTGTCCTCGCCCTTGAGAAACTTCACCCGGCCGACAAGGCCGGGTCTTAGCCACTCGGCTTTTTCCCTCGCCAAACCTTTGGGCGGCGGTGCGCCGGTCTTGCCCTGCACGCGATCCCACAGAGCCTGGCGCTTGTCGGCTTTGAATGTGACGAAGGCGCCGCCCATGTAGTGCCCCTTGTCAGCCATGAGCACCATGGCTGGTTTTCCCGCCTCTCGCTGCACGCCGATGATATCCATTTCCTTCTCGACGTAGCACTGGACCTTGCGCCATTGCATGGTCGAGCCGGAGCGATAAACGCTGTCCAGCCGCTTCGAGACGATCCCCTCAAGGTTCGCCTCGCAAGCAAGATGGTAGACCGCATCGCCGGTGCCCGGCAGCGCCTCGCTGAACTGAATGCGGCCGCCGGCAGGTATCAGCGCTTGCAAGACCTCGCGCCGGTCCTTCAGCGTCATGTCGCGCAGGTCGTGGCCGTTGAGGTGCAGGAGGTCGAACGCGACAAGATAGAGATCCTGCGGTCGGCGGGTAATGGCCGAACGGAGAGCATGAAAGTCCGAGAGCCCCGCTTCGTTGATAACGATCGTCTCCCCCTCGATGATGAAGCTCGCCGCCTCGATCCCCTGTGCCTCGGCGGCCAGCGGCTTGTATTTGGCCGTCCAGTCGATCCCCGATTTCGTGAACAGGCGGATGCCTTCGGCATCCTTGATGACCTGCGTCCGGTAGCCGTCGAATTTAACCTCATGGCTCCACCCAACCCCCGCGGGCGGCTGCTCGACCAACTCCGGTTCCATCGGGCGAATAAAGGAAAGCCGATCCCCACCGGCAGACTTACGCATATGCACTCTCACTCGGAACGATTTGATTAAATATCACAGAGCCGCAAGCGTTCCGTTAGAGAATTCTAAAAAACGGAACATTCGCACATCGCCGCTGTTTTTCCTGCCAAGGAGGAACAGCCATGGCTGATGACAAGACCAAGAGTGATTTCCGCGATCGCGATCGGATTTCCGGCGATGAAGACTATGAGGTGGAGCATTTCGCTCAGAAGGTCGGGCTGACGCCGCAGCAGGTTCGCGAGCTGATTAAGAAGCACGGCAATGACCGCGAAACGCTCGAGCGCGAGGCGAAAGCCTTCGGACGGCGGTGACAAGATGCCTCGATATCAGGTCGAAGAGCTGTACGGCGAAGAGGTTGTCTCAGCGCAAACGGTGGATGTCGACGAGCCAATAGAGGCAGCCGAGCGCGTAGCTGGCGCGCCAATCTCACCGAGAGCTTTGCAGGAGCATTGGTTCCGGGTCGTCGATGAGGAAGAGAACAGTATCTTCGAGTTCAGTCTGGCGGAACCCGTGGCGTGCGATTTCTCGAAATGACCAGCAGCCGGATAAACGACCCGGATTGCCGCGCCGCGCTCCAGCTGATCAGGGCGACAATCGAGGAGCATTGCCCGCCTGGCGTTCTGCTGAGTGAAGACCAAGTGAATGGTCATTACGGCCCGTCGCTGCATAACGAGGCTAAGGCGATATCAGCGGCAATCGTCAAACCGTCGAGGAGCTTTCCAAATGACCAAGCTCTCCGAACTCGGTCCAACCTTCTCGTTCACCACACACGACCAGCCGGGCGCACCTCCCACGCCCGATACCTACCGCTGCGAGACCTGCGGGCAGATAGTGGACCGGAGAGACCTGCGCCAAGTCATGTGGCACGAACAGCCCGGGCACAAACCGCTTGAGATGGACGCTTAGTCCGAAATAAGTCGATACCGGAAGTGATTGCGAATGTGGTGGTTGAAATAGCGACCTTTGACGAATGCCGACCGGAACGCCGCATACGTCTCGGGCGGCACCTCCTCAAAGTCGTAGCGCTTGCCGCTGGCCACGAACCAGACGGATAAGACCCTACTTGCCGGATCGTATTCGGTTTTCCTGATAGAGGTGGAGGGCATGGCGCACAACGCTTGTTTGCTCATCGCAAACGATCGGCCCGGTCTTTTGTTTCACAAACAGGAACATACAACGCCCCCATGAAGGCGATTGCGACATACAATTCGACGGCGGGCACGTTCAAGCTCGAGAAAGGCATATGGCCAGGAACGTTTCCGATCGCTGACTTGCCGAACGGGATACGATGCTATCGAAAGCAGCAGGAGCGCTATCCAACGCACGCGGCAACCTACGCACCTGACGTCGAGGCGCTCGAAGCTCTAGTCTAGCCGCCGAGCTGCGCTTACGGCAATAGAGAGCCGGCCGAGGGGCAACGATGCGGGCTCTATCGAGATCGGATTTACAGAAAGCGGCTAGCACTGGACGCGACAAGTGGGCAATGGCCGGAACTTCAGCCTCCAAAGACCTCGTTGCAGCGACTGGTTTGCCAAACGCCCATGGAATCGCTTTGCGCCTGTATCTGCTCGATTATCCCCGATTTCGAGACGACCAACCGAACCTGACATTGCATGGCGATGTTGGCGCCTGGCGTGGTGGTCGTATTCACATAGGCGGTGTTTCCGATCACATTGACCGTTGACGTCGAACTGCCGGGAAGCTGAAAATTACGCTGCGTCTCAGCCCAGACATACATGCGTCTGCCATCATTCATGGTGTAGGACGACGCTGGCGGGCCGTACTGTAAGAAGAAGCTATCTGCCGATCTCCCAGCGAATTTTGTCGATAGAGCTGTATTTGCCTGCTGCGTCGTCGTGCAGGCGGCCAAAAGTATGGCCGTTGAGATTGCTATGATTTTGCGCATGTCCCCTCCCGAGAGAAGGCATCATGCCGTCAAGCTATGGACGTGTCGAGCATCTGATTGAGCTGTTCACTGTTCTTCGTGACCAAGCTGATTGTCAGCTTTGATTCTTACGAAATTAGCAAGTTTGCAAAAGATAGCGTCTCGTGCCATCCTCCCGCTCGGGAGCGGGGAGAATGTATCGGCGAACTTTATTGTGCCTTGCGGTTCTGATCGCAGTATCTGGCTGCGCCGCCGACTATCTGAACAACTACGACACGATGACGTTGGCTTCCGGGGACGCCAACAATACCAACCATCTTTTGCAGACGGTCGATCCGTTCAATCCGAACAGCAACAACACCCACATTGAGGGTGACGGGGCGCGTAGCGTTGCCGTGGTCCAGCGCTACCGCAGGGGTTCTTCCGGCGGCCGCGACTTGGATTGTGCAGGCGGCACTGGAAACAATCCAGTCGTGCAAGGGCCAGTTCCCACTGGTGAGTCGGATCCAAATCGACTTGATCGCGATCACGACGGCATCGGTTGTGAGCGTTGACCGATGGTAGAGCGCTCTCGGTACGAAAATCGGTCTGACCAGTGGCGTAAGCGCACCGGCGCGAAGCGTTCATGGGCACTTCGATGGGCGAGCGTGCCGGGGCGACTGATCTTCGCAACCATTGCAGCAGCCGGCGCCCTGGCCTTCCTGACTGCCATGCAGCACAGCCACAGCCTGCACGAGATCAACCTGGAGAATTTGGTCGGCAGCAAGCCGGACCCTATCATTGGCATCGCAACGGTCATAGATGGCGACACAATCGAGGTCCACGGTCAGCGAATCCGCTTCGACGGCATCGATGCACCTGAAAGCCGCCAGTATTGCGACGACGCCAAGGGCTTCGAATATCCCTGCGGCCGGCGGTCGGCCGAAGCGCTCGACGCGTTCCTGGCGACCTCGAAGCCGGTGCAGTGCACGTTCGTGACCTGGGACCGCTATCACCGCTTCGTCGGCGACTGCCGGCGCGCGGACGGCGCGAGCGTGGCAGCTTGGATGGTCGAGCACGGCCAAGCGCTCGATTGGTCGCGCTACAGCCACGGCGCCTATGCGCAGCAACAGGCGAAAGCGGAAGCGGCGAAGGTCGGTATATGGGTCGGCAAGTTCGAAACCCCTTGGGATTGGCGCGTGTCGCACGCCGACCACGGGGCGCCGACAAGCCAGCCATTCGGCATCGTCAGCCGCAAGCTGGTCGCGCAGAGCGGCTATTCGTGCGAACCGCGGCGGACATGCAGGCAGATCAGCTCGTGCGATGAGGCGAACTGGTATCTGCAGAACTGCTCGTGGGGCGGGAAGCTCGATCGGGACGGCGACGGCGTGGCGTGCGAGAGGTTGTGTTGAACGAAGGGTGGATCATGAGATACGACGAAATCGTCCAGAGACGCCGAAACCTCCGTATCGATGGCTTCTGCAACCTGGCAGATGTCGGCATGGAAGGAGACTGGGTCAGTCCATATCAAATCTCATCTCGGTCGATGACCGGCCCCGTCCTACTTGCCTACAACTGGTTGGACGCTCCGTCGGCGAGGCTGAACCAGCCCATCTTGAGACAATGCGGTTTCCTGCCCGGGATGGCCTTCAATGAAGTGCTCGAAATCGCGTTGTCTAAGATGCTTCGGAGGAGGAGGTCAGATTTCTATGTGACGCAGGCATTCCAGTTGCTGCCGACTACACGCTCTCAAGGTATCTCCGCTAGATACCTGGACATCTCGTTCGATGCCGTAACGAAATACGAGCTCGCGGGCAGGAAGGTGATAGCACTCGGAGACGCAGCAGCCAACGCCTGCTACCGGCATGGCGTGAAGGCGATCAGCACCTGCCATCCAAGCGCACGCGGACGATCGTACGAGGAGAAGGCCAGTGCCATAGCGCTGGCGATTAGGAGTTGTCTGTAAATGGCCCCTTATTCAGACGCAGAACTCAAATACGCACGTCCGATCGCAAACGCTCTAATCGGTGGTCAGGAATTCCGCCATTGGTTTTTCCGTCAAACACGGTACTCGAACGACGCGCGAGATGCCTGCATTCTGGTCGACGAACATCGCAATCTACGAAGCCCGACCATAAAGAATCCGTTTTGGTTCAACTGCTTTTGCGGAAAAGATTCACGATGTGGATGCAAGATAGGAAGCGGGATCGAGACGGATATCCTACTTATTTTCGAGCTTGCATCTGGCTACCGCCTGGGACTCCACATTGAGATCAAACCGCCTGGATCAGTCTTACATGTAGGGCAGGCAGAGTCTTACCCTAGGCGCGCTGCCTGCTGGGCCACTCCGTCCACACGTCCAAGAACCGTGCCACGCCACGACGACTTCATGACAGCTATAGTCTGCGGCCGGGGCCTCCAGTGGGATCGCACTCACCGCACCTTCGATCTCATCGTCTACCATGACGAAGTTGCCGCCCTTCTGTCGCCATATCCCGAGCAATAGGATGCGCAAGGCGGCGGGGAGACAGCCGCGTTGCTTCATCGGTGCCGTAGGGCGAGGCGTACACGATTAGCCGAGCCGTTCTTGCCAGCAGGGTCCGTCTGCGGTCCGCTTGCGCGCCGCCGGGTGCAGAATGGAGAGTACGAAGTCCATACACACGCTCAAATTCGGTGCAATGTCCGCGACCTGGTTTCAGCTGTAAGTACATTCTCAAGGACAAAGACAAGTACCTGAAGCAACCGCCGCTAGCTCGCCGTGACGCACGCGCGGAATAAGTTTTGGAATTTATTGACTTTTTCACCGTAAAGGCGCTGCAATGTTCCTGTCTAGCAACCCTTAGATCGCCCAAAGGTCGGCAGCTGCAGTCGGGGAGGACTGGGCCCGGCAAGCCGTGGGGAGCCACAATGCGCGCCGGAACGCTGTCAGAACGGAAAGCGGTGCTCCTCCACAATGCGACGTCCTGTCGGTTACACGGCGGTCAGGCCGGGCCGCGTTTTGGCTAGCGCAATAGAATTTCAGAGGCGCGGACCGTCATCTCGCCTATTTTTGAGTTCTCGCTCTTTCGTGCCTTTTCGGCCGTGCCGCCGAGCGGAACCACCCCAACCTCGCTAGCTATTGCTACCTCCAGTAGCACGGCTCGGCCTTGTTCATTGAAGCTAATGCGCCCGGCTTGCCGAAGCGCCGACTCCGCCTCTCCGGCCCGAGTGCCACCCCAGCCCATTCGCTGCATCGCCATGCCGTAGGACATTGGCCCGTAGCGGCGCAGGGCATTGGCATACAGGTCAGGGTCGGAGTGTGGTAGATGGGCCGCAGGCTCGGTAGTATCTTCGCCAAGTATGTCTCTGCCAGACACAACCGACAAAACTGACAAAACCTTCTTCTCGCTATGCTGAAAGGCGTCGGGTGCAATCTCGGCGCCGGTATTGTCGGTTATGTCGGTTTTGTCTGAAGCGGCCCGGGCCCTAAGAACGGCTTCCAGCCAGCGTGTCATGTTGCGCTTGCGAACATGGCCGGATTGACGCCGAAGCGGCGTATTGGCCGACCACCTAGCGGACCGGAGGCGGCGGTGATGGGGCGGATGAGGTCGGCGTCTTCAAGAATCCTGAGCGCAGAGTTTATGTTCTCCGCACATGTCAGTCCCGCATGCCCCGACCGTTGCACGTCCCGGGAGGAGAATTCCCGCCAACCTCTGCTGCGTATCAGCGCCACCAACTCGCGCGCTGACCTCTCCTCCTTCGAAATTGAAGCGTCGGCATAGGAGCGGCGCGCCATCGGAAGCAGATAAGCTTCAATCAGATGAGCAGCCCTACCGAAATGTTCCGTGTCGATACAGCTAGGCTGATCGGCCTCACTGGATGCCCAGTCCATAAATGCAAGGATCAGAGACAGCCGAACCGCCATTCCCGGCAGTTTGCCGATGAAAGACAGGAGCAGTCCTTCGACTCCTTTTTCCCACATCTGGACGGTCTGCCGAAATTCAACGAGAAGGTTTGCTGCATCTTCTGTAAAGGGGATGGACGACGGCAACTTGCGACCCTCGCTGTCGTCCGGCATGTCGAGCGACAGGAGCCGATGGACTACGTTTTCGATGAATGCTTCATCGTACTGAGCACCCGGCCGCTTCGCCGGGACAGGGTTCGGCCAGATCGGGAGAAGACGCGCGAGCAAGCCGTCGTTATCTGTTCTGAGGATAAGATTGCGGATGCGGTCGGGCTGGATTCCACCGATCACGCCAACGGACAGCCGGTCAACGGAAATCGACTCGCGGTTAATACGTTCAACCGTGTAGGCTCTGCCGCCATACGCTTCCAACCAGAACGGCTGATCGGACGAGCTGGTATACCGCTTCATGCTCTCCAGCCATCCTGCCAGTTCGTCGCGGGCGAGCAACAACCCGCGTGGCTGTGCAGCCAGGATAACAGCAACCCGCTCGACGGTGGCGTCGGAAACGGCAAGCCGGGGCAAGACCGGAGCCGGTCCGGGGCTCGCGCTGGCCGGGCGCGGAGGCGGTTCCTCGCCGGCCTTCAATGCCGCCCTTATGGAGTCCTTCCATTCACTTTCGGCCAGTTTCGCCAGATCGGCTCTTACGTTCCAATCGTCGAGTTCGACTCGTGCCTTCTCCCCGAGACGCCGCTCGACCTTCCTCAAGGGTGTGAGAACTGCGTCGAGTGCCGGCGACTTGCCGGCGGACGGGTTACCGATCGTGACGGCCCACAACACAGGCGGTTCGCTCCAGCCGCTCCAAGGCTGCGACCACCGCGTGTTGCCGATCAGGGAACCGCAGACGGTCAGAGTAGCGGCCACGATATAGTCAGTGGGTGCGCCTTTCGCTTCGGCGGCATTGCGCATCCACTTTACCCACGCGGGCAAAAACACGTCGTCCAGGGGCGGCGTCGGCGGCTCAGGCAATCCGGGGTGCAGATAGCGACCATCGTGAGCGGGCCAGTCGGACCCGGAAGTGTCTGTCGGCCTCGCCGTCTTTATCAGTTCAACGAGGCTGTCTAACGAATAACCGGCAGGGATCGGGTCGGCTAGGTCCCAGCTTTCGGGAAACTGAGCCGGCAGCTGGACGACCGACACGAGCTGCGCACCCGCATCCACTGCCAGACGCCCGACACACCCGCTGTAAGCCTCTCCCGACTCGTCATTGTCCGGCCAGATCGTTACCTTGCGACCCTTGAGATGCGACCAGTCAACCTTGTCGGCCGCATTCGATCCGCCGGGCGATGTCACCACCACAAAGTGCTTGTAGATCTTCTCGGCAGCGTCGGCGGTCTTTTCGCCTTCGACCACGAGCACCGGAGCTTCAGGGCGGACGGCGAGACGGTCGAGGCCATAGAGTGGGCGAGGTTCGGAGAAGCCCTTGCACCGCCATTCCCGCTTGCCAGCTGGCCCTTCGCAGAAGGTGAAAGGCTTAACCTGCTTGTCGGCGGGCTGGCCGTTGGCCGGACGGTCGTAGCGGACGACGTAGCCGAGAAGCCGACCCTCGCCGTCGAGATAGCGCCAGTGGGCTGTGAAGACGAAACCGGTCGGGGCGAAGCGGCCGGTCGTATCGGTGCTGAGCGCCGGCGCATCCGCCGGCACCGGGAGAATCGGACGCCACTGATCGTCACTGTGGCCGACGGCATCGGCGCTGGCGCGAGACTCTGCGTCCCGAGGCGCGAAGGTTTCGTTCATGCCCACCGTTGCGCCCGTCTCGGAAAGGCCGACCATCCTGGCGACGTTGCGGGCTGCCTCGGCCTGCGACTGGCCGAAGAGATAGGCCGCCAGGCTAATCGGGTCGCGACCTTTTTCACCGACAGCGAAGTCGGCCCATTTGCCCGTGTTCATGTTCACCTTGAACGAACCTGGATGACCGTCAGCACGCGTGGGATTCAGGGCGACCCATTCGTGGCCGCTGCGCCGGCCGTCCGGGAGCCACCTTGCCAGCAAGGAAGGCAGTGCCGTCAGCGAGGCGGCGTTGATGCGATCAAAGTCGATCATCAGCGCCTCCTACCTCCAGAGGGCGACTGTGCTTGATCGCCAGAATGATAGGGATCGTTCTCGTCTTTTAAGTGCTCGCCATACTGCCGTACGGCGCCGACAGGCAAGGACTGAAGCCACCTATCCGCCACATCCGATAGGATAAGGGTGCGCCGACCGGCCTTCCTGACTTCGAGATTCCCTCGCGCGACCTCCTTGTAGATGAAGGAACGGCTGACGCCGTAAATGCGGGAAAATTCCTTTATGGTATAGGCGTGCCGCCAACTTTCCACGGAAAGCATGGAATACTCCAGAACTAAGGGAGTGACTGATTTCTCCGGGCAAATCTACATTTCGTTTGCCGGAATTAAGAGGCCAAGCGCGATTGTTTTCCATGAAACATTCGGCATTGGCTGCGCGTCTGGACGACAACGAGGTCAGCCAGGCGGGAAAGGTTCGATCTTTTGCTTAGGATCAACCCTGTTCAATAGTACACTATCAGACCAATTGACGGACTGCAAAGTCTGAAAATACAAAAAGTGGAGGCCGACAAGCGGTCGGCCTAATCTATTCTTCTTTTCCAGAAATAGTAATCTGATGTTATGGCCTGCGATCCTGGGTTTGCCTCCTTGGCGACGCCGAGGTAGGCCCGTGCCCCATCTAGGCACGACGCTTCTCAGTGCCGACGGGACGACAATAATTAGGCACCGTGCAAAACGAGCCGGGTTATGAGCGCATCAGCGCAGTTTGGCAGGTCACATTTTGGCGACGGCGCGCTTGTTCAGAAATTCTGCCCAGGCCGTCATCAGTTTCCGCCGTCTCTCCACGGCATCGGCGCGTCGATATGCTCTTTCGGTCGCATCGCCGACACGATGAGCCAGTGCCGCCTCCGCTATCTCACGGGGGAACCCCGTCTCGTCGCCCGCCCAATCCCGGAATGCGGATCGGAACCCGTGAACGGTATATGCGTCAACCTTCATGCGCCGCATCAGCATTTCCATTGCCGAGGAGGACAGCGGCCAGTCTGTCCGCTGATCGGTTGCACGCTGCCCCGGAAAGATAAACTTGGACACCCGGCTTTCGTACAGTGATTTGACGATGGCCAATGCCGACTTCGAGAGCGGCACTCGGTGTTCCGTAGCAGCCTTCATCCGATCTGCCGGGATGACCCAGGTGGCTTTGTCGAGATCAAATTCCGACCATTCGGCACCGTAGACTTCACCGGACCGGGCCGCCGTCAGGATGAGAAATTCAAGCGCCCTTGCCGCCATGGCGTCGGAATCGCGAAGACGCTGCACGAAAGCCGGAACATCGACATACGGCATGGCTGCATGGTGCCCCCTTGAAAGCCTTTGACGGGCCGGGAGGACGTTCTTGAGATGCCCCCGCCACAAGGCAGGGTTTTCGCCTATGCGCCATCCCTTCGCTTTGGCATAGTCAAGAACCCGCTCAATCCTGCCACGAAGCCGAGATGCCGTCTCGGGTTTGCTGCTCCAGATCGGCAGAAGGACTTCCAGCACCTCGTCCGTGCCGACTTCCGAGACTCGTTTCGAGCGAATGGTCTCGCAGTACTCAGTCAACGTCATTCGCCATTGAGCGCGATGCTTATCGTTCCGCCAAGAAGGTTCCATCGAAGCAAGAAACTTGTCGGCGCATTCGCCGAAAGTCGGTTCCGCTTCCTTGGCCTTCTCGGCAATCGGATCGCGACCTTCCGCGACCGCAGCCCGGTATTCGCCAGCTCTTTTTCGGGCGCTGGCCAGCGTAATAGCCGGATATGCACCAAAACCCATTTCCCGCCGTTTGCCGTTCCTGACCCACATGAAAAGCCAGGATTTCGAACCCGACGGCGAGACATTGAGGTAGAGCCCGCCACCGTCGCTGTGGCGGCCATGCTTGAGCGAGTCTGACTTAGCTTTGGCGTCAGAGAGCTTTTGAAGAGTACGGGCCATTGCTTCCCCAATTCCTTCCCCATTTTCGAGTGGGGATAACGGCGAACAATGGTAGATAGTAGAAGCCGATATGTAAAGAAAAATCACCTATTTGCAATAGGTTGAAGGACAATAGAGTGCAATCGTGGATAATAGTTGGGCGGACTCCCTCTCCGCCATATCGAGTTGAATTTACTCGATTTTCCTCTTTTTTCGGTCTTGCGTACAAAATTACCTACATCGGACGGGAGACTAAGTTGGCTTACAGCACAGTGGTCCATTTTAAGGAAGGGATGGGACCGGGCGATAAATTGCTTGAGGTTGGCAGGTGTCCACATTGCGCCATTGCTAGCCCGAACTTTTACAAAATATGGTCGGATGTCTGGCTCGCAGGCGGTCAAGAAGGTTGGGCTACTTACCGTTGCAACAGCTGCAGCGGCGTGGTCTCAGCGACCATGACGCTCCAAAATAACGGGCAAATGCCTGTCCTTGAACTGTTTCCCGACGCCAAACGTGCGCACGACGATATCCCGCAACCGGCGAGGTCGTTTTTGCAGCAAGCGTTCGAAACGCTCCACGCACCCGACGCTGCTGCCGTCATGGCGGGAAGCGCGGTGGATGCGATGCTGAAATTCCATAAGCTAGTTGATGGCAGTCTCTATGCGCGCATTGATGAGGCACTAAAACAGCATCTGCTAACCGAAGGCATGGCCAAATGGGCGCATTCGGTGAGGCTAGGGTCGAACCGCCCTCGGCATGCGGACGCGGAGAAGCCACACGTCTCGCCTGATGAGGCTAAGCAGTCGGTTGAGTTTGCCGAGGCTTTGGGAAATTTCCTGTTTGTGCTGACAGCCAAGATCGATCGTGGGATCAAGGCAGCAGAGCAAGCCGAGCAGCACGCGACGTGAACGAGCCTCCAGACGAGGCCAGCCTACATTTGACTCCCAACAGAGCTTGCAAGTGATGCTGTAAGTTCAGGCGAGCGGGAGGCGATCATGTTCGCTTTCGCCGCGGCGCACTTATTGAGCCTCCGTATCTCGACGCCGTCAGATAGCGGCTTGAAAAGGGTATCACCACCATGCCCTACCCAGACGAGAGACACCTCGGAGGCGATAGGAAACCACATTTCGAGTTCAGGATCGTCTAGGTTCGCTCGGCCTGGGTGGTGTAGTTTGTAGACTGGGTAGCTCGAAATGACGAAAGCATGTTTCGGGTTGGAAGCGCGAACGATGCACAGGTTCTTGTTGTTGATGGCCTCAACGATCGCCGGGTTGCCTCTCGCAATTACGTCCCTTCGCACATTTTGGAGCATACGCCGCCAAGTCTCGTCCCTTTGGAAATGTTCTCTCTCTTGGTCGTCCAATGTCCCAAACTCGGCCTCAAACCGGCGGAGCGCCTCCTCGCCGTCCACGCGGATCGTTGCCAGGCTTGCATATTGCTTAAAATTGTCCGGTACGCGCTTCCACTGGTAGTATGTGTAGAGGGCTAATAACTGACGCTCGCCAGGATGGGGCGCCACGATCTCGCCCTGCCTTGCTCCCTCGACGATGCGTTCAACTACCGGTGCGAGAACGCCCTCCAGGCTCGCAAAGGCCAACTCAAGATCGACGTTCTTAGACAGGTCTCGTTCATAAGCGGTGTAAAGCTGGCTTTCGAAGAAAACCTTTTGAGGCGGGTTGTAGAACACACCTCTCTGAGGCGTACGGCGGTCATAGACGTGTAAGTCGCCAGCATGGTCGACAAAATTCCGGAGAAGGAGTTGCGGCACGAAGTGATGGTCGGCCGGCTGCTTGTTCTTGACCATGAGCGCTAGATAGCAGGCCAACAAAAAGCCCGCCACCATCGGCAGCGGGCCATGTCGTGTCGACAAGACATTCAGACGTTCAACCGGCGATGAGGCGTTGCGCCAGCCAGCCGGCGAGCACCGTCCCGAGGAACATCCAGTCGAGCGTGCTCATAGCCCGGCGCCTCTCCAATACCGTCGACGGTATTCATCGGCCCCTTGGCTGCAGTGTTCCACCCAGTTGCCGCTCTCGGCGTCAGTACCGTCCTCATAGTCCGAGTTGTCGAGTTCCAGTTCGGAGCCGGAGCCATAGCGGCCGGGGATATAATGCCCATCGCCCGCAACATTGCTCTCGCGATCGTCAAGGTTCTGGCCCTCGGTGATGCCCTTGCCGGCATTTTCGGCCCAGCCGACCGACGGCTCGAGATCTGGATCCGGCTCCAGCGCATCGAGCATGTTGATGAGGTTTTCGATGGTGGTGGAAAGCTCAAGCCGATCGCGCGGGTTGAGCGATAGTTGGATGGTTTCCATTGGTTCTTCATCCTGGTTGGAACCGGGTTTCCACACCCGGCGGCGAAAAACTGCACATGGGCAGCTTCGCCAGCATCGGTGACGGACCGAAAGCCGGGGGGTGGAAACCTGCCAGGACGACAGGTCGAACGCTTTTAAGGTTTCCCTCTGGACAGCACGCTCGCCCCCGGCCATAAAGGTCGGGTTCGGAGCCGTGCCGCCAAGCACGTCCGTTGTGCACCAAACCGGTGCACTCTCGCCGCTGCCCAACGCTGCCAGGCGTCAGGGCAATTCCTGCCAGGGAATGTGCGGCACAGTCCTAGTCCGGGTTTCCACACCCACGGACAGCATGCGCTCATCAAGGTTAAAAAACAAGCACCGCCCCGTGCGGGGGTGCGGCTTGTGTTTGTTCTTCCGAGGTGCTCATTTGAGCGAGGCTGGGAGGAAACAACAATGGATATTGCGACGGGCCTTACATTTTTGGGCCAAGCAACGGGGATCGTAAAAGACCTTCGAGACATCGATAAGGGGTTCGATCAGGCGTCACTGAAAGCACAGATGGCGGATCTCTACGGCACATTAGCCGATGTGAAGATAGCGCTGTCAGACGCTAGAGAGACCATCCATGAGCAGGAACAGCAGATCAAAAGGCTTGAGGAAAGGGTCGCGACTTTCTTGTCAGGAGATGCTTGTCCGATCTGCGATGGCGGCCGGCTCAAGGTAGCGTCTTCCCGACCTCACGAGCATTTTGGATGGGCAGGCAAACAGATGCGCACCCTCAAGTGTGACAAATGCGGCCACAGTGAGGAACGCATGTTCACTCCTCCAAACGGCCAATAGAGGAAAAAGCACATTGACGTGGACGTTCCCCTGGAGCCAGCACACTCCTGCATGTGCGTGGCAGGACGCGCTGAGGATGTTCATCGATCTGCTGGTTGGTCTCGGCTGGCCCGTGGCGATCGTATTGGTAGCGTTCATCTTCCGGCAGGAGATACGAAGCAAGTTCAGGGAGATCATTTCCGCGGGGCCGACCGGTGTCACGTTCCGTGTTCAGGATGTGGAAACGCCCGGCAAACTGAAGGAACTGCAACTGGTGCCCTCGACACTTACGCCCGCTCAGCGCGCCGTCGAGGAAACGATCTTAAATGACCTGAAGAAGATCGAGCCCGACCACCGCATGGAAATTTTGGTGAAACATTTGGTGGTCGCTCGGCTGGCGAGGCATTTCGAAGGAGTGTTCGCGTCCATTTTCGGAAGCCAAGTCGAAGGGCTGAAGCGGCTACGCGACAATGGCGGTCAGACTTCGCTTGACCAAGCGACGCTCTACTTTGAAAGCGTAAAAGCCCGCTACCCTCAATTCTACAGCGACATCGAATTTCAGCAGTGGTTCCGCTTTCTGCAAACCACCGGCGTGGCAGAGAACATTGGCACCTCAGTCAACATCACCGAATTGGGCCGGGAGTTTCTCATCTTTGTCGACCAGGAAAAGGCTGGGTTCTCTCGGAGTTTCTAGAAACGGGGAGGTACTGACCATGGGCTGGCTATCGGGCAAGGTCCAAAAATGGGCGACAAACACCCAAGCAAGAGAATTGCAAGAGTTCGTCAGCCGGTTGCGCGCTATAGATAGCGAGGAGCTTGGCATGATCCTCGCCACCGCCACGCATCACCGCCACCATGCGGCAGAGCGTTTTAAATGGGATCTGATGGAGCCTGGCCTAGCGGAGATGGCGAACCCGACACTGACGTTGCAGATCGGGCAAATTATCAAGACGCTGCAGAAGGACGGCCGGCCGGAACTCGCGGCTGGTTATTTTGTTTGGCTGCACACTGTGCGCGCCGCGAACAACCCCGATCTTCGCCAACTCGGCCGAGACATGTGGCGCGAGCTCGAGCGCGGCATGCCAGAAGTTCAGAGCGCGGCGTGGGGTTGGGCTGGTCTGACCGGAGTTGTGCTCGATATCCGGGACTTCGAGCGCTTCCCCGCAGGCCTTACGCCGACACCGCAATAGTTGCTTTGAGAAAGAAGGAACAGGTATATGGCCGAGAGACTTGAGCCCGTCGACCTCGACGAGTCCGCCAACGTAGCGTTTGGAGAAGGCAGGAGATCAGGCTCCTTGGAGGCTAAGGAGACGCGCGCATTCGATCGCCTGTCGGCCGCTCTTACATTCGTGATGGAAACGCTCGAAGAAAAGCACAGGCCGGGAGCGTTCATCACCACCAAGTCGGGCAGCGTCTATCATTGGGATGCTGTACCGACGCTGTATGAGCACGTCAGGATAGCGCGCGGCCATTGAAGGAGGAAACAGTGACAGATCGAATTAGAAAGGCCCCAGAAGGCACCGAAGAGGCCAAAATAGCGGACGAATATACCTGCAAGGAATGTGGTGAGGTTTTTGCCGACTGGGAGCCGCGGGCGCCGAACGATGCGGAGATCAAATGTCCCAACGGTCACTTGATCCCTGGCACACTCGGGGATCTTCGCAACAAGGTCACAGCCCTCGGTCTAAAGCGTTTTAGAGAGGCCCTCCGCCGCGGCGGCTAGGTTGGTTGCGTTCTACATCGGCGCTGTCGGCCTTGCCTGCCTCGCCAGCGCGCTTTGGAGGTGGAAGCAAGGCGATCTGATCGGAATGACCGCCTCGCTTATCATGGCCGGGCTTTGCGCCTGGCTGCTTGCGCGTTCACTGCTTTGACGAGCGCGAACTGGATGACGATGGCTTCCGAGAGGGAGCCGCCGGTATTGTTCCGGACGTCGATCGTCGCCGAGCCGGCGGCGCAGCGGGCGTTGAGGCTGTAGGAGCCGATCGTACCGCCCGAGCTGTGGTTGAGCACCAACATCCAGGGACCAAAGCAGGTTTTCGCCGGTATCGACTATCCCGACACGCATAGCGGGGCCGGTGAGATGTCGAAGGATTACTGGGCGGCTGTCTACAAGGACGGAGATTCTTGGGCAGGCTATTCGAACTCAGATATTGAGGCGACCCACGGCGACGAAAGATGGGAAGACCTTCGCCGCGAAGGCGCTTGCTATGTCGGGAAGGACGTCAAGGTCTGCCTTTGGCATTAGCGGGCTCAAGGCGGTCACCTCTATATTAGCACCTGCTTGCGCTCAACGGACTTTCAGCGACATACTGTTGTCCAGCGCGGAGGATGGCTGATGCAACTCAATATTGGGGCTGATCAGGCTGATCGCTGGCGCAAGAACGTGAAGCCGGCGCGCAAGCCGCGCCGGGTCTGGTTTTCGCGCAGCACGATGATCTGGGTGATGATCATGGCCGTGATCTTCCACTCTGATCGTACTGAAGGGCCCTAGCTGCAACAACCGCTAACGCCAGGAGCGTATTCATGCTGCCAGGCTTTGCATGGTTTCGAGCATCCGGTCCGAGACGCGGCGGTCGTAGTCGTCGGCAAGCGCCTGCAGGGCCAAAGCACCGTCGCCGGCAAACGATGGGCCATGCATGAGCGCCAGCGTGCGCGGCGCGAGCTTGGCAAGCTCGCGGATGGTCGTGCCCATGCCGGGATTGAGTGCCGAATATTTGAACAGATCCTCGGCGGCGATCGCGGGGCCGACAACATCGCCGTCGGTCAGCGCGCGGTCGTTGCCGAGTTGGGTGAACAGATCGCCGCAGAGCAGGGTGCCGGTCGATTCCTCGTACATGACGCCGGCGTCCCAACCATGCGGCGTGTGCGGTGTATCGATGAAGCGCACGCGCTTGCCGCCGCCCATGTCGATCACCTCGCCATCCTTCAGCACCCGCGGCGCACGATCCGCGAAATCGTTGAGCGACACGTAGACGCCTGTCTGTCCGTGCGCGGCCGTTGCTTGCGGCGCAACGGTGAGCCATTCGTTCATGGCGCCGCATTCGTCGGATTCGAAATGGCCAAATCCAATCCAGCGAAGACGCTCCGGCGGGATGATGCGGGCAAGCGCGTCGCGGTTGAGCGCGAACATCTTCCGCAGACCGGTGTGGAACATGAGCGGCTCATCGCCCATGACCAGGAACTGGTTGAAGGTGAAGCCGACGGGCGGAGCAATATCCGGTACATAGGTCGATAGGCGGTAGATGCCCTCGGCGATTTCATCGATTTTCGTTTCCATGGAATCTCCTCCAAAACAATGGTTGCGTTCCCTCTCCCGGTTACCCAGGGCTGGACTTCGACCAAAATCGAAGTACATATGTGTGTAGCGAAATATTAGAACCCTGTCAACAATGGGTGCACATGCGTGTGCATTTAAATACATGACCCGCAAATACACCCTTAAACGCCGTGCCGAGCAGCAGGCGGAAACCCGGCGGCGCATCGTCGAAGCTGCGATCGACCTGCACGGTAGCGTTGGTCCCGCAGCAACGACCTTCAGCTTGGTCGCCGAGCGTGCCGGCGTTCAGCGACACACGCTCTACGCCCACTTCCCCGACGAGCGCAGCCTGCTGCAGGCCTGCTCGAGCACGCACATCGAGACGCATCCGCTGCCGAGCCCGGAGCCGTGGCGAGTTGTGGCCGACCCAGGCGAACGGATGCGGATCGCGCTGCTGGCGCTCTACGAATGGTACGGGCGCAATGAAAGCGTGGTGGCCAGCGTGTTGCGCGACGCCGAACATCACCCGCCAACCCGGGAGGCTGTCGAGACGAGCATCGGCCCGTATTTCGCGACCTGCCAGGGGGTGCTCGGCGAAGGCCTTGGCGGCAGCCAGCGAGCGATGCTGCGCGTGGCGCTGAGCTTCTTCACCTGGCGCACGCTGGTGCGCGAAGCTGGCCTGCAGCCCGTTGAAGCCGCAAATGCCATGGTTCAGGCCGTCCAAGGCGTGGGTTGAGGCTGAGATATACGGCTTGTCAGCTTTCTGACGGGTGCGCCGCGATCGCACTCAAAAACGCCTCCCCGAACTCCTTGAGCTTCGCTGCACCCACGCCGTTCACCTCGGCGAAGTCGTCGAGGTCGCGCGGACGGCGCTCGGCCATGTCGATCAGGGTGCGGTCGGAAAACACCACATAGGCCGGCACCTGGCGTTCCTTGGCGAGCCGCAGCCGCAGCGTCTTGAGCGCGGCCAGCAAGGAAGTGTCCACGCCCTCGCCCGTGGCAGAGCCTTGCGCGGCACGCTTCCTGCCGCGCGCCAGACGGTCCCGACCTTCGACACGATACTCGAACGCAACCTCGCCGCGGCCGAGCGCGCGGCCGCTTTCCGAGATGGCGAGGCCGCCATGGCCGTCGGGATCCGGCACCAGGAAGCCGCCGGCGACAAGTTGCCGGATGAGCGACAGCCAGACCGGCTTCCGGTGCATGATGCCGGTCCTGAAGCTGGCGAGCTGCTGATGGCCTCTGGCCAGCACCTTTTCGGTCTCATGGCCGAGCAGGATATCGATGACATGGGCGGCGCCGAAGCGCTCGCCGCTTTGCGCGATGGCCGCGAGGATGATCCGCGCCTCCGTCCCGCCATCGGCGCGCGGCGCCTGGTCGAGGCAGTTGTCGCAATTGCCGCAGGCTTGCGCCTCCTCGCCGAAATAGCCGAGCAGCACCTGGCGCCGGCACTGCGCCGTCTCGCAATAGCCGATCAGCGTGTCGAGCCGGCGATGCGCCCGCCTTTTGTGCTCGGGCGAGGTATCCTCGTCGTCGATGAACATCCGACGCGTGCGGATGTCGCCGGCGCCGTAGAGCATGTGCGCTTCCGCCGCCCGGCCATCGCGGCCGGCGCGGCCGATCTCCTGGTAATACGCCTCGAGGCTGCCGGGCAGGTCGGTGTGGAAGACATAGGCGACGTCGGGCTTGTCGATGCCCATGCCGAAGGCGATGGTCGCCACCATGACGACGCCCGACAGGCTCATGAAGGTGTTCTGGTTCGCCTCCCGCGCGTCCTTGCTCATGCCGGCATGGTAGGCGAGCGCGCGCACGCCGTTCTTCTCCAGGAAAGCCGCCATTTCTTCCGTCTTGCGGCGCGACAGGCAATAGATGATGCCGCTCTTGCCCTGGTGACGCTCGATGAAGCGCAGCAGCTGGCGCTTGCTGTCCTGCTTGGGCTCTATCGCCAGCTTGATATTGGGCCGGTCGAAGCCCAGCACCAGGGTTTCGGCGCGCCCGGCAAACAGCCGCGCTTCGATGTCGGCGCGCGTGGCCTCGTCCGCCGTCGCCGTCAGCGCGATGATGGGCACCTGCGGAAACACGCCGCGCAACTGCGACAGGTCTTCATATTCGCGCCGGAAGGCCGGTCCCCATTGCGAGATGCAATGCGCCTCGTCGATGGCGATCAGGCCGACATCGAGCCGGGACAGGGCTTCGAGCATCCGCTCTGTCATCAGCCGCTCCGGCGCCATATAGAGCAGCCGCGTCTGCCCGGACGCCACGCGGCGCCAGGCAGCGACATTGGCGTCGCGGTCGAGCGAGGAATTGATGGTGTCGGCGGCCACGCCGGCAAGGCGCAAGGCGGCGACCTGGTCCTGCATCAGCGCCACCAGCGGCGACACCACGATGGTAAGCCCGCCTTTGACCAGCGCCGGAACCTGATAGCAGAGCGATTTGCCGGCGCCTGTCGGCATCACCGCCAGCACATGCCGCCCGGACAGCAACGCCTCGATCACGGTCGCCTGCCCGGGGCGAAAATCGTCGAAGCCGAACACATCCTTCAGGACGCGCCGCTTGTGATCCTCGGCCCGGATGCTCACTGCCTGCGCCGGCATCACCGCGCCGTTCCCGCGTTCAAGGTGTAGGCCGGCATTTCGTAGCCGAATTCGTGGCAGAAGCTCTCCACGCGGGCGAGGAACGCCGCTGGCAGGCCATGCAGGTAGGTCTGGAATTCTTCATTGCGCTCCCATTTTCTCAGCGACGTCGGCCGTATCGGATTGTCCGCATCGCGGCTGTAAAGCGTGACCGGTGACAGACCGAACGACCGGGCGATCCTGCCCTGGACGATATCGGGTTCGGCGATCAATTCCTCATAGCGCAGATAGAAAACGGCTCTTTCGGGTTGAGCCTTTCTAAGGCGCGTCAACCCGTCATACTCCGCCTCCCAGCGCTCGGTCGTTACGTGAAAACGCCGTTCGTTCACCGTCTCTGGATGGGAGCTTGTGAGCACGTCGAAAGGATGCCGCACGCAATAGATCAATCCGACCGAGCCAGGCAGATGCTCGATGTCCTTATGGCTCTCATAGGTGCGTTTGACGACCAGATTGACTTCGGGGCGATCCAGTTCGAGCAGCGCCTGATACGGCGCTTCGTCCCTATGAACATAGATATCGTCGAAACACGCCATCAAACGACGGCTTAGCGTGGTTCCGCTGCGAGCACAGCCGGCAATGAAGATTCTTTTGCGAAACGTCATTGCAGAGGGCAGCCGGGGCGCAGCCTTGCGCAATCGCCAGAACAGTCGTCTTGCGCCACGGCGTAGAGTGGTCGCCGGCATCCGGGCTGCTTTGCCAGGAACGTCCCTCGACGTGATCTCGGCCAAGGCGATGCCGCTCTCTCCGGCAACGGCGTAGAGCAGCCAGGTGCGGCCGCTCTCCTCGAAAATCGCAGGATCGCGCAACGCGTTCTCCGCGCCTTCGGCCGGCCCGTCCCGGCTGGGGCAAACCGGCAAGCCCGCGCCTTCGAAGTCCGTCTGCGGCCGCAGCAATTCGGTCTCGCCTTTAACCGCCCAGCCTCGCCAGTCCTCGGCGAGATCGATCGTGCCGTGAAGTATCCGTTCCGGCGCGTCGCCTCTGCGCGTGTAAAAGACCCGCAGCCAGCGACCGGATTTCTGCAGTGCAAGATGCCTCGGGGTGGGAAGATGCTTCATGCCGGACAGAACGACCGCACCCCGTTCGAAATCGGAGATGCCGGTCCTAGAGCGGAAGACGGTGATGGCTTCTGTCCCGAGAAGACCGTACCACCACTGATCGTGGCGGAAGAACCGGGCATAGGAAGGCCCGAGCGGCTCGGAAAGCGGATTGAAATGAAGGCCGTCACCGGATGTCGCGGCAAAGGTCGTCTGGCCTTCTCCGCCTTTTGCCGGTCCGTGAAAATACATAACGAAGCGGCGATTCCGCTGATCGACATGAACGTCGGGAGACGCGATGTGGCCTTTGATGAACGGACATTGAGCGAGAGACAGTACCCCGCCGGGATGGATGCGCCACGGGCCTTCGATCGAATCGGCGTAGACGAGGCGGATATAGGAACCCCCGTGGTCGGCGAAATAGAGATAGTAGGCGCCCAGCCGCCCCGGCGCCCAGTCCGGCATGCCGATCAGCGACGGCCCGTTGATGTTGATCCCATCACCGCCGGGCAACATGTCCGGCGTCACAATAAGCCCAAGCCGGCTCGCGGTGAGAATGGGTGGCGCGATCATGCGGCAGGCTGCTTCCGGTCGCCGATTCCATCCTGGCGACAAGAGCGCCTGTCGTGGAGCCTGCGCGTTCCAGCCCGGCATCGCCGGGTCTCACATGTCGCTTGCTCTTCCAAGCCAGCCCCCTTGATCTTGCCGCCGCCTGGGGCAGGCGCCTTGGCTCGATTGCCGATCCGGCATCGTTCGGCCTTGTCGTTCGATACAACGACGTGCATTGAAACGAAAGGTCAAAGCAATGCCGCGGTCCATTCCCGGCGGCTTCGAACGACAGGGCTGTGGGGACAGCGTACGCTTGCGACGAAATCATCGAAGCCTGGAAGGCCGTCACGACATTCCGCTCGAATCGCTGCGACCGCCGACTTCGCCGCCCGAGAGTTCCCCCGGCCCGTTCTGCGGTGCTATAACGCCGAGCCGCTCCGATGAAGGGCGGCGCCCGACGCAAAAGGAGCCCTGGCATGATCGATCCCGCGACGCTCGTCACCTACATCGCGGTCGTGTTCGGCTTCGTCTTCATCCCGGGGCCGGCGACGCTGCTCACGGTCGCGCGGGCGACGAGCTCGGGCACGAAGGTCGGCATCGCCACGGGCGCCGGTGTCGCTGCGGGTGACGTGATCCACACCATCATGGCCATCGTCGGCATCTCGGCCGTCATCGCCGCTTCGGCGATGCTGTTCAGCATCGTCAAATATATCGGCGCGGCCTATCTCGTTTATCTCGGCATCCGCGCCATTTTCGAAAAGGCGCCGGCAGATCTGGCGGCCACGACGCTCCCCATTTCCGCGGGCCGGGCCTTCCGGCAGGCGATCCTGACCGAAGTGCTCAATCCCAAGACCGCGCTGTTCTTCCTGGCCTTTCTGCCGCAATTCGTGCACCCGCAAGGTGGTTTCGTGGTGCTGCAGCTGATGCAGCTTGGCATCATCTTTGTCCTGCTCGGGCTCTTCAGCACGGTCGTCTTCGCCGTCAGTGCGGGCGGCCTGGGTTCCTTGCTGCGCCGCAATCCGGCGGTGCTGAAATGGCAGGGCAAGGTGGTCGGCGGCATATATTGCGCGCTCGGCATACGCCTGGCGCTGCAGCAGCGCTGAAACGCTTCACCCGGCGGCGCCGGTCCCAGGCAGGCATGTCATAGCTGAATTCGCGACAGAAGGCCCGCATGGCCGGCGTCGGCGGGGTGACGAGATCGCGCTTTCTTTATAAAAGAAACCAAGCATATTCTTGCAGAACTCAGCCGGGGGCTTGCTGATATTATTCTTCCGCAGTCGTCCTGCTTCTCCGACACCACAGCAATGGAATCCGTTTTCGCCATGGATTCATCCGCGCCCGTGCTGATCTTCTATGCCCGCAACGACGCGCTTGGCGACGGCTTGCTGCGGATTCCGGCCCTGCGGGCGGCGAGGACGGCCTTTCCGCAAAGCCGTGTCGTCTACGGCGCCATGCGCGGCTCATCGCTCTCGCATGTGTTGCACAAGCATGTCGCGCATCTCGTCGACGATTTCAGGACGAAGACGCCGCTTTCAGCCATCCTCGCCGAATTCGCGCCGCGCGGCCGCAAAGCCATCGTGGTCGATCTGCGCACCGGCGTGCCGGGTCTAATGCTCACGGCTCTTCGACTTGCAGGCCGGGGCATCCGCTACGAAGCGAACTTTGCCGGCCATCTTCTGTCGCTGCGCTGGGGCACGCGGTTGACGCTGCGGCCGGAACACAATGCCTGGCGCTACCACCGGCTGGTCGAGCGTCTGGCGGGGCGGCATCTGCCTTTCGATCACAGGCTCGATGTGCCGGACGCCGCGCGGGCTCTGGCGCGCCAGCTGCGCGGCGGTTGCGGCCGTCCGCTCGTCCTGCTTGGCGGCAATGCCCATGGCAGGAAGTGCATGAGCGAAGATCAGGTGGTGGCCGTTGCCGGCAATCTCATCGATGCCGGCTACCGGGTGCTGTATCTGGCGACCCCCGGCAGCGGACCGGCGCCACTGGCGCTCCTCGCAAGGGAAGGCCGCCTCCAGGTGGCCGGTCCGGAACTGGCGCCGGACATTGCAAGCTTCGACGATCTCCTGCTTGCGCTGGGCGAGATGGCCGTCGCCTATATCGGCATGGAGGGCGGACTGGCGCATTTCATGGCCGCCGTCATGACGCCGGCGGTGATCGTCAACAACGGCGCCAATATGGAGCGCTGGCGCCCCCTTTCAAATGCGGTCGAAGTCGTCACGGCGCCAAGGCGAGGCCGTTCGGCCTATGTCGCCGACGCGCCGGTCGAGGCCATACTCGATGCCGCGCATCGCCTGCTCGCGGCAGGCCGCCGCGATCACATGGCGGTCGCAGCGGTTCCGGAAAGGCGTGAAACCGCTGCGGAGCAATCGGCGTCCGATAGAACCGCCGACCTGCCCTAACCGAGGAAATCGATCCGGCAAGGCGCAAAGCTGTCGACCAGCCGCCCGGCCTCCAGCGCCTTGACGCCATGCACGAGATTGGACGGCACGATGAAGCTGCTGCCTGTTTCGAGGATCTCCGATCGGCCGTCGACAGTGATCTCGAAGCGACCCTCGGCGACATAGCTCGCCTGGACATGCGGATGCGAGTGCAGCGCCCCGACACCGCCCTTGTCGAAGGCGACCTCGACCATCATCAATTGGTCGGTATGCACCAGCACGCGCCGCCTGTTGCCGTCCGGCGTCGGCTCCCAGGCTTTTTCGCCCGCATGGGAAAAGATATCGGTCATCGCTCAGCTTCCGTTCGGCTTGTAAAGCAAATCCAGGAAAGGTCCGGCGCGGTTTTCCGGCGGGAGACGGGTCACCGCGCCAGCCAGCCGCCATCGACCGGCACCACCGCGCCATGCATATAGTCCGACGCCCGCGCCAGCAGGAACACGGCTGCGTCGCCTATATCGTCGGGCCGGCCCCAGCGCGCCGCGGGGATGCGCCCGAGGATGGCCGCGCTGCGGTCCGGGTCGGCGCGCAGCGCCTCGGTGTTGTTGGTCTCGATATAGCCCGGCGCGATGCCGTTGACGTTGATGCCTTTCGCCGCCCATTCGCAGGCGAGCAGCCTTGTGAGGCCGAGCACGCCGTGCTTCGAGGCCGTATAGGAAGCGACGCGAATGCCGCCCTGGAAACTCAGCACCGAGGCGATATTGACGATCTTGCCGCGCCGTCCGGGCTCCGCCAGCACGCGCCTGGCAAAGCTCTGGCACAGGCGAAAGACCGTCTTCAGATTGACGTCCATCACCTCGTCCCAATCGGCTTCGGTAAGGTCGACCGCATCGGCGCGCCGGATGATGCCGGCATTGTTGACGAGGCCGTCGAGCCGGCCGCTCTCGTCCCAGACCCGGTCTAACATCGCGGCCGCCTCGGCCGGGTCGCCGAGATCGGCCTTCACCGCTTCGAAGCTGCCGCCCGCGGCCATAACTTTCGCGGCGGTGTCATCCATCGCCGATCGGCCGACGCCGACCACCAGGCCGCCGGCGCGCGCGATCGACACGGCGATGCCTTGCCCGATGCCGGTGTTGGCGCCGGTGACCAGGATGCGCTTGCCGGTAAGGCTGAAGGCGGAAAGATCGCTCACCGCAATTGATCCATCGCCACCTCATCGACGTCGGTATAGTCGACATTGTCTCCGGCCATCGCCCAGATGAAGGCGTAGTTGGATGTGCCGGCGCCCGAATGGATCGACCAGCCCGGCGACAGCACCGCCTCCTCGCTGCGCATGACGATGTGGCGCGTCTCGTCCGGTTCGCCCATGAAGTGGAAGACGCGCTGCCCTTCCGGCAGATCGAAGTAGAGATAGGCTTCCATGCGCCGGTCATGCACATGGCAAGGCATGGTGTTCCACACCGAGCCTGGCGCGAGCTGCGTGATGCCGACGACGAGCTGGCAGGTCTTGACGCCGCCGGCGTGGATGAACTGGAAGATCGAGCGTTCGTTGCTGGTCGCCTGGCTGCCGAGATCGATCCGCCTGGCGTCGCCGATGCGGATTAACTGGCTGGGATAGGTCCAATGCGCCGGTGCGCTAAGCAGGTAGAATTTTGCCGGCTTGTCGGGCTCCGCCGAGGCGAACGACACCTGCTCAGCGCCCATGCCGAGATAGACCATGTCGCGCGCCGCCAATTCGTAAGCCATGCCGTCGGCCGTGACGGTGCCGGCGCCGCCGATGTTGACGGCGATCAGTTCGCGGCGGTCGAGGAAAGCCTTGGTTCCGGTCGGTTTGATCGCCTCGAGCGGCAGGATCTTGTCGATAGGCATGGCGCCGCCGACGATCATGCGGTCGTAATGCGTGTAGGTCAGGCTTACGAGGCCCGGCTGGAAAAGCCCCTCGACGTGGAAATGGTGGCGCAACTCGTCTGTTCCCATGGCCGCGGCGGTGATGGGATCGATGGCGAAGCGCGAGGAAAATTCGGTGTGTGTATGGTCCATTTCTAGGCCTTGTTTGATGGTCACTCGGTCGATGCGGCTTTCAGCGAATTGGCATAATAGGCCTGTCTGGCCTGCAGCCGCTCGCGGTAGCGCTGCTGGCTGCGGGTCAGATGCGTGCGCATCGCCTCGCGCGCGGCCTCGGCATCGCCCGCCGAGATCGCATTGAGGATGACGAGATGCTCGCGCTGCAGGCCGCGCTGGTACTCGTCCGACTGGACGAGCTCTGTCGACCAGGGCGACGTCACGTCGCAAGGAATGGCGCGGCGTCCCAGCACATCGAGCATCTCGACATAGAACGGGTTGTTGGTGGCGCTGGCGATCGCGCGGTGGAAGGCGAGGTCGGCCGGGCCGGTCGGCTGGCTGGCGAGCAGCAGCCGCTCGAACTCGAAGAAGGCCTCCTGGATCGCGGCCTCCTGGGCGGCGTTGCGGCGGATGGCGGCCAGGCCCGCCGATTCGATCTCGATCGCGAGGCGGACCTCGAGCACGTTGAGCGCGACCGAATCCTTGGCTCCCATGTCGGCGGCCAAAACGCCGAAGGTGGTCGAGATGTGCTCGCTGACGAAGACGCCGGCGCCTTGCCGCGCTTCGACCAGGCCATCGGCGGCAAGCTTGGCCAGCGCCTCGCGGATGACCGTGCGGCTGACGCCGAAAGTCTCCGTCAGCTGGCCTTCGGTTGGCAGCTTCTGTCCGGGCGGAACCTCGCCTGCCAAGAGCTGCTTGCGGATCGCCGCGACCACGGTCTCCGACAGTTTGGGTTTGCGTTCGACCCTGAGGTCGGCAACTGTTTGGGACACGTGGTGCCCTCCTAATGGAACAGGCTCGGCAGCCACAATGAGATCTCCGGTATGTAAGTGACAAGCATCAGCACCACGAACGCCGCTCCATAGAACGGCCAGATCGAGCGCATTGCCGTCCAGATGGGAATGCGGCCGATCGCGCAACTGACGAACAGCACCGCGCCCACCGGCGGCGTGCAGAGGCCGATGCCGAGATTGAGGATCAGGATGACGCCGAAATGCACGGGATCGACGCCATAGGCCATGACCACCGGCAGGAAGATCGGCGTGGTGATGATGATGAGCGGCGACATATCCATGAATGTGCCGAGGATGAGCAGGACGACATTGATCAGAAGCAGTATGACCAGCTTGTTGTCGGACACGGACTGCAAAAACGCGACAAGCGCTGCCGGAACCCGGAGATAGGCCAGCAGCCAGCCGAAGGCCGCGGCGCAGCCGATGATCATCAGCACCATCGCTGTCGTGCGCACCGCCGCTGTCGTCGCGGTGACGAAATCGTTCCAGCTCATCGAGCGGTAGATGATCAACGTCACCAGGAAAGCATAGACGATGGCAATGCAGGAGCTTTCGGTGGCAGTGAAGATGCCCGAGCGGACGCCGCCAAAGATGATGCCGATCAGGATCAGCCCGGGAATGGCAGCGACAAGCAGCTGCAAGGCCCGGCCGAAACCGGCAAAAGGTTCCGTCGGATAGCCGCGCCGGCTTGCCACCAGATAGGCGGTGACCATCAGCGACAGGGCCAGCAGCAGCCCCGGCAGAACCCCGGCGGTAAAAAGATCCGCGATCGAGATGCGGCCGCCGGCCGAGATCGAATAGATGATCATGTTGTGCGACGGCGGGATCAGCAGCGCAATGATGGCGCCGACGGAGGTGATGTTGACGGCATAGTCGACGCCGTAGCCGCGCGCCTTCATCTGCGGGATCATCAGCCCGCCGACCGCTGAGGCATCGGCTACCGCCGAACCGGAAATTCCGCCGAACATGGTCGACGCGGCAATGTTGACTTGTCCCAGACCGCCGCGCAGGTGGCCGACCAGGGACCCGGCCAATGCCACCAGGCGGGCGGCGATGCCGCCGCGAACCATAAGGTCGCCGGCGAAGATGAAGAAAGGGATGGCCATCAGCGAAAAGACGCTGACGCCGGAATTGAGCCGCTGGAACACAACGACCGGCGGCAGGCCGATCGTGAGGATCGTCGCGAAGCTGGCGACGCCGAGGCAGAACGCGATCGGCGTGCCGATAACCAGCAGGAAGACGAAAGTGCCGAAAAGCACGATCAGTGCCATGGTTCAGAGCTCCTCGCCGGTTGCGTAGATGTCGGCATCGACCGGCAGCCCGGCAAAGCGCCCCGCCAGCCGCTCGAGTGAAAACAGGCAGACCAGCGCGCCTCCCATGATTACCGGCAGGAAGCTGACGCCGCCGGGCAATGCGAGCGACGGCATCACCGTGTTCCAGGTCAATCTGGCGAGTTGCACGCCATAGACGATCATGCCGGCGCCGAAGGCCAGCACGACGAGATCGGAAATGCTGCGCAGCACCGCCTTGGCCGAGGCAGGCAAGACATAGAGCAGCACGTCGAAGCCAAGATGCGTGCGCTCGCGCACGCCGACGGCGGCGCCGAGAAAGATGAACCAGCCCATCAGCAGCACGGATGAGGATTCGGTCCAGCTCGGCGAGCGGTTCAGCATGTAGCGCGAGAAGACCTGCCAGAAGATGATGACGGTCATCAGCGTCAACCCCGTGCCGCTGACCCATAAGGCCAACCGCGCAAGCCCAGAAAGGGCCTGTTCCACCCGCAGCCAGAACCCTTTCGTACCCGACCGGCTGGATGGCAGCACGGAAGCCTCGGTGCCACCGGGCCCGTTGCTCATCCCGGTCATTTCGTCGCCTGGATACGGGCGGCGAGGTCCTTGAGCTCGGGCGTCGACAGATATTTGTAATAGACCGGCTTCATGGCGTCGATCAGCGGCTGCTTGTCGATCTCGCTGATCTTGACGCCGGCTTTCTCGACGATGTCGCGCGACTTCTTCTCCTGCGCGTCCCACAGCTCGCGCATCTTGACGACGCTGTCCTTGGCCGCCTGGCGCACGATCGCCTGGTCTTCCGGCGCCAGCTTGTCCCAGCTTGCCTTCGACATCACCAGCACCTCCGGCACGATCTGGTGCTGATCCAGCGTGTAGTGCTTGGCGACCTCGTAATGCTTGGCGGATTCGAAGCTCGGCCAGTTGTTCTCGGCGCCGTCGATGACGCCGGTCTGCAGCGCCGAATAGACCTCGCCATAGGCCATCGGCGTGGCGTTGGCGCCGAGCGCATTGACCATGTCGACAAAGACGTCCGACTGGATGACGCGGAACTTCATGCCCTTCATATCTGCCATCGAGGCGATGTCCTTCTTGGTGTTGTAGAAGGAGCGCGCGCCGGAATCGTAGAAGGCGAGTCCGACAAGGTCATGCGCCTCGAACGCCTTCAGGATCTGGTCGCCGATCGGCCCGTCCATGACATGGCGCATATGCTCGACCGAGCGGAAGATGTAGGGCAACGACGGCACGGCGGTTTCCGGCACGATGCCGTTGAACGGCCCCATGGAGACGCGATCGAGGTCGACGACGCCGGCCTGGGTCTGCTCGATCGTATCCTTTTCCTCGCCGAGCTGCGCCGAATGATAGACCTCGATCGAATAGCGTCCGTTGGTGCGCTGCTTGATCAGCTCGCCCATGTATTTGACCGCCTCGACTGTCGGATAGCCGTCCGGATGGGTGTCCGAAGAGCGCAGGACGGTTTCGGCCTGCGCGGCTCCGATCACCAAGGACCCGATGGCGAATGTCGCGGCCAGCAATCTCGAAATACGCAACATGTCTTTCCTCCCTTCAAAAATCACGAATACCTTGGCTCAGAGTCGGTACGCCTTCTTGGCAAGCGAGTAGGCAAGCTCCCGCGCCAGCTCATGCGCCTCCTCCTCCCGGAGGCGATGCTCGGCGACCAGCCGCGCCAGAAAGGCGCAGTCGACACGCCGCGCGACGTCGTGGCGCGCCCGGATCGACGGGAAGGCGCGCGTGTCGTCGTTGAAGCCGACGGTGTTGTAGAAGCCCGCCGTCTCCGTGGTCATCTCGCGAAAGCGGCGCATGCCTTCCGGGCTGTCATGGAACCACCAGGCCGGCCCGAGCTTGAGCGCCGGATAGACGCCGGCGAGCGGCGCCAGCTCGCGCGCATAGCTCGTCTCGTCGAGCGTGAACAGGATGATCGTGAGGTCGCGCTCCAGCCCGACGCAGTCGAGCAGCGGCTTCAGCGCCGACACATAATCGGCCCGCGTCGGGATATCGAAGCCCTTGTCGCGGCCGAATTTCCGGAAAATGGAAGGCGAATGATTGCGCCATGATCCAGGATGGATCTGCATCGCCAGGCCGTCGTCGCGGCTCATCTTGGCCATCTCGGTCAGCATCTGGGCTCGGAACAGTTTTCGCTCGCGCTCATCCTCGGAGCCGCGCCGGATGCGGTTGAACAGCTCCTGCGCCGCCGCGTCGGAGAGATTGGCGGTCTCGGCCGTCGGATGGCCGTGATCGGACGAGGTCGCGCCGAACTCCTTGAAATAGGCGCGGCGCTTTCGATGCGCCTCGAGATAGCCGGACCAGCTGCCGGTGTTGCATCCGGTGATCTCGCCGAGCCTATCCAGATTGGCCGCGAACCCCTCGAAATCGGGATCGACGACGGCGTCCGGCCGATACGCGGTGACGACGCGGCCCTTCCAGCCGCTGTCGCGGATCGTCCGGTGCCATTTGAGGTCGTCGAGCGCGCCTTCGGTCGTCGCGATCACCTCGATGTTGAAGCGTTCGAACAGCGCGCGCGGCCGATAGTCGTCGCGTTGCAGCAGCGCGGCGATCGTGTCGTAGATGCGGTCGGCGCTGGCTGCGGTAAGCGGCTCCCCGATGCCGAACAGATGCTCGAGCACATGATCGAGCCACAGCCGTGTGGGCGTGCCGCGGAAGAGATAATAATGCTCGGCGAAGCGCCGCCAGATCGCCCGGCCGTCGGTTTCGACGGGTGCGCCGTCGAGCGTCGGGACGCCGAGTTCCTCCAGCCGCACGCCTTGGCTGAACAGCATGCGGAAAATGTAATGGTCCGGCACGATCAAGAGCTGCGCCGGGTCGGAAAACGGTTCGTTGAGCGCGTACCAGCGCGGGTCGGTGTGGCCGTGCGGACTGACGATCGGCAGGTCCTTCACACCCGCGTAAAGGGCGCGCGCCAATGATCGCGTTTCCGGCGCGAACAGCAGGTCCGGATCGGTCAATACGGCCACGCAGCTCCTCCCAGGCTTCGCTATTGGTAGATCGGCCAGAGATAATGTCAACATACAAATATTATGCAGTTGTACGATGACTTTCGAAAGGAACGTGGCCATTGTGCACGGCGACAGCGGGTGTTAGGTCGCTGCCGTCGTTTTCCGATCGGAGACAAGCTTTCATGAACGGCCGTCTGTCCAACGCCACCCTTGCGGAGCTGCAGGCCGAAGTTCTGGTGCCTCGCTATGACCGCAAGTCCGTCGCGCCCGGCATCGTCCATCTTGGCGTCGGCGCCTTTCACCGCGCCCACCAGGCCGCCTATGTCGATGCCAGTCTGGCGGATGGCGAAAGGGATTGGGGCATCACCGGCGTCTCGCTGCGCAGTCCTGACACGCGCGATGCGCTGGCGCCGCAGGACGGGCTCTACACGCTGGCAATCAGGGACAGCGCCGGCGAACAACTGCAGGTCATCGGCTCGATCCAGTCCTTGCTTGTCGCCCCGGAGGACTCTGGCGCTGTGCTCGCCGCGCTCACCGATCCGCGCATCCGCATCGTCACGCTCACCATCACCGAAAAGGCCTATCTCAGGGCAGCCGACGGCACGCTCGACAGCGCGCACCCCGAAATTGTCCACGACCTCGCCAACCCCGGATCGCCGAAGACGGCGCATGGATTTCTCGCCGAGTCGCTCGCGCGCCGCCGCGCCGCCGGCACGCCGCCCTTCACGGTGCTCTGCTGCGACAACCTGCCGGCCAACGGCGCCACATTGCACCGGCTGATGGTCGAGTTCGCCGAGTTGCGAGACAGCCGCGAAGGCGGTGCCCACCTCGCGCGTCACATCGCCGACGAAGTGGCGTTTCCATCTTCCATGGTCGACCGCATCGTGCCGGCGACCACGGACGCCGATCGCGCCCGCATCGCTGGCGAGCTCGGCATCGATGATGCGTGGCCGGTGATGACCGAGCCGTTCCGGCAATGGGTGATCGAGGACCGCTTTCCCGCCGGGCGGCCTGCCTGGGAGAAATTCGGCGTCACCATGGTCGAGGATGTCGGCCCCTTCGAGGACATGAAGCTGCGGCTGCTCAACGGCGCGCATTCCGGCATTGCCTATCTTGGCCTGCTCAGCGGCCACGCCACCGTCGACCGCGCCTTTGCCGATCCGTCGATCCGGCAGTTCGTCGATTGGCTCTGGGCCGAGGCCATTCCAACCCTGCCGCAGGAGGCCGGGCTCGACACAAGCGCCTATACGGCCGAGCTCGCCGAGCGCTTTTCCAACACGGCGCTCGCCCACCGCACTGCGCAGATCGCCAATGACGGCAGCCAGAAGTTGCCGCAACGCATCGTCGCATCCGCCCTCGCCCGGCTAGAGGCCGGCTTGCTGCCGGAACATCTGTCGCTGGTTGTCGCCGCTTGGATCGCCGCCTGCGCCGCGCGCGGTAGCAGCTTGCCTGAGGGCCATTTCACCGACCCGCTCGATGCTGCCCTTAACGAGCTGTTCGGCCGCAATCTGCCGACGGCAGAAATGACGGCGGCGGTGTTCGATCTCGCAGGATTTGCCAAGGGTCACCCGGAACGGCGGAAATTGATCGAATTTGTCGCCACACATCTCGTCCATTTCAAGCAGGGCGGTTCGCAGCTGGCTCTCGCCGCGCTCGGCATCGGCAACAAGAGTGGAACGGTTGGATAGCGTTTGTGCCCGGCATGGCTCGACGGTGCGCCGGGACGGATTCACTGTTTGCCGACCGACCCGTTCACTACCTGCAGCGCGGGCATGATCGACCCCACTCGCATTCGGGACTGTTTCGCAAACGGGAAAGCACCAACAAAAAAAGGCGGGGCAAGCAAGCCCCACCTTTCTCAATCGCTTCCCGGCAGCCGAAATCAGGCCGGCAGCAGCGCGCCTTCCAGCGTGGTGAGCTGGCTGAGGAACTGCTCAGCCTTGCTGCGGCTCTCGTCGTCCTTGGCGTCGGCCGCGTCTTCCTTGGCCTCCTGGATGCGGCGAGCCAGATCGGCGCGATCGATGTCGTTCACATGCGTCGCCGATTCGGCAAGAAGCGTGCAGCCGGAAGGCAGGATGTCGGCGAAACCGCCGAACACGACGAAGCGCTCTTCCTTGCCGCCTGCGGTCTTTATCGTGACGACGCCGGGCTTGATGGTCGTCATGACCGGCGCGTGCTGCGCCATCACCGTCATCTCGCCTTCGGCGCCCGGGATGACGACCGACTCGACCTGCTCGGAAACAACCAGCTTTTCCGGCGAGACCAGTTCGAACTTGAAAGCTTCAGCCATGTTCAATTTAGCGAGTAGGGAATAGCGAGTAGCGAGTAGTGAAGAAACTCGCCAAACCCGTTGCTCCCTATTCGCTACTCCCTATTCGCTATTCGCTTTCTTATGCCGCTTCAGCCGCGAGGCGCTGCGCCTTCTCGACCGCCTCGTCGATGCCGCCGACCATGTAGAAGGCGGCTTCCGGCAGGTGGTCGTAGTCGCCGGCGCAAAGGCCCTTGAAGCCCTTGATGGTATCGGCGAGGTCGACCAGCTTGCCCGGCGATCCGGTGAACACTTCGGCGACGAAGAACGGCTGCGACAGGAAGCGCTCGATCTTGCGGGCGCGGGCAACCGTCTGCTTGTCCTCTTCCGAAAGCTCGTCCATGCCAAGGATGGCGATGATGTCCTGCAGCGACTTGTAGCGCTGCAGGATCGACTGCACCTGGCGGGCAACCTGATAGTGCTCCTCGCCGACGACCATCGGGTCGAGCATGCGCGAGGTGGAATCCAGCGGATCGACGGCCGGATAGATGCCCTTTTCCGAAATCGCGCGGTTGAGCACGGTCGTGGCGTCGAGGTGGGCGAAGGAGGTCGCCGGCGCCGGGTCGGTCAAGTCGTCGGCCGGAACGTAGATCGCCTGCACCGAGGTGATCGAGCCCTTGGTCGTCGTCGTGATGCGCTCCTGCAGCGCGCCCATGTCGGTCGCCAGCGTCGGCTGGTAACCCACGGCGGAAGGAATGCGGCCGAGCAGCGCCGACACTTCCGAGCCCGCCTGCGTGAAGCGGAAGATGTTGTCGACGAAGAACAGCACGTCCTGGCCCTGGTCGCGGAAATATTCGGCGACCGTGAGGCCGGTCAGGCCGACGCGGGCGCGCGCGCCCGGCGGCTCGTTCATCTGGCCGTAGACAAGTGCTGCCTTCGAGCCCTGGCCGCCGCCCTTCTTGTTGACGCCCGATTCGATGAACTCGTGATAGAGGTCGTTGCCTTCGCGGGTGCGCTCGCCGACGCCGGCGAACACCGAGAAGCCGCCATGCGCCTTGGCGACGTTGTTGATCAGTTCCTGGATCAGCACGGTCTTGCCGACGCCGGCGCCGCCGAACAGGCCGATCTTGCCGCCGCGGGCATAAGGCGCCAGGAGGTCGAGGACCTTGATGCCGGTGACCAGGATCTGCGCTTCCGTCGACTGATCGACATAGGCCGGAGCCGGCTGGTGGATGGCGCGCATTTCGACGCCGTCGACCGGGCCTTCCTCGTCGACCGGCTCGCCGATGACGTTGATGATGCGGCCGAGCATGCCGGGACCGACCGGAACCGAGATCGGCGCGCCGGTGTCATAGACGTCCTGGCCGCGGACGAGACCTTCGGTCGAGTCCATGGCGATGCAGCGCACGGTGTTTTCGCCGAGATGCTGGGCGACCTCGAGCACCAGGCGGTTGCCGACATTGTCGGTTTCCAGCGCGTTCAGAATGGCCGGCAGGTGATCTTCGAACTGCACGTCGACGACGGCGCCGATGACCTGGCGGACCTTGCCGGCGGCGCCGACGCGCTTGGCCCCAACGCTGGCTGCGGAAGCCGCGGCCTTGGCCGGAGCGGCCGCCTTCTTCGCCGGAGCGGCGGCCTTCGCGGCTGCTGCGGGGGCCTTTGCCGCTTTCGGGGCCGGTGCCTCCTTGGCCGCGGTCTTCGGGGTAGCTGCTTTCGCCATCGTCTTTGCCCTTTTCGTCTATCCGTTGTTCACGCCGCTGCGAGGTCTCGGACCCCGCCCGCGCGTGCCTAGAGCGCCTCGGCGCCCGATATGATCTCGATCAGTTCCTTGGTGATCTGCGCCTGCCGCTGGCGGTTGTAGGTGATCGACAGCTTGTTGATCATGTCGCCGGCATTGCGCGTCGCATTGTCCATCGCGCTCATCTTGGCGCCCATCTCGCCGGCCGCGTTCTCCAGCAGCGCGCGGAAGATCTGCACGGCGATGTTGCGCGGAATGAGGTCGGAGAGGATCTCGCCCGGCTCCGGCTCGTATTCGTAGACGGCATTGCCGCCATTGGTAACCTCGGAAGCGGTCGATCCGGCGGCCGCCGGAATGATCTGCTGCGCCGTCGGGATTTGGCTGATCACCGACTTGAACTGCGAATAAAACAGCGTGCAGATGTCGAAGCCGCCATCGTTGAAGAGATGGATGACCTTGCGCGCGATCGCATCGGCATTGGCGAAGCCGAGCGTCTTCACTTCGCGCAGGTCGACGCGCTCGAGGATCATCGAAGCGTATTCGCGGCGCAGGATGTCATAGCCCTTCTTGCCGACGCAGATGATCTTCACCTGCTTGCCGTCGGCCAGCAGCCTGCGGATGTGGTCGCGGGCGAGACGCGCGATCTGCGAGTTGAAGCCGCCGCACAGGCCGCGCTCGGCCGTGCAGACGATAAGCAGATGCACATCGTCCCGGCCGGTGCCCGTCATCAGCGCCGGGGCATCGCCGCCGCCGCCGATCGCCTGGGTGATGTTGGCCAGAACCGCGCCCATGCGCTCGGAATAGGGTCTGGCTGCTTCCGCCGCTTCCTGCGCGCGACGCAGCTTCGCCGCGGCGACCATCTGCATCGCCTTGGTGATCTTCTGCGTCGCCTTGACCGAGGCGATACGGTTACGAAGGTCTTTTAACGAAGCCATGCTTCAAACCTGATCCCGTCCAGCTTCGTTCAAGCGAAGGTCTTGGCGAAGGCGTCGATCTCGGCCTTGAGCTTGGCGCGCAAATCGTCCGACAGCGCCTTCTCCTTGCGGATAGCATCGAGCACGTCCTTGCCGGCCGAGCGCATGTGGCTGAGCAGCCCATGCTCGAATTTGCCGACCTGGTTCAACGCCAGCTTGTCGAGATAGCCGTTGACGCCGGCGAAGATCACCGCGACCTGCTCCTCGACCTTGAGCGGCGAGAATTGCGGCTGCTTGAGCAGCTCCGTCAGGCGCGAACCGCGATTGAGCAGACGCTGCGTTGCCGCGTCGAGGTCGGAGCCGAACTGCGCGAAGGCAGCCATTTCGCGATACTGCGCGAGCTCGCCCTTGATCGAGCCGGCGACCTGCTTCATCGCCTTGATCTGCGCCGAAGAGCCGACACGCGACACAGACAGGCCGACGTTCACTGCAGGGCGGATGCCCTGGAAGAACAGGTTGGTTTCGAGGAAGATCTGGCCGTCGGTGATCGAGATCACGTTGGTCGGAATGTAGGCGGACACGTCGTTGGCCTGCGTCTCGATGATCGGCAGCGCGGTCAGTGACCCGTTGCCGTTGTCGTCATTGAGCTTTGCGGCACGCTCGAGCAGGCGCGAGTGCAGGTAGAAGACGTCGCCCGGATAAGCTTCGCGGCCCGGCGGACGGCGCAGCAGGAGCGACATCTGGCGGTAGGCGACGGCCTGCTTCGACAGATCGTCATAGCTGATCAGCGCATGCATGCCGTTGTCGCGGAAATATTCGCCCATGGTGCAGGCGGTGAACGGCGCCAGGAACTGCATCGGCGCCGGATCGGACGCGGTGGCGGCGACGATGATCGAATATTCGAGCGCGCCGCGCTCTTCCAGCACCTTGACGAACTGCGCGACGGTCGAGCGCTTCTGGCCGACGGCGACGTAGACGCAGTAGAGCTTTTCCTTCTCGGGGCCGTTGTCGTGCACCGACTTCTGGTTCAGCATCGTGTCGAGGATGATGGCGGTCTTGCCGGTCTGGCGATCGCCGATGACCAGCTCGCGCTGGCCGCGGCCGACCGGGATCAGCGCATCGATGGCCTTGAGGCCGGTCGACATCGGCTCATGCACCGACTTGCGCGGGATGATGCCGGGCGCCTTGACGTCGACACGCTTGCGTTCGGTCGCCTTGATCGGGCCCTTGCCGTCGATCGGATTGCCCAGCGCGTCGACGACGCGGCCGAGCAGGCCCATGCCGACAGGCGCGTCGACGATGGCGCCCGTGCGCTTGACGGTGTCGCCTTCCTTGATGTCGCGGTCGGCACCGAAGATGACGACGCCGACATTGTCGGCTTCGAGGTTCAGCGCCATGCCGCGGATGCCGCCCGGGAATTCGACCATCTCGCCGGCCTGGACGTTATCGAGGCCGTAGACGCGGGCGATGCCGTCACCGACGGACAGAACCTGGCCGACTTCGGAGACCTCGGCCTCCCTGCCGAAATTCTTGATCTGGTCTTTCAGAATTGCGGAAATTTCCGCGGCGCGGATGTCCATCAGCCGACCTCTTTCAGTGCAAGCTTGAGCGAATTGAGTTTGGTTTTGAGCGACGTATCGATCTGGCGCGAGCCCATCTTGACGATCAGGCCGCCGAGCAGTGACGGATCGACGGTCATGGCAATGGCTACGTCCTTGCCGGCGATGCCCTTCAGCGTCGCCTGGAGTTCAGCCTGCTGCGCCGCCGTCAGCGCATGCGCCGAGGTGACCTCGGCCGATGCCTCGCCGCGATGGTCGGCTGCGATCTGGCGAAATGCCTTGATCATGCCGGGTACCGCGAACAGGCGGCGGTTCTTGGCGACGACGCGCAGGAAATTGCCCACCAGGCCGGTGATCTGGGCCTTGTCGGCGATGGCGGCGATGGCCCTTGCCTGGTCCTCGCCGGAAAACACCGGGCTGTTGATCAGCCGCGCGAGATCGTCGCTGCTGTTGAGCATTGCCTCGAAGCTGGCCAGGTCGGCCTCGACCTTGGCGACTGAATTGTCCTGCAGCGCAAGCTCGAACAGCGAGCCTGCATAGCGTTCGGCGACAGCTGAGATTGGCGATGACGATTGGGCCACGGACCGTCTTTTCTCTTGTCTGACAGGCCGCAGATTGTTGGCGCGAGCGAGAACTCTGGCTAAATCTTTGACCTTACTGCATTTTTCCAAGCACGGAGGCGCGGCTTCCGCTATCCCCGGTCGAAAGTCGATTGCCGTCTAGCACAGGCTTTTTAAGACCGCAATGCATCGTCCGGCATGGTTTTCAGGCACTTTTGTCGCATCAGGCGGCTGGCGCCGATCCCAAGCGCCGGATTCACGGTACAAAGCCGAAGGCAAAGGCCAGCGGCAGCGCCGCCAGCGCCAATTCAACCACGATCGACACCCAGTTGAAAGGGGTGTTGGCGCCGTCCGACATCATCGACAGAAGCCGGCCGAAGGCGGTGAACAGCCAAGAGAAGCCCAGCGCCATGTAAAGCAGCGGCTGCGCCAGAAGAATGCAGCACAGGCTGACGCCGAGATAAAAGCCCGACATGCGGCCGCGCCCCTCGGCGATCGCCGCCGCTTTCTCGGGCCTCGGCTGCAGGCGCAGCGCGCGAAACGCAAGCCCGGGCGCCAGGAACAGGAATAGGCCGAGCGCCAAGGTCACGACGGCGCTCGACCAAGCCAGCCACTCACCCTGGCTGGCGGGCCACGGAAACGCGAAGTCCATAAAATCCCCCTCTTATTTCTTGTTCTGAAACAGCGGCATTCTAGCCAGGGAATGAAGGCGCGCCAGAGGACGGCGGGCACATTAGGTACAGCGCATCAGGCGAGCGCGAAATCGACCGCGGCCGCGGCATGGATGCGCGTCGTGTCGAAGACCGGAATGTCGAAATCGCCCTGGCCGATCAACATGGTGATCTCGGTGCATCCCATGATGACGCCGTCCACCCGGTCGGTGCGCCGCATCCGGCCGATCTCGTCGAGATAGGCGGATTTCGATTCGGACCTGACGATGCCCTGGCAGAGCTCGTCATAGATCACCTGATGCACCATGTCGCGGCCGCCCTGGTCGGGCACGATCGGCTGCAGCCCGTATTTCTCCGCGAGCCGTCCCTTGTAGAAATCCTGTTCCATGGTGAAGCGTGTCGCCAGCAGCGCCGGCCGCTTCACTCTGGCATCGAGGACAGCCTGCGCCGTGGCGTCGGCGATATGGATGAGCGGGATCGATATGGCCGCCTGCACCGTGTCGGCGAGCTTGTGCATGGTGTTGGTACAGATCACCAAGCCCTCGGCCCCGCCCGCCTCCAGCTTGCGCGCGGCTTCCACCAGAAGAGCGCCGGCGCCTTCCCAGTCGCCGGCATGCTGGCGTTCGGCGATCTCGGCGAAATCGAACGACCACAGCAACAGCTTGGCCGAATGCAGCCCGCCCAGCTGCTCGCGCACGATCTCGTTGAGCAGGCGGTAATAGATCGCCGTCGAGTCCCAACTCATGCCGCCGATCAGGCCGAGGGTTTTCACAAACGAACACTCCGTTGGGACTGTCTCTCCCGGTTATAAGAAGCTCTGCGGGTCGATGTCGACCTGCACCCTGACCGAGCCGCGCAGCTTCGGTCCTTCCGCCAGCATGGCCCGAATAAAACCCTGCATGTCCGCGCGCCGTTCGCCTTGCACCAGCAGCCGGAAGCGGTGCCGCCCGCCGATCAGCGACAATGGCGCCTCTGCCGGACCGAGCACGAAGAGATCGGTAGCCTGCGGCGCCGCGCGCCTTAACCCTCGCGCATGGCTTTCCGCCTCGCCGCGCGTCGCGGCGCTGACGATGATGCCGGCGAGCCGGCCGAAGGGCGGCAGCGCCGCCCGTTCGCGCTCGGCGATCTCGCGCTCGTAAAACGCTTCCGAATCGCCCGAGACGATCGCCCGCATCACCGGATGGTCCGGCTGGTAGGTCTGCAGGAGGCCGAGGCTCTTCTTGCCGGTGCGGCCGGCGCGGCCCGTCACCTGGCTGAGCAGTTGGAAAGTGCGCTCGGCGGCGCGCGGATCGCCATTGGCCAATCCCAAATCCGCATCGACCACGCCGACCAGCGTCATGCCGGGAAAATTATGACCCTTGGCGACCAGCTGCGTGCCGATGACGATATCGGCCTCGCCATTGGCGACCGCCTCGAGTTCGAGCCTGAGCCGGCGCACGCCGCCCAGAAGGTCGGACGACAGCACGATGATGCGGGCATCGGGGAAATGCCCGACCACTTCCTCTGCGATGCGCTCGACGCCTGGGCCGCAGGCCACCAGATGGTCGAGCGTGCCGCATTCCGGACAGGCTTCCGGCCGCCGCTCATTATGGCCGCAATGATGGCAGACGAGCTGGCCGCGAAACCGGTGCTCGACCAGCCAGGCTGAGCAGACCGGGCAGCCGAAGCGGTGGCCGCAGACGCGGCAGAGCGTCAGCGGCGCATAACCGCGCCTGTTGAGGAAGAGCAGCGACTGCTCGTTCCTCTCCAGCGTGCGCTGCATCTGCTCCAGCAAGACCGGCGACAGGAAGCCGCCCCGCGCCGGCGGGGAACGCCGCATGTCGATCGACTTGAGGTCGGGAAGCGCTGCCTCGGCGAAACGCGACGACAGCACGGCCCGATCGTAGCGGCCCTGGCTGGCATTGACCCGGCTTTCCACCGAGGGCGTCGCCGAAGCGAGCACGACCGGGAAAGCACCGATATGGCCGCGCACCACGGCCATGTCGCGCGCATTGTAGAAGACGCGGTCTTCCTGCTTGTAGGCGGGATCGTGCTCCTCGTCGACGACGATCAGGCCGAGTTCCTTGAACGGCAGGAACAGCGCCGAACGCGCGCCGGCGACGACGCGCACGCCGCCCTCCGCGATCTGGCGCCAGACGCGTTCGCGCATCCGCGGCGGCAGGTCGGAATGCCACTCCGCCGGCTTGGCGCCGAACCGGTCCTGGAAACGTTCCAGGAAGGCGTGCGTCAGCGCGATTTCCGGCAACAGGATCAGCACTTGTCTGCCCTGGTCGAGCGCAGCTGCCACCGCTTCGAAATAGACTTCCGTTTTGCCGGAGCCGGTGACGCCGTCGAGCAGCGTGACATTAAAGCTATCGGCGGCGACCGCGGCGCGCAGCTTGTCCGCCGCCGCTTTCTGGTCAGGCATCAATTCCGGCACGGCATGAGAGGGATCGGGCGCCGCCACCACCGGACGCGGCGGGATCATCACCGTCTCGAACACGCCCTGTGCCCGCAACCCGTCGATGACGGTTGAGGAGACGCCCGCGGCGTGCGCCAGCCCCGAGCGCGTCCAGGCAAGGCCGCCTTCGGCCGTCTCCAACACGCGCCGCCGCGCGTCGGTCAACCGGTCCGGTTCGGCCAGCGTGCGCTGCAGCCCTTCGATCCACGGCTCCGGGTCGAAAGCCTCGGGAGCTCTGAGCAGCATGCGCGCCACCATGCCGGGGGCAGAGAGCGTGTATTGCGCGATCCAGTCGACGAAGCGGCGCATCGCCCTGTCGATCGGCGGGCAGTCGAACACCTCCTCGATCGGCCGCAATTTCTTCGTATCGACGGTTTCGACGGCGCCGTCCCAGACGATGCCCGCGACCTGGCGCGGCCCGAGCGGCACGCGCACGATCGAGCCCGGCACCACGCGCATGCCGGGCGGCACGGCATAGGTATAGGGCCGTTCGGCGGGCATTGGCACCAGCACGGGCGCGGCTGCGACAAAGGGCGAATCTTCGATCATCGGGCGTGACCTTGCCCCGACTTTGCTCTAGATCAAAGGGGACCCTCGCATGTGCCTGGCGGGCGCCAGGCGATCCCCAAGGAGACAGCCATGAAGTTTTTTGTCGACACCGCTGACATCAAGGAAATTAAGGAGCTGCACGATCTGGGGCTGCTGGACGGCGTCACCACCAACCCGTCGCTGATTTTGAAATCGGGCGGCAAGATTTCCGAAGTCACCAAGCAGATCTGCGACATCGTCGAAGGGCCGGTCTCGGCCGAGGTGGTGGCCACCGAATACAAGGACATGATGGCCGAGGCCGAGGTGTTGGCCAAGATCGCGCCGAACGTGGCCATCAAGGTGCCGCTGACGCTGGACGGCCTGAAGGCCTGCAAGACCATCCGCACCGAGATGAACCGCATGGTCAACGTGACGCTCTGCTTCTCGGCCAACCAGGCGTTGCTGGCCGCCAAGGCCGGCGCCTCCTTCATCTCGCCCTTCGTCGGCCGCATCGACGATACCGGCTCGGACGGCATGGAGCTGATCTCGGAAATCCGCACCATCTACGACAATTACGATTTCAAGACCGAGATCCTGACTGCTTCGGTGCGCACGGTGAACCACGTCAAGCAGGCCGCGCTCATCGGCGCCGATATCGTCACCGCGCCGCCGGCGACGCTGAAGGCGCTGGTCAATCATCCGCTGACCGATAAGGGCCTCGCCGCCTTCCTCGCCGACTGGGCGAAGACCGGCCAGAAGATCGGCTGAGGCCGGAGCAATTCCAGGAAAAGTGTAACAATTTTCCGTCCGGGAATTGCGCAAGGCAAAAAGCAATTGAGTAGGAAAGAAGGCCGGGCACCGGCCTTTTTTCGTGGCAAAGTGCCTATGCCTTGCCAGGTCACCTGCCTTGGCGATTGGCCGGAACGCCCATCGCGATCGTCATCCAGGGCGGAGCAAGGAGCGAAGCGACGCGCGCAGACCCGAGGATCCACTCCGTGACGTACGAGCGTCGCAACGGTGCAGAATTCTGCTCCGCCGCACCTTCAGGCCGAGGTAACGGAATGGATCCTAGGGTCTACGCGACGCCGCTTCGCGGCTGCTCCGCCCTAGGATGACGAAGTTCGGAAGGCTTCAGCCAATCTCCGGCGAGGAACTAGGCCTTTTTGCCGTGCCTGGCCAAATCCTGGGCGATCGAAAGCCGCAGCAGGTCGGCCAACTCACGCGCAGCGCGGTTCTCGGCGTCGATCTGCGCCCGGTAGGCCGCGAATTCCTGGCGCGGGCGGTCGAAGGACGAGGGGATCGAGCGCTTGCCGACGGCAATCACCGTGTTGGTCGCGGTGTCCCTGAGCACGTAGTTGGCGGTCAGCGTGACCGTGCCCGCCGTCGGCTCGTCTTCCTGAGTCTGCACCTGCACGATGGCCGCTGATTCGACGAGCTCGGTGACGCCGAGATCGAGCGTGTAGGCCGGCGAGGCCGGCTCGCCCGAGCCCTGCCCGAAGGCGAAGATCAGATTGTTGCGTACCTGCTGCGCGTAGCGGGTGTTGACCGGCTTGATCGAGATCGAGCCGAGCTCGGCGGAGGCGCTGAGCGATCCGGGCGACAGCGGCTGGCTGGAATAGAGCGGCCGCACGGTGCAGGCCGAGACCAGCGCCAGCGCGGCGGCCATGCCGCAGAGCGCCAGGCGTCCGCGCAGGCGGACCGGTTGTGACTTCACCGGATCAGGCAACGACATTGACGATCCTCTGCGGGACGATGATCACCTTGCGCGGAGCCTTACCTTCCAGTGCTTTTTGCACGAAGTCGAGAGCCAGCACCGCTTTTTCGACGGCACCTTGATCCGCGTCGCGGGCAATTGTCAAATCCCCGCGCTTCTTGCCGTTGACCTGCACCGGCAGCACGATCTCGGTGTCGACCACCAGCGCCGGATCGTAGACCGGCCAAGGCCGCTCGGCGACCATCTCCGTGCCGCCCAGCGCCTGCCAGCATTCCTCCGCCAGATGCGGCATGACCGGGGCGATGATGTGCACCAGGATCTGCACCGCCTCGCGGCAGGCGCCCTTCAGCGCGGGGTCGGCCTTGCCCTCGGTAACGTCGTTGAGCGGTGCAGCCAGCACATTGGCGAGCTCATAGATGCGGGCGATCGCGCGGTTGAAGCCGAGCTTCTCGATGTCCTCGCCAACCGCCTTCAGGATCTTGTGCGCGGCCTTGGAAACCACGCCCGCCTCGCCATCCTTCGCCGCCGCGGGCTTGATGCCGGGCAGAGATTCGGCCGCGATCTGCACCAGGCGCCAGATGCGCTGCACGAAGCGGTGCGCGCCGGCCGCACCCTCGTCGGTCCATTCGACGTCGCGCTCCGGCGGCGAGTCCGACAGCATGAACCAGCGTGCCGTGTCGGCGCCGTAACCGTCGGTGATCTCTTCCGGGCTCACCGTGTTCTTCTTCGACTTCGACATTTTCTCCAGCGCGCCGACCGTCGCCTCCTCGCCAGTGGCGATCTCGACGGCACGGCGCTTGCCGCCCACGTCCTCGATCCTGACCTCGCTCGGCGACAGCCAGCGCCCATTGTTGGACGGGCCGCCGACGCGGTAGGTCTCGTGCACCACCATGCCCTGCGTGAACAGCCCCTTGAACGGCTCGGCCAGATTGAGATGACCGGTCTCGCGCATGGCGCGGGTGAAGAAGCGCGAATAGAGCAGGTGCAGGATCGCGTGCTCGATACCGCCGATATACTGGTCGACCGCCAGCCATTCGTCGGCCGCTTTCGGCTCGGTCGGCTCGTTTGCCCACGGCGCGGTGAAGCGCGCGAAATACCAGGACGAATCGACGAAGGTGTCCATCGTGTCGGTCTCGCGCCGCGCATCGCGGCCGCATTGCGGGCATTTCACATGCCGCCAGGTCGGATGACGGTCGAGCGGGTTGCCCGGGCGGTCGAACTCGATGTCGTCGGGCAGCTTGACCGGCAGGTCGGCCTTCGGCACCGGCACGACGCCGCAGGCCTCGCAATGGATCATCGGGATCGGGCAGCCCCAATAGCGCTGGCGCGAAATGCCCCAGTCGCGCAGGCGGAAATTCACCTTGCGCTCCGCCATCGGCCGGCCGCCGATGCTTTTCTGCTCCAGGAGCTTCGCCACTTCATCGAACGCCCTCTCGGGCTTCATGCCGTCAAGGAAGCGCGAATTGATCATCACGCCGTCGCCGTCATAGGCCTCCTCGATGATCTGGAAGCTCCCCTGGTTTTCGCCTTCCGGCATCACCACCGGAATCACCGGCAGGCCGTATTTGTTCGCGAAGTCGAGGTCGCGCTGGTCGCCCGACGGGCAGCCGAAAATAGCGCCGGTGCCGTATTCCATCAGCACGAAATTGGCGACATAGACCGGCAGCGTCCAATTCTCGTCGAACGGATGAACGACGCGGATGCCGGTGTCGAAGCCCTTCTTCTCGGCCGTCTCGAGCGCCGCCACCGAGGTGCCCATGTGGCGGACCTCCTCGATGAACTTCGCCAGCTCGACATTGCTCTCGGCGGCTTTTCTCGCCAGCGGATGGTCGGCGGCGACCGCCATGAAGGAGGCGCCGAAGATGGTGTCCGGCCTTGTCGTGTAGACTTCCAGCTCATGTGTGTCGCCAACCGGTGCCGCCAGCGGCCAGCGGATCAGCAGCCCTTCCGAGCGGCCGATCCAGTTGTGCTGCATCAGCTTGACCTTTTCCGGCCACTCTTCGAGTCCGTTGAGCGAGTCCAGCAGGTCCTGCGCGAAGTCGGTGATCTTGAAGAACCACTGCGTCAGCTCGCGCTGCTCGACCAGCGCGCCCGAGCGCCAGCCGCGGCCGTCGATGACCTGCTCGTTGGCGAGCACCGTCATGTCCTCCGGGTCCCAGTTGACCTTGGAGGATTTGCGCGTCACCAAGCCCTTCTCGACGAAGTCGAGGAACAGCATCTGCTGGCGGTGGTAATAGTCGACGTCGCAGGTCGCGAACTCGCGCGCCCAGTCGAGCGACAGGCCCATCATCTTGAGCTGCTCACGCATGACCGCGATGTTTTCGTAGGTCCAGTCCTTGGGATGAACCTTGTTCTGCATGGCGGCGTTTTCGGCCGGCATGCCGAACGCGTCCCAGCCCATCGGGTGCAGCACGTTGAAACCCTTGGCGCGCTTATAGCGCGCCACCACGTCGCCCATCGTGTAGTTGCGGGTGTGGCCGATATGGATCTTGCCCGATGGATAGGGGAACATCTCGAGCACGTAGTATTTCGGCTTCGGGTCGTCGTTGCGGGCCTCGAACAGCTTCTTTTCGGCCCAGGCCTTCTGCCATTTGGGCTCTGACGTGCGCGGATTGTATCGTTCGGTTGCCATCGGATGTTTTTCACTTAAAAAGCAGGTGCGCGGTGCTGGATTAAGGCGTGTCGATATTCAGGTCAGGCCGAGCCGAAAATGGCGGGTTCCGAGAACCGGAGCGAAGCGTACTTAAGTACGTGAGCACCGGAAGCGCAGGAAACCGGCATTTGCAGGCCGGCATCACCTGAATATCGACACGCCTGGGCCGGCAGCCGAGACAATGTCGTCGCGGTGTTCACCATGGATTGCCGGACCCGTCAACTGCGGCGAGCCGGCCGACCATGAAAACTATAGGCAGGATAGTGGCATGACGAACGCCGTAGAGCAGCTTCACGCGGTCAGGGCGAAGATCGCGAACGCCGAGCGCGAGGCGAAGCGAGCGCCCGGCGCCGTCACGCTTGTGGCGGTGTCGAAGACCTTCGCGGCCGAGGACATCCGCCCCGTCATCGAGGCAGGCCAGCACGTCTTCGGCGAGAACCGCGTGCAGGAAGCGCAAGGCAAATGGCCGGCGCTGAAGGCGGCATTTGCCGGTATCGAGCTGCACCTGATTGGCCCGCTGCAATCCAACAAGGCCAAGGAAGCGGTGGCGCTTTTCGATATCATCGAGACGGTCGACCGTGAGAAGATCGCCGCCGAGCTTTCAAAAGAAACGGCGCGGCAGGGCCGGGCGCCGAAACTCTATGTCCAGGTCAACACCGGCTCCGAGCCGCAAAAGGCCGGCATCGAGCCGCGCGAGGCGGTCGCCTTCGTCAAACGCTGCCGCGAGATGCATGGTCTCGCCATCGAAGGCCTGATGTGCATCCCGCCGGCCGATGAGAACCCCGGCCCGCATTTCGCGCTGCTGGAAAAGCTCGCCCGCGAGGCCGGTGTCGCGAAGCTCTCGATGGGCATGTCCGGCGACTACGAGACCGCCATCGCCTTCGGCGCGACCAGCGTCAGGGTCGGGTCGGCAATCTTCGGCAACCGGTGACGCCGTCACCCGCTATCTTTCCCTGGGGTTGATTGATGATCCGCTGCCATCGCGCTATATCTAGCCAAGCTAGCTAGGAGCGGCGGATGAACTGGCATCTTCAGGACGCGAAGAACAATTTTTCAAAAGTGGTCCAGCGCGCGCGAACAGAAGGGCCGCAGACCGTGACGCTTCGCGGCGAACGGGCTGCGGTCGTGCTGTCCGCCGAGGACTACGACCGCTTGGCCGGGAAGAAGAAATCGCTCGCTGAATATCTTCTGACCGGCCCCGGCTGGGACGATGAGTTTCATAAGGAAATCACCCGCCGCTCGGATACGATGATCCGGGACGTCGACCTCTGATGTATCTGCTCGATACGAACGTTGTTTCAGACGCGCAGAGGCGACTGCCGAAACCAACCGCCTGGCTGGCTTCGGTTGATCCGACCTCGATCAGTCTCAGTGTGATCACCATTGGTGAGATCGAACGTGGGATCGTCAAGCAGCGCAAGACCGACCCCGACAGGGCAGCGCGGCTTGACGTCTGGCTGCGGGAACTGCGCCGAGACAATGCGGACCGCATCCTGGCGATCACGGAAGAGGTCGCCCTCGCGTGGGGCCGTATCACGGCCGGACGTACGCGAGGGAACGCCGACACCCTCATTGCGGCAACCGCCCTCGTGCACGACCTGATCCTGGTCACTCGAAACGTGGCCGACTTCGAAGGCATGGGCGTGACGGTCGTCAATCCCTGGGAAGTCTGACGTTTCAAGATCCGCTGATTGGCAACTTCACATCAAGTTGACCACCGCGCTTGCGCCAGAACTTGAAACGAAACGGACCGTTCCTATTTTGCTTGGTGCACATTCACTCCTTTCTCGGGGAATCTCACCATGCGTTACAATCAGCTCGGCAACACCGGCCTATTCGTTTCCGAACTCTGCCTCGGCACCATGACATTCGGCGCCGCCGGCGAGAATGCCCAATGGGGCCTGATCGCCAGTCTCGACCAGAAGGGCGTCAACGAGATCGTCGGCCGCTCGATCGCCGCCGGCGTCAATTTCTTCGACACCGCGGATGTCTATTCCTTCGGCCAGTCCGAGCAGTTGCTGGGACAGTCGCTCAAGGACCTCGGCGTGAAACGTTCGGATGTTATCATCGCCACCAAGGTGCATGGCGCCATGGGCAACGGGCCGAACGAGCGCGGCTCCTCGCGCGGCCACATCATGGATTCGGTGGACGGCAGCCTTAAGCGACTGCAGCTCGACCATATCGATCTATACCAGCTGCACGGCACCGACACGGTCACGCCGATCGACGAGACGTTGCGCGCGCTCGACGACCTCGTCGCCAGCGGCAAGGTCCGTTACGTCGGCGTCTCCAACTGGCAGGCCTGGCGCATCGCCAAGGCGCTGGGCATCGCGGAGCGCAATGGTTATGCCCGCTTCGAGACTATCCAATCCTACTACTCGATCGCCGGCCGCGATCTCGAGCGTGAGATCGTGCCGCTGATCAACGAGGAAAAGCTCGGCCTGATGGTCTGGTCGCCGATGGCCGGCGGCCTGCTTTCCGGCAAATACGGTCCAGGCGCACCCGGCAATGGCGAAGGCCGTCGTGCTTCCTTCAATTTCCCGCCGGTCAATGAGGACCGCGCCTGGGCGGCGGTTGCGGTCATGCGCGAGGTCGCCAGGAAGCACGATGTCAGCGTCGCCACGGTGGCGTTGGGCTATGTGCTGGCCAAACCTTTTGTCATGAGCGTCCTCATCGGCGCCAGCCGCATGGACCAGCTCGAGCAGAACCTCGCCGCGACCGGCGTGAAGCTCGATGCCGACGACCTCGCGAGGCTCGACGAGGTAAGCGCGCTGCCTGCCGAGTATCCCGGCTGGATGCTGGAGCGGCAAGGCGCCGGCCGGCGTCCCGCGCCGTTCGTGCCGAAGGCGTAATTCCGCTCGGGCAGACAGGTCGGAGCCGCGTGCCATTGGCGCGCGGCTCTTTCCTCATTCAGAGACGAACGGTTTCCGCGAGAAAATCGAGGAACGCTCGGACGCGGGCCGGCAGATGCTTGCCCTGGCCGACATAGACGGCATGCGTCGGCTCCTCGTCGCCTGGATTGAACTCCTCAAGCAACGGCACGAGCAGCCCGGCGGCGATGTCGGGTTCGACATGCCAACGCGCCAGCCGCGCTATGCCGGCTCCTGCCAGCGTCGTTCGCCGCATCGCTTCGCCGTCGGTCAGCGACATGTTTCCGATAATCGGCATGATGATCGATTTGCCTGTCGCATCGACAAACGGCCAGCCCTCTATGTGCCTGGCGAAGCCGAAGGCCAGCATGTTGTGGCGAGCGAGGTCGGACAATGCGCGTGGCCTGCCGCGCGCTGCAAGATACGCAGGCGACGCGACCAGGACCATCCGGCTCTGGCCGAGCTTGCGCGCAACCAGGCGTGACTCGCGCAGCGGCCCGGCGCGGATGGCGACATCGGCGCGCTCTTCCAGAAGGTCGATGACACTGTCGGTCAGCACGGCTTCGACGAAAATCTCGGGATATTTTTCCAGGAAGAGCGGCAAGAGCGGCATCAGCCGGTGCTGGCCGAACGGCACATAGGAGTTGACCCTCAGCCTGCCGCGCGGCGCCGCGCCCGCCGCCGCTTCGCGCTCGGCCGCGTCGAGATCGGCGAGGATGCGCAGGCCGCTGCCATGGAAGGCAGCCCCTTCCGGCGTCAACTGCAGCTTGCGCGTCGAGCGGCTGATCAGCCGCGCGCCAAGCCGCGCCTCCAGCCGCGCGATCAGCTTGCTCACCGCCGACGGCGTCATGCGCAGCGCCCGCGCCGCGGCCGAGAAGCTGCCCGCCTCGACGACGCGGACGAACACTTCGACCTCGCCGGAGCGGTTGATGTCCGGTCTCGCCATTCGTGAATCTATTTCACAGAAAATATGCCCGGTGCAAGGCTGGTTCATAGCTTGGCGGATCACGATCTTGCGTGTCGGGGCGCGGGACTGAGCGTTCCCTTCCCGATCAACCGGACCGCAGCCATGCCTCTTGCTTTATATGCCCTCACCGCCGGCGCCTTCGGCATCGGCGTCACCGAATTCGTCATCATGGGCCTGCTGCTCGACGTCAGCGCCGATCTCGGCGTCTCGATCTCGGTCGCGGGCCTGCTCATTACCGGCTATGCGCTGGGCGTCGTCGTCGGCGCGCCGCTGCTTGGCGCCTTGACCGGACGCCTGCCGCGCAAGACCTTGCTGCTTGCCCTGATGGTGGTCTTCACCGTCGGCAACCTCGCCTGTGCGCTGGCGCCCGACTACTGGACGCTGATGGCGGCGCGTGTGCTGACCGCCTTCGCCCATGCCTCCTTCTTCGGTGTCGGCTCCGTCGTGGCCACCAGCCTTGTCGCGCCCAACCGGAAGGCCTCGGCCATCGCGCTGATGTTCACCGGCCTTACCGTCGCCAACATCCTCGGCGTGCCCTTCGGCACCTGGCTTGGCCAGGCCTATGGCTGGCGTTCGAGCTTCCTGGCCGTCACGCTTATCGGCGTCATCGCCTTTGCCGTGATCGCGCTGCTGGTGCCGCGCGACCAGCCCGCAACCATGGAGGAAGAGGAGACCTCCGAAGGCACGCTCGCCGTGCTCGGCCGCCGGCCGGTGCTGCTCGGCCTGTTGACCACGGTGCTGAGCTGGGTCGGCGTCTTTGCGGCCTTTACCTATCTGGCGCCCATCCTCACCCGCGTCACCGGCTTTTCCGAGGGAGCCGTGTCGCCGATCCTGCTGGTCTTCGGCGGTGGCCTGGTGGGGGGCAATCTGCTTGGCGGGCGCCTTGCCGACCGCCATCTGGTGCCGACGGTTATCGGCACGCTGGTCGCACTATCGGCGATGCTGTTCGTCATGGCCGCGGCGATCCACCAGCCGGTAGCAGCGATTGTCGCCGTCGGTCTGCTCGGTGCCGCCGCCTTCGCCACCGTCGCGCCGCTGCAGATGTGGGTGCTGGAGAAGGCCAAGGGCGCCGGCCAGGGCCTGGCCTCCTCCTTCAACATCGCCGCCTTCAATCTCGGCAACGCCATCGGCGCCTGGCTTGGCGGCTTCGTCATCGACCACGGCCCCGGCCTCGGCGCCGTCCCCCTTGTCGCCGGCTTGGTGCCGCTCGCCGCGCTCGGCGTCGTGTTCATGGCGCTGCGTCTCGAACGCGGCCGGGCGATCGGCAAGCCGGTCACCGCGCAGTGCTGAGCGCTGATCCTTCGACATCCAATCAGGAGAGAAAAAACATGGATTATCGACCTCTCGGGGCCTCCGGCCTGAAAGTGCCCGCCCTTTCCTTCGGCGCTGGAACTTTTGGTGGCTCTGGCCCGCTGTTCGGCCACTGGGGCAACAGCGACGCGAAGGAAGCGCGCCGGCTGGTCGACATCTGCCTGGAGGCGGGCGTCAACCTCTTCGACACGGCCGATGTCTATTCGAACGGCGCTTCGGAGGAGGTGCTGGGCGAGGCCATCAAGGGCCGCCGCGACGCGGTGCTGATCTCGACCAAGACCGCGCTGCCGATGGGCGATGGCCCGGCCGACTGGGGCTCGTCCCGCTCGCGCCTGATCCGCTCCGTCGATGCGGCGCTGAAGCGCCTCGGCACCGATTATATCGACTTGCTTCAGCTCCACGCCTTCGACGCCTCGACGCCGATCGAGGAGGTGCTGTCGACGCTGGATCACCTCGTGCGCTCCGGCAAACTGCGCTATGTCGGCGTCTCCAATTTCTCCGGCTGGCAGGTGATGAAGTCGCTCGGCCTGGCCGACAGGCACGGCTATCCGCGCTATGTCGCGCATCAGGTCTATTATTCGCTGATCGGGCGCGACTATGAATGGGAGCTGATGCCGCTCGGCCTCGACCAGGGCGTCGGCGCCTTGGTATGGAGCCCGCTCGGTTGGGGCCGGCTCACCGGCAAGATCCGCCGCGGCCAGCCTTTGCCGGAAAGGAGCCGGCTGCACGGCACCGCCGATTTCGGCCCGCCGGTCGAGGACGAGCAGCTTTTCAAGGTGGTCGACGCGCTGGAGGCGGTCGCCGCCGAGACCGGCAAGACCGTGCCGCAAATCGCCATCAACTGGCTCCTGCAGCGGCCGACCGTGTCATCGGTGATCATCGGCGCGCGCAACGAGGAGCAGCTGCGCCAGAATCTCGGCGCCGTCGGCTGGGCGTTGACGGCGGAGCAGATCGCGGCGCTCGATGAAGCAAGCGCGGTGACGGCGCCTTATCCGTACTTCCCCTATCGCCGCCAGGAAGGCTTCGCCCGGTTGAACCCGCCGGCGGTGTGAAGCCAGCGCTGAAACTGCCAATCTCCCCCCTTGCGGGGGAGATCAGCTGTACCCGCCGCCTCAGTGCACCCGAAACTCCCCATCCACCTTCCGCCACTCGTTCGGCGCGATCAGCTTCTGATGCGTGTAGGTGACCGAATGCAGCGGGCCGTCGAGCTTGGTCTTCCAGAACTCGATGAAGCGGATCAGCACCGGGAATTCCGGAGCTAGGTCATAGTCCTGCCAGACATAGCTTTGCAGCAGGTGCGGGTGATCGGGATAATGATAAAGGATCTTAGCCGTAGTCAGCCCGTATCCCCTGAGCATCAGATCCATTTCGGAATTGTCGCGCATTGCGTTTCCTTGGTTGATTCTCCTTCCTCCCAACGCTGAATTGTGCCCACGGTTGCTTAACTGTCTATGGATTTCTTCGCGACTCTGCAAAATTTTTGTCGTTAAAACAGGCGGTTAGCAGCCGCGAAGCGAGAGTGCTAATGGCTGGCCCAATTGCCCCTGCGTCATCCCGCCACGCGAATCCAACGTCTAATGTTGCCGTCACCGCGGAACTGTTAATAATGCCCGCGAATTCGCGGCCGCTTCGCTGCGATGGCGCCGGCGGCGCAAGCCGGTGGATGGTTTGGGAGGAAAGCAAAGAAATGTCCGATGTGCATGTCCACCGCGTCCAGCCGGCGTGGAAGAAGAACGCGTTGATCGACAACGACACCTATCTCAAATGGTATGCCGACAGCGTGAAAAATCCGGATAAGTTCTGGGGCAAGCACGGCAAGCGCATCGATTGGTTCAAGCCTTTTACCAAGGTCAAGAACACCTCCTTCGACGGCAAGGTCTCGATCAAGTGGTTCGAGGACGGCCAGACCAACGTTTCCTATAATTGCATCGACCGGCATTTGAAGAAGCGCGGTGACCAGACCGCCATCATCTGGGAAGGCGACAACCCCTATGACGACCGCAAGGTCACCTATAACGAGCTCTACGCGCATGTCTGCCGCTTCGCCAACGTGCTGAAGAAGCATGGCATCAAGAAGGGCGACCGCGTCACCATCTACATGCCGATGATTCCGGAAGCGGCCTATGCCATGCTCGCCTGCACGCGTATCGGCGCGATCCACTCGGTCGTGTTCGGCGGCTTCTCGCCCGATGCGCTGGCCGGCCGTATCGACGACTGTAAATCGACCATCGTGATCACCGCTGACGAGGGCCTGCGCGGCGGCAAGCCGATCCCGCTCAAGGACAACACCGACAAGGCGATCGACATCGCCGCCAAGGCCGGCACCAAGGTCGAAAAGGTCGTGGTGGTGCGCCGCACCGGCGGCAAGACCGGCTGGGTGCCGGGACGCGACGTCTGGTACCATGAAGAGGCGCAGACCGTTAAGGCCGACTGCAAGCCGGAAAAGATGAAGGCGGAAGACCCGCTTTTCATCCTCTACACCTCCGGCTCGACTGGCAAGCCGAAGGGCGTGCTGCACACCACCGCCGGCTATCTCGTCTATGTCTCGATGACGCACCAATATGTCTTCGACTACCATGACGGCGACATCTACTGGTGCACCGCCGATGTCGGCTGGGTCACCGGCCACAGCTACATCGTCTACGGGCCTTTGGCCAATGGCGCCACGACGCTGATGTTCGAGGGCGTGCCGAACTATCCCTCGCAGTCGCGCTTTTGGGAGGTGATCGACAAGCACCAGGTCAACATCTTTTACACCGCGCCGACGGCGCTGCGCGCGCTGATGGGCGCCGGCGACAGCCATGTGAAGAAGACCTCGCGCAAGTCGCTGCGCGTGCTGGGTTCGGTCGGCGAGCCGATCAATCCGGAAGCCTGGGAGTGGTATTACAACGTCGTCGGCAACGCCAAGGTGCCGATCGTCGACACCTGGTGGCAGACCGAGACCGGCGGCATCATGATCACGCCGCTGCCCGGCGCCACCGACCTCAAGGCGGGTTCCGCCACGCGGCCCTTCTTCGGCGTCCAGCCGCAGCTGGTCGACGGCGAAGGCAAGGTGCTGGACGGCGCCACCGACGGCAATCTCTGCATCGCCGATTCCTGGCCCGGCCAGATGCGCACCGTGTATGGTGACCACGACCGCTTCGTGCAGACCTATTTCTCGACGTACAAGGGCAAATACTTCACCGGTGACGGCTGCCGGCGCGACGCCGACGGCTATTACTGGATCACCGGCCGCGTCGACGATGTCATCAACGTTTCCGGCCACCGCATGGGCACGGCCGAGGTGGAATCGGCCCTGGTCAGCCATGACAAGGTGTCGGAAGCCGCCGTCGTCGGCTACCCACACGACATCAAGGGCCAGGGCATCTATTGCTATGTCACGCTGATGGCCGGCACCCAATCGAGCGAGGAATTGCGCAAGGAGCTGGTCGCGCATGTCCGCAAGGAGATCGGCGCCATCGCCACGCCCGACAAGATCCAGTTCGCGCCGGGCCTGCCGAAGACCCGTTCGGGCAAGATCATGCGGCGCATCCTGCGCAAGATCGCCGAGGACGATTTCGGCGCGCTCGGCGACACCTCGACGCTGGCCGATCCGGCCGTGGTCGACGATCTCGTCGCCAACCGGCAGAACAAGAAGGGCTGATGGCCGGCGAGGCAATCCTCGGCACGGTCAGCCAGCTCTGGCGCTATCCGGCGAGCTCGCTCGCCGGCGAGCGGCGTGACGCCATCTCCGTCGGGCTGAAGACCGTCGACGGCGACCGGCTGTTCGGACTGGTTGATGCTTCCGACGGCGAGATCGCCAGGCCCGACCGCGAGGCCAAGTGGCACAAGGTGCCGCTGATTCGCACCCGGCTGAGCGAGGCCCCGATGAACAAGGAATGGCGGCTCGAAGTGGCGGTGCCCGGCGGCGAATGGCTGCCGGCGCCGGATCCTGAAAGCGACCGCACGGTATCGGCCTTTCTCGGCTTCGAGGCCTCGATCCGGCCGTTCGGCGCGGAGAACGCGGCGCCCGGCTACACCGGCCCGTTGACCGAGGCCCGCTATGCCAAGGCGCCGATCCATCTGCTCACCACCGCCTCGCTGGCCAGACTGAAGGCGCTGCATCCCGAAGGCGTGCCCGATCCGCGCCGCTTCCGGCCCAACATCGTCGTCGAGATGGACCCGGTCGAAAGCGCCTTTCCGGAGACGCAATGGATCGGCAGGAAGCTCGCGGTCGGCGATCTGCTGCTCACCGTCTCCGAACCGTGCCGCCGCTGCGGCTTCACCATCATCGCCCAGGACGGTTTCGACACCGATCCCGGCATCCTGCGCAATTTGGTACGCCACAATGCCCATAATCTCGGCGTCTACTGCACGGTCGACCGGCCGGCACGGATCGAGCTCGGCGCGCCGATGCGCTTGATGGACTGAAGCGGGTCGGGTCTACCGGTACAAATCCGCCCGTGTCGGCGGCAGGCCGCTCGGGCCGCGGGCGCGCCTGGTGGCGACGGTCTGGAAAATCTGCGCCGAGGCGCGCTCGAAGGTGATCGAGCAACCCGTCAGATAGAGCAGCCACAGCCGCGCCTTGGGCTCGCCGACCTCGGCGACCGCCTCGTCGAAGCGTGCACTGAGGCGCTCCGCCCACAGGCGGCAGGTTTGCGCATAATGCTCGCGCAGGTTTTCCACGTCATAGACCAGGAAGCCATGCGCCTCGAGATTGCCGAGCGTCATGCCGATCGTGTCGAGCTCGCCGCCGGGAAAGATGTATTTGATCAGGGCCTTGTATTCCGGCCCCTTGCGCAGGGTCTTCTTCAGGTCGCCCTTGCTGCGCCGGGTGATGGCGTGGTGCAGATAGATGCCGCCGGGTTTCAGCAGGCGGTGGACAGTCGAGAAATAGGCAGCGTGGTTGGCGATCCCCAAATGCTCAAACATACCGATCGACGAGATCTTGTCGAAGCTGCCAGAGAGCTCGGCATAGGACTTTATTTCGATGGTGATGCGGTCCTGCAGCCCCTCGGCGCGAATGCGCTCGCGGGCAAGCTCGGTCTGGGCCTGCGACAGCGAGACGCCGTGGCCGACGACGCCGTAATGTTTCGCCGCGTGGATCAGCATCGCGCCCCAGCCGCAGCCGATGTCGAGCAACGTTTCGCCCGGCTTGAGCCTGAGCTTGCGGCAGATATGGTCGAGCTTGTCGATCTGCGCCTGATCGATGCCGTTGGCGAAATCCCTGAAATAACCGCAGCTGTAGACCATGCGCTCGTCGAGGAAGAGCCGATAGAAGGCGTTCGAAATGTCGTAATGGTGCCGGATCGCCTCCTTGTTCGACCCGCTGACATAAGGGTTGCGGCCGGAAAGATCGCTGCGCGCCGTCATTTGTTTGCGCGAGAAAAGCACCGCCGGCAGGTCGCGCAAAATCGTCAGCTTCGGCAACGATCTGAGCTTCGTCTTGAGCTTGCCTTGCGAAGGCAGCGCGTAGAAATCGAACAGCGTGCCTTCTTCGATGTCGATGGTCTTGGAAATCCACATCTCGACCAGCGTCGAGAAGCGCGGCCGGCGAAGCAATTGCCAGACGATATCCTGGTCGTTGATGGTGAGCACCGGACCGCCGGCGGGACCGATGCGCTCGCCGGTCCAGAGCTTGACCGCGAAACCCGGTTTCAGCGTCTCGACGACCGTTCGTGCGATCCGCGCGGCTTTGTCGGCGGCGTCCATTCTCACCTCCCGATGCGTCGAATGCGGGCCCTCCCGGGCGCCACTGTCATCCAACTGGCCTGCGTAGCGCAATCCCGATCTGTTGCCCAAAAACACCGCGGGCAGGGATTTCCCGCCTGCCATTCCGTTGCGGCACCTTGCCATTTGCCGCGACGCACCCCATCATCTGTGTGTGTTCAACGAACTGAAAGGAGGTGATCCGATGTCGAGTGATTTCGTTTTCCATAACGTGAGCTCAGCGGATTGCACTTTCGGGAAGCAGTCTTCCCGTTAAGGCGCGAGACGCGCGGCAGGTAGCCCGATGGGGCTGCCGCCGGAAGCCGCGTCATGGACGGAAACACGGAAGGCCGCCGGCTTCGTCAAGAAGCGGCGGCCTTTTCCGTTTGAACACCCTCGTTGTACGATTTTCTCGCGGCCGCTATCTGGTTACCGTCAGCTTGTCGATGTTGCGCACGATATCCTGAAACGCCTGATCGAGCTCGGCGCCGTTGGCCGCCTGATAGAAATGTTTGGTGTTTCCGGTATCCGGACTGGCGCAGGCCTGCAGCGTCGACTTGGCGTTTTTCTCGGTGAGCGCAAAGCCGATGGTGAATATCTCGATGCCCTGGTCTTGCATCGCCGCGCACAGTGTCGTCGCGGCGGTGCGTGTCTGTACCTTGCCGGCATCGTTGTAGACCTGATCCGGGTCGTTGGCGTCGAAATAGGACAGGTTGAATTCGCCATCCGTCATCAGGATCGCGTATTTCGCCACCTTCTTCGGATCCATCTTCGCCGGCCGCTCCGAGGCCTTCATCACCCCGCCCCAGTTTTCCGACAGCATGTACCAGGCCCACTGCACGCCGATATGGCCCGCCGTGCCGCCGGAGGCATCGAGGTCTTTGATCACGTTGTTCAGAGCCGAGGCATCCGTGGTCAGCGGCTGAATTGTCGCGACCGGACAGGCCCGAGTGCGGCTCTGCCTGGCGAAGTCGGACAAAAAGAGATCGCGGTTGACCATGCTGACCTCGGGGCCAGCATCCGAATATTGATAGGCGCCTTTGCGCTCGGTCGCGCAATTGTCCGGCCGCGTCGACGCCGAAACATACTGCGGATCGTCATTGCCCGGCGCCTGCTTGCGCTCGCTGGCCTTGGTCTCGACGAAGACCGAACCTGCGGCAAGCGATCCGGCATTGACGGAATTCGCATAAGGCACAATCGCCACCCGCACCCGAGGATTGGCGGCGTTCTGGCCGGTAAGGAAGGAATTGACCGCGTTGCTCGCCGCCGTCCTCAGGTCCTTGATCTTCTGGCCCGCATGGAACCGGTGACGTCGAGCATCATCGCCACCTCGACGGTCTTGTCGGAATAGAGCGCCGAGGTCGAGGCAGTCACGCGGCGCATGGTGCTGGTGCTGAACAGCGGAAAATAGAGGCCGACATCGACATGCGCATCGGCCTGTACGGTGTTGGCCGTCCTGTTGACCGTGAGCCTGTCGAGCACGATCTGGTTGGCCTGCAGGATGCCGGCCGTGCTGTTGGCGTCGAGAAACGCCTGCACCGTTTTGTTGGCATCGGTTTCCGTGATGACGCCGAGGGTGAGATCGCGGGCCGTCGAGGTCACGGCGGCGTCGACGACGCCCTGCAGGCTCGATCTCGCATTGTAGAGTTGCGAGATGTTGACCGCGAATCCCACCCCCAGCGCGAGGACCGATGCGGCAGCTCCGAACAGTACCGCGAAATTGCCTTCGCGGTTGCGGGCAAAGCCGTCCACCCCACGAACGACACCTCTGAACTGCCGCATCCCTTCCGCCTCCACTGTCCGCGGCACCGTGCCGCTCGGCAGAGGCGTTGCAGGATTTCGGCCAGAAGCCGCCGTAAGGCGATTAACAAGAGGTTAATCCGTTGTTTTTGCTGACTTTCGGCAAATCTGAAGGTGAACCGGAAGTAAACGAAAATGCCTTGGAAACGCGACCTTCATGAAGCGCTTACCATAGTCTTGAAGACTGTCGCGGTCGTTCTCTCTTCGGCACAATCGAACTGTGCCGAAGCGGGTCAGCGGCTCCGGTGAAACATGGCGCAGCGCAGGGTCTGTTGAGATTCGGGTCAGCCGAGTCGAGAAGGGCGGCTTCCGAGAACCGGATCGGAGCGTGCTTAAAGTACGTGAGCACCGGAAGCGCAGGAGGCCGTCCTTCGCAGGCCGGCCTCACCTGAATATCGACAGAACCTACCCCAGCATCTGCGCGCTGGCCGTCCGATCGACGCCGTGATGCGGGGGATTGAAGCGGTTGCCTTCCTGCTCGTAGGTCCAGACCTTGAACAGGGTGAGCCGGTGCGGGCCGAAACTGTGCAGCAGCGGCACGTCGGTGGCGTCGCGGCCGCGCGCGATGACGACGCGGCCGATGCGGGGCCGGTTGTGGCGCGGATCGAACGTGTACCATTTGCCGTCGAGGAAGACTTCCATCCAGGCCGAGAAATCCATCGGCGCCGGGTCGGCCGGCACGCCGATATCGCCGAGATAGCCGTTCACATAGCGCGCCGGAATGTTCATGCATCGGCAAAGCGCGATCGCCAGATGCGCGAAATCGCGGCACACCCCGACACGCTCCTCATGCGCCTGGGCCGCCGTGCGTGTGGCGCGCGCATAGCCGTAGCCGAAGGAAAGCCGGCTGTTTACATAATCGACGATCGCCTGGACGCGTGCCCAGCCGGGCGGCAGCTGGCCGAAAAGCTGCCAGGCGGTGTCGCTGAGATGGTCGGTCTCGCAATAGCGGCTGCCGAGCAGATAGACCAGCACATCGTCCGGCAGTTCCGCGACCGGCGTTTCGTGCGCCAGCGTGTTCACCTCGTCGGTCTCGCCGCTGTCCTCGACCGCCGCGTCATAGAGGATGCGGAAGTTGCCTGCCGGCGCCGTGAAACGACGGCAGATATTGCCGTGGCGGTCGCGATAGGTCCGGGTCGGCACTGAGGGCGAGGTCAGAACCCGCGTCTGCCGCTTGATGTCGGCATGGCGGTCCGGATGGATGTCGAGAAGCGAGATGATCGGCGTCACGGCCGCGCATTCGATGGCGATTTCATAGCCGAGCCGGATCAGCATCGCATGCCCCCCTTGATGATTTTGGAAAGACTGCCCGTTCAACGCCGCGAGCCGGAGCTTGTTCCCGTGCCGGGATGAAATGGTGGGCCTCTCGCCTTCTCAGGCGGTGCCGGCCGGTCTAAACTGGGCTTTGCGTTTCGCCCCTCCCGAAAACGATTCTCCAGGACATTCTATGTTTGCAGGCTCAAAATTCGCTGCCTTCCTGTTCGACATGGACGGCACGGTGCTCAACTCGATCGCCGCGGCAGAACGGGTGTGGGCAAAATGGGCGGAGCGTCACGGCCTCGACGTGGCGAGCTTCCTGCCCACGATCCATGGCAAGCGCGCGATCGAGACGATCGCGGGACTGAAGCTGCCGGGCGTCGACGCCGTCGCCGAAGCCGATGCGCTACTCAAGGCCGAGGCGGAGGACCTCGAAGGCATCGTCCCGATTCCTGGTGCCATCGCGTTTCTGCAATCGCTGCCGCCGGAGCGCTGGGCGATCGTTACCTCGGCGCCGCGCGAGCTGGCGCTGCTGCGCATCGAGGCGGCCGGTATTCCGGTTCCCGCCATGATGGTCACGGCGGAAGATGTCACCCATGGCAAGCCGGCGCCGGACTGCTTCCTTTTGGCGGCAAAGCGTCTCGGCGTTGAGGCGCGCGACTGCCTGGTCTTCGAGGATGCGCCGGCGGGCATCGCGGCAGGCGAGGCCTCCGGCGCGTCGGTGGTGGTGATCAGCGCCACGCATGTCCACCCGCTGGTCACGCCGCACCCGACAATCCGTTCCTATGACGAAATCGGCATTGTGGTCGACGATACCGGTTTTATCGCGTTGTCGCCGACACGGGCTGCGGCCTAGTAGCTCGTACAGCGACTTTGACGGATTGCAGGCTGTCAGCAGGCGAGATTTTCACCGTTCGTTTCGATTGGCCGAACGCCCATCGCGATCGTCATTCTATGGCGGACTATGGCGGAGCAAGGAGCGAAGCGACGCGCGCAGACCATAGAATCCATTCCGTGACGTCGAGGCGTTGCCACGGCGCGGAATTCTGCTTCGCTGCGTTCCTCGGCCAAGGTCACGGAATGGATCCTCGGGTCTGCGCTCCGCTTCGCGTCGCTCCGCCCGTGGATGACGACGTCACGGAGGCTTCGGCCAATCGCCAAGGTGTGGCTGATTCCGCGCCTACGCATGCAATCTGCGTGACCACTATCCGCCCGGTCAAGATTTCCGCGCTCGGGAACCGGTTCTCGTCAGAAGTCGCTGGCGAGGCCTTTCACCTCCCAGTCGCCGTAGCGGCCAGGCTCCTTGCCGCCGCGGCCGCCGATTTCCTTCGGGATCGCCGCTTCCGCTTCTCGGTAGAGCTTGCGCCTGGCCTCGGCTTCAGCCAGCGCCCGCTGTGCTTCCGGCGTCAGCGTCTTTTGCGGCCTTTCGCTGGCGTCCGCAGCTTCGGTTTTGCCTGGCTCTTCGATCATGCGATAAGTCCTTGCCGATTGAAACGGGAGCGACCGTTTCCCATCATATAGCCATGAAACCGAGAGGATCGACTCCTATTCGCCCCGACCACAGACGGATGAAACGATGAACACGCTTCGCACCGCCATGCTTCTTGCCGCGATGACGGCGCTGTTCATGGGCGTCGGTTATCTGATCGGCGGCCCGAGCGGCATGGTCATCGCGCTTCTGATCGCCGCCGGCACCAATTTGTTCAGCTATTGGAACGCCGACAAGATGGTGCTGTCGATGAATCGCGCCGTCGAGGTCGACGCGAAGAACGCGCCCGAATATTACGCGATCGTGCAGGCGCTGGCCAAGCAGGCCGGCCTGCCGATGCCGAAGACCTATCTGATCGACAACCCGCAGCCCAACGCCTTCGCCACCGGCCGCAATCCGGAAAATGCTGCCGTTGCGGCGTCCACCGGTCTGCTCGAGCGGCTCTCCCATGAAGAGGTCGCGGCGGTGATGGCGCATGAGCTTGCCCATGTGCAGCATCGCGACACGCTGACCATGACGATCGTGGCGACGCTCGCCGGCGCCATCTCGATGCTCGGCAATTTCGCCTTTTTCTTCGGCGGCAGCCGCGAGAACAACAATCCGTTCGGCTTTGTCGGCGTGCTTGTAGCGATGATCGTTGCGCCACTCGCCGCGATGATCGTGCAGATGGCGGTGAGCCGCACCCGCGAATACGAAGCCGACCGGCGCGGCGCCGAGATCTGCGGCAACCCGTTGTGGCTGGCTTCGGCGCTCAACAAGATCGCGCGCGGCGCCGAACAGATCCCCAATGAGGATGCCGAGCGCAATCCGGCGATGGCGCATCTTTTCATCATCAATCCTCTGCATGGCGAGCGCATGGACAATCTGTTCTCGACCCACCCGAGCACCGAGAACCGCATCGCCGCGCTGCAGGAGATGGCGCGCGCGATGGGCGGCGCATCGCCGGCCGCCCGGCGCCGGGCTTCTCCGCCACCCATCCAGCCCCAAGAGCCGTCGGCGGGGCCATGGGGCAAGCCGGCGGACCCGCCGCCAGCGGAGGCTGAGCCGGCGCCGCCAAAGCCCAATCCCTGGGGCCGCAACCCGACCGGACCGCGCAATGTCCGGTCGAAGGGTCCCTGGTCGTGACGCCGCCGAGGCGCGGACAGTTAGGCAATCCGCAACACAGGGCTGGTGACGAGAACGTCGCCGGCCTTGCCGCACGCAAGGCGGCGGCGCGGCTGCTTGCCGCCGTCATCGATGCCGGCACGCCGCTCGATGGGTTGACCGACAACGAGCATGGCCATCCGCAATACAAGGCGCTGGACGGCCGCGACCGGGCGCTGGTGCGCGCCATCCTGGTCACGGCGCTGCGCCACCGCATGACCATTGCCGGGCTGCTGTCCAAGCGCCTGGAAAAGCCGCTGCCGGCCAATGCCACGGCGCTCTCGCATATCCTCAATGTCGCCGCCGCGCAGATCCTGTTTCTGGATGTTCCCGACAGCGCCGCCGTCGACCTTGCCGTCACCCACGCCAAATCCGATCCGCGAACGCTGCGTTTCTCCGGGCTCGTCAACGGCGTGCTGCGTTCGCTGGCGCGCGCCAAGGAGGCTGAGCTTGCCCCGGCGCTTGCCGCCACCAGCGAGGCGCCGCAATGGTTCTCCGAGCGGCTGACCGCCGCTTACGGAGCCGACAAGGCGCGCGCCATCCTTGCCGCCCATCGCCACGAGGCGCCCGTAGACTTCACCGTCAAGGCCGATCCGGCGCTCTGGGCCGAGCGTTTGGGCGGCATCGTGCTGCCGACCGGAACCGTACGCGTCGAGAAGCTCGCCGCCAATGTCATCGACCTCCCCGGTTTCGCCGACGGCGCCTGGTGGGTGCAGGATGCGGCGGCAAGCCTGCCGGCACGCCTGTTCGGCGACATCAGAGGCCAGCGCGTCGCCGACCTGTGCGCCGCGCCCGGCGGCAAGACGGCGCAGCTTATTCTGGCCGGCGCCGAGGTGACCGCGATCGACACCTCGAAGAACCGGCTGGCGCGGCTCAGTCAGAATCTCGAGCGCCTTGGCCTGACCGCCGAGCTCGTCCAGACCGACCTCCTGGATTACCGGCCGGCACAATTGTTCGACGCCGTGCTGCTCGATGCGCCCTGCTCCTCGACCGGCACGGTGCGCCGCCATCCCGACGTGCCATGGACCAAGACCATGGCCGATGTCGAAAAACTCGCCGATCTCCAGCGTCGGCTGCTTGCCCATGCCGTTACCCTCGTCAGGCCCGGCGGACGGATCGTGTTCTCCAACTGCTCGCTCGACCCGATCGAAGGCGAGGAGCTTTATCGCGATTTCCTCGCCGGGAGCCCCGGCGTCGTCGCCGATCCGATCCGGCCTGGCGAATTTGCCGGCGTCGATCCGTTTCTGACCCTGGAGGGTATGTTGCGCACCACGCCGGCCGACCTCGCGCTGGAAACGCCCGGGATTTCAGGCCTGGACGGCTTCTTTGCCGCGCGGATGAGACGGGCCGATTGAGACGTTATCTCATAAAATTTGCTGACTTTTTTAGCGACGGCACGGGCAAGGCGGCGTGAAGCGGTTCACTTCGGCGAAATCCGCCTTCGCATAAGTTCTTGAATCGCATAAGCTTGTGCTTGGGTTATGGGGACATCAGGAGGGCTATTGGCACTTGTTGCCGGCAGCACGACGCGTCTTTGGACGCTTGTCGCGAGGGAGTTCTGGCGCAAAACGCGTCGGCGCCTCCGCGCCGGGCCGATCTATCGCTGGCGCTATTCCGGCCGCACGCCCGAACGCGTCCTGATCGCCCCGCCGGATCTGCGGCTTGCCGATCCGCAGATCGCGCTGGAGATCTATTACGGCCGCTACCCGCTGTCCGGCCATTTGGTCGAGACCGGCGGCAAGTCGCCTTTTCAGCTCGACGTGCCCAATCGCGGCTGGCAGAAATCGTTGCATGGCTTCCGCTGGCTGCGCCACATGCGCGCCACCGGCACCGAGCTCGCCGCCGCCAACGCGAGAGCCCTGGTGACCGACTGGATCGCCATGCATGGCAACCAGATCTCCGGCATCGCCTGGGAGCCGGGAACGACGGCCAAGCGGGTGATCGCCTGGCTGCAGCACTCCTCGGTGGTGCTGCAGGGCGCCGAATTCCCTTTCTATCGCGCGTTCCTGAAATCGCTCGCCGTGCAGATCCGCTATCTCCGCTCGATGGTGCGCGAGATGCCCGATGGCGAGGCCAGGCTGCGCGCCCGCATCGCGCTCGCCTTCGCCGCGCTGTCCCTGCCGGCGCCGGCCTCGGCGCTGCGTGCCGCGACACGCAACCTGGCCGAGGAGCTCGAGCATCAGATCCTGCCCGATGGCGGCCATATCTCGCGCAAGCCGATGGCGGTGCTCGAGCTGCTGGCCGATCTTCTGCCGTTGCGCCAGACCTATGCCAACCAGGCCGAGGCGCCGCCGTCGGCCTTGATCGGCGCCATCGACCGGATGTTGCCGGCGCTGCGTTTCTTTCGCCATCAGGACGGCAGCCTTGCCCGCTTCAACGGCATGGGCGCCACCATCCACGACCGCATCGCCACCATCATGCGCCATGACGACACGGTGGGCGCGCCGCTGCTGCACGCGCCGCATTCCGGCTACGAGCGCCTGTCGATGGGCGGCGTGACGGTGATCGCCGACACCGGCCTGCCGCCGCCGGTCGACGTCTCCAACGCAGCACATGCCGGCTGCCTCGCCTTCGAGCTCTCCTCCGGGCGCCAGCACTTCATCGTCAATGCCGGCATCGACACTTATGGCGCCCCGGAATTCCGGCCGCTGGCCCGCGCCACCGCCGCGCATTCGACCGCCACGCTCAACGACACCTCGTCGGCGCGCTTCAGCCACTCGCTGCGCGTCAGCGACCTTTTGGGATCGCCGCTGATCGGCGGCCCGCAGCATGTGCCCTGCAAGCGCCTCGACCAGAAGGGCATGCAAGGCTTCGTCGCCCGCCATGACGGCTATGTCCAGCAGTTCGGCTTCCTGCATGAGCGCGAGTTGAAGCTGACCAGCAACGGCAACGTGCTTGCCGGCCGCGATCGGTTCCTGCGCCCGGGCAATGCCGCGATCCGCAACAACGGCCGCGACTTCGTCACGGTGCGCTTCCACGTCCACCCAGACATCAGCCTGCTGCAGGACGACCACGACCGCCTGACGCTCGCCGGCGCGCAGGGCGACAGCTGGGTCTTCACCTGCGCCGAAATGGCGCCGGAGGTCGAAGAATCGATCTACTTCGCCGGATTGGGCGGCCCGCGCCGCAGCCGGCAGATCGTGCTCGCCTTCAAGGCCTCGGAAATTGCCGAGGTCCACTGGCAGCTGACCCGCACAGTTATTTCCGGCTATTCCGAAAACAACTGAGGCTGGCTGGCAAACGGCTGCGCGCTGATCCCGGACTCACTTGATTTCCGGGGCTCATATGCTAGGGCCGGCCAACGTCCCTGCCAACAGCTCTGAAAGGCCGCCCGCCATGGCCGTGCCCACAAAAAACATTCCGGCGCCTGACCTCGTTCCGGTGCGCCGCGCGCTGCTTTCCGTCTTCGACAAGACAGGCTTGGTCGATTTCGCCAAGGCGCTCGCCGCCGCCGGGGTCGAGCTGGTTTCGACTGGCGGCACGGCAAAGGCCCTCGCCGGGGCGGGCTTGGCGGTCCGCGACGTTTCCGACCTCACCGGCTTTCCCGAGATCATGGACGGTCGGGTGAAGACCTTGCATCCGTCGGTGCATGGCGCGCTGCTCGGCATCCGCGACGACGCCGAGCATGCCAAGGCCATGCACGACCACAACATCGAGCCGATCGACCTCGTTGTCTGCAATCTCTATCCGTTCGAGGACGTCCGCCGCTCCGGCGCCGGCTATGCCTCGATCGTCGAGAACATCGACATCGGCGGGCCGGCGATGATCCGCGCCTCGGCCAAGAACCACGCCTACGTCGCCATCGTCACCGACCCGGCCGACTATGCTTCCGTCGTCAACGCGCTGGAGATGAATCTGGGCTCGCTGTCGCTCGACTTCCGCAAGATGCTGGCGGCCAAGGCCTTTGCCCGCACGGCCACCTATGACGCCGCGATCTCCGGCTGGTTCGCCGAGACGCTGGAGATCGAGCACCCGACATGGCGCGCGTTCGGCGGCCGGCTCGACCAGGTGATGCGCTATGGCGAGAACCCGCATCAGGGCGCAGGCTTCTACCTGTCGGGAGACAAGCGGCCGGGCGTGGCAACGGCAAAGCAGTTGCAAGGCAAGCAGCTCTCCTACAACAACATCAACGACACCGATGCCGCTTTCGAGTTGGTCGGCGAGTTCGATCCGGCGCGCTCGGCGGCGGTCGCTATCATCAAGCATGCCAACCCCTGCGGCGTTGCCGAAGGCTCATCGCTGAAGGCGGCCTACGCCAAGGCGTTGGCCTGCGATCCGGTCTCGGCCTTCGGCGGCATCGTCGCCATGAACCGCATCCTCGACGCCGACGCGGCGGAAGAGATCGTCAAGACCTTCACCGAGGTGATCATCGCGCCGGACGCCACCGACGAGGCCGTCGCCATCGTCGCGGCGAAGAAGAATTTGCGCCTGCTGGTCACCGGCGGCCTGCCCGATCCCCGCGCCGCCGGCACGACGGTGAAATCCGTCGCCGGCGGACTGCTGGTGCAAGGCCGCGACAATGCGGTCGTCGACGATCTCGAGCTCAAGGTGGTGACGAAGCGCCCGCCGACGCCGGCCGAGATGGCCGACCTCAAATTCGCCTTCCGCATCGCCAAGCATGTCAAGTCCAATGCCATCGTCTATGCCAGGGACGGCGCGACCGTCGGCATCGGCGCCGGCCAGATGAGCCGCGTCGATTCCTCGCGCATCGCCGCCCGCAAGGCGCTGGACGCTGCCGAAGCGGCGGGCCTCGCCGAGCCGCTGACCAGGGGCTCGGTCGTCGCCTCGGACGCCTTCTTCCCCTTCGCCGACGGGCTCTTGTCGGCGATCGAGGCCGGCGCCACAGCGGTCATCCAGCCGGGCGGCTCGATGCGCGACGACGACGTCATCGCCGCCGCCGACGAGCACGGCATCGCCATGGTGTTCACCGGCGTAAGGCATTTCAGGCATTAGCGCTTCTTCCTTCTCCCCCTGCGGGAGAAGGTGTCGCCGAAGGCGACGGATGAGGGTGCTCCAGGGAATGAGGCGTGGGCGATTGCAGCTTTCGACGAGCATGTTCGCCAAGCTGGAGCACCCCTCATCCGTCTCGGCGCTCCGCGCCGATCCACCTTCTCCCACAAGGGGAGAAGGGAAATACTACCGCTTATCCGCCGGATAGGGTGTCCCCGCCAGGATCGCCATGCCGATGCCGAGGAACAGGATGATCGCCGCCATGCCGAGCCGCGGCGAATCGCTGATGGTGGTGATGCTCGCCACCATAAACGGCGCCAGGAAGCTCGTCGCCCGACCGGCCAGCGCATAGATGCCGAAATAGCGGCCGGACTCGGCGGCGGTCACGCTGCGCGCCATATAGGATCGCGATGACGCCTGCACCGGACCGAAGGCAAGCCCGATCAGCAGGCCGTAGAGGATATAGGCTTTCTCGGCCGCTGTGCCGAACAGGCCGCCGGAATCGGCGGTCGGCAGCGGGATCAGGCCGAGCAGCGTGAAGCCCGGTCCGGTGGAGACGACGCCGATGGTGGCGACCGACAGCATCACCAGCGCGATCATCACCACATGCTTCGAGCCCAGCGCTGTATCGAGCCGCGCCGCGATCCAGCAGCCGAAGATGGCGACGATGTTGAGAATGATGCCGAACAGGCCGATCTCGGTGATCGACCACTGGAACATGCCGGCCGCGAACGTGCCGCCGAGCGCCAGCAGCGCGTTGACGCCGTCCTGATAGATCATGCGGGCCAAGAGGAAGCGCAGGATGCCGCTGCGCTGGCGCACCTCGGCAAGCGTCGACTTCAGCTCGGACAGGCCCTCGCGCACTGCCGGCCCGATCGGGATCCCCTTGGTGGCGTCCGGCGTGAAGAAGAACATCGGCAGGATGAACAGGAAATACCAGCCGGCCGACATCGGCCCTGTGAAGCGCGCATCCTCGCCGAGTTTCGGATCGAGTCCGAACAACGGATCGAGGCCGATGAGCGTCTTGCCGGTTTCGAGATTGCCGGCCAGGAACAGCACCACGAAGATCAGCGCGATCATGCCGCCGAGATAGCCGAGCCCCCAGGCCATGTTGGAGATCCGGCCGATCTCTTCCTTCGGCACCAGCCGCGGCATCATGGAATCGTTGAACACGGTGGAGAATTCGGCCGCCACCGAAGCCAGCGAGAACAAGAGCACGACCAGGAAAAGGTTGGAGCCCGGCGCCGCGAACCACAAAAGCGTGAGGCTGGCGATCTTGATGGCCGCGAAGAAGGCGATCCACGGCTTGCGCGGCCCGGTCTGGTCGGCGATCGAGCCGAGCACCGGCGACAGCACTGCGATGACCAGGCCCGCGGCGGCAATGCCGTAACCCCACGCGGCCTGCCCGGCAGTCGGATCGCTCGCCATGCGCGAGACAAAATAGGGTCCGAAGATGAAGGTCGTGACGACGGTGAAGAAAGGCTGCGCCGCCCAGTCGAAGAACATCCACCCCCAGATGCCGCGCCCCGATGCGCGCTGCACTGTCTCTACCGCCACCATGCTGATTCCTCTGGCACCGCTCGCGTCGGGCGCCATGTCTGCATGTTTTCAGCCAGCGATGCAAATGGACAAGCGGCGCCGTTCGGGTTCCTCGCCCCACGAAGTGGGCTACGCTATGCACACATCTTCTGTGACTGGCGCAACTGATCAGGCCGAGGCTTGATTGCCACGTGGTTCCCCCAATCCGTCGCTGCTTCGCAGCGCCACCTTTCCCCCCTCCGGAGGGAAAGGA
>NZ_JAIUHT010000030.1:0-24055 GCF_020165255.1 Mesorhizobium sp. CA12
GACCTCTGCCTTCGGAGGCCGATTTAGCCAGTCTTTCAATAGCTTCTGTTTCTACGATATCGTTCGCTAAGCTACTACGACGACTGACTTTTTGTCGACCCAAAAGCCGAAGCCAGTATCCTACCGCAGGCCGGAGTTTCCGTCCGGGTGCTTCCGTGGTGCTTCCGCGGGATCACTTCGACAGAACCCTGAGGTGTGCGATGGCTAAGCTGAACAAACGAACCGTGGATCAAGCGGGACCGGGAAAGTCGGACTACTTCCTTTGGGATGATGAGTTGCCTGGCTTTGGGCTGCGCGTGTTTTCATCCGGTAAGCGCAGCTACCTCGTGCAATATCGAGCTAAAGGTCGGACCCGCCGATTCACCATCGGTCCCCACGGGGTCTGGGCACCAGATGCGGCCCGAAAGGAGGCCCGCATATTGATCGGTCGGATCGCGCAAGGCGACAATCCTGCGGAAACGAAACTTCTCGACGCCAAAACGATTACCGTCAGAGAGCTTTGCACCCGATATTTGGCTGATTGTGAAGCCGGACTTGTACCTGGCAAAGGCGGTCGCCCCAAGAAGCCGTCGACTATGGAGATCGACCGTAGCCGTATAAAGCGCCACATCCTTCCGCTCCTCGGGAACCGGAGAGTGACCGAGATCACCATGGCAGACATTGCCAAATTTCTGCGCGACGTTGCCAACGGCAAGACCCGAACCGACATCAAAACGAAGAAGCGTGGCCGAGCGATCGTTCGCGGAGGCATTGGCACCGGCTCGCGCGGCGTCGGTCTTCTCGGCAGCATCTTCTCCTATGCAGTTAGAGAAGGGATCATCGAAAAGAATCCGGTTCACGGCTTTCGTAAGCCAAAAGATCGCGTCCGTGACCGTCGCCTGACCGAGCGTGAGTATAGAGCGTTAGGCAAGATTCTCGCGGACGCCGCTCTCGACCCGCAGTTTTCAACGGCCACGAAAATGGTTCGAGCCCTCGCTATGACAGGATGTCGACGAGGCGAGATCATCAATCTTCGAATGGGCGAGATCGATGTTCAGCGCAGTTGCATCAGGCTTGAGGACTCCAAGGAAGGTGCGTCGACTCGGGCTATCGGCCTGCCTGTGGTCGAGTTGCTCAAGCCACTATTGTCCGGCGATGAGGCTGATTTTGTTTTTCCTGGCACGGAGGAAGGGAAGCCATTGGTCGGCTTCCCCAAGCTATGGCAAAAGCTCGTCAAAGACACGCCGCTTGAAAGCGTGACACCCCACGTGCTTCGTCACAGCTTCGCGAGCGTGGCAAACGATCTCGGCTTTACCGAGTCGACCATAGCTGCATTGGTGGGACATTCTCGCGGAACGATCACAAGCCGCTACATCCACACGGTAGACATTGCGCTCGTAATGGCAGGTGACACAGTCGCTAGCTACATTCAGGCTTTGCTCGATGGAGCGAAGTTCGAGCGCGCAAATTATGCGCTCGATCACAGTGCGCGCAAGGATGCCATGCGGAAGTTCTTGACGACGGCTGTAGGGTCCACCGGTACTAAGATGTCGTGACGGTGCAATTGCGCAACATCTTACGAGTTGGTGGTCGCTTTGCGTACATGCACTTCGTGACAGGGACCCAGAGGTCGCCTCCCGAGGCATTATCTTTGCTCGATTCGACCTCGTCGCGATTCGAGCGTTGGAAAGAACGCCGTGACGATGCCTCAACATTTGAAATGTCTTGCTGGATGGGCACGGGGAGCCGCGACCCGAAGACGTAATTGACAAGGACGGCGAGGTCGTAGGGACTTGGTCACGTGTCGAAGACGTCTTCTACAGTTTCACCTCAAAGGGAGCAGCGGAACACCTCCTCTCTCGCCGTTCACTAAGCCGGGATTGTCGGAATTTGGTCAGCCTCTAACCGCGACCTTGCCTTGAGCAGCCGTGAGGGCGGCCATCAAGGCCACTTCTTCGTCACCGTGGCTGGCCTGACGCAGCGCCGCGTCAGGAAACGGTCACTGCAACGAAAAGCGATTGTCCTTGCCTTTCGATGCGGAACAAGATGGGCTTTTTCTGCTGGCGGGATTTGGTCCACTCTTGCTGGATGTCAGAAGGCTGCGTCACGTTGCGGTTGTTGGCCGAGATGATGACGTCCCCAGGCCGAAGGCCGTTCTCCGCAGCGAGGCTATTTGGCGCCACTTCCTGGATGAAGACTCCGGTCGTACCCGGCTGGAGACCGAGTTGTTGACGCGCTTCGTCAGGAATGGGGCTGAGCGACAATCCGAGCGGTTGGTCCGCCGCTTCCGGACTCGGAACTGCACCGGTCTGCACCTCCTCGTTCTTGCGTTGACCCACAGTGAGCTCCACCTCCTGCTGGGAGCCGCCGCGGTTCCTTGTCAACGTCGCTTTCGACCCTGGCTTTTCGTTCGCTGCCGCCAATGTCAAGTCATGGACGCCCTGGATATCTTTGCCGTTGAACCGGGTGATCACGTCCCCCGATTGCAAGCCGGCCTTCTCCGCCGGACTGCCGGGCTCGACCGAGGCGACCAGCGCTCCCTTGGTGCTTGATATGCCAAGTGACTGGGCAAGCGGCGGCGTCACCTCCTGGAGACGCACTCCGATGAACCCGCGCTCGATGCGGCCGGTGCGGATCAGCTGATCAGCAACGCTTCGTGCAGTTCGGGAGGGCACGGCGAACCCGATGCCTATGCTGCCGCCGGACGGAGAGACGATGGCCGTGTTGACCCCGATCACTTCGCCGCGCGCGTTAAACAGAGGGCCGCCGGAATTGCCTCTATTAATCGAGGCGTCTGTCTGAAGGAAATCGTCGTAAGGGCCAGCTTGGATGTCGCGCGAGCGGGCGGAAAGAACGCCGACGGTAACGGTTCCCCCGAGCCCGAAGGGACTGCCAATCGCGATCGTCCAGGCCCCCGGCTGCATTGCGTCAGAGTCACCCCAGGCGGTGGCCGTCATGTTGGGGCGTGGATCGACCTTCAGCACCGCAATGTCGGTCGCTGGATCGCGGCCCACAAGTCGCGCGGGCGAAGTCTCCCTATCGGAGAATACGACGTGGATTTCGGTGGAGTCGGCCACGACATGATTGTTGGTGACGATGTAGCCCTCGGGACTGACCACGAAGCCGGAGCCAAGAGCTTCTCGCACCTGCGGCTGGGCAGGCCCGCGGCTGTCGAAGGGGTTGAGAAAGTCGTCGAGCATCGTTTGGTCCTGGATGATCTGCCTCGTCGTGATCGCGACCACGGCCGGCAGTTTCTGACGCACGATTGCGCTGAAGTCGTTCGGAATTTCCTGTGCTGAAACTGGAGCAAAGCCGGCAGCCGTGAGCATCAAAATTCCTGCGACGAAGCCAATGCAAAGTCGCTTCCCGGAAATGTAAGACATGATTGGTTCTCCTGCCCGACCGCCCTGGCGCTGCTGCGCGAACCCAAGAACTGACATTCACGCCGATTGTTTCACCGGTTTGAAAAAATGTTTATGGTGGGCTGAACTGCGGGGATGTGGCCTTGCGGGGCCATTGAAATTTGCTCGAAACTCTCCAAAATTTCAGCTGATGGAAATCGCGAGAGAGCCACCAAACTCTGATGCTTTTCTTGACCGGTTACTCCATACGGCACGGCATTTCGAGCGACCCCAGGACGTGCTGACCGACGTGACGCTGGACGTCCAGGAGAAGCGTGCAATCCTTTCGTCATGGGCATCGGATGCATGTGCAGTGGAATCGGTGCCGGCGCTGCACATGCCGCCGGGAGCAACCGAACCGGTCAGCTTCGATGCCATCATGGATGCGTTGCGCCAATTGGATCAGTTGGAGAAGCTTCCCGGCACCGGTCGCGGTCGTGAGATCGACAGCATTGCGGTCACCAGTCTTGCAGCATCCGTCGATCGACTTTGAGTGGAGCGCAGCCACGCTCTTCATCCGAGGCATCCGCCCGCCGGCGAGGATTCGCTGGCGGGGATAGACGTGTTCTCTCAGCGACCATTCGTCTGGCTGAAAATTTTCCTATAGGCCCATTGAACGTGTAAATCACTGTTATAAATGTTGATCACCGGCCGCCACATGGGGCCGGCACAAGTCCAGGAGGCGCCAAGGCTCTTGGCGTCTTCTTGTATCCATGTTGCTCGAAGGAGGATGTGGCTATGAGGACAAACCTCGATTTCACCCCTCTGTTCCGGTCCAGCATCGGCTTCGACCGGATTTTGAACATGCTGGAAAATGCGAGCCGTGTCACTGCGATAGACAATTGGCCGCCCTATGACATCGCCAAGGCTGGTGAGGACGCCTATCGCATCACCATGGCGGTTGCCGGCTTCTCGCAGGAACAGCTGACTATCACTCATCAACCTAACCTGCTGGTTGTGAGCGGGTCGCAATCTAGCGATGATGACGGCCAGTATCTCTATCGCGGCATTGCCGGGCGTGCCTTCGAGCGTCGGTTCGAACTGGCCGACCATGTGCAAGTCGTCGGCGCCAGCTTGGACAATGGGCTGCTGAACATCGATCTCAAGCGCGAGCTTCCCGAAGAGATGAAACCGCGCCGGATCGCCTTCGCAGGCAGTCCGGCAAAGGCAGCGCCGAGGCAGATCGACGCCGAAAAGAACGCTGCCTGAAGTCAGAGTGAATCAGAAGCGACAGGCACCGGTAATCGCCCGGTGCCGCGCGGTTGAACGTGGAGGTGAATAACCATGAACGTGCGTGACCTTATTCCGTGGGGCCGCAACAGCAACAACCAGGCCCCTAGCATCTATAGCGGTGGCGACCCGTTCCTGTCGCTTCACCGCGAGGTAAACAGGCTCTTTGATGATATGTTGAGGAGCTTCGAGACGCGCTTGCCTGCTGTGGGACAGCTTTCGCCCTTCGATGGGGGCTGGCCGAAGGTGGAGATTTCGGAGACGGACAACGAGCTTCGCGTCACCGCCGAGGTTCCTGGCATGGAAGAGAAGGACATCGAAGTCCTGCTCGACGAAGATGTGCTGACCCTGCGTGGCGAAAAGCGGTCGGAAACCGAGGAGAAGGATTACTCCGAGCGCTTCTACGGTCGCTTCGAGCGGCGCATACCCCTCGGCTATGAGGTCGAGGACGACAAGGTCAAGGCGTCCTTTGCCAATGGCGTCCTGATCCTGACGCTGCCGAAGAACCCGAACGCGCAGTCGAAGGTGAAGCGCATCCCGATCACCCACTGACGCATGGACCAAGTCGGAGGCGGCAGCCCGCTGCCTCCGGCGCATCCTTCGCCAAAAATGGGAGGGATGAGTGATGCAGAAGCAAGAAAGAAAAGTCACACCAGTCGTAGAAAATCTCGGACCGGCAAACGAGAAACGCGGGCGAGCGCCGTCGCTCGGGCGATCCGAGTTCCCGCGTGATGCCGTCGCGCGGATCTACAAGCCTTGCCGCTCAGTCATGACCTCAAGCCGTGCGCGGCCGAAAGGGTGGCGGCTGTTGTTCGAGCGGCGTACTGCGCCGGTCATTGAACCGCTGATGGGCTACACCGCAAGTGGTGACACGCTGACCCAGGTGGAGCTCGATTTTCCAACGGCTCAGGCGGCCATCGACTATGCCGAACGGCAGGGGCTTGCCTACGCTGTTCAAGGAAGCCCGGCGGCCGAAAAGTCCAGTGTCGAATCGTCTGACACGGACAACCCGCTGCAGGCCGGCGCAGACGTTGTCTGGAACCGCCTCCAGTTGGCTTTGCTGCAAAGCAGCCACGGCGCAGTTTCGCAGGCGCCGCATTATGGACCGGCGCTGACGGACCCGGAGGCGCTTTATGCATCGCCGATGGACGTGGTCGTCGATCCTCTTCTGACAGCCGACGAGAAACGCGCAATCCTGCGAAACTGGGCGTGGAACGAGTATCTGGTCGATCTCGCCACGGCCGAGGGGATGCCGGAAAACGCGCGTCCGACGCGGCTGGACGAAGTGGAATTGGCCCTGCTCGCGCTGGAGCCAGTTACGGCAGCGAACCTGGCCGTTTCTATTCCTGAACAGAAGCAGAAGGCAATGTGAGGGTCGTCATGGATCGGCTGACTGTGCTCGATTGTGAAAATACGGTGCCGAACCGTTTCGCACTGGCCGTCGCCGTGGCGGGGCGCGCTCGTGCGCTCAGCCGGGGTGCTGAGCGCCTGACCGACGAAGCGACGGCGGCCGTCGAACTCGCCCTGCGCGAGATCGCCGGCAACCGCTTCCAGCTCGACGAGATCAAGTCCTTTGTTCTGGCCGGTTCGGTTCCGCGCGATGGCTGGGTACGGCCCGGCCGACGAAGAAAGCTTCGCAGTGGCTAAGGTCAATCCATGGCTGCCGCACCCGCCGTCGCTCAGAGGGCGGCGCACTCACCATGTCAGGAAAGGAGGATGAGCAATGGAGAAATGGCTGAAAACTGAAAGTCGTCCGGCGATCGATATCGTCAATGTGATCGCCGGCATAGCGCTGGTACTGTCGCCTTGGTATTTTGGATTTGCGGCTGAAACCTATGCGGCCTGGAACGCCTGGATCGCCGGTGCGGTGATTGCCCTGATCGCCGTGGGTGCGCTGGTTGCGTTCCATGCCTATGAGGAATGGGCAAACCTGGTGGTTGGGCTGTGGACGCTGATCTCGCCCTGGGCCCTCGGTTTCTCGGCCCTGACAATGGCCATGTGGGTACATGTGGTCGTGGGAGTGATCGTAGCGGCCTTGGCTGCCGGAAGCCTCTGGTTCTTCGGCGACCGTCCGCTTTCAACGGCCTGACCAGCATCTCTGGCGGGCCCGGATCTCCGGGCCCGCTTTTTTCAACCGCTACGGGTGCGGTCTGCCGTTGTAGGCGTTGCGGCCAGGTACATCGGCAGCCGAAACACAGGCCGCTTTTTTCACCGACGTGTGTTGAGCCTGATCTCGCCCTGCATTTGCAGTTCCTCATTTCCTGTGCTTGGCGCGCGGGGAAGAAAGAGATGAACGCTTGTTCCCTCGCCGACCGCACTCTCGATCCTAACATGCCCCCCGGACTGCTTGATGAAGCCGTAAACCTGGCTAAGCCCAAGTCCGGTTCCCCCGCCATCGGCCTTGGTCGTAAAGAACGGCTCAAACACGTGGGCCAGGATCTCCTTGCTCATCCCGCAACCCGTATCGCTGACCGTGACCCGAACAAAAGAGGCAGCCGGAGCGGGCACGTCTTCGATGTTGCCGGGAGTACCGCTGGTCTCGATCGCCAGCGTGCCCCGGCCGGCCATCGCGTCCTTGGCATTCACAGCCAGGTTCAGGATGGCGACGTCTAGCTGATTGGCATCGACAACAACGGGGCCAAGTGCCGGATCCAGCTCAAGCCTGATGCTGATCCCGTTCCCCAGCGTCCGCTCCAGCAGCATCGTGACGGCTTCGATACGTCCATTCAGGTCGATTGTCTCCGGATACAGCGACTGTGCGCGAGAGAACGCGAGCAATTGCTGCGTCAGCGCACTGCCGTTTTGCGTTCGTTTGAGCAACTCTTCGATCAGCATCGCCGCGTTCGGATTCGCAGGATTCTCGCGCAGCTGCTTCTGAAGCAGTCGCAGCCCCGATTCGAACACCGCGAGCAGATTGTTGATGTCGTGAACGATGCCGGCAGCGAGCCGGCCGATCGCTTCGAGCTTTTGCGATTGACGCCGACGCTCCTGCTGCGCGCGTTGCGCGGAGACGTCGCGAAGACTGGCAAGCAGCGCCGGCCTACCGTCCCAGCTAAGTTCAACCGTCCGTATTTCCACTTCGGCTGGTGCTCGATTGGGTCTGTGGACGGTGATTTCCGTGGTTTCACCCGATATGACCGGCCGGCCGAGGGGGATGTGGACGAGATCGGCAGCCGGATAACCGAAGATCGCGGCGGCCGCCGGATTTGCATAAAGCACCGTTCCCGACAGATCGACAACCAGAACCCCGTCGGCCGTGGTTTCGATCAGCCGTCGAAAGTCGAGTTGGCTGATGCCCGTCAGATTTGCGTCGCCGTGTTGGTCGGAGATTTCGGCTGCGCCGCACGCCATCTCAACGCTCCTCACGCCAAGACGCGGCGGAGTCGCCGAACACGTCGGGTGCGCCGTCGAAGGGCTGACCGAGATGCATGCCGGTGCCGTCGATTGTGAAGCGCCGAATCTGCTTGTCATGCTCGCTGCCGCGCATTTTCAGCACCATGATCCCCCGATGCATGAAATCCCCTTCCTGGATGTACCGCAATAAGATGATCGAGTCCGTGAGGGTTGAAATATGCTGTTCGCTAGCACTCTGGCCGCCGACGAGCGATTTGTTGGTGGCCGTGCAAAGGCCAGCGATCTCGTGTTTCTTGATGAAGGAAGTGAGGCTGATTAGGAATTCCCGGAAACCGGTCTCTGGTGCGATCCGTTCCAATGCCGACAGGCTGTCGATAGCGATCCGGTCAGGCTTGAACTCTTCAATTAGCTCGCGGATCATCAACAGGTGGTCCGGCAAGTTCTGCGCTTCCGGGTAAATGCAAACGACCTTCAGTCGGCCATCCGCCTCCATGGCCTCGAAGTCGACGCCCCAGCCGCGCGCATTGCGGAACATCTGGCCGCGGCTCTCTTCGTAGCCGACCAGCAAGGCACGTTCGCCAGCCGCCGCGCCGCCTGCCAGAAAGTTTGTCACCAGCAGGGTCTTTCCGGTGCCCGTCGCACCGCTGACGAGGGTGATGCTGTCGCGGAAAAATCCACCGCCACACATCCTGTCGAGTTCCGGATTGCCGCTCGTCACCCGCTTGGTGCTGGATTGCTGCTCGAGCCGCAGTGAAGACAGTGGCACTGCCACTATGCCTTGCTTCACCACAAGCGTGATCGGCACCTCGCCCTCCACGTGACGGCTGCCCCGCATCTTGAGAACTTCGATCGTACGCCTGCGTCGCTCGCGGTCGAGCGCGTTGCGCAGGATTACGACGTTGTCGGCAACAAACTCCTCGATCCGGTGGCGGGAGATCTCGCCATACTCGCTGTTGCGTTCGGCGGTCATTAGCACCGTCAAACCATCCCTCTTTAGCGCTGTCGCAATGCGAAGGAGTTCCCGACGGACCGATGTCTGCTCCGCGACGAAGTGGTCGAAGAGCTGGGTGACGGAATCCAGCACGATGCGCTTCGCCGCGGCGTTTCGCGCAGCGTGCAGGACACGCGTCAGCAAGCCTGACAGATCGAAATTGCCGACAACCATCTGGTCGTGGTCACGCGGGCTGGCGTCGACGAAGACCAGCTTGTTCATCTCGCGCCAGCGACGGATGTCCCAGCCGAAGCTAGCCATGTTGACCTCGATCTCGACCGGCGATTCCTCGAACGTGACGAAGACGCCGGGCTCGTCGAGCACGGTGATGCCGTGGGCCAGAAACTGCGTCGCAAATACAGTCTTGCCACTGCCGGGCGTGCCTCCGACGATGGTGGTGCGCCCGCGCGGCAGGCCGCCCATCACAAGATCGTCGAAAGCCTCGATACCGGTCCTGACGCGTTCGAGCGCGGGATCGATGAGGATCTCTTCAGCTGTGGTCATAGCCACTGTCCTTCTTGCGATAACCGAAATAGTCGAGAACCTGAGCGATGTTGCTGATGTCGCCAATCAGCCGTCGTGGAGGGATGGTTGACTCATCCGAGAGCGTCGGCGTCGCTAGAATGCCGGCCCTTTCCGCCTCGTCAGGATCCGCGACGACGTCGACGACCTGGATTTCGATACCGCCGGCCAACTCCTCCACTATCCTCAGACGGCTTGCCAGCGCCCGACGGGCGCCCGGCCCATCGCCGGCGACATACAGGCGAAGCAGGCCGTTGGCCTCTGGATTGGACCGATGACTGACGCTCATGTTCACGCCTTGCCGCAGGGAGTTGCAGTTTTCGACGTGCACGAGGCGCCACGCCGCGGAATCCAGCCGCCGTTCTTCCCTCAGCAGCCGTCGGTCTGCCTGGAAGCCGATGCACCACGGCTTGCGCTCGGTGAGGCCTGGATCAGCGCCCCCGTGCAATTTGTAGATAGCCGCGCCCGCCGCGTCTGCGCACTTGTGAACATTTCTTCGCGCCGGTCGTTGTAAACGCCGCCATTTGAAACGGAGGAGTGCGATGGAGAACCCTCGAAAGCGATCAGACCCGATCGGAAACAACCTGCTTCGGGCCCTCAGAGCCGACGACTGGGAGATCCTGCAACCGAGGCTCGAACAATGGTCGGCGCCTGCCGGGACTTTGCTGCACGAGCCAGGCGATGCAGTCCGTTACGCCTATTTCCCTTGCGGATCGGCCCTGGTCTCCTACCGCGTCGTGTTGAGCGACGGGCGAGCGATCGAGACTGCGCTCATCGGACGGGAAGGAGCGGTAGGCGGCATCGTCAGCCAAGGCAGACTTCCAGCGTATGCGCGGGCCGAAGTTCAACTTGGCGATTCATTCTTCAGGATCGACCTGCAACATCTCGAAGAAGCCAAATTGCGTTCCTTGACATTGCGTCACCTGTTTGCCCGCTACGCTGATTGCCTGATGGCGCAGGTATTCCAATCCGTCGCCTGCAGCGCAGCGCATTCGATCAAACAGCGCGCGGCAAGATGGCTGTTGGCCGTGACAGAACGGACGGGAGCCGAAAACCTTGCGGTGACGCAGGAACAGCTTGCTACAATGCTGGGGGTCGGCCGCTCCTATCTGAGCCGGGTCATTCGAGACCTGAGGCAGCGCGGCGTCATCGAAACCCGGCGCTCCCGGCTTGCTGTACGCAGTCCAGAAGGGCTGCGCTCGCTTGCCTGCGAGTGCAATGCGGCCGTCAGCCATCATTTCAACGACGTTTTGAAGGGGGTCTATCCGGCGGAGGAAAACGGCATGACAGGTGCGCTGGGCATGCCGCATAGGAAAGGACAGTGACAGACCCATTGTCGCCGGCCGGTCTGGGGCCTCCCACTTTTTTGCCCCGGACCTGGCCTACACCGATGCCGCGCGGACTGGGCGACCTATATCCGTTCCCCTGTGGAGGCCGCCATGGACATGAGCAACAGAAAGACGCAGTTCAATATCTGGTACTGGATTGCGGCGTTCGTGGGCGTGATGGTCGTCCAGTACATCTATGCCACGACGCAACACGTCGCCCAGATACCGTACAGCCAGTTCGAGACCCTTCTGAATGCCGGCAAGATCGCTGAGGTGCAGGTTTCGGACCGCTTTATCCAGGGCCGCTTCAAGGAGCCGCAAAACGGCAGGCCGCTGTTTATCACTACACGCGTCGAGCCGGACCTCGCCCGTGACCTGCAGGAACACGGTGTCACTGTGACTGGCCAGGTCGAAAGCACCTTCCTGAGCGACCTGCTTTCCTGGGTTGTGCCGGTGCTCGTCTTCTTTGGCCTGTGGATGCTGCTTCTAAGACGCATGGACGGCGGCGTCGGCGGTTTGATGCAAATTGGCAGGAGCAAGGCCAGAATCTATGTCGAAGCCAATACCGGCGTGACGTTCGACGATGTGGCGGGGGTCGACGAGGCCAAGGCCGAGTTGCAAGAGATTGTGGATTTTCTGAAGAACCCGGGCGAATACGGCCGCCTCGGAGGACGCATGCCCAAAGGCGTGCTGCTGGTCGGACCGCCAGGCACCGGCAAGACTCTCCTCGCCAAGGCCGTCGCGGGCGAGGCCAAGGTGCCGTTCTTCTCGATCTCCGGTTCGGAGTTCGTCGAGATGTTCGTAGGGGTCGGGGCCGCGCGCGTGCGCGATCTTTTCGAACAGGCGCGATCCAAGGCTCCCGCCATCATATTCATCGACGAGCTCGACGCTCTTGGCCGCGCCCGCGGGACCGCGGTCGGCGGCCACGACGAAAAGGAGCAGACGCTCAACCAGCTTCTGGTCGAACTCGACGGTTTTGATCCGCAGATCGGCGTCGTGCTGCTGGCCGCGACGAACCGTCCTGAAATCCTTGACCCGGCACTTCTGCGCGCCGGCCGTTTCGACCGCCAGGTATTGGTCGACCGGCCCGACAAGAAGGGTCGCATAAAGATCCTGCAGGTTCACATGAGCAAGGCCAAGCTGGCGAGGGATGTCGATGGGGAAAAAGTGGCGGCGCTGACGCCCGGGTTCACCGGTGCTGACCTGGCCAATCTTGTGAACGAGGCGACGTTGCTCGCCACGCGCCGCAAGGCGGATGCGGTAACGATGGACGATTTCAACAATGCGGTGGAACGCATCGTCGCGGGACTGGAGAAACGCAATCGGCTCCTGAACCCGAAGGAGCGCGAGATCGTCGCCTATCATGAAATGGGTCATGCGCTGGTAGCCATGGCGCTGCCTGGCGTCGACCCGGTGCACAAGGTGTCGATCATACCACGCGGCGTCGGCGCGCTCGGCTACACTATCCAGCGTCCGACCGAGGACCGCTTCCTGATGACGCGTGAGGAGCTGGACAACAAGATGGCGGTGCTGCTCGGCGGCAGGGCGGCCGAATGGATCGTATTCGGCCATTTGTCCACCGGAGCCGCCGATGACCTTGCCAAGGTAACCGACATAGCGCGCGCCATGGTGACGCGTTACGGCATGTCGGCAAAACTCGGGCACGTGGCGCTGGAAAAGGACCCGCGCTCCTTCCTGAGCCCTAACCCGCTCGCCGGCGGACCGCGCGAGCACGATTACGGCGAAGCCGCCGCCGACGCCATCGACACGGAAGTACGCGACATTGTGGCGGCCGCGTTCGAACGAACCGTCGGCCTCCTCACCGAGCGGCGCGACGTGCTGGAAAGGGCGGCACGCAGGCTGCTCGAGACCGAGACGCTCGACGAGACCGAACTTGCGTCGCTGGTCGGAGACGTCTCGGCGGATGGTGCTGTACGGGACGGGTCTGGTCAGTCGTCGGACAAGAGGCAGCCTACGCTGCAGCCGGCCAGGACCGCGGCCGCAATCCCCACGCCCGGATCGGGGAAATTCAGGACGCAATAGTGATGCTTCGGACTGCTCCCGACGGCATAGATCGCTCGTCGAAAGCCGTGTCGCACGCTGCAACGGCGACACGCGAGATTGATATCGATCGCTAGGCTTTCGAAACCAGTATATGTCGGTCACCAGCCAAGCGTTCTCGATGCCATTTGCTGGTCGCCCTAGGTGATATTACGCGAGACGGGTGACCTTGCCTCGCGCAGCCTTGAGCGCGACCTTTTCTTCCTCACTGCGCCCGGCTCCGCTGCAGGGGTAAAACCCGCATGGCACAAGTGATCGTACAGGGAACGTATCGCCAGCCCTTTCCAGAAGCATCATGAAACCTCCTTGGTTTTGACCCGTGAACGGCAGCGCCATCCGGCCAGCGTCGGACAAGTTCGAAAGTCACCGTTCCGGCACGTGCGTTACTCCGGCAAAGGCGATAACGACATCGAGGTCCGGCAGATCAACCGCCTGCGGTGCATCACCGGATACCACTTCGACCTGGGCATAATGAGCAAGATTGCTTTGCGCGCGCCGCGCGAATTCTTCGTCGATCTCATAGGCGATCACGCGTCCTCCAGAATCCGTCAGCTCAGCGAGGATGGCGGTGAAATAGCCGGCACCGGCGCCCACCTGAAGCACGGTCTGGCCGGGAGCGGTGTTCAGATGGTCGAAAACCAAGGCCCAAAGCGACGGCAAGCCGCTGTTAGTCCGCGTCTTTCGTCAAGCGAGACCAGAACGTCATGGTAAATCTCATGAAGTGCGGCTGAAGGGCTGGTATGGCTCGCTCCGATTTGCAATCGCGAATGGATACGCCATGCCCGTTGCCAAGGTAATGTTCGCGCGGAACCTTTGCGAAGGCCTCGATGACCGCAGGATTGTGCAAGACAGGTGACGAGACACGCAGGTCTTCGGCAAACCACCGGCGCGCTTCACTAGCATCGATTCTTGTCGGCATGGATATCGGGTCCCGTGTTGCGCGTACTGATGGCCCAACTGGTAGGCGCCAGCTTTGCCGGCCCAGCGAGGGAGTCGCACGACTTTCACGGGGTTGTCATGGAAGCTGTGCGTCAGCTGAACGGCGAGGGCCTGAGCAAGCTTTAGGCAGACGCGCAACGCGAAACGCTGATCCAGAGTTATTGTTGGACATTGGTGGACGAGTACCAAGACATCGGTATCTGCCGTTGCGGGTCGCTCAATGGTCGATAAGGAGCCCCACGTCTGTTCGAGGACCTTGCGCCCGCCTGTCTCAATGGCGGCCAAACGGGCCCTGTCATTTGGCGATGCTGATGTACTTCATTCATTCTCGAACGCCTGCTTTCCCTTTGCTGCCCAGAGCGACCGCGCCTGTGCCCCTTGATCGCTTTTGAGCTTGTCGGCCATCCAGAGCAGCGCGCCATAGATGGTGGCACGATCATCGCCGGTCAGGTCGACGATCCCGGCCTTGATGACGAGACCGCCGAGTTCGATCAGATGGCGCGTGCGCTTGCGGCGCTCGACCTGCCATATGCGCATGTCATGCCGCGCCCGCGTCGCCTGATGGCGACTGCGCGCCGCCCGGTTGCGTTTGAGCGCTGCCGTTGTCGCGGTTAAGCGCTGACCCAGATCGCCGCGCCCGCCCTTGAAAGAAAGCGGCCCCGCGCTTCGCCCATGCCTCCCTTTTTCCGGCATCCTTCGCCTCGGCGATGGCGACCAATGCGCCCGCCAGTTCATCGGCGGTGAGCGCATCGGCTCCGGTCGAGATGACCAGTTCGCCGAGTTGCTGCACTTTTCGCGTTTTGAGTTCCCGCGCCTTTTCTTCCAGTGCCTTCAGTTCCGCGTCGAAATCCCGTGGTTTACGCATGGCCGTCTCCATCTGACGTCAATGCGGCGATGATAGACGAGCACTTGCCTGAAGGCTTCAGGGTTGCCGAGACAGCCCGGGACGGGCTGGTCGCTCCCGAGATTTTTTCGAGGGAGGGCGCGCTTATACGTCGTGCCGACGTTCGCTTTGCCGTGCAAATGATCTGGTCGCGATGGCGATCTATCATCTTCACGTCAAGGTCATTGGCCGCAAAGCTGGCTCAAGTGCCGTGGCGTCGGCCGCCTACCGCTCGGCCTCGCGGCTGCGCGACGAGCGCATCGAACGCAGCCATGACTTTTCGGCTAAGCGCGGTGTCGTCCATTCCGAGGTGATCTTGCCAGAGAATGCACTGGGCGCCTGGAGCGACCGCGAACGGCTGTGGAACGACGTCGAGGCTTTCGAGGTGAGGAAGGATGCGCAGCTTGCCCGCGAGGTGGAGTTTGCCCTTCCACGCGAACTAAGCCACGCGCAAGGCATCGGACTGGCGCGCGACTTCGTGCAGGCCGAGTTTGTCAGCCGGGGCATGGTCGCCGATCTCAATGTGCATTGGGACAGGGCAGAGGATGGCAGTCCAAAACCTCATGCTCATGTCATGCTGACCATGCGGTCGGTGGACGAGAACGGCTTTGGTCCGAAAGTCCGCGACTGGAACAGCACTGAGCTGGTCGAGCGCTGGCGCGAGCGATGGGCCGAGCTTGCCAATGAGCGGCTTGCCGAACTCGACATAGACGCCCGCATCGACCATCGCAGTCTGGAAGCCCAGGGCATTGCCCTTGAGCCGCAAACCCAGATTGGTGCACCGGCGCAACGCATCGAGGGCGGTGGCCTTGACGCTGCCGGCATTGAAGCGGATCGCGCCGAACTGCATCGCCAGATCGCGCGCAACAATGGCGATCGCATTATTGCCGATCCATCCGTGGCGCTGGATGCCCTCACGCATCAGCAATCGACCTTCACCCGAAAAGACATTGCGAAGTTCTCGCACCGACACAGCGACGGGATGGAGCAGTTCAACACGGTGGCGGCAGCCATCGGCAACGCACCCGATCTGGTCGAACTCGGCAAGGACGGACGCGGTGCCGATCGCTTCACCACCCGGCAAATGATCGAAACGGAACAGCGCCTGCATCGCGCGGCAGAACGCATGGCCGGCGAGCGGCAGCATGCTGTGAGTGACCGGGATCGTGCGACGGCGTTGGCGGATGCCAAGCATCGTAGCCTTGTTCTCTCTGACGAGCAGACCGATGCACTGGATCACATCACAGATGACCGCGGTCTTGGAATCGTTGTGGGTTTTGCCGGAACGGGCAAGAGCGCGATGCTGGGTGTTGCGCGCCAGGCATGGGCGGCAGCGGGCTTTGAGGTCCGAGGCGCGGCACTTTCCGGCATTGCGGCCGAGAATCTCACAAGCGGTTCGGGCATCTCGTCGAGAACAATCGCCAGCATGGAACACAGCTGGGGACAGGGCCGCGATCTGCTCAAAGCGCGTGATATCCTGGTGATTGACGAAGCCGGCATGGTCGGCACGCGCCAGTTGGAGCGCGTGCTCTCCCACGCCTCGGACGTTGGCGCAAAAGTCGTGCTGGTCGGCGATCCGCGGCAGTTGCAGGCGATCGAGGCGGGCGCCGCATTCCGTTCGATTCATGAGCGCCATGGCGGCGTCGAAATCGGTCAAGTGCGCCGGCAGCGCGAGGAGTGGCAGCGTGACGCCACGCGCGATCTGGCGACCGGCAGGATCGGCGCTGCGATCGGCGCTTATGACAACAGAGGAATGGTGCACCGGGCTGCCTCGCGCGATGAGGCCCGCAGTGATCTGGTCGAACGCTGGGATCGCGACAGGCAGGCAGACCCAGAGGCAAGCCGCATCATCCTCACTCACACAAACGACGAAGTGCGCGCGCTCAACAAGGCAGCGCGCGAGCGCATGCGCGTTGCTGGAGATCTCGGCGACGATGTTCACGTGGGTGTGGAACGCGGCGCGAGAAACTTTGCCAGTGGCGACCGGGTGATGTTCTTGCGGAACGAGCGGTCGCTCGGCGTCAAGAACGGCACGCTCGGTGTGATCGGAGAGGTCAGCACGCAGAGCATGACGGCTCGCACCGACGACGGCAGGTCGGTGCGCTTCGACCTGAAAGACTATGCCCACATCGACCACGGCTATGCCGCGACCATCCACAAGGCTCAGGGCATGACCGTCGACCGGACCCATGTGCTGGCAACGCCGGGCATGGATGCCCATGGCAGCTACGTTGCCCTGTCGCGGCATCGCGACGGGATGGAACTGCACTACGGCAGCGACGACTTCGCGACACGAGACCGGCTCGTCCGCACGCTCTCACGCGATCGCGCCAAGGACATGGCGTCGGACTACGACCAGGTCGACCCGGCGCAGACCTATGCCGAGCGACGCGGGATCACCTTTCGACAGCGTGTGGTCGAAATCGTGCGCCGGATCGTTCCGGAGAAGCTGCGTGACAGGATTGGTGGGCTGCTGGACGGGTTGCGCTCTCCCGAAGACGGCGAGCCGATGCAGGAACGTGGACCTGGGCCGGCGAGGGAAAGTGTTGGGGCGCGGATCGGAGATGCAGGCCGGACGCCCGGCGGAGGAAATCTCGCCACAGGCGTGCCGCCCGACGTGAATGTGCCGGTGGACGCGGAAGCGGCATTGCGCAGCGCTCGCACGAAGGCGCTTGTTCGGCACGCGCGTGCGCTCGACGCGATCCTCAGTACCGGAAATGCAGACGGGCAGGGCAGTCCCGAGCAGATGCGCGAATTGAGAGATGCGCGTAGCGCTTTCGAGAAGGTGCGGCCGCATGGTTGGCGCGATGCCGAAGCGGCATATGTGAAAAATCCCGAACTTGTCCGCGAGGCGGGTGCCGGCCGCGTCAACCGCATCGTGCTTGCTCTCCAGCTTGAGACGGAAATCCGCACCGGGATGGACATCGATCCCGGCCGCCGCGCCGACCTGTTCGTGGAACGTTGGCAAAGACTCGATCGGACGGCACAGCAGCAATATCAGGCCGGCGACATGTCCGGCTACAAGTCAACGCGTGCGGCCATGTCCGATATGGCCAAGGGCCTTGAACGCGATCCCCAACTCGAATCGCTACTCGCCAATCACAAGAAGGTGCTCGGCATCCAAGTCGAATCCGGCCGCCGTCTGGGTGTGGAACTCGCGTTCAACCACGGCATTGGCAGCGGGCGTGGCATAGGAATCTAAACATCCGATTTGCCGCCGTTCCGACGCCCCAAATCGATCAGATGACAAATCTGATTGCCTGCGAGCCTTGGGTTGTCCTGTTTGGTTCCAACAGGTGCCAAATGCTCTCAGCGAAGGCAACGCAGTCATGCCTGAACCGGATCGTATCATTCGCCTTAGAACCGTCCTGGCGCGGACCGGCCTGTCCCGCTCAACGATGTACCGCAAAATCGCCGAAGGCACATTCCCGGCTCAGATCAAGATCAGCGTCAACGGTGCGGGTTGGCGGGAATCAGACGTAAATCAATGGATCGAAAATCCCGTCGCATGGCGAACAGAAGATCAGTGATTGCGTGACAAGCGCACGCCCGGGCCGCCACCATTCTCTGGAATGAATTCTATTCCGGCAGCTTCGAGTGACAGCTTCAGCGCTTGGAGGATTGATTCAGATGCGGGTTTCGAACCACGTTCGAATTGCACGATCGTCCTCAAACTCACCTTGGATAAATCCGCCAGTTCCTGCTGAGAAATGTCGAGGAGCCCACGGGCCGCGCGAACTTGGGCCGCACTTACCTTCATTGTTCAAATGCCCTGTTGCACAAAAAGCGCAAATATGCTTTTTTTAGGAAACGACAGTTGGAAGTGGTGCGTCCGCCTCCAACGGTCTGACCACGCCTAGGCTTTGCGGAGCTCGGATCATGGCTGATTCCGACCATAGCACGACTATGCCTCCCGTCACGAATGGCAAGACTGCCAACGCGTTGGACCGGTTGCCGGATGCAGACCCTGCAATTCAACTGCTGCGAGATTGGGCGCGGGCGCAGCATGTCTCGCATGTCCTTTGCCGACTTCAACAGCGCCTAGAGAGGCGCGTTCTCGGCGCTGCAGACCCAAAAGCGATCGATGAGAAAGTCGGCTATTCGATCGCTTGCCAAGCGGAGGTCGAGGCCACAACGGCGGTTTTAAAGCTTCAGGACAAACTTCCCCACATACAGGCGCGGTCGCTTCTTGGCATCGTCGCCAAGCTCGAAATCATCGCTGGCGCAGATCGCGATATCGACGATCCAACAGACTTTCCCTGGCCGCATATTGCTTCGATCCTCGACGACTTGAAGAAAATCGCCGGCAGCCTACCGCTTGGGCGGCCTGAGCGATCCGTCGTTCAGGCGGACTGCAGGCAATATCAAGCGATCGCGGCCAACCTCGTCGGTCTGGAAAACCGGGCCGCCAACCTTCAATTGGGGTTCTCCGTGCACCCCTCCCGCGTCATTCAATCCCCAAATGAATGCCAAGTCATGTCAACTTCGGCCCATTCTTCTGATGCCTAGGGAGAATGGCACGTGGCTGCCATTTGGTCTTGAATAGTTCGTCTACCTTGCGGGAGTTTTCGGCTAGATCAGCATCCTCATGCCACTTCTCCACCAGCGGGAGGGCCGCATCGACAGGCGCTGATGTGCTGATGTCGTCCACGATGACGTACCATCGATCTCGCTTCGAATCGTACTTGTGTTTTTGGCCGATTGCCTCAGCGGCCAGCCATATTTTGTCGTTCAGAGTCCGGCAAACCAAGTAGGTAAGACCGCCTGTTTCTGTTAGAATCGAGAACGATTTCATCTCCTTGCCCGCCGCAACTTCTTCTCGGATTGCCAGCACGGTTTTAGATAAGTCCGTCAGCGAGCCATAGGAAAAATCGTAGAGGTCGATGACTACCGATGCCAGTTCGGGGGGTGCCGTCTTCAGGCTCTTGAACAATTCGGAGATAACCGGAATGTCCAACCGCTCAAGGATGCTAACTGGGCGAACCGTCTTCACCCCGACGTCCCGCGGCATCATAAAATCCTCGACGATTTCGGCAAAATCCTTCTCAAGATGCATGAAGTCATATTCAGGATCCATCGCCAGTTTGTATTTCAAATGATAGCCGAGAAAATTGTATTCACTATCCGAATGCATCTTATCAAAAACGTCCGAGCGGCACTTAAGGTAGTAAAGAAACTCGATGGGCGTTGGCAGCATGCGCGCCACACAATCGAGAACGCCTAGGTCCCAAATGACGGGCGCGATCCTGTCGCTTCTCTTCAGCATGATGTTTGAGAGAAACGTCGCAGCAGGAAAAGCGTCGCTCAATATGACGGCAGGGAACACCCGCACCGTTGGTGGGAACGTCAGTGCTTTGCCGTCTTTCGTTTTGCATTCCGCTCCGGCCTGGACTAGCTCGGCAAACTCGTAGGCTTGGCGGTATGGGGCTTGAATGGCGCCTTCGAAATCCTTGTTTAATGCCTCTTCATCACCCGCTCTTGCCGTTAACGTCACACGCTTGGATTTCGCCTGCACGACGATCACGAACTCGCCGTAAACTATGAGCGCGTCGGCTTCGCCGGCTGTCTTCTTTTTGCTTGGCTGGATCGTGACGTTCTCATACACATTCGCCGCGCCGAATACCGATCGAAAGAGGTCAGCAGCTGCTTTCTCCAGAAAGGCACCTCGATGCTTGGCTGCTATGTCGACATATGTCTTGTCGGCTATCATCCAATAGGTCGGGCTCTCGTAGACGCTCTCAGCCAGCCTGTATGCGTTTGGTGCATAGAGATGCTCCCCAATATCGATCAGCGGCGCAAGATTGGCTTGATTCACAACAAACGCAGACGTGAAGTTGGCATTTGCGTTTGTGACAGGGGTTGCGAACTTGGCCATGAAGGCCTTCGCCTTGCTGGCACCGAATTTCTTGATCAGCTCGGCTTTGGCGATCAAGAGGCTGTCCGTTAAATCTGCCTTGGTCGGAACCGTTCCATCCTCCTTCCTCGCGTTGATCGCTGACATCTGCCGCGATGTATGCTCCATGATGAACCGTGCAATTTCGACCATTGGACGCGCTGAAAGCCCAGCATTGCGGATCAGCCATTCAAAATCATCGCGATATCGGTCTCGGGCAAAACGCTCTAGCTGATGGAGAAAGAAGCTGTCAGCACCGTAATAAATGGCTTCCCGAGCCGCGGCGCCCAGAGCCCTTTCGATCTTTCCAGGATCACTGAAATCCGGCATCGAATCCAATGTGAGCCGGTCGTGGAATTCCCTGAGAAGTCTGTCAGCTTTGTCTGCAAAATCGATGTCAGTATTGACGATGGAGTAAGTGCAATCCGACGCGGACTGAACCATCAGCCCGAGCAAGAGCATGAACTCATTGCTGTTTAGCTTGGTGGTAGACCAGCGCTTTTCTGGATCGTCGGCAACTTTAGCTTCTCGCAAAGCAATAGCAACGATCCAGTCGCGATACATGATGGCGGAAATATCATGCAATGTCCCGGGGCTCTGCGCGAGAACACGCAAGTCGTCGAATATATTTTCGAGAGAACGCGCCTTTGGTCGCCCCGGGTTTCCCAATTCCATGTTTGTCATGTCGCGCCAATTCTTATGTGGGCTAGAGCTATTGGGCCAAAGAATCGACTCACTCACCACTTAACAACGAGGTCGTCGTCGTAGAGCACACTTGGCAACATACCCATCATCACATGGTCGGGCAGGATGCGAGTAGCCCGCTTCTTATGGACTTCGAACCCGGGGTATGCGTCCCCAATGACTTGCTTGAAGAACGTCTGCGCGCGAGGCTTCAGGCATTCCGTAATTTCCCACAGAAATGCGTGGACGGCTTCGTAATCGGACACGATCTCTTCGGGTCGATCAATCGCTTCGAGATGCTCGAAGAACCTTTCGACATGGTTTCCTGGCATATTGAAGAGCGGGCGTCTGCCGTCGAAATAGACCACCTCGATCTGCTCGCGGATAGGATCGACATTACCGTGCAATGCGAAATTTCTCTTATCGATGACTCGCATGAAATGCGTGCTCTTGTCGATATCGCGTGCAAAGCCATCGCAATGCTGGCTGAGCAGCGCGAGGCGGTCGGGAATCTTAGCCCGGATGAAGGCCTGATAGGCTTCAGGGGCATTCCGGATTTCATCGCGGGTGAACATGAGGATCACCATATTGATGAAGGCCTCGGCCATAACCGGCATCAGAAGGTGAAGCTTTAGACAGTTCCCGAAGAGGTCGTTCGCACGTGTGGATACTCCTTGCATGGCTTTTTCCAAAGTTTTCAGCCGCGATTTGGCACCTGGCGATCTTTCTGGAAAAGCCGTCTTTGCCGGGGCGTCGATAATAGCTGCGTGCAAGTCGGCGCACAGGCCCGCGATACTGACAAACTTGTTCTGAAAGACGACGAATTTTTCCAGGCTCTGTAGTACGGCAGATTTCTGCGGACCGATCCTCGCATAGTCCGTTCTAATACCGACAATCAGGTCCCGCCACTGCTGGTGCGTGAGCGCCTCGCCGACCATGATATGAATCTCGCGCGACATGCCCAAGATATACACGTCGGTCTCGCCGGCCTTGAGGCTGTAGTCCCAGTGTATCCAGTTATCGCTGTCATCCTTGCGCAGAAAGTTTTGAAAACCGTTCGGTTCGCCAAAGCGAGCTTTCAGATAACAGTAGATATCCACCGGCCTAAGCCGTGACCTGACCGCGAGAATGGCGCCGCCTTTCTTCTTCTTAGGCTTCCTGTCGCGCGTAACCCATTCCACCACTTCCTGCCGGGTAGCTGCCCGCCATTCACTGATGTTGAGGCAAGCAGGCTCTTTGACAGCCTGCCTCTTCTTTCGATGGGATTTACGCACGATCGTCACAAATATTCAGCGTGTAACGTGTGTGTCGGAGTTCACCAGTTCTTGTCAGCGCACTCTTGGCAACCAGATCCTGCAGGTCCCTCGTCGCCGTAGCGCGCGACGCCTGGGTGATGGCGATGTAATTCTCGGCGCTAAGACCGCCCTTGAAGCCGTCGATACCTTCGCGGAACATTCGAGCGATGACTTTTTCCTGGCGCTCGTTGAACTGATCCCGATGGCGCTCGTAGAATTTGGCCTTGGCGACGGAGAATTCGACACGAGCAAGCGTTACGCGCTGCGCTTCGAGGATCGTGTCGGCGAAATATAGCAGCCAGTCGGTAATCGCGTTGCTTTTGTTGCTGGCTTCCAGCCGGTCGTAATAAGCCTTGCGATGACGTTCGATCGTATAGGCCAACGCGATGAGACTCGGCTCGCCCAGATTTTGCGCCATCGCCTTTTCGCAAAGCGCGCGTCCTATGCGGCCGTTGCCGTCTTCGAACGGATGGATGCTCTCGAAATAAAGATGCGCGATACCGGCGCGCGTCAGCGCGGGAAGCGGAGTCTTACCCTTGGGCGCGGTATCGTTGAACCAGATGGTAAAGGCGTCCATCTCGGCTTTCACGCGCGATGAGGGCGGCGCCTCGAAATGCACTTTGGGTTTGTCCAGCCGGTTAGAGACGATCTGCATGGCATCGGCGTGCTGGCGATAGTTGCCGATCGTCTCGATGCGTCGCTCTCCGGACATCACCATCTTGTGCCAGGCATAGAGCGTGCGATGCGAGAGCGGCTTGGCAAAATGCAGATACACGTCGGCCATCATTTCGGCGATGCCCCGCTCGGCGGGCGGTATGCGCCTATTCTCGCCTCCGAGCCCAAGCTGCTGCCGCAAGGATGATTGCAGGCTTTCCCGGTTGAGATACTCACCCTCGATCTCGGATGTCTTCAAGGCCTCTTCGCTGATTAGATCGATGCGGATCTGGTCGCGGTCATCGGGGCCGACATGGCGAAACACGCCCAGGAACTCGCCCGATCGCAATAGGAACTCGCTTTCCAGCGGGTCCAATGCCATCTTGTCGTAGGTAAAATGCGGCCAGTCGGCCTGCTCCCAATTCCATGCCATGAGCTATAGAGCGCCTTTCTATAACTCATGATATCGAAAAAGGTGAGCTATAGCAATCTGATCTATGCCTCAGCCAGCACCCGTTAGACAGTCTCCGGCCGCCCCCGCAGAAATTCGACATATTGACCGTGAAGAAACCACAGTCCCATGAGTAGAGTTGGGCCTTAGCCGGAGCCACAAGCTGCACCCGGCCGCGACCAGTGGTAAGTTGGCGCGGAATGGGCGTCTGACTCCACAGTGATCGGTCAAAGCCTAGCCCGAATACATGTCCGACTGCTTCCGTGGTGCTTCCGCGACGCACTTCCCGACCTCGTCTCGCGGGAAAAATACCTTGCTAACCAGCTGTTTTGACAGTATAAAAATGGCGCACCCGGCAGGATTCGAACCTGCGACCTCTGCCTTCGGAGG
>NZ_JAIUHT010000031.1:0-20794 GCF_020165255.1 Mesorhizobium sp. CA12
AGCCCGTCTCGCTTTTCGGCTTCGGGGCCAATCGAGTGTCGCTCACGCGGCTCTCTTGAATTTCAACAGAGGGCAGACCTAGAAGCAAACTTCTTCGTCGCCAGCGGCGCACCGCCCTCGTTCGTGGGCCGTATATAGTCGGACCTCCCTCGACGCGTCAACACCGATTTCGAACTTTTTTGAATTTTTTGCGACGAATTTTTCGAACCGCTTTTTCGATAGCCGACTGCCCTTGCGGCAGCCCCCAGGTTATCCGCAACGAAGCCCTATTGCCGCCGCATTGGGGCGTGAAACCGGCCCGTATAAGGAAGGCGCGCGCGTACATGCGAGGCGCGCCGACGACGGATGACAGGGCGCCCTGCGCAAGGGGGCGCATGATTGGGGATATCGGCCCCGGCCTGCCGCTTCGTTGACTTCAACCGCCGTGACAGGCAATTGTCATGGCCACAACGACAACGACAAGCCGTTTCGCCTGGGGAAGAAGCAGCCTTTCTGGATGCAAGACACCGAAGAGGTCATAGCCGAACTCGGCAACGAGCCGCCGCTGATCGCGGACGGCCGCAGCGGTCCGCCCGACCGCCGCGAGGTCTCGGCGCGCTGGCTGTCAGGCACCTTCCTCACCGGCGTGACATCGAGCGTGTTGATGGGCGTGGCGTTGTTCGCCGCCCTTGACGGGCGCCAGCAATTGGCGACCCCGCCGGAAATCGCCGAGCTCATCGGTCTTGCCAGCGGCGGCGATGACTCCGGCGAGCAGGCAAAGACCACAAGGCTGGTGGCACCCCGACAGATCGCCCGGGCGAAGGACCGGCGGCGCATGGAAGTGTCGATGGTCACCAAGGTCGGCGACCGTGACGTTATCCACACCATGCCCTTCGTGCAGATCAAGATGGCCCTGGCCGCCGGCCACACCACCAGCCGCCCCTACCCGCCGTTCGACCCGATGCAGGTGTTCGGCGACGACGGCGACGACAACGCACAACCGGCAACGGCCACCGCGGTCGCCGGACAGATCTACGGCGCCAAGGTCGAAAGCGAGATGAGCCTGAAGACGGTCGATTTCCCGATCGAGACGGCCTCCTTCGACGAAAAAAGCGATCTCTCCGCCGACGAGGTCGAAAAGGTGGTGCGGGACGCCGGCACCGGCTTGAGCGACGGCGCCGTCCAGGTGGCAGCGCTGCACTATATCGACCCGCAGCGGTTCGGCGATGCCTTCGCCGAATCGATGGCCGGCTCCTACGACGTGAAGATCACGCAGGAAAACGTCTCGGTGGCGCCGCGTGCCACGCCGGATGACCAGACGCCTGCCTTCGCCGAGGAAATCATTCCCTTCACCAAGGATACCGATATCGCCGAGGCCTATGCCGATTCGGGCTATACCGGCGACGACGCCACCGGCATGGCGGAGGCGATCGCCAAGCTTTTGAACGCCCCGGCGCTAAAGGCCGGAACGGTGCTGCGCGTTGGCCTCGAGGTGCGCGGCGACATCGCCAAGGTCGTGCGCACCAGCGTCTACGACAAGACCACGCACATCGTCACCATAGCGCTCGACGACCGTGGCCAGTATGTGCCGGCGCAGGAGCCGGAGCCCAATCCCGAGCTTTTGACGGCGTTCGATGATTCGCAGCCCGTCGTGGTGCGTGGCAATCTGCCCAATGTCTATGACGGCATCTACCGCACCGCCTATTCCTACGGCATGTCGAAAGCGATGACGCAGAAGCTGATCAAGCTGCTCGCTTCCGACGTGGATTTCCAGTCGCGGCTCTCGCCTTCCGACCGCCTCGAAGTGCTGTTCTCCCAACCCGACGGCGACGACCAGGCCTCCGACGGCTCCGAGCTTCTCTACGTCTCGTCGACCTTCGGCGGACAAACACGCAACTTCTATCGCTTCCAGATGCAGGACGGCAGCGTCGACTATTTCGACGAGAACGGCAGCAGCGCCAAGCAGTTCCTGCTGCGCAATCCGCTGCCCAATGGGCGCTTCACCTCCGGCTTCGGCGCACGCCGGCATCCAATCCTTGGCTACGTCCGGATGCACACCGGCACCGACTGGGCAGCGCCGATCGGCACGCCGATCATCGCCGCGGGCAACGGCGTGGTGGAGAAGGCCGGCTGGGCCGGCGGCTACGGCAAGCAGATCATCATCCGCCACGCCAATGGTTACGAGACCTCCTACAATCACCAGAGCGCTTTCGCCAAAGGCATCGAGGAAGGCGTTCATGTCCGGCAGGGGCAGGTCATCGGCTATCTCGGCCAGACCGGCCTCTCTACCGGCCCGCACCTTCACTACGAACTGATCGTCAACGGCACCAAGGTCGATTCGATGCGCGTGCGCCTGCCGGTCGGCAAGGTTTTGAAGGGCGACGATCTCGTCGCCTTCAAGAAAGAGCGCGAGCGCATCGACGATCTTCTGAAGCAGGAAGACGGCAATGCGCTGAAGGTTGCCAGCGCCAAGACTGATTCGCAGCTTCCGAACTAATCTTGCTCATCGTTTGTCTTTTTGCGGCCAGGGCGATGCCTGTCCGGGAACCGTGAACCAGGCGGTGAGTGAAGACAGCCCGCAAAGCAGCGCCGTGACCGCCGCGACCGCGGCGAAAGCCGAATCGCTTGCCGCAATCCTGGCCGCTTCGATATTGGCGGCCAGCCCGGAGGCGGGCGGCTCGCCGAAACCGGGCACCCCGGCGGCATTGCCGATCATCCGCGCGTAAACCCAGGCCGCCAGCGAGCCCATCGCCGCCACCGCGATCAGGCCGCCGACGCGCGAGACCGCGTTGTTGATGCCGGATGCGGCCCCGGTATCCTTGTCCTCGACGGACGTCATGACCGCGGTCGACAGCGGCGACACGACTTGCGCCATGCCAAGCCCCATCAGCGCCATCAGCGGAAAGGTGCCGATCCAGAAATCGTGGATGCCGAAATGGGTAAGCAAGGCAAGGCCGGCGAAGGCAACGGCCACAACCATGCTGCCGCTGGCGATCGGGAAACGCGGACCGATGCGATCCGACCACTGGCCGACCGGTCCGGACAAAAGCGCGATCGACGCCGACAGCGGTACGAAGATGAAGCCGACCTCGGCCTCGCTCAGCCGCCAGCCGGCGATCAACAGCATCGGCAGGTAGAACAAATTGGCCGACAGGGCGAAATAAAGGAAAAACGTCGCCAGATTGGCGCCGGCAAAGGCCCTGATCCGGAACAGGCCGAGATCGATCATCGGGTCGCGCCGCCTGTGCTCGTAAAAGATGAAGACGACAAGCAGGACCACGCCGGCAACGATCGCCGGGCCCGACATCAACCCTGCGCCTTCGGCATTCAACGCCGTCAACCCGTAGGCGAGCAGGCCGAAAGCAAGCGTCGCCAGCGCCGCGCCGCCGAGGTCGAGGCTGCGTTTTTCGGTTGGCTTGTCGGCCGGCACCTTGGCCAGAAGCAGATAGATCGAGATCAGCCCAAGCGGCAGGTTGATGGCAAAGATCGCGCGCCAGACGCCATTGCCGAAAGTCGAGAGCACGAAGCCGCCCAGCACGGGACCGAGCGCCGTGGTCAGCGCCGAAGCGGCGGCCCAGATGCCGATCGCCCGGCCGCGCTCCTTCTTCGGATAGGCTTTGGCGATGATGGCCAGGCTGCCCGGCACCATGATCGCCGCACCAATGCCCTGGATGGCGCGGAAGGCGATCAATATAGCCGGATCGGGCGCCAGCGCGCAGGCGAGCGAAGCCGCGACGAACAGCGCGATCCCGGCCACGAAGGCGCGCCGCAGTCCAAACCGGTCGCCGGCAGCGCCCCCCACCAGGATGAGCGCCGACAGCGTCAACGCATAGGCGTTGGAAATCCACTGCGCTTGCGCCAGGCTGGCGCCGAGATCCGCGCGCAGCGCCGGCATGGCGATCGCCAGGATCGAACCGTCGATGAAGCCGAGCGCAGAGGCGAGGATCGCAGCGACCAGCACGAATTTTCGCTGGGTCTGAGGACAAAACGTGCCGTTCGCCCGCGCGGGCGAATGCGAATCGGCAGTGGTTTCATTCGCTGATGACATTGGATCCCTGCTTAGCCCCCTCGCACGGGCGCAACAACAAGCCAGAGCATCGCTGTTCTTGAAACCAGGTGACAGAGCATGATGCCGAAACGTGTGAAGCGGTTTTCGGACGACATCATGCTCTCTCTTTTTGATTCAGGGCCGGATGGCGAGGTGGGCTCAATCCTGATGCAAACCGCCACCGGCGTGCTAGGTTCCACGATCATGCGTGAGAGGGGGAAGCCATGAAGCGGCCGCTCGAACCGTCGGCGGAAGGACGCGGACGCATCGTCGGCGTGACCGACGGCGTTTTCGCCATCGCGCTGACCTTGATCGTGCTGGAGATCAGAGTGCCGTCGCATGAGGCGGTGCATTCGGAAGGCGAATTGCTCGCCGCGATCCTGGCGCTGGGGCCGCGATTCCTGACTTATGCGCTGAGCTTCCTCACGCTCACCATCTTCTGGTTCGGACAGCAGGCACAGCATGGCCTGATCGCGAAATCGGACCGGCGGCTCGCGACGCTCAACCTGTGCTTCCTTGCCTTTATCGCGCTGCTGCCCTTCTCAACCGACCTTCTCGCCGATTTCCTGGCATTCAGGGGCGCGGTAATGGTCTACTGGCTGAACCTGCTGATGCTGGGCGCCACGCTGTACGCAAGCTGGTGGTATGCCGACAGGAACGGCATGATCGCCGAGGATGTCGACGCGGAGACGCGCCGCACCGTCTACAAGCGGATCGTCAAGGCGCAGATCCTGTGGGCGGTCGGCGCGGCGCTTTGCCTGATCACGCCGCTGCTCAGCATAGGCTTCATCCTGCTGGTGCAGCTCATCTATGCCGCGGCGCCGCGCGCCTTACTGCTGCGTAAACTCATCGGTTGAGGTCCCGCCGACATCCGCGATTGTTGATCCGCCTACGAACTCCACCGTGACGCCCGGCGACACCAGCTTGGCAAGCTCGCGTGCATCCCAGTTGGTCAGGCGCACGCAGCCATGGCTCTCGGTTTTGCCAATCTTAGAAGGATCGGGCGTGCCGTGAATACCGTAGGTCGGCTTGTCGAGTGCGATCCAGACCGAACCGACCGGACCGTTCGGTCCCGGGGGGACGGTCAGGATCTTGTCGTTCTGGCCCTGCTTGAAATTGATGTTCGGATTGTAGGTGTAGTTCGGGTCGAGAGCGATGCGCGAGACGGCATGAATGCCGGTCGGCGACGGCGTGTCGGCCGAGCCGATGGTCGCGGGATAGGCCGCGACCAGCTTGCCGCTCCCATCATAGGCGTAGACTTCCTTCTTGGTCTTGTCGGCGATGATACGCGTTACCGGCGTCGAGACTAGCTTGCCGAAATTGGCGACCTTGATCATCGTGCCCGGGCGATTGAAGTCCACGCCCTTGTTGATCGATTTCAGATAGGTCTCGTCCATATGGAAGCGTTCGGCCAGCGCCTCGGTGACCGAGGTGTAGCACATGCAGTCGAGCTTGGCCTTCTGGCTGTAGTCCTCCGGTATCGAGGCGACGTAAGGGCCGGCCGCGTCTTCCGGTGTGATCGTGTAGGAGGCGAAGGCGTCGCCGCCCGACTGTGCAAGCGCCGCCTGGATGGCGACTGCATCGGTCGACTTCAGATTGGTACCGTTTATTTCGTTGTAGGCGGCAAGCGCCTTGTCGACGTTCGAGCCGAAGCGCCCGTCGATCACGCCCGGCGAGGCGCCGCCGCGATCGAGCAGCACCTGCAGCGCGGCAACGTCCTGGCGCACGCCGAGCGACAGCGACGGATCGACCGTGGCCTTGCCACCAGTGTTCGGCGGCAGCGACGGCTCGGCGTCCGGATTGGTTTGAAGCACTTCGCCCTGGCCCGGCTGCTCCGGGTCGATCGACGCTTCGTTCAGCGGCTGGCGCTTGATGGTGTCGGATTTCGGCGCCTCCGGATAAGTGGTGGCATAGCCTTCATCGTTGTTGGGCGCCGGCGGATAGGCATCGACGGAATTGTCGTCGTACTCATCGACCGGCGGCGGGATGACACGGCCGTTCTCTTCCAATTGCCGACGACGGAAGCGAGCCATGTCATCGGGATTGTCGAGATAATAGCGGTCGTCGTCTTCGGCCGGCGCGCGGCCGAGTTCCTGCATGCGCATCTGCCGGCGAAGCGCGCGGCGGTCGAGCCTGCTGCCCGGCGGCTGGATGGCGATGACCTTGCCGGTGTCGGCATCGACCAGCACCCGGTTACCCCTGGCGTCGTAGTAGATATCGATATTGCCGTCCTGGGCCAGCATCAGCGCGCCGCGCTCAGCCGGGCGCGCAGGCCGCGCACCATCCGCGCTCGGCATGGCGAACGCACTGGAAGACACCAGCCCGGCCGCGAGTGCCGAAAGGGAAAAGATCAAGCGCAGCATGGGGGTCAAGCTCTCCGGTCGACTCGGGCTTCTGGCGGGCGAACCTTCGTCAGCAAACCAGCTAGCCAAATTAAGATTCCAACATGAACCGGGCATGAAGATGGCGGGTTTCCGGTACCTTGAGGAATATGAGCTCATGCATGTTGCCCAAAAATACGCAGCGGTTCTGGGGGCCGACATGCGAAACAATAGCTAAAGCGCATCGACCACATCCGTTTCGGCGCGACGCGCCTTAGCCTGCGGCAAGCCCCAATTCCTTGCGTGCCTGTCTGGTCAGCTTGAGGACGACCAGGCGATGGCTCTCGCGCAGATAGTCCTCGAGCGCCGCATCATCCATGCTTTGGCTTGTCTGACGCTGGATCCATTTCATGCCACGCGAGGCGAGATAGGGCGCCGGTCGGCAGCCCGGCTGATCCTTCAGCACGTCATAGGCCATCTCGGAACATTTGAAGGTGACGAAGAGCTCACCGCCCTCGTTCCAGCCGCCGATGGCGAACACCTTGCCGCCGACCTTCCAGACATGGGCGCCGCCCCACTGAACGACATGCGTCGTGGCGGGCAATGAAGCGCAGAAGCCGTTGTAATCGTCGAGCTTCATCAAGTCCTTCGCGGTCATCCGAATCGGCAGCCGATTATGCGCAATCACTGCGAATAACAAAGCGCGCCGCACCATACGATGCGACGCGCTTCGCGTCATTCAAGCTCGCCCGAAATCAGGCGGCGGCTTCCGTCGCCACCACGGTCGGCTTCGAGCGGAAGTTCAACCGGTCGGAGCCGGCGGTGACCTTGACGGTCGAACCGTCGAGAATCTCGCCGAGCAGGATCTGCTCCGCCAGCGGATCCTGCAGCTCCTTCTGCATCACCCGCTTCAGCGGTCTGGCGCCATAGGCCGGATCGTAGCCCTTCGACGCCAGCCACTCGATCGCGTCATGATCCAGCGACAGCGTGATCTTGCGATCGGTAAGCAGGTTCTCCAGCCGCTTGAGCTGGATCTCGACGATGCGGTCCATATCCAGACGGCGCAGCCGGTGGAACAGGATCACCTCATCGACGCGGTTGAGGAACTCCGGCCGGAACGAGGCCTTCACCACGGCCATCACCTCGTCGCGCACGGCATCGACATCCTGGTCGTCGGCCAGGTTCACCAGATATTCGGCGCCGAGATTCGACGTCATGATGATCAGCGTGTTGCGGAAGTCGACCGTGCGGCCCTGACCATCGGTCAGCCGGCCGTCGTCGAGCACCTGCAGAAGCACGTTGAACACGTCCGGATGCGCCTTCTCGATCTCGTCGAACAGCACGACCTGATAGGGCCGGCGCCGCACCGCTTCTGTCAGCGCGCCGCCTTCCTCATAGCCGACATAGCCGGGAGGCGCGCCGATCAGCCGGGCGACGGAGTGCTTCTCCATGAACTCCGACATGTCGATGCGCACCAACGCGGTCTCGTCGTCGAACAGGAAGCTGGCCAGCGCCTTGGTGAGCTCGGTTTTGCCGACGCCGGTCGGTCCGAGGAACATGAACGAGCCGATCGGCCGGTTCGGATCCTGCAGTCCGGCGCGGGCGCGGCGCACGGCTTTGGACACCGCCTGCACGGCTTCGCCCTGGCCGACGACCCGCTTGCCGATCTCGTCTTCCATGCGCAAGAGCTTCTCGCGCTGCCCTTCCAGCATCTTGTCGACCGGAATGCCGGTCCAGCGCGACACGACATGCGCAACATGGTCGGGCGTGACCACCTCTTCCACCATGCCGGTCTTGCCGTCCTGCGCCTCGGCTTCCTTGAGCTTCTTCTCGAGCTCCGGGATCTTGCCATAGGCAAGCTCGCCGGCGCGCTGGAACTCGCCCTTGCGCTGCGCGATCGCCAGTTCGTTGCGCGTCTCGTCGAGCTGCTTCTTCAGGTCGGCGGCAAGACCAAGCTTCTGCTTTTCGGCCTGCCACTTGGTGGTCAGCTCGCTCGATTCCTCCTCGAGATCGGCGAGCTCCTTCTCCAGCCTGGCAAGCCGGTCCTTCGAGGCCTCGTCCTTCTCGACCTTCAGCGCCTCGCGCTCGATCTTGAGCTGCATGATGCGGCGGTCGATCTCGTCCAGCGCCTCAGGCTTGGAATCGACCTGCATGCGCAGCCTGGACGCCGCCTCGTCGACCAGGTCGATCGCCTTGTCCGGCAGAAAGCGGTCGGCGATGTAGCGGTTGGAAAGTGCGGCCGCCGACACAAGCGCGGAATCGGAGATGCGCACCTTGTGGTGCTGCTCGTACTTCTCCTTCAGGCCGCGCAGGATCGAAACCGTGTCTTCCACCGTCGGCTCGTCGACGAAGACGGGCTGGAAACGGCGGGCGAGCGCGGCATCCTTTTCGACATGCTTGCGGTATTCGTCGAGTGTGGTCGCGCCGACGCAGTGCAATTCGCCGCGCGCCAGCGCGGGCTTCAACAGGTTCGAGGCGTCCATCGCGCCGTCCGCCTTGCCGGCCCCGACCAGCGTGTGCAACTCGTCGATGAACAGGATGATGTTGCCGCTGGCCGAGGTTACCTCGTTGAGCACGGCCTTCAGCCGCTCCTCGAACTCGCCGCGATATTTGGCGCCGGCAATCAGCGCGCCCATGTCGAGCGCCATCAACTGCTTGTCCTTCAGCGATTCCGGCACGTCGCCATTGACGATGCGCAGCGCCAGGCCCTCGGCAATCGCCGTCTTGCCGACGCCCGGCTCGCCGATCAGCACGGGATTGTTCTTGGTGCGCCGCGACAGCACCTGGATGGTGCGGCGGATCTCGTCGTCGCGGCCGATGACCGGATCGAGCTTGCCGGCGCGGGCGTCGGCGGTGAGGTCGCGCGCGTATTTCTTCAGCGCGTCGTAGCCTTGCTCGGCGCTGGCCGAATCGGCGGTGCGGCCCTTGCGGATGTCGTTGATCGCCTGGTTGAGCGCCTGCGCGGTGACGCCCGCCTTGGACAGGATGTCGGCGGTCTTGGCCGACTTCTCCATGACAAGCGCCTGCAGCAGCCGCTCGACGGTGACGAAGCTGTCGCCGGCCTTCTTGGCCAGGTCCTCGGCGGTTGAGAACACCTTGGCGAGCGGCTGGGCGAGGTAAAGCTGGCCGTTGCCACCTTCGACCTTGGGCATCGCCTCGAGCGCCGTCTCGACGCCGAGCTTGACGTCGCGGACATTGCCGCCGGCGCGCTCGATCAAGGATGCGGCGAGGCCCTCGTCATCGTCGACGAGCACCTTCAGTATATGTTCGGGCGTAAATTGCTGGTGGTTGCGCGAGAGCGCCATGGTCTGCGCGGACTGGATGAAGCCGCGCACACGCTCCGAGTATTTTTCAAGATTCATTCGCTGTCTCCTTCCATCACCGGCCCACTTTGCGGCACCGGATCAGATTGCGGTGACGGACCCGCTCAAAAGAGCCGAGCCCTGTTCAGCCGAGATATGGTGTATGGGCCACGGTCCCTCAAGACGCCTTGATGTCGATCAATGCAGAATATTCCCAGGCGCGCATATACAAAAACGGCGGAGATTTCTCTCCGCCGTCAGCGATGCTTGAAATGGCGTCTGGATCAGTTGTTTGCGTCGGCAGCTACAGGCTCGCCGGCGGCTTCGTTGACAACAGGTGCCGGCTCGCTTGCGGCAGGCTCCCTCGCCTGGTTCGCCTCTTCGGCCGGCTTGGCGCCGACCTCGTCGCTATTGTTCGCCGCGTTGCGCGTTTCGCCTGAACTTTCAGGACCGGAACCTTCGGGGCTCGAGCCCTCCGGCTGGTCGCTCTGCCCGCCACCGACCTGGTCGGCATAGCTGCCGCGGGGACGCCGCGGACGCCGCGGACGGCGGCCGCCATTGTCCTGGGCGGCTTCGTTGAGCTCGGCCTGTGCGGCAAGGGCGGCCGGCGAGAAACTGTCGAACTGCGGCGCCTGCACGGCCTGTGAACCAGCCTCGCCGGTCGCCTCGGGCTGCGCCTGTCCCTCATTGCGGCGGTTCTGGTCGAACTGCTGGCCGCCCTGCTCGCCGCGCTGGGCGTTTTCGCCGCGCTGACCGTTCTGGCCATACTGGCCGCCGCCGTTGCGGCGGTCACGATGCCGGTCGCGGCCATTGTTGTCGCGCTGATTGTTGTCGCGACGGCTGTTGTTGTCGCGGCCGTTTTCCTGGTTGTAGGCGAGTTCCGCCGGCGTGCCTTCGATCACTGGCTGCGGGCCGGAGCCGCTCGCCGTGCCCGGCGCATCGGCGCCGTTGCCGCTGTTGTTGCCGATATTGTCGAACTCCTCGCGATCCTCGTCCATATCGTCGTCGAAGTCGTCGCGGTTCTGCTGAGTGTTCTGGATCGGCATCTGCGCCTGCGCGGCGGCAATGATGCGATTATAATGCTCGGCGTGCTGGAGGTAGTTCTCCGCCATAACCCGGTCGCCGGAGCTTTGCGCGTCACGGGCGAGTGTGGCGTATTTTTCGGCGATCTGCTGAGCCGATCCGCGGATCTTCACGTCCGGGCCGTTGCTCTCGTAGTTGCGGGTCAGGGGATTGGGCCCCTTGCGGTTGTTGTTGTTGCCACCGCCGCCATTGTTGTTGCGACCGCGCATGCGCCTGTTCTGCTGTTGTGGCCTCATTAGACTCTCTTCATAGTGAATTTTCGAAAAACTCTTCACGAACGGTGGCGCTCATGCAGCCAGCCGTTTCGTCTCTTCACCGGCGTTCGCCCGCATCAATTGCGTTGGCGCCACGTGCCATCCTGTCCCGGTTACATCACTTGCCGGATGATTCCCGCACGAAGCTTGGGCGTCGTTTGCGCAAGAAGGCAGCTATTTCCAAGGAAAACCGAATCGCTGGGAGCACTGCCTGCTTCGTCTCATCCGGTTGAGCCGGACCCTAACTGCATTCCCGGGTATTGCCAAGCGGTTTTTTCGCACTGCATCAGGGCTTTCAACGCTCGAACACCAGAACTCTGTCATTGCCGCCGAGATCGCGATGTGACCCGGTTAACACATAGCCGGCTGCCGCGAATGTCCCGGTGACCTCGTTTTTCTGCGTATGGCCGATCTCGACCGCTACCTTGCCTTGCGCTTGCAGAAATTCTGCCGCTTCAGCGGCAATGACCCGATAGGGGTCCAAACCGTCCGCACCGCCGTCCAGGGCCCGGTGCGGGTCGAAATCGCGGACCTCGTCCTGCAGATTTCCGATGTCTCGACTGGGTATATAGGGAGGGTTCGAGGCAATTACATGGTAGTGGCCCGAAACTTTTTCGAACCAGTTGGAATGCAAGGCTTTGAAGCGTTCGCCGAGCCCCAGGTCCCGGGCATTTCCAGCCGCAACCGCCAATGCGTCGAGCGAAATGTCGACGCCCGTCGCGGTGGCCGCCGGAACGGCGCTGAGCAGCGCCAGCGCGATGGCGCCGGTGCCCGTGCCTAGATCGAGAATGCGGCATTCGCCAAGCCTTTCGGCCGTTGCCCGCGCAAAGGGCAGGACGGCGTCGACCAGCGTCTCGGTATCCGGCCGGGGCTCCAGCGTCTCCGGCGAAAGCGAAAGGCGCAAACCGTAGAATTCGCGGTAGCCGAGGATGCGGTGCACCGGCTCGCCTGCGACGCGACGCCTCAGGGCCGCTTCGATGGCCGAAAGCGCCGCCGAACCAACCTCTTGTCCCGGTTCGGCGATGGCCTGGGTACGGGTCGTGCCCGAGAAATGCTCGACGATCAGCCGCGAATCGAGCGCTGGATCGTCGATGCCGGCTACAGCCAGACGCTCGCGCGCTGCCCTGAGCAGCGGTCCGAGCGCAGCGGGCAGTCGATCAGCCATCGAGGCTCATATCGGCAAGCAGCTTCGACTGATGATCGGCGATCAGCGCGCCGACGATCTCGTCCAACTCGCCCATCATCACCCGGTCGAGCTTGTAGAGCGTGAGGTTGATACGGTGGTCGGTGACACGGCCTTGCGGGAAATTGTAGGTGCGGATGCGCTCCGAGCGGTCGCCGGAGCCGACCTGCGATTTTCGCGATGACGAGCGCTCCTCATCCGCGCGGCTGCGCTCGAGATCGTAGAGTCTGGCCCTCAGGATCTGCATGGCGCGCGCCCGGTTCTGGTGCTGCGACTTTTCCGCCTGCACCACCATGATGCCGGTCGGCAAATGGGTGATGCGAACCGCCGAATCGGTGGTGTTGACGTGCTGGCCGCCCGAGCCGGAGGCCCGCATCGTGTCGATGCGGATGTCCTCCGCCCGGATTTCGATATCGACCTCCTCGGCCTCGGGCAGCACGGCGACGGTCGCGGCCGAGGTGTGGATGCGCCCGCCGGCCTCGGTTTCCGGCACGCGCTGTACGCGGTGCACGCCGGATTCGAACTTCAGATGCGCGAACACGCCCTTGCCCGATACCGCGGCGATGATTTCCTTGTAGCCGCCGACCTCGCCCTCGCTCGCCGATACCACCTCGAAGCGCCAGCCGCGCGAGGCGGCATAGCGCTCATACATGCGAAAGAGATCGCCGGCGAACAACGCCGCCTCGTCGCCGCCTGTGCCGGCGCGGATTTCGAGGATGGCGTTTCTTTCGTCGGCCGCATCCTTGGGCAGCAGCAGGATCTGGATGTCCTTCTGCAGCGCCTCGATGCGGCTCTCGACCTCCGGCAGGTCGGCCTCGGCCAGCGCGCGCATCTCGGCATCGGTCGCTTTGTCGGCAAGCATCGCCTCGAGGTCCGCCCGCTCCTGCTCGGCGGCGCGCAGCGCCCGGATCTTGCCCACCATGTCCTGGATGTCGGCATATTCCGAAGCCATCTTCACATAGGCGTCGGCGGCGGGTCCGGCCGACATCTGCGCCTCGAGCATGTCGAAACGCTTGACGACTTGATCCATACGGTCGCGGGGCAGGTTGATCATGATCTTCGAACTTCGATGGAATTCACGTCAGGGCGAGCCGAAAATGGGGAATCTCGAGAACCGGAGCGGAATGTACATTTAGGTACATGAGCACCGGAAGCGCAGAAAATCGCCATTTGCAGACCGCCCTCACATGAATCTAGAGCGGAATCGAGCGATCGTCTGCAAAGGCCTGTAGCAAGGCTCGCATCGGCAATTTCTGGCTGGGCGCCATTAGATTGTCGTCGAAAAAGGCCTTCAGTTCCTGCAGCGGCAGCTCGGTGAGCATCGCCTTGACCGGGCCGATCGATGCCGGCGACATGGAGATCGAGCGGAAGCCGAGACCGATCAGCGCCATGGCCGAGATCGGCTTGCCGGCCAACTCGCCGCAGAGCGTCACCGGGGTGTCGTTGCGCACGCCGGCATCGGCAATCGTCTTCAGCACCCGCAGAAACGGCGTCGACAGGTTGTCGAAGCGGTCGGCGAGCTGGGTGTTGCCGCGATCGACGGCCATGACGAACTGGAAGAGGTCGTTGGAGCCGACCGAAACGAAATCCACCGCCTTCATCAATTCGTCGAGCTGGAACAGCAGCGAGGGCACTTCCAGCATCGCGCCGAGCTTGAGGCTGGTGGGCAGGTGATGCGCAAAGCGTGACAAATGCCGGACCTCGCGGTCGATGATCTCGCGCGCCTGCGCGATTTCCGACAGCTCGGTGACCATCGGCAGCATCAGCTTCAGCTCGCGGCCGCCGCTGGCCTTCAGCAGCGCCCGTATCTGAGTCCTGAGCAGGCCGGGACGGTCGAGGGTGAGCCGGATCGCCCGCCAGCCCAGCGCCGGGTTCTCTTCCTGCACCGCGCCCTTGAAATAGGGCAGCACCTTGTCGCCGCCGATGTCGATGGTGCGGAAGGTGACCGGCTTGCCGCGCGCCGCCTCGAGCACGTCGCGGTAAAGCCGTTCCTGCGCCTCGGCGCGGGGAAAGGTCGAGGCGACCATGAACTGCAATTCGGTGCGGAACAGGCCGATGCCGGCGGCGCCCGATTCGGTCAGCTGCGGCAGGTCGACGGCAAGGCCCGCATTCATCAGCAGATCGACTGGAACGCCGTCCTTGGTCAGCGACGGCTTCTTGCGCAGCTCGCGATAGACCTCCTGCCGCCGCGCCCTGAAACGGACTTTTTCGGCATAGGCGGCTTCCAGGTCGGATTGCGGCCTGAGATGGATGGTGCCTTCCTCGCCGTCGACGATGATGGCGTCGCCGTTTTCCGCCATGGAAACGGCGCCCTTCATTTGTCCGGCGACGGGAATGCCCATGGCGCGCGCGACGATCACGACATGGCTGGTGGCGGCGCCATCCTCCAGCACAAGGCCGCGCAGTTTGTCGCGCGGATAGTCGAGCAGCTCGGCCGCGCCCATCGAGCGGGCGACGATGATGGCGTCCTTGGGCAGCGAGGCCGCGACATCTTCCGGACCGCGTCCCATCAGCTGGCGCAGCAACCGGTTTGCGAGGTCGTCGAAATCGCTCATCCGCTCGCGCAGATAGGGGTCTGTCATGTGCAGCATGCGGGCGCGCATGTCGCTCTGCACCTTCTCGACGGCGGCTTCCGCCGTCAGGCCGTTGCGGATCGCCTCTTCCAGCCGCCGCACCCAACCGCTGTCGTTGGCGAACATGCGATAGGCCTCAAGCACCTCGCGGTGCTCGCCCTCGAACGCGACCTCGCGCCGCTCCAGCATGTCGTCGATAGAGAGCCGGAGCGAGCCGAGTGAGGACTGCAGCCGGCGCACCTCCTCCTCGCTGTCCTCGTTGAAGAGGTTGGTGACGACGATGCGCGGCTCGTGCAGCACGACATGGCCGAGCCCGACGCCCTCATTGAAGGAAAGGCCGGTGAAGCTCACCGGGCGGCGCAGGTCGAGCTCCAGCCCCGGCTTGGTCAGGCGGGCGAGATCGCCGGTGGCGATCATCTCGGCGATCACCATCGCCGTCGTTTCCAGCGCCTCGACCTCGTCGTCGCGGTAATGGCGCATGGTCTTGTTCTGCACCACCAGCACGCCTAGCGTGCGCCCTGCCCGCAGCACCGGCACGCCGAGGAAGGAGTTGTATATCTCTTCGCCCGTCTCCGGCAGGTAGGCGAAAGCCGGATGCTCCTGCGCATTGGATAGATTGAGCGGTCGCGCGCTGGCGGCGATCGTGCCGACCAGGCCCTGCCCGAGCCGCAGCTGCGCCAGATGGACGGCGTTGGGGTTCAAACCTTCGGTGGCGTAGAGCTCGAGCACCGAATCCGCGCGTAGCACATAGAGCGAGCAGACTTCGGCGACCATGTTGGAGGCGATGTCGCGCACGATGCGGTCGAGCCGCTCCTGCGGCTCCAGCGGCTCCTGCATGAGCTCGCGAAGCCGTTTGAGCAGAACGCGCGGGCCACTGGCCGTATCACGCATCGCGGCTTGTTCTCCAATGGGCATTTCGCCCGCCGCAGTTTCTCCCGCGGCCGGCGTTCACGCAACAACTGACTCAGTTCTTGCTATTGCTTATCGAGCCCGTAGACGGAATGCAAAGTACGAACTGCAAGTTCCGTATAGGGACCGTCGATCAGTATCGAGATTTTGATCTCGGAAGTGGTGATGGCGCGGATGTTGATCGCCTTGTCGGCCAGCGCCTTGAAGGCGGTGGCGGCGACGCCGGCGTGGCTGCGCATGCCGATGCCGATGACCGAGACCTTCGACATGCCGGCTTCCGACTGGACGACATCGTAGCCGACATCGGGTTTCAGCCTCTCCAGCACGGCAAGCGCCTTGTCGACGTCGCCGGACGGCACGGTGAAGGTCATATCGGTGAACTTGCCGTCCTCGGAGATGTTCTGGACGATCATGTCGACATTGATGTTGGCTTCGGCCAGCGGGCCGAAGATGCCGGCGGCAACGCCTGGACGGTCGCCGACGCGGCGCAGCGAGATCTGCGCTTCGTCCTTGGCGTAGGCAATTCCGGTGACGACCTGCTGTTCCACGATCTCTTCCTCGTCGCAAATAAGCGTTCCGGGCGGATTGAGCAAATCCCCCATTCCGGGCGCGTCGGGATCGTCGAAGGACGACCGCACGAAGGTACGCACCCTGTGTACCATGGCAAGCTCGACCGAGCGTACCTGCAGCACCTTGGCGCCAAGCGAAGCCATTTCGAGCATTTCCTCGAACGAAATCTTGGCCAGCCGACGGGCTTTCGGCTCGATACGAGGGTCGGTCGTGTAGACGCCGTCGACATCGGTATAGATGTCGCAACGGTCGGCCTTGACCGCCGCCGCGATCGCCACGGCGCTGGTGTCGGAGCCGCCGCGGCCGAGCGTCGATATGCGGTTGTCCGGGCCGATGCCCTGGAAACCAGCGATGACGGCCACCTGGCCCTCGCCGAAGCGCTTGATCAGGAAGGCGCCGTCGATATCGAGGATGCGTGCCGCGCCATGCGCGTTGTCGGTCTTGATCGGGATCTGCCAGCCCTGCCAGGACCGTGCATGGATGCCCATGTTCTGCAGCGTGATCGCCAGGAGACCGGCCGTGACCTGCTCGCCCGACGCGACAACGGCGTCATATTCGCGCGCGTCGTGCATGGGGGAAGCTTCGCGGGTCCAGCCGACCAGCTCGTTGGTCTTGCCGGCCATCGCCGAGACCACCACGGCAACCTCGTGGCCGGCATCGACCTCGCGTTTGACATGGCGCGCCACGTTGCGGATGCGGGCGATGTCGGCGACCGAGGTTCCGCCGAATTTCATCACGATACGCGCCATGGAAGCGAAATGCCTTTGACTGAAGCCGGCTCGAGCCCGGAACGAGAGGAAACGCCGGGTAAGCCCGGCGCCGGAATGCGCGGCCTCCTTAGCCAAAACAGCAACGCTTCGCAAGCGAGCGCGGCCAAGAGCGGCCCGGCACCGTCTATCCTGACAGAATCTTGTCGCCGAACATGCCATAAGACCGACGAAACGGCCCGTTGGGAGATTGTCATGACCGAAACCCTGGAAATCGTCACCTTCCGCCTCAAGTCCGGCGCCGAAGCCGGCTTTGTCGCCAGCAACGGCGTCATCACTGACTGGCTCGCCCGGCAGCCAGGCTTCCTCAGCCGGCATCTCGGCCGGCGCGAGGACGGAAGCTGGGTGGATGTGGTGCGCTGGCAGAGCATGGAACAGGCCCAGGCGGCGGCCGACCGCATCATGGCCGAGATCGGCGGCAGCGAAGCCGTGCAGGCGATCGAGCCGACCAGCGTCGCCATGAACCACGCAACGATCGCGCTGTCGCGTTGATCACGACATTGCCGGTCGCGCGCTCGCGGCTCAGGTAGCGCTTCGCCACAGACCGGGATAGTCGAGAACGAAACCGGCCGGCGAGACCGTCAGGACAGCATCGTAGCCGTACACGGGTGCGGCATAAGCATAGCGGCTGTCGTCGAGCCGCCGGTAGGTCTGTTCGAGGCGCGAGAGCCTGAGTTCAGGAAAGGCCAGATAGGCGGCCGGCGCCGGCGCCGCCATGCCGGCGCCAAGCTCGAGCCGACGGATCGCCAGAAGGTTGGTGGCAGGCGTGAAGCCGAGATCGACGTCGACGAGGCCGGCAACCTCCGCCTGGCTTGCGCCGTTCAGCAGCCACTGGCCGTCGGCAAGACGTTCAATCTGATAATGCATCTCCCGCATGCCGCAAAAGCCGTCGACCCGCGCCCTGCGGGTACGCCAGATCAGGTCGCAATCCACCTCATAGGCAAGGCCACACGGACCGGCGTCGTGGACGAAAAGCGCATGGCCTTTGAGGGTCCGGCCATCTTCCGTCTCGCCAAGCAGGCAAGCGTCGTGCCCCTCCAGGTCGAGCCGTTGCCAAAGGATCGAAGCCAGAATTCGCATTTTCGCACACTCCCGTCTCGGTCTCGCTCCCTGTCCATGACAGCTTTTCGTTCGCCCATCCGATTTGTTTCGGCAGCGCGGCAACCAAGCTGCCAGGCGCTGACAGAACGCGGCCTGATCCATCGACATGGTTGGGCTTGCCGGCGCCCTGATGCCAGCGGCAAAAAACCCGCCTTGACATTCCCTCCCCCGCGCCCGACTTCCTAGCGTTCCCCGACTTCTTGGCGTTCGAGGAGACCCGCCGATGCCAGAGCCCCGCCGATCGACCATCGATGCCGGAGAAGTGGAACGCTTCTCCGCCCTTGCCGCCGAATGGTGGAACCCGAATGGCAAGTTCCGTCCGCTGCACAAGTTCAATCCGGTGCGGCTTGCCTATATCCGCGATCAGGTTGCGGCCCGTTTCGGCCGCGATCCGCGCGCGGCGCGGCCTTTCGATGGCCTGCGCTTCCTCGATATCGGCTGCGGCGGCGGTTTGCTGTGCGAGCCTATGGCCAGGCTTGGCGCCGAAGTGGTCGGCGCCGATGCTTCCGCAACCAACATCGAAGTGGCGAAGCTGCACGCGGCGGAAGCCGGCGTCAGCGTCGACTACCGCGCCACCACGGCCGAGGCGCTGGCCGATGCCGGCGAGACCTTCGACGTCATCCTGAACATGGAAGTGGTCGAGCATGTCGCCGATGTCGAGCTGTTCGTGGCCAAATGCGGCCAGATGGTCCGCCCCGGCGGCATCATGTTCGTCGCCACCATCAACCGCACGCTGAAGGCGCTCGGCCTTGCCATCATCGGCGCCGAATATCTGCTGCGCTGGCTGCCGCGCGGCACGCATCAGTTCGGCAAGCTGGTCCGCCCGGAGGAGCTGGCGAAGGCGCTGGGCGCCGCCGGGCTCACGGTGATCGACCGCACCGGCGTCATCTATCATCCGCTGGCCGACCGCTGGCAGAAGTCCAGGGACATGGACGTCAATTACATGGTGTTGGCGGAGAAAGCTTCGGTCTGATCGGCAGCAAGCCGGACCGCCCGCCTCACGCCTCCAGTGGCCGGCGGCAACGAGAACTAGAGCGTTTCACCGTTTCACGGAAACGGCGAACCGCTCTATCTCTTTGTTTGACGCAATTCCGGACGGAAAACCGCTCACACTTTTCCTGGAATTGCTCTAGCTGCGGGACGCCGCCGGCTCGACCCGGACCGGCGCCGGCGCGCCGGTCTGGCTTTGCGCCTTGGTCGTGATGAAGACGCCGACGGTGATGATGGCGGCGCCCAGCCAGGTCAGAAGCTGGTAGTGCTCGCCGAGGAAGATCGTGCCGGCGAACAGGCCGACGGCCGCCGCCACATAGCCGATCTGGCTCAGATAGACCGGCCCGCCGACCGCCTGCAGGCGGAAGAAGAAGGCGAACATCGCCGAGGCCGACGCTACCTGGCCGACGACCACGAGCGGCACGCCGCCGAGCGGAATGAAGGCTTGCCCGCCCAGAACCGTCAAAATGCCGATGAGGAGCAGCGTGGCCGAGGCCAGGTGGCTGCCGACCGCAAGTTCGATCGGGCCGGTGCCTTGCGGCCAGTCGACGGTGCGGTAGATGTTGCCGGCGGCAAGGCTGACCGGGATGAGCAGCCCAATCGCCACCCAGAAATAGTCGGCCGGCTGCCCTGCCTCGCCGCGCGTCAGCGCGACCATCGCCGCGCCGACAAAGCCGACGGCGATGCCGATGACCCCGAGCAGATTGGGGCGCCTGACACCGAGCACGATCGAGAACACCAGCGTGATCACCGGCGACAGGGTGAACATGATGCCGGTGTAGCCGGCGCCGAGATGCGGGATGGCCGAGAACATCAAAAGATTGGGAATGGCGTAGGAAATCGCTGCGGTGACGACGAAATAGCGCAGCTTGTGCGGGGTCAGCCGGATGCGCTCGCCGCCCAGCAGAAGCGCCAGAAACAGCACGCCGCCTGCGCCCAGCGAGATGACGAAGGCCCAGACCACGGCCGGCACCCCGGCGGCGGTGGCGAGCTTGCCGAACGGCAGCGTCATGCCCAGCAGGCCGCCCGTCACGACCAAAAGCCAAATCGCTGAATCCCAGAGAAGTCTCATTGCTTCGTCCTGTCGATGCGAGACCGCTTGGCGGCCAGTTCATGTTGCAGTAAGATAATGCCAAGATTCTTTATGTCAAGATACTTTATGGTGAGCAACATGGATCGAGCAGGCAAAGCCATGGAACAGTGGCGACGGGAGCGACCGGACCTCGACGTGTCGCCGATGGGCGTCATCGGGCGGCTGAACGAGGTCTCGGCGCTCATCGCGCGCGACCGCCTGGCGCCGGTCTTCGCCCGCTTCGGGCTGCAGTCCGGCGAATTCGATGTGCTGGCGACATTGCGCCGTTCCGGCGCGCCCTACGCGCTGACGCCGACGGAGCTTTACGAGGCGACGATGGTGACCTCGGGCGCCATGACCGCACGCCTCGACCGGCTGGAGAAGGCCGGCCTAATCCAGCGCGCGCCGCATCCCAACGACCGGCGCGGTGTGGTGGTGCAATTGACCGGGAAAGGGCTCGAGCTCATCAACGAAGCGCTTGCCGCCCACGTCGCCAACGAGCACGAAATCCTCGCCGGCCTGACACGCGAGGACCGGGACATGCTGGCGAAACTGCTGGAAAAATTGATCGGAAGCTTGGGCCAAACCTCTGCCTAGCGTATGCCTCCTGCTTTCCACCTTCGTGAACTTGCGCCAAGGTGT
>NZ_JAIUHT010000032.1:0-12306 GCF_020165255.1 Mesorhizobium sp. CA12
AGGAAGCTCCTGGTCGTCCTCAACGCTATCATTCGCGACAAAACCGCATTCGCATGAACACAGTTGCCATGCCGTGAGCTGTAAGCGTTGCAGCGGTGCAGAATTCTGCTCCGCAGCACCTGCGATTAAAGTCACGGAATGGATCCTCGGGTCTTCGCGTCCGCTTCGCTCCCGCTCCGCCCGTGGATGACGACCGTCGTCTAGGCTTCGGCCAGTAAGGCGTTCAGATCGCCTCGCCCTTCAGCAGCCTCGGCGTGTCGCCGGAGAGGCCCGAGGCCTGACGGATGAAGAACTCCTTCAGCCTCGGCATGCGTTCCACCAGCCCCAGCCCGATGTCGCGGACCTGGCGCAGCGGGCCGATGTCGTTGGAGAAGAGCCGGTTCAAGACGTCGGTGGTGATGCCCATCTGCAGCGTGTCGAAGCGGCGCCACTGCTGGTAGCGTTCGAGCACGTCGAGCGCGCCGATATCCTGGCCGAGCCGGTCGGCCTCGACCACGACTTCGGCCAGGGCGGCGACATCCTTGAAGCCCAGATTGAGGCCCTGGCCGGCGATCGGGTGGATGCCGTGCGCGGCGTCGCCGGCCAGCGCGAAGCGCGGTGCAACGAAGGCGCGGGCGAGCGTCAGGCCGAGCGGCCAGGCGCGCGGCTTGTCGGCAACTCTTATTTCGCCGAGCTTCAGGCCGAAGCGCTGCTCCAGATCGTGCTCGAAGACGAACTCGTCGCCCTCGACCAGCGCCTTGGCATCTTGCGTGCGCTCCACCCAGACGATCGACGAGCGGTTGGTGCCGTCCTTGTCCGGCTTCAGCGGCAGCGTGGCGAAGGGGCCGGCGGGGAGAAAATGCTCCTCGGCGCGGCCGTTGTGCGGGCGCTCATGCGCAACCGTGCAGACGATGCCGGACTGGCCGTATTCCCATTTGACCGTCTTGATGCCGGCCATGTCGCGCAATTTCGAATTGACGCCATCGGCGGCGACCAGCAGCCGCGCCTTGAGCGTCGCGCCGTCGGCCAGATGCACGGTGATGCCGGCGCCGTTGGTGTCGAAGGCGCTGACCGCCATGCCTTCGATGATGTCGATGCCGAGCTTTTCGGCGCGGCGGCGCAGCGCGCCGTTCAGGTCGCGGTTGGCCACCATGTGGGCGAATGGCTCGCCAGGCGCCACCTCGCCGTCGAAGGTCAAAAACACCGGACGCACCGGGTCGGCGGCGCGCGAATCGGTGATGATCATCTCGGTGATCGCTTGCGTTTCCGGCGCGATCTCTTCCCAGACGCCGAGCTGTTCCAGCATGCGGCTGGCGGCCGCGGCAATGGCCGAGGCGCGGCCATCTTTCTGCCAGACGCCGGCGGGGGCGGCATCGACGATGGCAATGGCGAGGCTAGGGCGCGCCTGCTTCAGCGACACGGCGGCGGTGAGGCCGACATAGCCGGCGCCGGCGATGAGCACGTCGAGCGGCGCCTCGCGGCTCCCGTTCGCCTCTGCTCCATTCGGCTTGCGGTCGACCATGGCATCATCCTTTCGCGGCTCCAGCCGGCTGCCGTTTGCGGCCTTGACTGCCTGCACGTCCTGTCCGAAACCGGCCATGGCACATCCTTGAAGGATTTCAAACATGACCGCGGCCATGGACGAGCTTCTCGACATTCTCGACCTCGAGCAGCTCGAACACAATCTGTATCGTGGTCGCAGCCCCAAGGTCGACTGGCAGCGCGTCTTCGGCGGCCAGACCATCGCCCAGGCGCTGGTGGCCGCCCAGCGCACGGTGGAGCCCGAACGCCACGTGCATTCGCTGCACGGCTATTTCATGCGGCCGGGCGATACCAAGCTGCCGATCGTCTACGAGGTCGACCGCATCCGCGACGGCGGCTCCTTCACCACGCGCCGGGTGGTGGCGATCCAGCATGGCCAGGCGATCTTCTCGCTGGAGGCGTCCTTCCAGCAGGACGAGGTCGGGCTCGAGCATCAGCTGCCGATGCCGCGCGACGTGCCGGCGCCCGACACGCTGCTCACACAACGCGAGCTGCTCGGCAAGTTCGGCGAGGCGGTGCCGGAAGGCATCAGGCGCTACTGGGAGCGCGACCGGCCGATCGAGATGAAGCCGGTGATGCTGAAGCACTACACGAGCCGCGAGAAACTGGAGCCGCAGCAGAACATCTGGATCCGCACCACCGGCCCGGTGCCGGAAGACCGCGCCATTCAGGCGGCCGTGCTTGCCTATCTTTCGGACATGACGCTGCTCGACACCTCGACCTTCGCGCATGGCCGCGCCATCTTCGACCGCGACATCCAGGCCGCCAGCCTCGACCACGCAATGTGGTTCCACCGCAGCCATTCGCTGGACGACTGGATCCTCTACAATCAGGACAGCCCGTCGACGCAAGGGTCGCGCGGCTTCACTCGCGGCTCGCTGTTCGCGCGGGATGGGACGCTAATCGCCTCGGTCGCCCAGGAAGGCCTGATCCGGCTGAAACGCTGAGCCGGCTTCAGGCTACTGCCTGGAATACGTGCATTTTCGATTTTTTGCCTATTTTATAAGCAGGCATGCTGCCATGCCCGTGCGCGAATGATGTGCACCGATCGCCCATTCTCTTTGTTTACAACAGGTTAACACCCTGCTTCGGCAATTGGCACGGAGCTTGAATCCTGTCGGGCACTCTCCGGCTCCTCGGGATCGGTGAAGGTGTGCAAACGCGGGGGACCGCAACAGCAAAGGGTGAAACCTTATGAAAATCGTGATGGCAATCATCAAGCCGTTCAAGCTCGACGAGGTGCGCGAAGCGCTAACCGCCGTCGGCATCCAGGGCCTGACCGTCACCGAGGTCAAAGGCTACGGGCGTCAGAAGGGCCATACCGAAATCTATCGCGGCGCGGAATACGCGGTCAGCTTCCTGCCCAAGATCAAGATCGAGGTCGCGGTCGGCGCCGACATGGTCGACAAGGCCGTCGAAGCCATCACTGCGGCCGCCAAGACCGGTCAGATCGGCGACGGCAAGATCTTCGTCTTCGGCATCGATCAGGCGGTACGCATCCGCACCGGCGAAACAGACACCGACGCGCTCTAAGCGGCGACCATCCATTCCAACGGAGAGTTCAATGAATATTCCTTCCACCTTGAAGACGACGGGACGCGCGGCCGCTTCGCTCGCGCTCGTGGCCATGAGCACCGTCGCCGCCATCGCGCAGGAGGCCGCCCCGGCAGCTACTGCCGCGGCGCCCGCCGCGCCGGCGCCGGCGCTCGACACCGGCAACACCGCCTGGATGCTGACTTCGACGGCGCTGGTGCTGATGATGACGATTCCCGGCCTGGCGCTGTTCTACGGCGGCATGGTGCGCAAGAAGAACGTGCTCGCCACCATTATGCAGAGCTTCGCCATCACCTGCCTGGTGACGGTGCTGTGGTTCATGTTCGGCTATTCGCTCGCCTTCTCCGACGGCGGCGCCACGAACGCCTATCTCGGCGGCTTCTCGAAATTCTTCCATCACGGCATCACCGTCTCGACGCTTTGGGCGCCGGGCGTGGCGAACATTCCTGAATTCGTCTTCTCGATGTTCCAGATGACCTTCGCCATCATCACGCCGGCTCTGATCGCCGGCGCCTTTGCCGAGCGCATGAAGTTCTCGGCGCTGTTGATCTTCATGGGCCTGTGGCTGGTCTTCGTCTACGCGCCGATCGCGCATTGGGTGTGGGGCGGCGGCTTCCTCGGTTCGGCCGGCGTGCTCGACTTCGCCGGCGGCACGGTCGTCCATATCAACGCTGGTGTCGCGGGCCTGGTCTGCGCGCTGGTGCTCGGCAAGCGCGAGGGCTACGGCACCACCAACATGGCGCCCCACAACCTCGTTTATTCGGTGATCGGCGCGTCGCTGCTGTGGGTCGGTTGGTTCGGCTTCAACGCCGGTTCGGAACTGGCTGCCGACGGCCTTGCGGGCGCGGCGATGATGAACACGCAGGTCGCCACCGCCGCCGCGGCGCTGGCCTGGATGTTCGCCGAATGGATCGTCGCCAAGAAGCCTTCGGTGCTCGGCATCATCTCGGGCGCCGTCGCCGGTCTCGTCGCGGTGACGCCTGCTTCCGGCTTCGTCAACCCGACCGGCGCCTTCATCATCGGCATCATCGCCGGCGTGGTCTGCTACATCTCGGCGGTCAAGCTGAAGCATGCTTTCGGGTATGACGACTCGCTCGATGCCTTCGGCGTCCACGGCGTCGGCGGCATCGTCGGCGCGCTGCTCACCGGCGCGCTGGCAGATCCGGCGATCAACGCCCTCGGCAAGGACGCCTCGGTCGGCAAGCAGCTCTACGGCATCGCCTTCACCATCCTGTGGACGGCGATCGCCACCTTCGTGATCCTCTACATCGTCAAGGCTCTGGTCGGCCTGCGTCCGTCGACCCAGGAAGAGGTCGAAGGCCTCGACGTCACCCAGCACGGCGAAGTTGTGCCGTAAGGCAGACTTCGCCAAGGGCCGGCGGATCCTCTCCCGCCGGCCCGGAATTCCTCCCAAGATCCCGTCGTGACGCTCTCGAAAGGGGCTCACGCCTTGAGGCCCGGAACACCCTTCCGGGCCTCCTTTTTGTCGGGCGATGATCCAAGCCGTTTCGATCACATTCACTTGATCCGCCGGCATGAAACATCAGCCCGTCAGATTCCGTACTGGGATAGCGGGCGTCATCAAGGCGTCCCCCAGAACAAGAGGGAAGGAAACCACCTGATGAACATCAAGAACATCGTCCTGGGAGCAATGGCTCTTTCGATGATCAGCGGCGTTGCACTCGCCGGTGCTCTCGATGAGCCGTCCAACATGGCCCCGTTCTTCACCGACTCCAGCATGAAGACCATGAAGCCGGAAGCCGACTTCAAGGCGGCCTGGGCTTCGATGCCGAAGGACAAGCAGGACATGATGATGAAGGAATGCCAGGACGCGGCGATGAGCAAGCCTCACGCCGAATTCTGCGCCAATCTCATGGCCTATGGCGGCGCCAACAAGTGATCGTGGAAGGTCAGGTCCCGGAAGGGCCTGATCCTATCGGCGTTTGAAGACAGGGAGGTGGCGGGCCGCGAGGCCTGCCATCTTTGTTTCCGCGCCATGGTCTCCGCGCCATGCGGGTAAAGGCCCATGGTTAATGCGGCCTTAACCTTCCCCCCGATAGTCTGGCGTTCGAATCTGCCGGAATGCGCCATGCGCCCGGCCAGGCAACGATCACGGGGAAGAGCATGCGTTCAGGCGCTTCAGCACCGCTCGCGCTAACCGATACGGGGCACGGCATCCAGGCATTCGCGCGGCGTCAGGTCGGGCGGCTGGTCGGCGCGGGGCTGTTCCTGTTCACCGCCTTCGGCATTGCCGCTCTAGCCACATGGAATGTCGCCGATCCGAGCTTCTCGCACGCCACCAGCAACGTCGTCACCAACGCCATGGGCTATGCCGGCGCGGTGTTCTCCGACCTCGCCATGCAGTTCTTCGGCCTTGCCGCCGTCGCGGGGCTGGTGCCGGCGGTGATCTGGGGCTTCCTTCTGTTTTCCGCGCGCGGCGTCGACAAATTGCCGAAGCGCGGCTTTGCCTGGTTCGGCTTTGCGCTCACCGCCGCGGCCATCGCAGGCTGCGTGACGCCGCCAAACACCTGGCCGCTGCCCACCGGCCTCGGCGGCGTGTTCGGCGACATGGTTCTGAAAATCCCGGGCATCGCGGTCGGCGGTTATCCGAAAGGCCTGTTCGCCAGCATCATAGCGGTCATCCTCGCCGCGCCGATGTTGTGGCTGTTCGCCTATGGCTCGGCGCTGATCGCGCGCAAGAACGGCTTTGCCGTCACGGAGCGCGCCGCCCGGCCCGATCCGCGCGAACAGGACGAGATGCTGTTCGACGAGGATGAGGACGAGGGCGATGAGGGGATACTCGCGCTCGGCGCCATCACCCATTGGTGGCTGTCGTTCCGCGCCTTCCTGCATCGCCGCGCCGAGCGGCGCAGGCGCGAGCGCGACGAGTTCGAACCGCCGATGGAACCGAAGGCAAGCGCCTGGCGGCGCGCGGCCGAGCGGGTCGAATCGGCCGAGTTCGCCGAGGCCCGCATGAGCCCCGGCGGCCGCGCTCGCGTCGAGCCGGAATTCTTCGCCGCCATGGTCAACGACCGCAGCGTTTCGGTCGATCCGGTCGATGAAGACGTTTTCGGCGACGAGGCGGACGAAGACGCCGACCTCGACGATTTCGACGACGAGGCGCCCACTCCGCGCCGCGCCGCGCCGGGCGCCAGAGTACAAAATTTCCGCTCCGATGCCGCGACCCGCGTCGCGGCGCCCGCGGCGCGCCCTGTGCCGGGTGCCCGCGTCCAGCGCGAGGCGCAGACCTCGCTGATCGGGTCCGACACGTTCGAGATGCCGTCGCTGCATTTCCTGTCCGAGCCGAAGAACATCGCCAAGGATCCAAGCCTGTCGAAGGACGCGCTGGAGCAGAACGCGCGCCTGCTCGAAGGCGTGCTGGAAGATTTCGGCGTCAAGGGCGAGATCATCCATGTGCGACCCGGCCCGGTCGTCACGCTTTACGAGCTCGAGCCGGCGCCCGGCATCAAGTCCTCGCGCGTCATCGGCCTTTCCGACGACATCGCCCGCTCGATGAGCGCGATCGCCTGCCGCGTCGCCGTCGTTCCGGGACGCAACGCCATCGGCATCGAGCTGCCCAATGCCAAGCGCGAGACGGTCTATCTCAGAGAGATCATGGCCAGCCGCGATTTCGAGACGACCAAGGCCAAGCTGGCGCTGGCGCTCGGCAAGACGATCAACGGCGAGGCCGTCATCGTCGACATCGCCAAGATGCCGCACGTGCTGGTCGCCGGCACCACCGGCTCGGGCAAGTCGGTCGCCATCAACACCATGATCCTGTCGCTGCTCTACCGGCTGACGCCGCAGGAATGCCGGCTGATCATGATCGACCCCAAGATGCTGGAATTGTCGGTCTATGACGGCATCCCGCATTTGCTCACGCCGGTCGTCACCGATCCGAAGAAGGCGGTCGTCGCGCTGAAATGGACGGTGCGCGAGATGGAGGACCGCTACCGCAAGATGTCCAAGGTCGGCGTGCGTAACATCGACGGCTTCAACGCGCGCGTCCAGCAGGCGGAGAAGAAGGGCGAAAAGATCTCGCGCACGGTGCAGACCGGCTTCGACCGCCAGACCGGCGAGGCGATCTACGAGACCGAGGACCTCGATCTCGAGCCGATGCCCTATATCGTGGTCATCATCGACGAGATGGCCGACCTGATGATGGTGGCCGGCAAGGACATCGAAGGCGCGGTGCAGCGCCTGGCGCAGATGGCGCGCGCCGCCGGCATCCATGTGATCATGGCGACGCAGCGCCCGTCGGTCGACGTCATCACCGGCACCATCAAGGCCAATTTCCCGACCCGCATCTCCTTCCAGGTGACGTCGAAGATCGACAGCCGCACCATTCTTGGCGAGCAGGGCGCCGAGCAGCTGCTCGGTATGGGCGACATGCTCTACATGGCCGGCGGCGGGCGCATCCAGCGCGTCCACGGCCCCTTCGTCTCGGACGACGAGGTCGAGAAGGTCGTCGGGCATCTGAAGCTGCAGGGCGTGCCGGAATATCTCGACGCCATCACCGAGGACGACGAGGAGGACGACGACGACGGTCCGTCGGGCAAGGGCGGCTCCGGCGGCGGTGGCGGCGGCAATTTCGAGGATTCCGACGACCCGTACGACCAGGCGGTGGCGGTGGTACTGCGCGACGGCAAGGCCTCGACCAGCTACATCCAGCGCCGGCTCGGCATCGGCTATAACCGCGCCGCCTCTATCATCGAGAAGATGGAGAAGGAAGGCATTGTCGGCCCGGCCAATCACGCCGGCAAACGTGAGATCCTGGTGCCGACAGAAGAGGACAAATTCTAGGGCTTATCGATATTCAGGTGAGGCCGGCCTGCAAATGATGGCTTCCTGCGCTTCCGGTGCTCACGTACGAAAAGTACGCTCCGCTCCAGTTCTCGGAAACCACCATTTTCGACTCGGCCTGACCTGAATCTCGACAAACCCTGGCGCGGCGAGACACCGATCCGGGTCAGCAGGCAACCGGAAATCGTCTGGCGCGTTCAATGCGGGCTCTCGCCTACCCGCCAAACTTAGGCCCTAGTGGGAGTCCAGAAACTGCGGCGACACGAATCACAGAAAGTGACCGGCATGAAGACCCAGACCGAATTTGCCCTCACCCGCCGCCAGGTCCTTGGCCTCGGCCTGATGCTTGGCGGAGCCGCCGCTCTCAATCTCGTGCCGGGCTATCAACTCATGGCCGCCGCGCAGGCCGCCGTGCCGCCGGCGGCGCAGAAGATCGCCGACCATTTCTCCTCGGTGAAGTCGATGAGCGGCGAGTTCGTCCAGTTCGGGCCGAAAGGCGAGCAGACCGGCGGCAAGTTCTTCCTCGAACGTCCGGGCAAGATCCGCTTCAACTATGACGGATCCTCGAACTTCCGCGTCATCTCCGACGGCAAGTCGGTGGTGATCCTCAATAAGAAGCTCAACACCTCCGACCTCTACCCGCTGTCGAAGACGCCGCTGAAATTGCTGCTCGATGACCGCATCGACCTCTCCGGCGGGCGCGTCAAGGCCGTCAAGGAAGAGGACGACCTCACCACCATCAAGCTTTCCGACAAGTCGGTCTTCGGCAATGCGACGATCACCATGATGTTCGATCCGAAGACCTACGAGCTGCGCCAGTGGACGATCACCGACGCTCAAGGGAAAGACACGACGGTGATGATCTTCAACGTCAAGGAAGGCGGCAACTTCCCGGCCGACACTTTCGCGATCGACTATACGGCGAACAGAGAGCTCAATACCAAGACCAGGTAGGTCCGCCGATATTCAGGTGAGGCCGGCCTGCGAATGGCGGCTTCCTGCGCTTCCGGTGCTCACGTACTTCAAGTACGCTCCGCTCCGGTTCTCGGAAGCCACCATTCTCGGCTCGTCCTGACCTGAATCTCAGCGAACCTACGACCTGGCGAAGGGCATAGTCCGGCTTGTCTTTACTGCGCGCGGCTGGCACTAGATCGGCGATCTCTTGCCGGACCCGCCTGAATGCCCTTCACCATCGCCACCTGGAACATCAACTCCGTGCGCCTGCGCATGCCGATCGTCGAGCGGCTCCTGAAAGAGCATGCACCCGATGTGCTCTGCTTGCAGGAAACCAAGGTTCCCGACGAGCTGTTCCCGGAAAAAGCCTTCCGCAAGGCGGGCTACGAGCACATCCTGTTCCACGGCCAGAAGGGCTATCACGGCGTCGCCACCGTCGCCCGCCGCCCGATCGAGCTGGTCGAAAAGCGACGGTTCTGCGAGATCGACGACAGCCGGCATCTGTCGGTCTGGGTGCAGGCGGGCGGCAAGTCGGTGCTGGTGCATAATTTCTACGTGCCGGCCGGCGGCGACGAGCCGGATCCTGAGATCAACCGCAAATTCAGGCACAAGCTCGATTTCGTCTACGAGATGAACTCCGTACCGGCGAGCGGGGACGAATCGTCCGCCTCGATCCTGGTCGGAGACCTGAACATCGCACCGCAGGAGCACGACGTCTGGTCGCACAAGCAATTGCTCAACGTCGTCAGCCACACGCCGGTCGAGACGACAAATTTCGAGGCGATGCGCACGGCCGGCGGCTGGGTCGACCTGATGCGGCTCAATGTGCCGGCCGAGCAGAAACTCTACACGTGGTGGAGCTATCGCGCGAAGGACTGGGAAGCCTCGAACCGCGGCCGCCGTCTCGATCATATCTGGTCATCCGCCAACCTTGTGCCGGCTTTCGCCGGCTACGAGATCCTGCAGGCGGCGCGCGGCTGGGAGAAGCCGTCCGACCATGTGCCGGTGATTGCGAAGTTTGAATTGGATTGAGGTTCGACGTCGGCGGCTAAGAGACGCAAACCTTCGCGTTCGTCATCCTAGGGCGGAGCGCCGCGTAGCGGCGCGCAGACCCTAGGATCCATTCCGTTACCGGTGCCGAAGGATGCAACGATGCAGAACAAAGAAGCCTTGGGCAGGCCGCTTCGCCCAGAAAACCTCATTCTGCAACGCGGCGAAGCGTCAACGTCACGGAATGGATTCTAGGGTCTGCGCGCGTCGCTTCGCTCCTTGCTCCGCCCTAGAATGACGAAGGCGCTTTCTGGCCGGCGCCATCCTACTCCGTAAACCTGGGCGCCAGCGCCTCAATGCGGGCGATCATCTGCTGGAATTCCTCCAGGATGCGCTCATGCAAAAGCACCGCGATCTCCGGATATTCTTCCAGGATCCGGTGGAACATCTTGCGGCTCAATCGGATCACTTCCGAGTCGATCGCGGCCGAGGCGCTGGTCAGCCGGTTGGTATCGGCGATCAGCGCCAGTTCGCTCAGCATGGTGCCTGGGCCTGCCGTACCGATCGGCACGCGTTCGCCGCCCAGCTCCCGATAGAGCGCGATCAAACCGCTGACCACGATATAGGCAGAATCAGCGACATCGTCCTCGCGGTACAGCTTATGGTCGGCTTGCAGCACGGTGGTCTCGGCGCCGAAGGCAAGCAGGCGCAGCTGTTCCTGCGTGAAGCCCTGGAAAAGCTTCACGCTTGACAGAATGCGGATGTCGTCATCCAGCGCCATCCTAGCTGTGTCCCCGAGCGGTCAGTCCAGTCCCTCCTTTGGAGCGGCGCGCCCTCCTGGGCTCGCGAAACGCTCCACCGTGCATCATGCGATGCGTGCAACGAGCCGACCCCATCACCCTCCAGCACCAGGATCGTACCCGAAGCGGTCCCGCCCGACCGCCCTAAATGTTTGTTTCGACGCAATTCCGGACGGTCGTCCTCGGCGAAGCCGCCGAGCCCAACCGTTTCACACTTTTCCTGGAATTGCTCTTGATCATGAAATGTTTAAGGAACCAGCTTGTAGCCGCCGCTTTCTGTCACAAGAATTTCGGCATTGGAAGGATCGCGCTCGATCTTCTGGCGCAACCGGTAGACATGGGTCTCCAGCGTGTGCGTGGTGACGCCGGAATTGTAGCCCCAGACCTCTTCCAAAAGAACGTCGCGCGTCACCACCTTCTGGTCGGCGCGGTAGAGGTATTTGATGATCGAGGCTTCCTTCTCGGTCAGCCGCACCTTGGCGCCGCGCGGATCGATCAGCAGCTTCTGGCTGGGCTTGAACGTATAAGGGCCGACGGAGAAGGTGGCATCCTCGCTCTGCTCATGCTGGCGAAGCTGGGCGCGGATGCGCGCGAGCAGCACGGCAAAGCGGAAGGGCTTGGTCACATAGTCGTTGGCGCCGGCCTCGAGACCCAGGATCGTGTCGGAATCGGTGTCGTGGCCGGTCAGCATGATGATCGGCGCCTTGTAGCCGCCCTTGCGCAGGATCTTCACCGCCTCGCGGCCATCCATGTCGGGCAGGCCGACATCCATGATGAGCAGGTCGACGACGCCGCTGCGCGCCGCGGCAACGCCTTTTGCGGCGGTCGCTTCTTGCTGGACGTCGAATTCTTCGTAGAGCGCCAGCTGCTCAACCAGGGTGGCTCGCAAGTCGTCGTCGTCATCAACGATCAGAATGGTACGTGATGTCATGGATCAATCCGTTGTTTTAAAAAGAATATTCAGTTGACCTCCCCCCATTTATGCGGAAGCTCACCGGCGCAACAGCCGATCACAGTGATTTGTTCCGTGACCCAATCATACAAGAAAAAACGTGCGCGCAATGCGTCGGGCGCATTTTTGCCGAAGGGCTTGAACGTTTTGGTGGTGCGCGCGCGCCCCGGCAATCCCGCGCAAGGCTTCCTGCAAGTCGGCAAGACGGTGTTTCCCTGCGCTTTGGGGCGCGGCGGCATCTCCGCCAACAAGCATGAAGGGGACGGCGCGACGCCGTTGGCGTCGATGCGCATCCTGTCAGGTTATTTCCGGGGCGATCATTTCGCGGGCGGACGCAGGACGAGGCTGCCGATGGCGCCGATCGGCCCGGACCTCGGCTGGTGCGAGGTTCCGGACGACCGCAACTACAATCGCCCGGTCAAGATCCCCTATGGCGCCAGCCATGAGCGGATGAAGCGCGACGATCGGCTTTACGATGTCTGCCTGGTGCTCGACTGGAACATCGCACCGCGCCGGCGCGGGCGCGGCAGCGCGATCTTCTTCCATCTGGCCCGGCCGGGCTTCACGCCGACGCAAGGCTGCGTGGCGGTGACGGCACGAACCATGGCGAGGCTGCTTCCGTTGCTGTCGGACAGGACGGTGGTGAAGGTGGTGAGGTAGGCAGTAGGCAGTAGGCAGTAGGCAGTAGGCAGTAGGCAGTAGGCAGTAGGCAGTAGGCAGTAGGCAGTAGGC
>NZ_JAIUHT010000033.1:0-11041 GCF_020165255.1 Mesorhizobium sp. CA12
GACTATACCGACAGCATCACGGTGGCCACCGCGGACGGCACCAGCAAGGTGCTCACCGTCACCATCCACGGCACCAATGACGCGGCGGTGATCACCGGCACCAGCAGCGGTTCGGTGACCGAGGACGCCGTGCTGACCGTAAACGGTGCTCTGACCGTCAACGACCCTGACGCAGGCCAGAGTTCGTTCCAGGTGCACAACGGCAGCAATCCGATCGCGGGCACATACGGGTCATTGACCATCGATGCCGCCGGCAACTGGGTCTATACGCTCAACAATGGCGCCGCCAACGTTCAGGCGCTGACCTCCGCGGACCATCCGCATGATCAGATTCATGTAACGTCGGCCGATGGCACGGACCACGTCATCGACATCACGGTGAATGGTGCCGACGAGCCTGTGACCAACCATGCGCCGAGCGCCCCGGTTTTCGTCCCAAGCTCGGCGCCATCGGCGGATGGACAGGCTCCGAGCCTAGGCTCGTTTGTTTCGACCGATCCCGATGCTCAGGACACCGTCACATTCACGAGCACTTTCACGCCCGGCCTCAACAGCAATGGCTCGGTCTCCGTTGCCAGCAACGGCTCGCTGATTGTCAACGTGCCTACGGGGCAGACACTGAACGGGACGCTCACAGTTACCGCGACCGACAACCATGCCGCTTCCTCATCGCCGCTAACTTTCAATGTCTGGATCGGCAACGGCAGCAGCGGCGGAAGCGGGGATGACGGAATCGTTCTCAGCAGCACGAACCCCAACATCGCGGACGGTCGTGCCGGCGCCGACGGGCTGACAGGCTCCAGCGGCGTCGACTACATCTTCGGCGGAAGCGGCAACGATACGATCAAGGGCCTTGGCGGCGCCGACTGGTTGAGCGGCGGAGCCGGGGACGATCATTTCCGGTTCGAGGCGGTGAGCGAGTCAACCCATGCGGCCTTCGACACCATTCTCGATTTCCAGCACTGGACGGGCGTGTCGAGTCACGACTTCATCGACTTTGCGAGCACCCTTGGCCTAACGGCAACAGGCACGGTCTCGGGTGGAAATCTGGCTGCTCATACCGTTGCCTGGCAGAGCGACGGGAGTGGCAACACGATCGTCTATGCCAATACCGGAACCTCGGCCGAGAGTGTGGCGGGCGGAGCCCACATCATTGAAATCCATCTGATGGGGGTATCCACGCTCACTGCCAACGACTTCAACCTGAGCGCCTGAAAAGTGACAGAGGGCGGCAGATAAGATGATGCAAGGCCTCTCTCCCCTAAAGCTTGCTCTCTCCCGCTGCCGCGGCGGTTTCGCCGCGGTGGCGGGGTTCAGCTTCGTCATCAACCTGCTCGTGCTCTCGACCTCGATCTACATGCTGCAGGTCTATGATCGCGTGCTGACGGGACGCAGCGTGGAAACGCTCGTCTATCTGACGCTGATTACGACGGCGGCGCTGGCTGCAATGGGCGCGCTCGAATTCTTCCGCTCCCGGTTGCTGGTGCAGCTCGGCACCTGGATCGACCGCATGCTGTCGCCGCAGGTGCTGGGCCGCGGGCTTGAGAACGCGTTGCGCGGCTCCTCCTACCGCACCGAGGCGCTGCGCGACCTCGCCACGTTGCGCGGCTATCTTGGCGGCGGCGGCATCATGGCGCTGTTCGACGCGCCATGGATGCCGCTCTATCTCGGCTTCGTCTTCCTGCTGCATCCCCTGCTCGGACTTCTGGCGCTGGGCGGTGCGATCATCTTGTTCGGCCTCGCCCTTGCCAACAACGCGCTGACGGCCAACACGCTCAAGCAGGCCAACGCCGCTTCCGCGCGCGCCTACCAAGCGGCGGATGCCGGTTTCCGCAATGCCGAAGTCATCGACGGGATGGGCATGGGCGGGGTGCTCGCCCGGCGTTGGGACGCGGCCAATGCGTCCGTGCTCGCGCTGCAGACAACTGCCAGCGACTGGGCCGGCCTGATCAATGCATTCACCAAGCCGTTCCGGATGTTCCTGCAGGTCGCGGTGCTGGGGCTCGGCGCCTGGCTGTCGCTGCGCCACGAAGTCTCGCCCGGCGCCATGATCGCGGCGTCAATCATCATGTCGCGCGCGCTCGCGCCGGTCGAGCAGGCTATCGCCACCTGGAAGCAGACCACCGCGGCGCGCGAGGCCTGGCGCCGGCTGGACCGGCTGTTCGAGACTCCGTCGCTGCGCCCGCCGGGGATGGAATTGCCGCGTCCCCAGGGGCAGCTCTCGGTCGACGCCGTCACATATATGCCGGCTGGCGCAAAGGAGCCCGTGCTCAGGAACCTCTCCTTCGCCGTGCCGCCGGGCCAGGTGCTTGCGGTGATCGGGCCGTCGGCCGCCGGCAAGTCGACGCTTGCCCGCCTGATCGTCGGCATGCTTTCGCCGCAGCAGGGGCGGGTTCGGCTCGACAGTGTCGACGTGTTTGCCTGGAACCGCGCCGATTTCGGCTCCTATGTGGGCTATCTCCCCCAGGACGTCGAACTCTTTCCCGGAACCGTCCGCGAGAACATCGCCCGCATGGAGCAAGGCGATCCGGCCGAGATCGTGGCCGCCGCCCGGATGGCGGGCGTGCACGAGATGATCCTCAGGCTCCCAAATGGCTATGATACCGAGATAGGCGAGCAGGGTTCGGTGCTCTCCGGGGGGCAGCGCCAGCGCATAGGGCTTGCCAGGGCGCTCTATCGCCGTCCGGCGCTGCTGGTGTTGGACGAGCCGAACTCCAATCTCGATGCCGTCGGCGAGGAAGCCCTGAACCAGGCGATTGCCGCGATGAAGGAGGCAGGTTCGACCGTGGTGATCGTCGCCCATCGCCCGTCGCTGATGGTGAACGTCGACTGCGTCCTGGTGCTAAACGAAGGCCAGTCGCAGATGTTCGGCCCGCGCGACGGCGTGCTTGCGCAACTGCGCCGTCCCGAGCAGCAGTCCGCCTCGCCGCAGGTTCGGGTCGTGAGCTCCGAAAGGACCGGATCGTGACGGAAGCTACCTTGTCGTTGGAAATGCCGCCGCCACCGCCCGCCTGGCCGGCGGTGAGCGCCCATGTCTTCGGCGGCCTGGCCGTCATCGGCCTGCTGTTCGGCGGCTTCGGCCTCTGGGCAGCCACCGCGCCGCTGACGAGCGCGGCGGTCGCGCCCGGGGTGGTGAAGGTCGACAGCAACCGCAAGACCGTACAGCACCTGGAAGGCGGCATCATCCGGGAAATCCTGGTCCGGGAAGGAGACCAGGTCAGGCAGGGCCAGATACTGGTCCGCCTCGACGGGCTCGACGCGGAATCCGACCGCGATGCCGTGCGCGGTGAACTCGATGCGGCGCTCGCCGGCGAAGCCCGCCTGATCGCGCAGCGCGACGGCCTGAGCACGATTCCGTTCCCGGCAGACCTGTCGGCCCGGCGAAGCGAACCGACCGTCGCCGAGGCACTTGCCGGTCAGGAGCGCATTTTCCGCGACCAGGCCAAGGTTCAGGCGTCGGAGGTCGAGGTCTGGCAGCAGCGGATCGCCCAGTACCATGCCCAGATGTCGGCGCTCGCTGCGAGAGTTGCGGCCTTCGAGATCCAGTTGCCGTCTCTGCGGGAAGAGTTGGCCGACGCCCGCACGCTTCTCAAGAAAGGCTATGGGGTGAAGTCCCGCGTGCTCCAGCTCGAACGGCAGATCATCGCAGCACAAGGCGAGGCTGAGTCGAACCGTGGGAACATAGAAAGCCTGCGGCAGCAGATCGCCGAGGCCAATGCGCAGATCGACAATGGCCGGCTTTCGTACATCAAGAAGGCGGCTGAGGACCTTCGTGACATCCAGACCAAACGCTCCGAGCTCGAAAAGGCGCTTCAGAAGACCGACGCGCGCGCGGCGCGCCGCGATGTCGTTGCGCCGGAAGATGGGGCGGTGATGAACCTTCGATATTTCACGCCGGGCGGAGTTGTACCTCCCGGCGGGATTATTCTCGATCTCGTTCCCGATCAGGACAAGATGGTGCTGGACGTCAAGCTTCAGCCCCTGGATATCGATATCGTCCGCCCCGGTCTGCCGGCGACGGTGCGGCTGGTCGCCTATAAGCAGAGAACCACGCCCACGGTGAAGGGCGCCCTTACCCGTGTTTCGGCCGACGCAGAGATCGACGAGCGCAGCGGCGCGACTTTTTTCCGGGGGACCGTCGAGGTGGGCGCCGATGAGCTTAAGAAGCTTCCGCAAGTGAAGCTATATCCGGGAATGCCGGTGGAGGTCTCCGTTGTTACAGGCAAGCGAACCATGCTCGAGTATCTCTTCCAGCCGGTCGCCGACAGTTTTGCTCACGCCTTCAGAGAGGAGTGAGAAAGGCGGCCAACCTCCCTTGGCCGCAACACAGGGTTGGGCGCGATAGCGCAGCAGTTCATTCATTGGGGGCGCTTGCGATCCACCCCAGTCGATTGCCGCATTGCACAATTCCGCCCGGCCTGCACAATAGGCGCATGTCCGCCGGTTCGTTGACCATCCTTGTTATCGACGAGAACCGCATCCGTGCCTCGATCATCGAGGCCGGATTGCGGGACGCCGGCCATCGCCATGTCACGGTCGTCCATGACGTCGCCGGCATCGCCCGGCGCATCGCCGAGATCGAGCCGGACGTCATCGTCATCGATCTCGAAAATCCCAACCGCGACATGCTGGAGAACATGTTCCAGCTGTCGCGCGTGGTGAAGCGGCCGATCGCGATGTTCGTCGACCGCTCCGACCAGGCCTCGATCGAAGCAGCCGTCGATGCCGGTGTATCCGCTTATGTGGTCGACGGGCTGAAGAAGGAACGCATCAAGCCGATCCTCGACATGGCGATCAGCCGGTTCAATGCTTTCTCGCGTATGGCGCGCGAACTGGAGGAGGCGCGCAGCGAGCTCGAGAACCGCAAGGTCATCGACCGGGCCAAGGGCATATTGATGAAGTCGCGGGGCTTAAGCGAGGAGGCGGCCTATGCGCTGCTGCGCAAGACCGCCATGAACCAGAACCGCAAGATCGCCGACATCGCCCAGAGCCTGGTGACGGCGGCGGGATTGCTGGGACCGCTGGAGGGCGAATGAGCATGTCGGCAGCGCATCAGATCACCGCCGGCTTCATGCCGCTCTTCGACAGCGCCGTCCTGGTCGCAGCCGGCGAGATGGGCTTTGCCGCGCTCGAGGGCATCGAGCTCAAGCTGCATCGCGAGACCTCCTGGGCCAATATCCGCGACCGCATCGCCATCGGCCACTTCGATGTCGCCCATATGCTCGGGCCGATGCCGCTCGCCTGCAGCCTCGGCCTCACGCCGCTTGCTTCCGAGACCATCGTGCCGTTCTCGCTCGGGCTCGGCGGCAACTGCGTCACTGTTTCCAATGCGGTGTGGCAAGGCATGGCGGCGCATGGCGCAGCACCTGACCTCGATCCGGCGCGCGCCGGAGCAGCGCTCGGCGCACTGATCCGCGAGCGGGCGGCCGCCGGCCGCGAACCGCTGCGTTTCGCCGTCGTGCATCCGCATTCCGGGCACAATTATGAGCTGCGCTACTGGCTCGCCGCCTGCGGCGTCGATCCCGACCGCGACATCGAGATTGTCATCGTGCCGCCGCCCTTCATGGCCGATGCATTGGCCGCCGGCCGCATCGACGGCTATTGCGTCGGCGAGCCCTGGAACAGCGCCGCCGTCGCGGCGGGCACCGGCCACATCGTCACCGTGAAGGCGCTGCTGTGGCGCAACAGCCCGGAAAAGGTGATCGGCGTGCGCAAGATGTGGGCCGAACAGAACCCGGACGCGCTGGCGGCGCTGCTGAGGGCGCTGCATCATTCCGCCCGCTGGTGTCAGGACCCGGCACACCGCGGTGAGCTGGCGGCGCTGATGGCGCGGCCCGACTTTCTTGGCCAGCCGGAGGCGATCCAGATGCCGGCCCTGACCGGGCAGCTTCAACTTGGCGGGGGCGCGGCACGGCGCGTCGAGGATTTCTTCCTGCCCTTCGACAAGGCGGCCAACTTTCCCTGGAAGAGCCATGCGCTCTGGTTCTACACGCAGATGGTGCGTTGGGGGCAGTTGCCGCATACGCCGCAAAACCTCGCCATCGCCCGCGACTGTTATCGGCCCGATCTCTACCGCGCGGCGTTGAGGCCGCTTGGCGTCGCATTGCCAGGCGCCAATGCCAAGGTGGAGGGCGCGCTGAGGATGGCAACGCCGGTCGGCTCCGCGGGCGCAAGCCTGGTCCTTGGCCCCGACGGATTTTTCGACGGCCAGATCTTCGATCCGGACCGGATAGACGCCTATATTGCCGGCCAGCGGCGCGCCTGATCATTTGCGCGCCATTCTTGTGCATTGCACAAAATTTATGCGCAATGCCTGTGCCATTGATCAATGTTTGACCGCGTCGCCGCTCGGCCCGGTTGAAGGTCAAAACTCCCACTGCATTGATTTTCCTTGAAATTCAGCTTTCGAGCGAAACTGGCACGCTTCGTGCTTTGAAATAATCGAGCCCGTTCGCGGGCAATGGAACAGGCGTCCAATGGCGGGCGCCCCAGGCAAAGCTGCCGCTCAGGTCAATGCGCGATCCCGGATGTACGGACGCGCGAGGCTTGGACGGCGGCTTTTTTCGTTTTGGACCGGAGACGACGATGACCAAACGGATCGCAACAACATTGCTCAAGGATTTCACCCGTCGCGATTTCCTGGCGAGCAGCGCGCTGACCGCGGCGCTCTTTGCTGCCGCGCTCCTGCTGTTTCCCGCCAATCACCAAACCGAAGGCAAAAGCCCGCAAGTGACCGCGCAAGTCCCGGCCTCGCCCCGCTGACCGATGCCACGCCTCTGATCAACACAACGAGCGGCGCCTCCCACGCCGCAAACCGGAGCTCAAGATGACCGCAAACCTCCCAGCCGCGCCCAGCCAGGACAGTGCTTCAAGGCAGGCGCTCGTGATGTCCACCATCGCCTTCACCGTGTGCTTTGCGGTGTGGACGATCTTTTCCATCATCGGCGTGCGCATCAAACAGGAACTCGGCCTGAACGAGACCGAGTTCGGCCTGCTCGTCGGCACGCCGATCCTGACCGGCTCACTCGTGCGCATGGTGCTCGGTGTCTGGACAGACCGCTATGGCGGACGCCTGGTCTACACAGCGACCATGCTCGCCGCGGCGATCGCGACCTTCCTGCTCGCTTTCGCCCACACCTACGGTCAGATGCTGCTTGCGGCCCTCGGCGTCGGCCTTGCCGGCGGCTCCTTTGCCGTCGGCGTCGCCTATGTCTCGCGCTTCTTCCCGGCTGGACAACAAGGCACCGCGCTCGGCATTTTCGGCGTCGGCAATGTCGGCGCCGCTGTCACCAAGTTCCTGGCGCCCTTCGTGCTGCTCGCCTGGGGCTGGCAGTCGGTGGCGTTGATCTGGGCCGCGGCGCTGGTCGTCATGGCCGCCATCTTCTGGTTCACCACCGGCGACGATCCGGTCATCCGCGAGCGCCGCGCCGGCAAGGCGGCGCCGGCAAGAAGCTTCTGGCAGGAATTCGCGCCGCTGAAGAACCTGAGGGTCTGGCGCTTCGCGTTCTATTATTTCTTCTCCTTCGGCGCGTTCGTGGCGCTGTCGCTCTGGCTGCCGCGCTACCTGATCGGCGTGTACGGTTTCGGCATCGCCACCGCCGGGATGATCGGCGCCGCCTATTCGATCCCCGCCAGCATCTTCCGCGCCTATGGCGGCGTGCTTTCCGACCGCATCGGCGCCCGCACCGTGCTCTACTGGACCTTCAGCGTCTGTGCCGTCGCGACACTCGTTCTGTCTCTCCCCTCGGCAGACTATGTCGTGCGCGGCATCGGCGGGCCGATCCCCTTCCATTTCGAGATCGGCCCGCTCGCCTTCATCGGCGTCGCCTGCGTGCTCGGCTTTTTCATGAGCCTCGGCAAGGCGGCCGTCTACAAGCACATCCCCGCCTACTATCCGCAGAGCGTCGGCGCGGTCGGCGGCGTGGTCGGCATGATCGGCGGGCTCGGCGGCTTCATCCTGCCGATCGCCTTCGGCGCGCTGAACGATCTCACCGGGGTCTGGTCGAGCTGTTTCATGCTGCTCTTCCTCATCGTCGTCTCCTGCCTGGTCTGGATGCACGTCACCATCCGCCGGATGGAGCGCGCCGCCGCCGTCAACAACGCATCCCTTTCCTACGCCGCCGAATAGATCGGAGCAGAGCGACATGACCGAGAAACTCGTCATCATCGGCAACGGCATGGCGCCGGGCAGGATGCTGGAGCACCTGCTGGAAGCCGCGCCCGACCGCTACGCCGTGACCATCTTCAACGCCGAACCGCGCGTGAACTACGACCGCATCATGCTGTCGCCGGTGCTTTCGGGCGAGAAGGCGTTCGAGGAAATCGTCATCCATGGCGACGGCTGGTACATCAAGCACGGCATCACCCTCTACAAGGGTCACCGGATCGTCGCCATCGACAGGGAGGCCAAGACCGTCACCTCGGACCACGGCGTCACCGAGAGCTACGACAGGCTGGTCATCGCCACCGGCTCGGTTCCCTTCATCATTCCGGTTCCGGGCAAGGAATTGCCCGGCGTGCTCAGCTACCGCGATCTCGACGACGTCAACGCCATGCTGCTTGCCGCGCAGTCGCGCGCCAAAGCGGTCGTCATCGGCGGCGGCCTGCTCGGCCTAGAAGCCGCGGCCGGCCTGAAAGAGCGCGGCATGGACGTCACCGTGCTGCACGTCATGCCGACGCTGATGGAACGCCAGCTCGATCCCGCCGCCGGCTACCTTTTGCAGAAAGCCGTCGAGGCGCGCGGCATCAAGGTCATGACCAAGGCCAACACCAAGGCCATTGTCGGCAACGGCAAGGTCGAGGGTGTCGAGCTTATGGACGGCACGATCATTCCGGCGACGCTGGTGGTGATGGCGGTCGGCATCCGGCCGAGCACCGCTTTAGCCAAGGAGGCTGGGCTCGAGGTCAATCGCGGCATCGTCGTCGACGACCGCATGCGGACTTCCGACCCCGCCATCATGGCGCTCGGCGAATGCGCCGAAGTCGGCGGCCATGTTTACGGGCTGGTCGCGCCTCTCTACGAGATGGCACGGGTGGTGGCAGCCAAACTGACGGACAGTGAGGACAGGCACTTCGTCCACTCCGATACGCCGACCAAGCTCAAGGTCACCGGCATCGACCTTTATTCGCTGGGCGACTTCGCCGACGGCGACGACCGCGAGGAGATCATCCTGCGCGACGCGTCGGCCGGCATCTACAAACGTGTGGTGCTGCAGGACAACCGCATCATCGGCACCGTCTTGTTCGGCGAGACGGCCGACGGCGCGTGGTTCAACGACCTCAAGAAGAAGGCGACCGACATATCGGAGATGCGCGACACGCTGATCTTCGGCCAGGCGTTCCAGGGAGGCGTTTCCTCGGACCCTTTGGCGGCCGTTGCGGCACTGGCGGATGATGCGGAAATCTGCGGCTGCAACGGCGTCTGCAAGGGCAAGATCACCGGCGCGATCACGGCCAAGGGGCTGACCGGCCTCGACGACGTGCGCGCCCACACCAAGGCCTCGGCCTCGTGCGGCTCGTGCACGGGTCTCGTCGAGCAACTGCTGAAACTCACGCTGGGCGAGGCTTACAATCCGGCGGCGGTGCAGCCCATGTGCGGCTGCACGAGCCTCGGCCATGACGATGTGCGGCGTCTGATCAAGGCGAAGGGCCTGAAGACGATCCCCGCCGTCATGCAAGAGCTGGAGTGGAAGACCTCCTGCGGCTGCGCAAAATGCCGGCCGGCGCTCAACTACTATCTCGTCTGCGATTGGCCGGACCAATATGCCGACGACTACCAGTCGCGCTTCATCAACGAGCGCGCGCACGCCAACATCCAGAAGGACGGCACCTATTCAGTGGTGCCGCGCATGTGGGGCGGGGTCACCAGCGCCGGCGAATTGCGCGCCATCGCCGACGTGGTCGACAAGTTCGATATCCCGATGGTCAAGGTGACGGGCGGCCAGCGCATCGACATGCTTGGCATCCGCAAGGAAGACCTGCCGGCGGTATGGGCCGATCTCGGCAAGGCGGGCTTCGTCTCCGGACATGCTTATGCTAAGGGCCTGCGCACGGTGAAGACCTGCGTCGGCTCGGACTGGTGCCGCTTCGGCACGCAGGATTCGACCGGGCTCGGCATCCGTATCGAGAAGTTCATGTGGGGTTCCTGGACGCCGGCCAAGGTGAAGATGGCGGTGTCGGGATGCCCGCGCAACTGCGCGGAAGCGACCTGCAAGGATGTCGGCGTGGTGTGCGTCGACTCTGGCTACGAGATCCACTTCGCGGGCGCCGCCGGCCTCGACATCAAGGGCACGGAAGTGCTGGGGCTGGTGAAGACCGAGGACGAGGCGCTGGAGGCGATCGTGGCGCTCGTCCAGATGTATCGCGAGCAGGCCCGCTATCTGGAGCGCATCTACAAATGGGCCAAGCGGATCGGCACCGCCGAGATCAAGAAGCAGATCCTGGACGATGCCGAGCGCCGCAGGACGCTCTTCGACCGCTTCGTCTTCAGCCAAAAATTCGCCCAGGTCGATCCGTGGTCGGAGCGCGTCTCCGGCAAGGACAAGCATGAGTTCAGGCCGATGGCGTCGGTCGGGTTCGCGGAGGCGGCGGAGTGACCAATATGAACTGGATCGCCATCGGCTCCATCACCGATATTCCGCCGCGCGGTGCGCGTTGCGTTGCGACACCGCAAGGCAAGGTCGCCGTCTTTCGCACGGCAGACGACAAGGTGTTTGCCATCGACGACCACTGCCCGCACAAGGGCGGGCCGCTCAGCCAGGGCATCGTCCATGGCGCTGCCGTGACTTGCCCGCTGCACAATTGGGTGATCTCGCTGGAGACAGGCAAGGCGCTTGGCGCCGACGAAGGCTCGGTCCGGACTATCCCGGTCAAGGTCGAGGGCGAACGGTTGTTCATCGCGCTCGAGGCGCTGGCCTCGAAAGCGGCCTGAGGCATGCAAGAAGCACGCGAGGTGAGGACCACCTGCCCCTATTGCGGGGTGGGCTGCGGCGTGCTCGCCGAGGTCGCCGCGGCCGGCCCGACGCCCGTGCGCGGCGCCCCC
>NZ_JAIUHT010000034.1:0-10159 GCF_020165255.1 Mesorhizobium sp. CA12
CAAGGAAGCTCCTGGTCGTCCTCAACGCTATCATTCGCGACAAAACCGCATTCGCATGAACACAGTTGCCATGCCGTTACGTCGGCCAGACAATGCAGCGGTGCAGAAAATCCTTGCTGCGGCCGGGTGCCAATTCTGCATCGCCAGACGCTTTCAGGTCACGGCATGGATCCTAGGGTCTTCGCTCCGCTGCGCGTCGCTTCGCCCTAGGATGACGAAGGAGCGTGGAGCCGCACCACTCCACCTAATGCCGCCGCATCGCCTTAGGCGCGTGCCCGTGCTCCTCGCGAAACGCCCTTGCAAAGCTCGACATCGAAGCAAACCCGCACGCCAGCGCCACATCCCTCACCATCAGCGTCGAATGCGCCAGCAGGTCGGCGGCGCGCTTCAGCCGCAGCCGCCGGTAATATCCGTTGGGCGAGATATCCAGCTCGGCGCGGAAACTGCGCTCGAGCTTGTCGGCCGACACGCCGAGCCGTTCCGCCAGCTCCGCCATGCCGAGCCTTTCCTCGACCGCATCCTCCATGATGGCGATGGCCGACAGAACCAGCTCGTTCTGGACGCCGGTGCGCAGCCTGAGCGGCATCAGCTTGCGGTCGACGCTCGACCGCAATGGCGAGTGCACGAACCATTCGGCGACGCCCGCCGCGATTTCGGCGCCATAGTCGCGCGTGATGATTTCCAGCATCATGTCGAGGCTGCCGACGCCGCCGGCCGAGGTGAAGCGCTTGCGGTCGATGACGAAGAGATCGCGCCGAAGCTCGATTTCCGGAAAAGCCTCGCTGAAGGCTGCCTGGCTGGTCCAGTGCAAGGTGCAGGCATGGCCGTCGAGCAGGCCGGCGCGGGCGAGGAAGAAGGCGGCGTCGGCGACAGCGCCGATATGTGCGCCGCCGCGCAGGCTTTTGCGGATCCAGCTCATCGCCTCATCGGCCACGACATGATCGGCATCGCCGCCGGAACACACGACGATGCGGTCGACCTTCGGCGCGTCGGCGGCCGAGAAACCGGGTTGGATGACGACGCCGTTCGATGCCTCAACCGTACCCGCATCGGCCCCGACGATCACCCATCGATAGCAGTCGCGCTTGGCAAGAATGTTGACGGCGCGCAGCGGCTCGATGACGGACGAAAATGCCATCATCGGAAAACCGGGAAAAACCAGCACCGCGAAGGTGAGGGGCGCTTCGCGCGGTTCCGGCGGCGCACGGTCGCGTTTTCGGCTGGCGAGGCTGTCGCTCACGTTTTTGTATTTCCCACGTGCTGCATTGGTGGCAGAGAAGACCAAACTGTAGCCGGCCCCTCGGCTGGCTTGCAACGGAGCAACAACACGATGTTTGCGGCAACGGCAATCGACACAAGCAACAAGCCGGCCTTCTACAAGGAGTTGGCCACGCAATTGAAAGCGCTGCTCGAAGGCGAGGGCGATTCCGTCGCCAACGCCGCCAACACCGCGGCGCTGATCTACCAGATGGTGCCCGACCTCAACTGGGCCGGCTTCTATTTCCTCGCCTCCGATGACGAGCTGGTGCTCGGACCCTTCCAGGGCAAGCCCGCCTGCGTTCGCATCGCCGTCGGCAAGGGCGTCTGCGGCAAGGCCATCGAGCTCGACATGTCGATGCTGGTCAAGGACGTCAACGAATTTCCCGGCCACATCGCCTGCGATGCCGATTCGCGCTCGGAGCTGGTCGTGCTTCTGCGCGATGCCGAAGGCGCGTTCGGCGTGCTCGACCTCGACAGTCCGCTGCCCGGGCGCTTCGACAAGGAAGACCAGACAGGCATCGAGAAGCTCGCCGCGATCTATGTCGCGGCCTGTGAGTTCGAGGACGATGATGAAGGCTGATAGGTGAGGCGACCCTGCCTTACACGAACTTCACCAGCATCAGGCTGAAGCAGCCGATGAAGATGAAGGCTGAGAAGGCCAGCATCAGCGGCCGCAGTCCGCGCGAGCGAAGCCCCGAAATATCGGCCTGCAAGCCCATGGCCGCGAGGCCCATGGTGAGCATGATCTGTGCTGCGAGGGCGATCGCCGAATGGATCTGCGCCGGGATCGCGATCAGGCTGTTCAGCGCCACCACCGCGACGAAAGCCGCGACGAACCAAGGCAGCGGCGGCCTGGCGCCGGAAGCATCACTGCTGCCGCGGCGTGCCATGACACCGAGCGCGATCACCATCGGCGCCAGCATGGCGACGCGCGTCAGCTTGGCGACGGTCGCCGTCTCGCCGGCCTGCGAACCGTTCTGGAAGCCGGCGCCGATCACCTGCGCCACCTCATGGATCGAGGCTCCCGCCCATAGGCCGAAGGCGTGCTGGTCGAGCCCGAAGACCGGCGCCAACAGGGGAAAGCCGAGCATGGCGATGGTGCCGAACAGCGTGATCGCGGCAACCGCGTAGGTCACGTCCTCGTCGCGCGCGTCGGTGACAATGTTGGTGGCGACTATTGCCGAAGCTCCGCAGATCGAGGTGCCGGCGGCGATCAGCTGGGCCAGCTTGGTATCGACGCCGATCAGCTTGCCGAGCGCGACGGTGAAGAGGAAGGTGGCGCCAAGCGTGGCCGCGACGATGCCGACGCCGCCAAGGCCGATGCCCGACACCTGGCCGAACGTGAGCTGGAAGCCGAGCAGCACGATGGCGAAGCGCAGCAGGCGCTTTTGCGAAAAGGCGATGCCGGCCTTGGCGTGGGCGGGCAGGCCGAGCACGTTGGAATAGATCGTGCCGGCCACCACGGCCAGGATCATCGGGCTGAACAAGGCAAAGCCTGAGACATTGTGGGTCGAGAAGGCCACAGCGGTGATCATCGCCACCAGCACGACGCCGGGGATAATGCCGTTCCAGGCTGAATCGAGCCGCTTGCGGCCTGCGGCCAGATCGGCAGAAATCGGGCTTGTCGGAATATCGTTCGCGATGTGGATGGCGGAAGACAATGCAATTCTCCAGGCGAGTGCGCCGGAGGAATGTCATTCCCGAACAAATCTTTCCAACGAATTGTTCTGGTTGGAATGATCGATTTTCACGAACGATTGGTTTTTGAGCTGACGATGGAACACCCACGAATTCGACAGGCTGGGCCAATCTCAAAATCTTGACGGGCTGAACTTCCTGTCCCAGCGTGGCGCATGTTCGTTTTTGCACCCGCCATCACCAAGCGACGTCGCCTCTATACGATGGGGAGCGGTAAGCCGATTGCGCGACGACAAACACCGGCCGAATAAATTCCGGTTTGTTCGTTTCCCGCCCCGCCGCGACATCCGCCGGCGGGGCTTTCATGTCTGGAGCCTTGCTGTGACCAATTCTTCCATCCGGTTTCGGCCGGCCGAACGTGCTGACGCTGCCACGATCAGGGACATCGTGCGCGCCGCCTATTCCAGATGGGTGCCGTTGATCGGCCGCGAGCCGATGCCGATGCGCGCCGACTATGACAGAGCAGTTGCCGAGCATCCGTTTGAACTTGCCGTCGAGGGCGATCGCATTGTCGGCATGATCGAGACCATGCTGGAGGAGGATCACCTCTGGATCGAGAATGTCTGCGTGGCGCCGGACGCGCAGGGCAGGGGCATTGGCCGGCTGTTGCTCGAACGGGCCGAGCACAAGGCGCGCGCGGCGAGCCGCTTCGAATTGCGCCTGCTGACCAATGGCGCCTTCGCAGCCAATGTGTCGCTTTACAAGAAGCACGGCTATACGATCGACCGCGAAGAACCGTTCATGAACGGCACGACGGTCTATATGAGCAAGAAGCTGGCATAATACAGAACGCCATCGATGATCTCTGTAGGATTGCTCCCAAGTTGACGCAGAATCTCGGTTTGGAGCAGATTGCTGCCGCTCAGACGTGCATCGAATCCGTGATCGCCGACAAACAGAGGAGGTTCGGATGGCAATCAGGGTCCGGTTGAAGCCACTCTCGGGGCGGTATGCGGTTTCGCGCCTCGCAGCAAAAGAGAGCATTCCTGGCTGGGCCGACGGACCGGGTTTCGTCAGCATCACCAGGACCGAGGACGAGCTTTCGGTCGTCTGCCTGCAGGAGCGGGTGCCGGACGGGGTGCAGCACGACAGGGACTGGGTCGCCCTGAAACTCCAGGGTCCCTTTGCCTTCGACGAAACAGGCATCGTGCTGTCGGTAATAAAGCCATTGTCGGAAAACGAACTCGGCATTTTTCTGGTGTCCACCTTCGATGGCGACCATCTGCTCGTCAAAGTGGAGGATGAAGCCGCCGCAAGGGGGCTTCTGGTCGCGGCGGGGCACATTCTTCTGTAGCCGCCTGGCTCAATTGCCCGCCCTTGTGTTTGACATCGCTCTTGCCGCATCGTCATCTCTGACGCGATGCGACGATCCGGCGATCGCCCCCCAATCACATCAGATATCCCGCCCAAGGAGAAATCATGTCCCACAATCTGCAGTTCTATATCGATGGCGTGTGGGTCGATCCTGTTGTGCCCAATACACTCGACGTCATCGATCCTTCCAACGAGGACGCTTTCGCGCAGATTTCGCTGGGCTCCAAGGCCGATGTCGACAAGGCGGTGGCGGCGGCCAAGCGCGCCTTCGCCACGTTCGGCTTTGCTTCGGTCGAGGAGCGGCTCGATATCCTCAACCGCGTCATCGAAATCTATAAGAAGCGCAGCAAGGACCTTGCGCTCGCGGTCTCGCGCGAGATGGGCGCGCCGCGCCAGATGGCGCTGGACAGCCAGGTCGGCGTCGGCCTTGCGCATCTGGAGAAGATGGCCGAGGTGCTGAAGACCTTTCCGTTCCGCCACATCAAGGGCACCTCGCTCATCGTCAAGGAGCCGATCGGCGTCGTCGGCCTGATCACGCCGTGGAACTGGCCGCTGAACCAGATCACCTGCAAGGTCGGTCCCGCGCTTGCCGCCGGCTGCACCATGGTGCTGAAGCCGTCCGAGATCGCGCCGCTCGACGCCATCATCTTCGCCGAGATCATCGACGAGGCCAGCGTGCCGAAAGGCGTCTTCAACCTCGTCAACGGTAACGGCCCGACCGTCGGCCAGGCGCTGGCCAGCCACCCGGATGTCGACATGATGTCCTTCACCGGCTCGACCCGCGCCGGCATCCTGGTCGCCAAGGCGGCGGCCGACACCGTCAAGCGCGTGCATCAGGAGCTCGGCGGCAAGTCGGCCAACATCCTGTTCCCCGATGTGGATCTGGAGCGGGCCGTCACCAAGGGCGTCGCCGGCTGCTTCGGCAACAGCGGCCAGTCCTGCAACGCGCCGACCCGCATGTTCGTGTCGCGCGACCGCCATGACGAGGCCGCCGGCTATGCGAAGAAGGCGGCAGAGAAATTCACCGTCGGCCCGGCCGATGCGCCCACGTCGAAGCTCGGTCCGGTGGTCAGCCAACCGCAGTTCGACAAGATCCAGGACCTGATCCAGAGCGGCATCGACGAAGGCGCCACCCTGGTTGCCGGCGGCCCCGGCCGCCCGGCCGAGCTCAACCGCGGCTACTATGTCCGCCCGACGGTCTTCGCCAACGTGACGCACGACATGCGCATCGCCAGGGAGGAAATCTTCGGGCCGGTGCTGTCGATCATGCCCTACGACACAGTCGAGCAGGCGATCGAGCAGGCCAACGACACCGTCTTCGGCCTTGCCTCCTATATCCAGGCCAAGGACATCGAGAAGGCGCGCCAGGCGGCCGCCCGCATGCGCTCCGGCACCGTCTACATCAACTACCCGGCCTGGGACGCGGGCCTGCCCTTCGGCGGCTACAAGCAGTCCGGCAACGGTCGCGAATATGCCGAATACGGGCTGGAGGATTTTCTCGAGATCAAGGGTATCGCGGGGTATGCGGCGGCAGAGTAGGGCACCGTAGCCAGTGATCGTCAGCGCTGAAGTAAAAAAGGCGCGGTTCAACCGCGTTCTTATTTTTTGAAAACAAGTCGACCAGGGACGGCCACTATACTCAAAGACTGATCCAACGGAGACATCGCCTGGTCGGGATGAGATGACGCGTATCTATTAGGCTTGGCTGATGCGATTGGGGCTGGCTGACTGGTTGTGTTTCTCGAACAATCGGAGCTTTGCCGGATATCCAAGCCGTATCGGTGTTTGGCAGCCCCCGCATTTGAATGTAGCCACGGACTTGAACCAGGAGCCTTTCCGGATAATCGGATGCCGGCATCTTGGACATTCGAATCTGAGATCTGTCTCATTCAGGTTTTTAGGAATCGACATTTTGCCACACGCTCCTATGCACCCACCGATAGCACGTTAAAGTAGCAATGTTTCAGTCCTGCGACCGCCAGACTGCCGCGTTGTAACGAGAGTGATTCCTGGCAACCGAACTGCGATCAGGGCCAAGCATCGTGCTCGACCGACCGAGCATTTGGCTACAAGGCCACCTTTCTGCGAAACACACCAGAAAGGATATTTGGTAAGGATTAGTTCAACCGGGCCGAGTATGGTGAGAGTGGCGGCTCCAGCTTGGGGGGGTGGATTGGGCCAGAGCCGCCTGCACGGTCATTGTGTGGCAGTAGACCGCGCTGTGTCAGAATAGAACAGCGCGGTCTATAATTAGTTAACGCTAATTAAATGCGGCGGCTACCCTAACAGCCGCCGACTCGCCGTGATTCATTGTGGCCTGCCGGCGTACAAGCTGGGCGTGGTTGCCAGCATGGCTCACCACCCGTCGCAATTTGAAAATGCCGTTCTTTCCGAACTTTTCAAGTAATGACCTGGCAACCCGAGGGCATAGGTCTTCCGGTAGGATGATGGAGCGCGAAAAAGCCCCGCCGGCGAGATGCCTGCGGGGCTTTTTCAGCGGATAGTCGATTAACGGCGATCGCTTCCGCGGCCATCATGGTGGTCGCCGTTGTTCGCGCCCAGGCACATGGCGTAGTAATCGTCATGGTTGCTGCACGAATTGAGGGCCGCCTGCTGAGCATAAGCCGAACCAGCGAAGCCGAAGACAGCAACAATGGCGAAAATTGCATTGCGAACAATCTTGGACATTTCGATTTTTCCTTTGTTTAAATTCCGGTCGAGCCGGTCGATGGCGGTTTTCCTGCAGTTTGGTTTCGGTTTGATGGCGCTTGAACGCAAATTTGTTTCGAAACGGCAACGGCAGTAGCCGAGCCGGCCAGACGCCTCGCAAGCCATGGCGGCTCGTTTGCATACAAATGTTTCAAAGCCTGTCCTTCTCGTTACGAGCCTTGCGCTTGCGTGCAATGCGGCGGAAACAACCGTTGGTCATCTAAGGCGCCATCATGAAGGCGGCGGGATTCCCCCGTTACAGCCATGGCGAATTGAGGATAAACTTTATGTCGATCCTGAAGACATTGAATCGCATGGGCGCGGCGTTGAAATATGCGCAGGATGCCCGCAAGCCAACGCGGATACGGAACGGCATGCCGTCCGACAACCAGTTGGATATTTGCTGGCCGGTGATGCCGACAACCAAGCATCTGTCCTCGAACATCTGGGGCGGGATCTGAGATAGCGATCGCTTGGAAGCCCGCTCGTCGACCTGCGCATGGCAATCGTCACCGCGCGAGCCGCAGGCAACGCGCCGTAGCCGCGCTTCTCGGCACCTCCCGAGCTCGTCGCGAGCGTGTTGACGCGCGATTTATCCGCGCCCCGCCTCGATGATGCCGACCATCGCCCGGGTAAATTCGACCATGCTGTTTGCGGTGATGGCGGCATTGTCGGGGGATTGACCGATGTGCTCGGCCGCTCCGCAACAGGACCGGCGGATGCTATCGTAGTATGGATCTCTCTCATCGTCCGGTAGTGCAGCCAAATTCAGGGCGCGACGGTGGATCATGCGCAGTAGCTGCGCCAATGCTGTTTCGACACTCATGCGTTTTGCTCCGCATCGGTCGAGCGTCTCGGCACACCGAGTGCCGGATCGTCGATCGGGAGATTTCCCGAGTCGAACAGGCTGCACTGTAGCTATTAATATATCGTTGATCACTAATATATGAAGCGCATCGTCACAATGTTCAGATGCGAAGGGTGCCGATCCGAGGTGCGGATGACATATGGGCACAAACTGGCGATGTTCGAGCGATCCCGGCACTTGACGGTGAAAGGCTCAAAGTAAGTAGTTGAAGGCCGCCTATGCGCCGGGACGCGGATAGGCGTCGGCACGCACCCCAATCAGCATCGTCAAGGCCGTATGATCGTGGTTCGTTACGGCGAGCGCGCGCGGAAGGAGGAGCGGTCCTGGAAATCTGCGATCGGCCACAGACAGTGCGTCAGGAACCTGCCCGCCGGGCAAAATGCTCATAAGTCACCCGCCAGGAATCGCTCTCAGTCATCCTTTCCTCGCCGATCCAATGGAAGCTGTCGGCCGTGATCTCGGTGAAGCGCCAACGGGCTTGCAGGCCGCGCGAGTCATGGCCGATCTGGACGATGTCGTTGCCCTCAGCCCGCCCGATCTGGCGTGAGTAATCCTGGTTGAGCGGATCGCTCCAGATGATGTGCCAGCCGTCGATGCCGGGATCGAAGACGCGCAAGGTGGTGCCGTACATGATCGAGGGGGCAGGGCGCCTCGGCCTGATCCAGAGGTCCTGGACGGCACGGCCTTCGAGCACCCAGCCGAAATGGCATTCCCCATCCCATTTCCGGATCGTGCCATCGTCGAGATGGTGGACCGTGTCCATGTCCCAACTGCCGATCAGCCAAGCGTACAGGTCCATGTCTTTCGCCCAGTCGGTGGAAGGGCCATCGGAGGTGAGGGCGGTGAGAAAAGGGGACATTGTGGTCGTCATCGCTTTCTCCAAGGCGAGCAGGGAGCTGGAACATCGCCGCGATAACTTGCGGCGTTGTGGTTTCTGGGTCTTGGGAAAAATTGCTGTGTTGCCGCTATCGCGATCGCCCCCCACAGCATCCTTGATGCAGCGGATTCATCCACTAGTTAATTCCGTGGGCACCGTATTCGCTAGTTTTTGCCTTGGGGCGGCGGTTTAGACGTTCTGACCGCATGCCGCGCAAGGACAGCTGGGCACATTTGGAGACTACCGTGCGTCAATCCCTTGGATTCAGCTTGGCTTATTTGGCATTTGCTTGCTCGATCGCGGTAGCTTGCGCTGGAACTGCAGCCGCCGGCCCGCACGGCGGGGGGCATGACGGTGGCGGCCATCAGGGTGACAACGGGGGTCATGGCAGCCATGACAACGGCGGCAACGGCAAAGGCAAGGGCAAAGGCAAAGGACCTGCCGGCGATCCCGCTGATCCCGTAGGCGCCAGCGGCAGTCCGTCGTCGAACGATGACGGGATCAGCACCACTCCAACGGCCTCAATACCGTCACCTCCAGCTGCCATTGTCGACCTGTCCACAGGCGGCGGACATTCGCTCGACCTCCCGCCCGCCCTGCAGCCTCTCGAAGACAACACTGTTCTATCAGCGGTCCACCCGATCGAAGCGCTGCCCGGTGTCCCGGATAAGGTCGTTCGCGCCTGTCAGGACGCAATCGAGCAGGCCGCCGCCAAGTTTGGTGCGGCCAGTGTGCGCGTCAGCAGCGCAGGTTCCATACGTCGGTTGAGCAAACGCAAGATCTCGGCCCCCATTCAGGTCAGCATCGACTATATGCATCAGGGACGGGTGGAGACGCGTGAGGCGCCGGTCGGGTGCGAATTGAACGCGAAAGGCAGCGTGATCGGTCTGACGTAGCGCAGAGCGGAACTCCTTGCGATCCCCTTTTCCGGGCCTCCGTGTGTTGCGAATGGTGCAGGCTAATGACTGGAGCGTTCACCGTCGTCGCAATCGTTTTGAATTCAATCCGACATCGGGTGTATTGGCCGGAGGGCAAAGGGAAGCGCGATAGTACGCATGCGGATCACCTGCGAGGAGTTGCGAAGCTTGCTGCGCGTAGTCGTCTTCTGGCTGACAGCCTTCATCTGACCGGTGCCGACCGATGCGCGGCCAGAGCGAGGCTGCAGCGGCGGCTCAATTTGCGCGCTGCGGCGCTCAGCTCTGAGTTTGTCATTGTCCGCGCGTTTGGCAGCCAGGTCGCGGGCCAGAGAAACAGTGGCTTCGCGCTGATTGTCCAGAGCTTCGTTCAGCCTGGTGACCTCTCCTGAAAGTGCTGGGGACGTGCCGCGCTCCAGGCGGGCTTTATTAAGGTCCTCACGGATCGATGCTGCGGAAGCGCGTTCTCGTGTCAGAGCCTGCGCCGTCTCGGCTGCGGTCTGCTCGGCACGCTCTTTT
>NZ_JAIUHT010000035.1:0-3183 GCF_020165255.1 Mesorhizobium sp. CA12
GGTCAGTCATTCGAAAATGAGTTTGCGTCGGGCTTAATGCTCTGCGCCTGTTCTGTTTGACATCGTAAAGAGAAGATTTGTTCGAACTTCATGGCTGAAAAGCTGTGATTTGTCGCAAGGGACGCTCAATCCCTTGCATATGATGGGTTTGCCTAACCGCGCCCTCGAACCGATCTCGAGAAGCTGGTCTTTTTGTGCCAATTCCATTGAGGCGCGATCTCGCAGAGATCGTCGCTCCGGCGACAATCCCTTCGGGATTGCGCTTAGCTAATCCCGCAAGGGATTTGGCTTGAACGACAATCCCTTCGGGATTGCGTGATGGGTATTGGCAATGAGAACGATCAAGTGTCTTAAGGGCAATTGGTGGATGCCTTGGCATGCACAGGCGATGAAGGACGTGATACGCTGCGATAAGCTACGGGGAGGTGCGAATACCCTTTGATCCGTAGATTTCCGAATGGGGAAACCCACCTAAGGTACTTGGAAAATCAGAGCAGCAGGGATGCGACGATCCTTCGGATCGCGCCGTCTTGCTGCTGTGGTTTCCAAGTATCGCTAATAGGTAACTTATCCTGAATACATAGGGATAAAGTGGCGAACGCGGGGAACTGAAACATCTAAGTACCCGTAGGAAAGGACATCAACCGAGACTCCGGAAGTAGTGGCGAGCGAACCCGGACCAGGCCAGTGGCGATTGAGAGACAAGCGGAACCTTCTGGAAAGTAGGGCCATAGCGGGTGACAGCCCCGTACGCGTAATGCGATCAATCGTCCTCGAGTAAGGCGGGACACGTGAAATCCTGTCTGAAATTGGGAGGACCACCTTCCAAGCCTAAGTACTCGTGCATGACCGATAGCGAACTAGTACCGTGAGGGAAAGGTGAAAAGCACCCCGACAAGGGGAGTGAAAGAGTACCTGAAACCGATTGCCTACAAACAGTGGGAGCCCGCAAGGGTGACCACGTACCTTTTGTATAATGGGTCAGCGACTTAGTGTGACGAGCAAGCTTAAACCGGTAGGTGTAGGCGCAGCGAAAGCGAGTCTGAACAGGGCGTTCAGTTCGTCGCATTAGACCCGAAACCGAGTGATCTAGCCATGAGCAGGTTGAAGGTAAGGTAACACTTACTGGAGGACCGAACCCATAACTGTTGCAATAGTTCGGGATGACTTGTGGCTAGGGGTGAAAGGCCAATCAAACTCGGAAATAGCTGGTTCTCCGCGAAATCTATTTAGGTAGAGCGTCGACCGAATACCCCAGGGGGTAGAGCACTGGATGGGCTAGGGGTCCTCACCGGATTACCAAACCTAACCAAACTCCGAATACCTGGGAGTACTAGTCGGCAGACACACGGCGGGTGCTAACGTCCGTCGTGAAAAGGGAAACAACCCTGACCTACAGCTAAGGTCCCCAAGTTATGGCTAAGTGGGAAAGGATGTGAGGATCCCAAAACAACCAGGATGTTGGCTTAGAAGCAGCCATCATTTAAAGAAAGCGTAACAGCTCACTGGTCTAAATAAGGGTCTTTGCGCCGAAAATGTAACGGGGCTAAAGCCATACACCGAAGCTTAGGGTTCGTGAGCAATCACGAGCGGTAGCGGAGCGTTCTGTAAGCTGATGAAGCCGTACCCGTGAGGGGCGGTGGAGGTATCAGAAGTGCGAATGCTGACATGAGTAACGTAAGGGGAGTGAGAGACTCCCCCGCCGAAAGACCAAGGGTTCCTGCTTAAAGTTAATCTGAGCAGGGTTAGCCGGCCCCTAAGACGAGGCGGAAACGCGTAGTCGATGGGAACCACGTTAATATTCGTGGGCCTGGAGGTAGTGACGGATCACACAAGTTGTCCAATCTTATCGGATTGAAAGGGCAGCGGAGTGGTTCCAGGAAATAGCTCCTCCTTATAGACCGTACCCGAAACCGACACTGGTGGTCAGGTAGAGTATACCAAGGCGCTTGAGAGAACTATGCTGAAGGAACTCGGCAAATTGCACGCGTAACTTCGGAAGAAGCGTGACCCTTTTCTGCGCAAGCAGAGGAGGGTGGCACAGACCAGGGGGTAGCGACTGTTTATCAAAAACACAGGGCTCTGCGAAGCCGCAAGGCGACGTATAGGGTCTGACGCCTGCCCGGTGCTGGAAGGTTAAGAGGAGGGGTGCAAGCTCTGAATCGAAGCCCCAGTAAACGGCGGCCGTAACTATAACGGTCCTAAGGTAGCGAAATTCCTTGTCGGGTAAGTTCCGACCTGCACGAATGGCGTAACGACTTCCCCGCTGTCTCCAGCATAGACTCAGTGAAATTGAATTCCCCGTGAAGATGCGGGGTTCCTGCGGTTAGACGGAAAGACCCCGTGCACCTTTACTATAGCTTTACATTGGCATTCGTAGTGGCATGTGTAGGATAGGTGGTAGGCTTTGAAGCCTGGGCGCCAGCTCAGGTGGAGCCACCCTTGAAATACCACCCTTATCACTATGGATGTCTAACCGCGGCCCGTTATCCGGGTCCGGGACAATGTATGGTGGGTAGTTTGACTGGGGCGGTCGCCTCCTAAAGAGTAACGGAGGCGCGCGATGGTGGGCTCAGAACGGTCGGAAATCGTTCGCTGAGTGCAATGGCATAAGCCTGCCTGACTGCGAGACTGACAAGTCGAGCAGAGACGAAAGTCGGTCATAGTGATCCGGTGGTCCCGCGTGGAAGGGCCATCGCTCAACGGATAAAAGGTACGCCGGGGATAACAGGCTGATGACCCCCAAGAGTCCATATCGACGGGGTTGTTTGGCACCTCGATGTCGACTCATCGCATCCTGGGGCTGGAGCAGGTCCCAAGGGTATGGCTGTTCGCCATTTAAAGCGGTACGTGAGTTGGGTTCAGAACGTCGTGAGACAGTTCGGTCCCTATCTGCCGTGGGTGTAGGAATATTGAAAGGATCTGTCCCTAGTACGAGAGGACCGGGATGGACGGATCTCTGGTGGACCTGTTGTGGCGCCAGCCGCATTGCAGGGTAGCTATATCCGGACGGGATAACCGCTGAAGGCATCTAAGCGGGAAACCCACCTTGAAACGAGTATTCCCTGAGAACCGTGGAAGACGACCACGTTGATAGGCCGGGTGTGGAAGAGCGGCAACGCTTGAAGCTTACCGGTACTAATAGTTCGATAGGCTTGATCGTTCTCATTACTTATATCCATC
>NZ_JAIUHT010000037.1:0-1252 GCF_020165255.1 Mesorhizobium sp. CA12
GCGATCAGCAGCCAGTGCTTGTTCAGCGCGCCGATGCGGGTCGCCAGATAATACATCGGAATGACGAAGAGCAGAGCTGGCGCGATGCGCAAGCTGAGGATGAATTTTTCCCGTGCGCGGCGCAGCTCCGCTGGCTGCTGCGCAAGCCCATAAGCTGCGAGCGAACCGACCGCGACGGCGAGCGCGCTGGAGAGGAGCGAGACGATGAAGGAGTTGGCGAAGGCGCTGAGGAAGCCGCGATTGGCGAACACCGTGCGGTAGTTGTCCAGCGTCGGGCTGAACAGCCAGACCGGCGGAATGGCGAAGGCATCGCGGGTCGTCTTGAAGGAGGTGACGACGACCCAGTAGAGCGGGAACAGCACCGCCAAGAGAAGCAGGCCCAACCCGAGATAGAACAGCGCGCGTCTGCCCATCAGCGGTCTCCTGTCTTGGGGAAGAGCACGCTGTACATGGTCAGCAGCGCGACATTGGTGAACACGGTCAGAATGATGGCGATGGCCAAGGCATACGAGATGTCGAAATTGGTGAAGGCCACGATGTAGCCATAATAGTTCAGCGTCTCGGTCGACAGCGCCGGCCCCCCGCGCGTCATGATGTAGAAGAGGTCGAAGGCCTTGATGCTGTCGATCGCCCTGATCAGCGCGACGATGGCAAGCGCGCGGCGCAGCATGGGAAGAAGCACATACCAGGTGACCTGCCATTCGCGCGCGCCGTCGACGCGGGCGGCGTTGAGCGGGTCGGTGGGCGCTGATTCAAGGGCCGCCATCACCAGCAGGATGACGAAAGGTGTCCATTGCCAGATGTCGGCGATCAGCACCGAAAACAGCGCGATCTGTGGGCTGCCCAGCCAGTCGACTTGGGAAATGCCTGCCAGCGATAGAAGATAGTTCGCCATGCCGGTGGCGGGATCGAAGAGGAACCGCCAGGTGAGCCCAACGACCACCGGCGTCATGATGATTGGTACCAAGAGTAGCGTCCTGACCAGCCGCTTCATGACGAAGTCGCGATCGAGGAAGAGCACGGCGGCAAGGCCGAGCGCGATCTCGATCACTGTCGCCAGCACCGTGAAGAGCACCGTGCGCCAGAGCGCGGCCATGGCGCGCGGGTCGCCGAGGAAGCGGATATAGTTGTCGAGGCCGACGAATTTTTCGCGGCCCGCCCGCATCAGCGAGAGATCGTGCAGCGATATCCAGATGACGAACAGCGTCAGCGCGACCGAGGCCACCGTCAGGCAGACGATGATCGGCTGGAA
>NZ_JAIUHT010000038.1:0-1104 GCF_020165255.1 Mesorhizobium sp. CA12
ACGGCATGGCAACTGTGTTCATGCGAATGCGGTTTTGTCGCGAATGATAGCGTTGAGGACGACCAGGAGCTTCCTTGCGACGGCGATGATAGCGAGCTTCTTGGAGCCCGACCGGGCAGCAAGTGCGGTGTAGAAGGTCTTGAAGCGCTCACAGGTTCGAATGGCAGTGAGGGCTGCCATGTAGAGGGCGCGGCGCACACGTGATCGCCCGCCCTGGATCTGGCTCCTGCGGTTGAGCTTGCCGCTCTTGTTGTCGAACGGGGCAAGGCCGACGAGCGCGGCGATTGCCTTGGGTGAGCGCTTGCCGAGCTCGGGCAGGAGCGCCAGCAGCGAGAATGCGCCGACCTTGGAGACACCGGGCACAGAGACCATCAGCGCCTGGTCGCGAGCGGCGTCCTGGTTTTGACGAATGACGTCGGCGATCTGACTTTCGAGCGCCTTGATGCGCGTGTCGAGGTAGGCGATCGTTTCTTCCAGATCGGCAATGACGATCTCATTGAAGGCCTCGGCGAGGTGCTTCTTCGCCGTTGCCCGCATCTCGACCAGTTGATCGCGGTAGCGGGCAAGCGATTGAAGCTGCTCGACTTCTTCGCGCGGCGCCGGCTCGGCCTCAGGCTGATAGCGGCGGCCGTAGTCGCTCAGCATCCTGGCATCGAGAGGATCGGTCTTGGCGCGCCGTCTGGTCGACTTGGCATAGTGGTGGGTGTGCGCCGGGTTGTGCCGCGAGAACGGCACGCCGGCCTTGGCCAGCGCATGGCGCAACAGCCGGTCATGGACCCCTGTCGCCTCCATGACAACGAAGTCGCGGCTGGGATCAAGGCCCGCCACATAGGCCGCGATCGTGTCGGCCTGGTTGTCGATGCGCCGAAGACGGCCGCTTGTCTCATCGAAAAAGTCGAGCCACTGTTTTGAGATGTCGCAGCCGACATAGTTCTGCATTATCATGTCCACGCCTCTTCCTGTGGTGCGGGGTCTGCTTGGAACAGCCCCGTGCAACTGTTCAGGTTGATGGTTCACCGGTGGGAAGGGACCGAGCCATGCCACGGCCTGTCCGAAAGGACGACCAGGATTCATTCGGTCTCCTTCCCACTTCAACCATACACC